>NZ_CALEMI010000137.1 GCF_937910895.1 uncultured Dokdonia sp. | reverse complement strand
GTAATGGCGTACTTAAAGATATCCGGGATGTGATGTACAAACGTATCTTAAACCTCAATCTTAGTTTTTATTCAGAAAAGCGTAAAGGGGACACCATTGCGAGGATTACATCTGATGTACTCGAAGTACAGCACTCTTTTCTATCTATTCTAGAATTATTTGTAAGAGAGCCATTGGCAATCCTATTTGCCATAGGAACCATGTTTTTTATAAGTACCCCTTTGACCATATTTGTATTCATCTTTATTCCTGTCGCGGGTTTTATTATTTCTCGTATCGGAAAGACGCTTAAAAAAAGATCTAATCAAGTACAAACTGAGCAAGGCTATTTTCTTTCACTTGTTGAAGAAACATTGGCAAACCTAAAGATCATTAAAGGCTTTAGTGCTGAAGATCGGATGCAAGAGCGGTTTGAACTATCTACAGAGCGTTTTAAAAATTATAGCAATTCTCTTACACATAGACAGAATTTAGCTTCTCCTGTGAGTGAGTTTTTAGGAATTACCGTTATTGGAGTATTGCTTTGGTATGGAGGAAATATGGTGTTAAATGTAGACTCTGGATTAAATGGAGCTACATTTATTGGATACATGGGACTTGCGTATCAAATATTAACACCCGCAAAATCGATAGCAAAAGCAAGTTACTCTGTAAAAAAAGGAGATGCTGCTGCCGCTAGGATATTAGAAATTATAGAGACCGAAACTCAAATACAAGATGCGCCAAATGCCAAAATAGCACCTGCATTTTCTAAAGAAATTAGTTTAGAAAATATCTCATTTAAATACGATCAGGAAACCGTATTAGATCATTTTTCACTAACAGTCCCTAAAGGTCATACCGTTGCACTGGTAGGACAATCTGGTTCTGGAAAAAGTACCATAGCTAATCTAGTGACCCGTTTTTATGATGTGAATGAAGGAGTCATAAAGTTGGATGGTACACCTATCAAAGAAATTACTAAAAAATCATTGAGAGATCAGATGGGATTGGTCACTCAAGATGCAATCCTTTTTAATGATAGTATTAAAAATAATATCAATCTTGGTAAAGAAGGCGCTACAGATGAAGAAATTATTGATGCCTTAAAAATTGCAAATGCTTGGGAGTTTGTAAAAGATTTACCTGAAGGTATCAATACCAATATAGGAGATAGTGGCAATAAATTAAGTGGCGGTCAGAAACAACGCTTATCTATCGCGAGAGCTGTATTAAAGAATCCTCCTATCATGATTTTGGATGAAGCTACTTCTGCATTAGATACAGAAAGTGAACGATTGGTTCAAAAAGCATTAGAAAACATGATGCAAAATAGAACGTCTATAGTCATTGCACATCGCTTATCTACGATTCAAAAAGCAGATCAGATCGTGGTCATGCAAAAAGGAGTGATTGTAGAGCAAGGAAAACATCAAGAATTATTGGACAAAAAAGGAGTCTACCACAATCTAGTTGCTATGCAATCTTTTGAGTAAGGTTGAATACGCTTTCCTGCCTGCCAGCAGGCAGAAAAGCAAAAACAGAAACAAAAAAAAAGCTACTTTTTAAAAAAAGTAGCTTCCTCAGGTTAAGTATAAACTTTATTGATACCACATTTGGGGCTCGCGATATCAAAAAGCGTATGATTAAATCAACTTATGAATTTGGGGTTTCATGTAGGTCGATCATTGTTTAATGATGGTTCAAATATAACAGGATAGTTTTGAATACACAAGCAAATATTGCATTTAATCTATAAAAAAGTGCATTTTGTCGATAATATAAATGCCACTACACCCATAACTCGTTCATTACCAATGAAAAATTAATATTTTTTTAAGATTAAACTTTTTGAAAAAAAAGAAGTCAAAGTATCGTGATGCAAACCCAAATAATAGAAAGTCAGCTTATAGACGACTTAAAGAAGCAACCTAACCATGCTGCTTTTACGATATTGGTAGAAAAATATCAAGAACGTCTATATTGGCATATCCGTCAGATGGTAAAAAATCATGAAGATACAGACGATGTTTTACAGAATGTTTTTATAAAAGTACATCGCAGTATTCATTCCTTTAAAGGAGATAGTAAATTATATACATGGTTATATAGAATTGCAACCAATGAAGCTATTACGTTTTTAAATAAAAGAGCCAAACAATATCATATCTCTAGTGAAGCGTTGCAAGATAGGCTCATTAACTCATTAGAAAGTGACCTCTATTTTGAAGGAGATGAAATCCAGATCCAATTACAAAAAGCCATTCAAACGCTTCCAGAGAAACAACAAACGGTATTTAGAATGAAGTATTTTCAAGATATCACGTATGAAGAACTTAGCGAAATTACTGATACCTCTGTAGGCGCATTAAAAAGTTCGTATCACATTGCAACCAAAAAAATCACAGACTATTTAAAAAGCACCTAGTTCTCAATATAAAGGAGAATATTTATGGAAGATTCTAAAAACATATCAAAAAATAATGACTACAAAGTCCCTGAAAATTATTTTATAAATTTTCAAGAACGCTTACAAGTTCAAATCGAATTTGAAG
>NZ_CALEMI010000136.1 GCF_937910895.1 uncultured Dokdonia sp. | reverse complement strand
ACAAAGGCACCCGTCATGGCTCCCAGTATCGGCGCACCTACACCCCCACTGATCGCAGTCCCAACACCCGCACCTATTGCTGACCCTGTTGCTACTACTGTCGATTCTTTTAGGCTCTGGCATCCAGCTATTACTGCACAGGAACTGATGGCGAGGGCGATCCAAATATTGCGGACATAATAGCTAATGCTCCTACTATTACAATTACTATTTTTACTCTTCGGTCTAGAGCGTTCCAAGTTTTTACTATATTTTCCCACATACACATCTCCTGTGTTCTAGTTTATCTCTAACTTTACTGCAAATCTTACTTGTAGTATTTACTGCTACAAATGGTGCAATGCTGTGAACAAAAGCAGAAGCACTCCCAACCAACATAAGGCCAGATATAGACATTGCCTTTTGTAAGTGTTGCAGATACGATTCATTATTTTCCTTTAAATGTTTCATTTTTTCTTAGCAGTTTTAGCTGACCTTTTAAAAGATTTGTTAGTTGGAGCGCCTTTGCTCCCAGGTTTTCTCATAGACTCACCAGAGCCAGATTTAATTCTTTTTCGTTTTGCGTGTATGTTTGCGTACAATCCTTTCTTAGCCATTAGCATTTCCACCTTCGTCGTGCCTGCCTTATTCTTGAGTTAGGATCATTTCTGGTTTTAGCGCTAGAATTTTTTAATTGTCCTGCTGATCTAGCGCAATAAGACTTCCTTCTTTTAGCGTCTTTAGATCCTTTCTTAGGATTTCCTGTTACTGCTGTTTTAAGTTTAGATCCTGGATTTGCTTTGCGATGAGCGGCTACTCCCGCCTTTGTCATTCCTGCGCCTGCTTTAGTTTTTCTAAAGTTAGGCTTTTTTCCTGTAGTAGTTTTAGGTATTGGCTTTTGTTTTCTTTCAGCCATTATCTAGCCTCTGGGCCCAACACTCGTTGTAACATTTTTTCTAATGTTTCTAATCTATAGGATAAAACATCTAAGTTATCTATAATCATAGCCATGTCATCTCTGTCACGTTTAAGCATTTCAACATCATTAGATATACTACTGGCCCACCACACTGCGGTAGTTGTTTGGACTATTAAAAATATAATGGCACTAATTAAGTATGGTGGTATTGTCATTACGTTTCTACCGGAAAAGCAGGATTAGGATTTAAAGAAAATGAAGTTCCGTTAGAGGCTCCACCAAAAACAATACAAGCTTGTTCTTTTTCTTTTGTGCGCTTAGTCACTACAACAGTGCTTGTGGTTGAGTCGTGATTGACAAACAAGACCATGCTCATTGATGGAGTAAGGTGCGAGATCACCATAGGAATTTCTTGATAATCTTTTTCCAGAATCTCCATCATACGCGTAAACGAATCGACGCACATAAACGTCATTGGTGCAGCAAACTCGTACATATCATCAGGCATTTTTTCTTGCGCTTTTAATAGTACGGGAAACATTACAATAAACATAACAAAGGTAAATGCAGCTATAGTCGCTAATAAATATTTAATATGGTTCATAGTTAATCATCCACACAATATCCAGCAACCCAGTACGTAGGCTGAACATAAGGAAGAACCCCATATGGAATATCGCGAGGCTGCTTTTCATAGAAAGCTTTGCCGTTACTCATCCTATAGGCTACACGCCTAGGTTGATAAGTTCGTCGTCCTATTCTCCTTGTTCTTGCCATTAATAAGCTGCCTCTGCCTCTGGCTCCAGATTCCTGTAGGTGCGAATAACTGGAGGTGTTGGGTCAATATCGTATATTCTTGATAGTGCGTCTAAAAAATCAGGGTGAATTGTAGGAAAAAGATTGTACTCGTTATCTCTTACCCATTTTGCTAAATCATAAACAACGCCACTTTCATCTTTACGCATTATTTTTTTAGACATAAGAAACTCTTGCTTTCTGTCTTTTACGTCTAACTGCAAAGATGTAAGTCTTTTATTGTCTGTTGGGTAAGGCCAAAAAAATGAACCATCTTTTAGATCAGGCTCTAATCTTTGTATCCTATCCTTTTTGGATTGTGACCCTCCACCACCAACCCAGTTTAATTCGTACACAGGAAAGCTTTGCCCCTCTATACGCATCATTTCTTTAAAATGGTCTATGTCCGATTGAGCCCCATACCTCTCATACCCAACTTTTACTTCTCTAATTCCTGGGGCCATCTTCCATTTAGATCGCAACTTTTTTAAATAGTCCCAACGCTCTGAAAGACTTAATCTGTGACAAACTCCATCGAGTAAATATTTATTATAGAACGAATCAACACCAACAACGCACATAGCTGTACGGTTAGACCCTTTCTTTTTTGAGCTAGCTGGATCGACAAGAATATATACATTCATAGTATATGGTCTTACTTCCCACTCTCTCCACCACTCTGATTTAAACGCTACATCACTGCCCGCAATTGGGTTTAGTAACTGCTGACAAGCTACAGTGTATGTAGAAGTTGTTTTTTTAATCTCTTCCCAGCGCTCATCCATAAGGAACACTGGTACTCCATCCATTTGACCGTTGTGTGTGGCTGGATGTATACGAGGTTTTACCGCTGCTCGTTGTAAAATTGTACCATACGTGTCACCGTATGAATATCTTGTACCTGCGTACTGATATCTTGGATTATGTGTAGACCCAAGGTTTAATGATAGCTCCCATTGTGTGGTTGTTTTTGCTATCTGCTCTGGAGTTGACACACTTTCCTGAACAACAACATCATCGTATATAATTAACGAAAAGTGTCTACCTGTTGGCTGCCCATCTACTAAACCGTGAGCTTCTACCGTCTGCTCTTTGGGGTTTGACTTTCTTTTTACACAAAGACCTTCATTTTCTGCCCATTTTGGAGCTTGCTGCCTAGGTTTTTCGTACAATATATCTGGATATAAATTAATAAGCTTTTCATTTGCTTCTAACTCTTGCATAACTTGCCGCAAAAATGGCTTAGCCTGCTTAGAAGAAAAAGATAAAAGACCTATTGTTATATCTGGATTACATAATATTTCTTGAACACAGCCAAGAAAAGTTATTATAGTACTTTTATAGTGAAACCGCGCCCAAAGATCGAGTCTTCTATCTCTGTCATTTTCGACCTCACGGCATCTTTCATATATCCAAGGGTGAAGCATGTCATGACGGTTACAGAGGAAAACACCAAGATAATACCTGTCAAGCTGACCGAGAGTGCGAATAAAAGTATCATCAAGATTGGGATCGCTATGACACTTAGCATATGCAGCAACGACTTGATCGTACTCTGCACCTTGTGCCCATTGAGCAAACTTGATGGCTGCTTCAGCATTTTTTGTATTAGCAAAAACATCTTTGGATATCTCTGGTAAACTCACTTTTTCTCTACGTCAGGTCCCTTTGCTTCTTCAGACCAACCATTATCTTTTTTGCCTTCAACAACTTTGAACAGAATGGAACCATCTTCTTGAACTTCAGTCCTATACGTCGTAGGAGTTAGCTTCCATACCGTGAACTCTTCACTGTTGGTTGGAATCGAGCTAAGCATCGACTCCATCCTGTCCATTGTTGATTCTACCATTGCAAGTGGTGAACGGTGTCCCGTCATACCCATCATACGCTCAAACATTCTATCCATAGCTCTAATTTGATTACCTACCATTTTTTTCTCCATGTTGTACACCTATTATATTACACCAATTATAAAAATATTTACAACTAAAACTATAGCTATAAACTCTATCATTCAGGATTCATCTGATTATAAAGATTTGTAACCCATTCAAGCTCTTCTTCGTTTCCATCAGCAAAGTAATATTCAATTTGTCTTTGATTTAATCCCTTTGTCCAAGGAGCTACTTTTTCTAACGCTTCCATAGCTTGTTTTTCTCCAAAAGAATCACCCCTCTCTCCTTCCATTAAACCTCCCGCTCCTCTTTGACCAGGAATACCACCTTCAAAAGCGGTTATTGCAGCAGCTATAGCTCTTTGACCAAGATTTGGATTAGTGTCAAATCCAAGGGCTTCAAACATGGCTTTCATAGCTGTTCCAAATCCATAAGCTGGATTAAGAGCTTTCATTACATATCCCATAATAGTTTCTAATGTTGAATTAGTTTTTTGATCCAACACATTGTCAATAAAGTCAAAAGCTAAATCTCTAAAAACTGGGTCTCTCATATTAGGATCTTTTGCTAAAGCCTCTCTTGATGGGGAATCAAGATTTTGATCTAAATGTGGATTTCCTGGACTAAACCCAAACCTATCTTGAATGGCCTTCATATTTTCTTGCTTCTGACGATCAATAGTGCGATCATCGTAATAAGCTGCATCCATTTCTTTTTCTTGATCTTGTCTAGAAATGTTTCTCTGCGCTCCGATTGCTACAGCCTCGTTCATCGCTTTATCTTGATCGGATCTTTGAGATTTCCCTATTGCATCCCTTGCTTCTTGTTCTGCATCAAGACCTTTTTGAGTTCCTTGAGGATCATCTATTGATGGACCTAGAAGACCTCTATCATTATCGTCATCATTGTCTATACCCATCATACCACTGTTCAATTCACCAAGATCAGCAGCATCTCTTATTGCCTTATCTCTTGCCTCTACTGCTGCATTTCTAGCTCTTTGGTTTGCAGCTTCCTCTTGAGCTTCTACAGCTGTATCTTTTTGTTCTTGTGTAACTTGACCTAAAGCCTTAGCAAGAGCAGCTCTAAAACCTTCTATAGTGCTGGTATCTTTAGATGCTTGTCCGCCTCCACCAAATGCATCAGCTCCCATTCCCTCACCAGGAGCATTACCGGTTCCTGACGATGAGCTAGATCCTCCAGGAGCAGAATCAGGGCCTCCGCCCATTCCCATTCCGCCGCCGCCTGTACTAGCCATCTTAGTACCCCTTTGGAGCCTTCTTCTGTACTTTCTTGCCAGAAGATTTAGCGTATTGTTTAGCTTTTTTCATACCAGCTTTGGTATAAGCAAATTTTTTAGTTCCGACTTTAGGCATATTAATTAAGGAGCTTTGGCTCCTCCTCCTTCATACTTTCGTTTAGTTTATCAATTATAGACTCTACATCAACAGCCTTCTTAACCTCAACAGTTGTAGTCTTGGTTTCTTTCTTTTCTACTTCTTGCTTGGAATAGGTGGATCTATAGTTAAATTTATTAACCATCATGAATGCATATAGCGATGTATTAAATGATTTATTCTCTAGGTTATCCCTACCTATCTGTATCCAGTAAGCTTCAGAAGCTTGTATACCTAACTCAATGGTGCGCTGAAAATCACCCTTTCTCTCGTCTTTTAGCCAGCGGTAGAACGTAGACTTATGAATACCAAGGAACCTGCATACTTCAACAACGGTAGACCCACAAGCAAACATCTCAATTACTTTCTTCTTGTTTGCTGTGGTCCACACACTGTTGTGTACTACCTTGCCTTCCCTACGCTTTACAGGATTAACAGCCATTATCCTCTGTTTGCTCCGCCGTTTCCGCCTCTCATTTGACGGTTTGACTTTGCAGTTCCTTTAATATTAGAAGCTTTCTTGCCTGCTTTATATTTTGCGTATGATGTCGTGCCGTAGTTTTGCATACGAGCACCCTTGGTCATATTGTTCCAAGTTGCCTCTCGCATTACGCTGCCCTTTTTTTGTGCAGAAGGTCTTTCGCTATTAGATGAGGACCCTGTTTTCATTCCTCTTACAGATTTTCCTGTTGCTTTAGAGTTTTGAGTTCCTCGTCTTCCACCAGTATTTTTGCCACTTTTGCCAGCTCCTGGAGCTGATTTACCGCCTGCTTCTGGATCACCATATGCCATTTTAAACATCCTTTGTTAAATTTTAATTATGATCTTCGCGATCTGCCGCTACCGCTTGGACCTTTGCCTGCTCCACCTCTATCCCCTGGGCCACCTCGTCCACCTCCTTTACTACCACTACTCATTGGCTTGGGTTTAGGTTTTCCAGGAACTTTACCAGTTCCTTTACATGTAGGACAGGTTCTTGAACCCATCTTTGATCCTGCTATTTTTGCTGGTCCACGCATTTTAATCTCCTTTGTAAGGTGGGACTGTACCAACAGAAGGGAGAAGGGACCCTCAACAAGGAGGGGAGAGATGTGCTGGTACAATCCCAAATTCATTACTTATATTATAGCATATTAGGGGGGTAGAGTGTCCCACTTTTATTCTGTTAGCAAATTTATTAGCCAGGCACCTAAGAAAATCCTTACCAATTTTGTCCATATAGTAATATAAATATATATATATTATAATAAGGCAGGGGGTTATCTGTGGATAACTTTCTGATTACCCTTTATAATCATACATTTAACCTACTTTTTACCTGTGGATAACCCTGTGTATAACTTTTGAATAACTTTTTATAAAAAATATACCCCCCAAAAAATTTGGAATCAAAAATTTCTAGGTCTCTTAGCCCCGGACACTGCCTACACGCAACGCACTTTCCAAAATTTTGCCGCTAAGCCAGATATGACCATACTCCATATAGGTAAACATAATATAATATTCCATAGGGGGACAATAACCAATAGATATACCCCCATCTAATTTCAATTCTATACCTCCAGGGAACACTAAAAACATGCTCCCTAGCTATATACAAAGAATAACCTATACGTAGGGGTACCTAAAGCTTAATAAACTCTTGGGAACAGCTTAATGTTGTGTTAATGCCTTTTTTTATTTATATGTATGGGCGGGTGGACCGGGACTCCTGAACCTGGCTCGCTCGGACGCGCCTCTGGGAGTACCTTCAGAATATTCGAATATGCTTATATTACAGGGTTAGTATATTAGAAAGCACTTATATAGGTAGTCAATTTGCAATTCGGGTCTGGGTACGCTATATTAAATGCATGGGAACGAAAGACCTTCCCAAAGATTGCATAAAGTAGTCGCAGTCTACGGTTACCCCACGCGCCAGAGAAAAAAAGCGGGGATCATACCTCAAGGTAAGTCAAGCGATATGCTTTGTGCTAGTGAGTGCCAGCAATGAGTAACGCCCCATAATTCTCAAGGGATAGGGAACAACGTTAAACGCTCGCGACAATGTACAAGGGTGACGATATCGCCACAAGCCGGAGTTATACAAGCGAAAGCGACTATAGCAATTCCCTAGTAACACGTGGATATTAGCAAGGGGTTCGATAAGACCAAAATGGGCTGTAATACCGATAAGTATTTAAAATGACTTAGCGGGGCTTGAGCCAGAGTTAGTGTTCAGCACTATTCTCAAGCCAGTTCGTGACCCGAAAGGGAACTGATATGGTAATGGGAACAATGTTATTTGTGAGAATCACACTTCCGTGATTCATACAAAAACGGAGCACCGCAACGATGGAAATCATCAAAAATGGAAAAGACCTCGGCACGGCAATCAAACGCGCAGTA
>NZ_CALEMI010000135.1 GCF_937910895.1 uncultured Dokdonia sp. | reverse complement strand
GGTATTCTTTCTTTATTTCAAGAAGGCACTACCAATCAATATGACTATAACTTGTGGGCTTCGCCTGTAGGTGTTGAGCTAAATGACGATGGTACTACTAGAGCTCCTGGAAATGGAATTTTTGCTTTTAGAGATCCTGGAACTACCGGTGCTGTTTCAGTTCCTCAACGAGTATTTAACGTGCCTGTAGATTTTGATGGCGCTGGACCTATGGATGCCGAAACAAGTAGTAATCCTGCATTAAGCACCTCAGGACTTAATGGTTCTGCTGGTACCAATTTTTTAAGCATTGCATCTTTTTGGATTTATGGATATGAAGCTGGAAATGCAACCGCAGATTTTATTCCTGTACAATCTACGGGGTTTTTACCTGCAGGTCTTGGCTTTACCATGAAAGGTGTTTCTGGTAGTGATCCTACTACCGCTGGAAATGGCGTAGATAATACACCCAATAATCTGGGTGTTTTTGGAGATGGTCAAGGACAACGTATTGATTTTAGAGGAAGACCTAATAATGGAACGATCACTGCTAGAGTAGAAACAGATACACAAACTATAACAGGAAATCCATACCCATCTGCATTAGATTTAAATTATTTTTTATTATTGAATTCGGATTCAGGACCTTTTAATACCACATTATCTAACGGAAACACAGTAAGCTTTACAGGTAATGATGTTACCGATGGAATGGCTTATTTCTGGGAGAGTGATCCAAATGCACAAACGCATTTTATAGAAGAGTATCAAGCGGGTTATGGTGTATATTCTCCAATGGGTTTACTAGAAACAGAGGGTATGTATGTGGCTGCGCAATATTTTATGTATGACGAAGCTGGAAATCCAATAGGAGGCCCCGTAGGAAACGGAGATGGAACGCTTAACAGAAGATTTACACCAATAGGTCAAGGATTTATGGTGGTAGGATCTGACACACAAACAAGTGATACATTTACTTTTACAAATGACATGAGAATCTTTGTGAAAGAAGGAAACAACTCTGATTTTAGAAATAATGAAGAAAATGATGTGGTAGAAGCGGTAGGCGTAGGTACTTATTATGAAGATATCAATAATTTTCCTACATTTTCACAGTTTAAAGTAGGTATCAATATCAATGATACGTATGGTCGTGAGCTTGGTGTTGGAATTCTTGATCACGCTACAAGAGGCTACGATACGGCAATGGATGCAAAAAGTGCAGGTTCACAAAGTACTGATGTCACCTTTTCTATTAATGAAAAAGATCAGTTTGTTATTAATGCAGTTCCAAATGATGAATATCAAGCGCTACAGTTATCTATAGTAGCAGCAACCACTTCTGAATTTAGATTCAGAGCTAGAGATATTAGAGATTTTAACTATGAAGGTATTTTCTTATTTGATACCGTTTCAGAAACCTATTATGATATTCAGAACGAAAGTGTTCTTTTAGAATTACCTGCTGGAAATTACCCAAAAAGATTTGAAATTCGTTTTACTAGAGAAGTAGAAGAAGGTATTTCTGATGATGAAGAGGAAGAAGAAGAAACTACAGAGGAAGAAGAAACAACCGAAGATGAATCTGATTGGGAAGAAGAAACCAATTGGGAAGAAGATGAAAATACACTAGCTGTTGATGTTGCCGAAAGTACTTTAGAGTCATTTAACATTTTTCAAAACAATAGTGCAAATCAATTAGAGATCAGAAATCCTAATGGTGTAGCATTAACAAACGTTACACTATTTGACATGACTGGAAAGCAAATTTTCTTAGGTCAGGATTTAGGTAATAAAGAGATCTATACATTTTCTACAAGCAATTTAAGTACTGGAATATACATCGTATCTTTCGTGACCGAAACTGGTCTAACCAAGTCTCGAAAAATAAGTATCACAAATCGATAAATAGTTATTCCAATGGAGGAATATATGTTACCATGCCTAAATAAAAAGTATTTAGGTTTTGAATGTATGGGATGCGGTATACAGCGCTCGGCAGCATTACTCTTTAAAGGTGAATTTATAGACGCATTTTTTATGTACCCAGGAATCTATCCGTTGATAGGCTTACTGGGTTTTTTACTTATCAATCAATTTACAACAATAAAATATGCTAATAAAACTATTATTTTTTTAGCTATATTGACAGTCGCAACGATCATCATTAGTTTTTTGATCAAAATTTTAAACTAATTAACTAACCAAAACACAAATTATGGAACAACAAAAATTACCTAATGCAACCATATCCCTCATCCTTGGAATTATCTCATTTATAGCCTGTTGCTTTTCTTGGGGAATTGGAGGAATTCTATTATCAGGAATAGCATTATTCCTTGCTAAAAAGGATAAAAAATTATACGAAGAAAATCCTGATAATTACGAAAATTACGGACAAGTAAAAACGGCAAGAATCATTGCCATTATTGGTCTTATATTAGGTATCCTTACATTACTTATGATCGTAGGAATGTTAGTTGCCTTTGGAGGTCTAGCAGAAATGCAAGAATGGCAACAAGAACAATTACGTGGTGCAGGAATGTAACCTAAAGTATATCTAGCAAGAAAAAAGCGCCTTCTAGGCGCTTTTTTCTTGCTATCCTTTTTAAAGTCACAATATTACTCTAAATTAGAATTTTATTACTAAAACAAATAACCATGGAAAACCAACCAACAACCTCTGCTACTATACCAGAGAGACCAAGCAATTATCTCATTCTTGCTATTGTAACTACCTTTTTATGCTGTAATGTTACAGGCGTTGTCAGTATTATATATGCTGCTCAAGTGAATGCAAAATGGGAAGGCGGAAATTATGAAGGCGCTATCAGCGATTCTAAAAACGCAAAACTTTGGGGTATTATTGGACTTATAAGTGGTTTTGTCATTATAGGGCTTGTCATGTTAATCTATGGTGCTGCACTTTTTGGCATAATGAGTTCTGGAGGTAGTGGCTGCAGCTATTAAAACTTCAAAAAAATACAACTTTATAAAATATGGGTATCTCCTAGGGGTGATACCTATATTTTTTGTGGCTATTTATTATTACAATCATGATCCTGAAGCTGCCAAAGGGGAAGGTTTCTTTCCTAGATGTTACTTTCATCTAGCCACAGGACTCCACTGTCCTGGTTGTGGTAGTCAAAGGGCGACTCATGATCTATTACATCTTCGTATAGGACAAGCGCTCCAACATAATGTTATGATCGTTATCCTAGCCATCCTTTTGATTTCAAAGGCGTATGCGATGGTTTCAAAAAAATATGCGCCTAATTATTATTACAATTTAGGACATAAATCATATTTCACTTATGGGATTCTAGTCATCGTATTTCTATACTGGATCCTACGTAATATTCCGTATGAACCGTTTACATACTTAGCTCCGTAAAGTATACGCTTTCGCGAAAGCGAAGATTCATAAGTCCAAAATTTAAAATAGAAAGTACACATATAAAGTATAAAAAGCATAAGCAAATTAGTAGCGTTGTTTTAAGTGATAATTTGTATCACACCTCCCTAACCCTCCTTCTTAGGAGGGAACACTCAAACGCTGATCATCATATTTCTATACTGGATGCTACGCAATATTCCGTATGAACCGTTTACATACTTAGCTCCGTAAAGTATACGCTTTCGCGAAAGCGTACAAAAAAACCACCCCAATAAGTTCGTCAAGGCGGTTTTTACTATTAAAAGCTGACAGCTATATTACTTCTCAAATGCTTTGAGTGTTTTTGTGATAATCGCTACACAGGCTAGTAATTGCTCTTCATTCATGACCAAAGGTGGCGCAAACCTAATAATGTTTCCATGTGTTGGTTTAGCTAATAGTCCATTATCACGTAGTGACATACAAATATCCCATGCGGTAGAGCTATCTTCTGTATCATTGATGCGTATAGCGTTTAGCAATCCTCTTCCTCTGACAAGGTTGACAATGGTACTGTTTTCTATATACTCGTTCATTTTTTCTCTGAAAAGATTTCCAAGTTTTCTTGCATTTTGAGCAAGGTGTTCATCTCTTACAACTTCCAATGCTTCTGTAGCAACAGCTCCTGCAACTGGGTTTCCTCCAAAAGTACTTCCGTGTTGTCCTGGTTTTATCACTTCCATAATTGCGTTATCTGCAAGTACTGCAGATACTGGATAGGCGCCACCTGAAAGTGCTTTTCCTAAAATCAAGATGTCAGGTCTTGCGTAGGTCTCTTGTTGCTCACAATGACCTTCACAGGCACATGTACCACATACGGCTAGTAAGGCTCCAGTTCTTGCAATTCCTGTTTGAATTTCATCTGCAATAAACAATACATTGTGTGCATTACATAGTGCTTTTGCTTTACGCATGTAATCATCGTCTGGTGTAAATACACCTGCTTCGCCTTGGATAGGTTCTACTAGAAAACCAGCAATATTTTTATTAGATTTTAATACTTCTTCTAAAGCATCTACATCATTATATGGGATTTTAGTAAATCCTGGTGTGTAGGGTCCAAAGTTTTTACGAGCGCCTTCATCATTAGAAAATGAGATGATGGTTGTGGTACGTCCGTGAAAATTATTATCACATACAACAATCTGAGCTTCGTGTTCTGCTACTCCTTTTTTCTCATAAGCCCACTTTCGCGCAAGCTTAATAGCTGTTTCAACAGCTTCTGCTCCGGTATTCATAGGAAGCACCTTATCAAATCCAAAGTACTCGGTTACGTATTTTTCATAAGGTCCTAAAGTGTCATTATAAAATGCACGTGAGGTAAGGGTCAATGTTTTTGCTTGTGCTGTCATTGCATCTACAATACGAGGGTGACAGTGGCCTTGATTTACCGCAGAGTAGGCAGATAAAAAGTCATAGTATCGTTTTCCTTCTACATCCCACACATATACACCTTCTCCTCTACTTAATACGACAGGAAGTGGATGGTAGTTATGTGCTCCATGCTTGTCTTCTAATGCAATTGCTTCTTTTGATGTAAGTTGATCAACAGTTGGCATAATCTAAAAAGTTTAATAAAATTAAATAAAATGTAATTCCTACTATACCTTTATTCTTTCGAAAGCTCGAAAATTCAGCGGAGGAGAGAAATCATCCCTAGAGCTTGCAAGTTACTAAAATTAAGTTTTAGAACGCAGCTTGACTTTTAATTTTACCTACAAATTTTGCATTTTTTCATCCTGATTTTACAATTTTTGAATTACTGTAGCGATAGCTATGCAAACTAAAAATTACTTCATCAGCACAAAAAGCCTTCATTTTCGGTTCCAAATAAAAAGTCAAGATGAGTTCTTGAGAAAAAATCATTCTGACACTTTTGAAGATAATGCCGAAACTTGTAATTCTAATCGTTTTAATTCTCTAACAATACTGTTTTTATCCATTTGCATCCACATATACAGTTTAAGCATAGAGAGTATGAGCATACAAAAAACACCAGCAACAGCCCATGTAATCAACTCGTTGGTCACATCTGTATTAAAAAATTGAATGATACAATACACAAAAAAACCTAGCACAAATAAGTTCACAATATTCATTGCAATCACAATCCATTTGTTCTTTCCTTCAAACACGCCTCCAAACATTTGGACTATATTTTGCTCATCTAGGGTGTCATAAAACTTAGCTTCTTCTTCGGTTAATGCTTGTTTTATTAAATGGTCTACTTCTTCAAATTCTTTTCTCATGATGTCTACTATTTACGTATTGTTTTTAATTTTTCTCTTGCGTAAAAAAGCCTTGATTTTACAGTCCCTTTAGATATGCGTAAGATCTCACTTATTTCTGTGATCCCGTACGATTCTACATAAAATAAGGTTAGTACGCTTTGTTGTTGTTCAGAAAGTAACGCGATGGCTCTTTTTAATTTTTCTTTTTCTAATTGATTTCCTGAAACATCCATCTCCTCAATATTGAAGGTCTCTTTTTCTGAAAGGATTTCCTGTTGCTTTTCTTGAACTCGTTTGCTTTTTCGGTACCAATCGATTGATTTTTTAGTCACAATCGTGAGTCCCCAAGCGCCAAACTTATCTGGTTGCTCTATGCAATGGATGTTCTTTAATATGGTCACCCAAGTATCTTGAGCAATATCCTTTGCGATGTCAACATCATAGGTATACGTATACGCTTGCTTGCAAAATCGAAGGTGCCATCTTTTTACAAGTACCGCCATGGCTTTCTGATGGCCATTACAATACTGAGCTACTAGCCAGGAATCTTCTATTTTTTTAGATGGTTTCATATCGCTTTCTATGGTATAGACGATCGATTTTTAAATAGGTTCATTTTTGGAGATCTTATTTACATATCAAGGTAAGAATATTAAAGTATACGCTTTCGCGAAAGCGTATATAGGCAAAACAACATTTTAAGTGACATTGAGCTTCAAACTATAGCATAAAAAAACCTCCTTAATTTCTTAAGAAGGTTTTAGGAATTTATTTCTGAATAGATCGTAATCTATTCAGAAAAATCTGTCTATTAATTATGTTCTATAATCACTCTTTTGGTAATTACTCCCTTATGGGTTGTAAAGCTGAACAGATATAAACCTGTTGGCACATCTAGTTCTAAACCAAATGCTAACAACTCATTATTGGTTTTCTCTTTTCTAATGGTTTTAACGAGTGTCCCATTGATTCTATAAATGTTTAATTCAATAACCGAATCATTATCTAGATCGACTGCAATATCCATTTTCCCTCTATTTGGGTTTGGAGTAATAGACACTATATCTTTTGTTCTATTTTTAGGTCTATCATCAGCACATTTTGGTGCAAAAATAGTCGTTTCGTATCTCCTGCAACTAGGATCAATTAAACCTGTTGGAGAGATATACATCACCCAAGATGGGTCATTTGCGCTAATCGGACCTAGTTGGATGTTTGTGGTATTTCCTGTTCCAGAATACGATATTTGCTGATTATTGGCATATCCAATTAAATCCCAAGAAACTCCGTTTGTTCCAACAACGCTTACAGTGATATAGTAATAATCATCACTAGGATCAAGAGGAGTCCCATTGTCATTACAATCGCCCGTAGAAACAATAGCATTGATATTACAAGAAAAATTACATGATGTTGGTGCTACTACACCAAAATCTAGAAAACAATTATCACCATATCGTATTTGAAATCCTTCAGACCCATTAAGTACAAGGTAATTACCTAGGTCCACATTATTTTCATCTCCATTTCCAAAATAAATAGTTAACCCATTACTATCAACAACCGTCCAAGGTTGTCCTACTGTATTAAATACGTCTAAAGTGATGTTATAAAAATCATCAGTAGGGTCAAGAGGTGTCCCATTATCATTACAAGAGCTAATAGAAGCTAATGCTTCTAGTTCACACTCGTCACAATCTTGTTCTATATTGACAGTAATGGTTTCTACGTAAGCTTCTCCACAAGAGTCTTTACCCGTTATTATAACGTTAAAACTATCTGGAGTATCTTCATTAATACAAAACTGCCCAGGAAGTGAACTTTGATCATTAATTGGAACCGTAATTGTGTATTCTGGATCGCTAATAGTCATAGGATCTATAACAAAGCATTCTATACCACAAGGTAATGTATACGTTAGATTACTAGTAATATCTACATTATTAACAATAATAGTAGGAGAGGTAGGTTCACAAGGATTGCATAACATATAATCTTCCATTTCCCCACAAACAGGAATCTCATCATAGCTTGTTATTGGATTTTCACTTACTATAATTCTGATTTTTTCTCCACCTGAAATCACAGAGGTAAGAGTTATAGCTGAATTTCCATTATCATCAAAACCATTATCTAATTCTTCAAATATACCGTCACCATCTAAATCTATATAAAAAGCCATATAGACATTTCCATGTGATGCGCTATAGCTTATTTGCTTGTGATCAATAACAAAAATAGGAATACAAGGATCTGTATAATCTGTATAATTACCGTCACTAGCTCCTGATGGATTTTGATAACTATTATCCCATAGTTTTACCATGTTTATATAAGTCTCCTCACATCCGATGTATGAGCAATTTACATCCCCCATTTTAACAGCATCAAAGTCATGATTAGAGTCTCCAGAGTTATCATCTATCCTAATCACACTAGCAGTTGCTAATTCATCAAACGGATCAATGGGATCCATAAATGGATAGTCAGCAGCAATAAAATTCCAAATATCGCCTATTGGATCACTATCTTCATTTATACATAGGATAATCCTTTGTATAGAAACACGGTCCAGACTATTTATCGCTCCATTATCAGTAACATCTGCTGCTATAAGTTCTAAAGGATCATCAAGTAATTCAACACCTTGAATATGTCTTTGGATTTGGTAGAGGTCGTCATTATCTAATCCACAAGCAATTTGTGATTTACATTCTTCACTTTTTCTCGCAGTCATTGTATATTCTGCGCCATAGGGGATTGCTGGAAAAGTGTAATTACCATTAGCATCTGTCGTTGCATTATAAATAAACATTCCACCTACATTTGTAAGAGTGACTTCAACATCGCCAATTGGCAAATTACTACAAGGTATTGCTATAGTACCACTAATGGGTCTTGATTGCCCCATGACTGAGGTAATTCCCAATAAAAATGTGAAAATTAATATATAATATTTTTTCATAATTATAATTATTATATGCACCTACTCTATTTAATAATGAGGCTTTTCGGATTCCGCCTATCCATATCTAAAACTTTATAATCCTACATATTAAAACCCTTCTGCATCCTCTATAATACGAGCGTCTGTATTTCCTTCTTCAGTAATTTGTTGTTCTTTCTGTTGCTCAACTTGAGGATCAGGAGTACAGTTTGTAAAAAAAGAAGAGGTGTATAACAGTGCACCTAAAAGAATAGTTTGCTCATGATTAAAATAGATTATTGATTACTCCCTACTCTATTTGTAATTAGGCTTTTCGGGTTTCGCCTATATCTCTAAAACTATATAGTCCTATATATTAAAACCCTTCAGCATCCTCCTCTACAATACTACAGTTAATGGGTCGTCCACTTTCACTAAGGTTTCCAGTATCATCTGTGTCAGAATAATAGGTATAATCACCAGACGTCCAACAATAATATTCTCTTGCTCCCCCTGAAATTAATTTACACTGGGATTCGCTTAAAATGAATTTCTGTAATGTTTTTAATGTTTTCATGTTAAAAGTTCTTTTGATTACTAATTTTATTTTTTTGATACTATATCATCAATCCTACATCTGTAGTAGATGTAATCTTGTAATACGTGAGATAGGTTGATCATACTATCTACTAACGTTTCAATAGTGACTTTTATAAGCATACGTACCACTATCATTTTTGAAATTTCAAAAAACAGTTATTGTTCTGAACACATCAAATATTGAGTATTCTTGGGAGGAAGACAAGACAAGTATCTCGCTATTTCAAAATAGCGAGTCTAGATATTGTAAATCAAGAGACATTCTTTTTTATTGAATTTCGTATAACTAACTCAAAAAATGAATACTATTTCCTTATGATGCAATAAGGTTTTGGAGAGTTATTTTTATCTTTAAGTGTTTTAAATCCTAGCTATATGATCAAAAGAATAATTTTCACTTTCACTTATATATTCACTTTCCCTATACACGCCCAACAAGAATATCAGGAACAGTTAGATAAACTTGACTACCCGACGTTATACTCCAATTTTGAAAAGCATTATAAGAATTTAGATTCTTTTCAAGTGGTAAAGTATGCAAATGCATATTTCTATAAAGCCAAAAAACAAAAGGATACTATTCGCATGGCTGAAGGCTATTATTATAGAGCTATTACCCATAAAAACCATGAAAGATTAGATCTGTATGATTCTATTATAGCTTTAGCTCCAGGTCTTAAAAAAAGTAATTTCCCTACTATAGCGCATCTTCAGAAAGCATACTATTATTACTACAAGTTACAATATAATAAAGCACTTGAAAACTATATCAACGCAAATGAGTATAATACAGGGGATAATAAAGAGGAACTTGCGCTGGATATCAACCTAAGTATTGCACAACTAAAAATTAGAACAGAAGAAAACCAAGAAGCGCTTGATACCTTAAAGAAATATTGGAGAAAAATAGAACCACTTGATTATAAAGAGAGAAAACCAAGAACATATAATAGGATACTTTTACATCTAGCCAACGCGTACCGAAAAATGAATTACGTAGACTCTTCAGATGCATATGCAGCGTTGGGGATTCGGGCAAACGATAATCAAAATAAAGAAAGTAATTACTATTACTACTTCTTATTACTACAAG
>NZ_CALEMI010000134.1 GCF_937910895.1 uncultured Dokdonia sp. | reverse complement strand
TTCAAAAGCTTCAATACAATTGCTAGAACAATGTCAATACACTACAAGAATATACTCAACTACTTTGATAATCGAAGCACGAATGCGTCAGCAGAATCCTTCAATGCTAAAATAAAAGCGTTTAGAGCTCAGTTCAGAGGCGTTAGAAATGTAGAATTCTTCCTCTTTAGATTATCAAATATTTTTGCATAATCCGAAAATCCCACAACTTTTGCATTTGATCCGGTATTTTTTCGCTTAAAGCGAAAACCTATAAAGAGTTCTCTTCGTTGCATTATCGTGCTTAGAACTTAGATGCTGTCTTATACTGAATAAAAAGAGGAAAAATTCAATTGATTAGTATAGATGTTTTTTACAAGAATAACTTGATCAACAATCAACATCACAACACTGATCGTCTTTGACGAGCTTACAACTCATCACGGCAAGGATCGCTCCAATAAAGGGAGCGGTCACATATAACCACATCGGTTCCCATTGTCCAGAAAAAATAGCAGGTCCGATGGAACGCGCAGGATTCATAGAGGCATTGGTCATGGGACCTGCAAACATGGCTTCTAATAATACAATGCCACCAATGGCAATTCCTGCAACAACACCTATTTCTTTTGCACCTGTTGATACATTAATAATCACGAGCATTAAGAAAAAGGTAAGTAAGATTTCTAATATAAAGGCTTTATAGTGCTCAAATGAAGGAACGGTACTTCCCAAAAATTCGCTTTCGGGGAATAAGAACCAAAGCATAGCCCCAGCTAGTGTTGCTCCTAAAACTTGTGCTACGATATATTTAGGGACTTCACGCCATGAGAATTTTTTCGCGTAAGCAAAAGCGACCGTAACGGCAGGATTAAAATGGGCTCCAGAAATATCACCAAAAGCATAAATCATTCCCATCACAATCAATCCCCAAGTTATCGCAATGCCAGGATGTGTAACCGTACCATTTGTAATCTCATTTACAGTCATAGCACCACAGCCACAAAAAACCATAGAGAATGTCCCAATAAGCTCGGCAATATATCGCTTCATGTATTTCTGAATTTTGAGCAAAGATACATCTTGCGATATTAAGATTTTGTTAACGTTTGACAGATGCAGGAATGGTATTTTTGTAGGTACGTAAACGTTGGAGGTATATATCCAAGTTCCTGCAAGACAAAAAATACATACATAACTACATAACAATTTTAAAACTAGATCATTATGAAAAAATTACTTTTAGTTGCTTTTATGAGTCTATTAACTATAGGATCATACGCACAAATTAACACACCTGCACCAAGCCCACTTGCTGAAATGGAGCAAGTAGTAGGATTGACCGATGTGACATTAGAATATTCACGACCAGCGATGCGTGGAAGAACAATTTTTGGCAACTTAGTGCCTTATGGAAAAATTTGGAGAACTGGAGCCAACCAACGTACCAAAATTACATTTTCTACAGATGTTACAGTAGGAGGAAAAGAGTTAAAGGCAGGAACATACGCGATTTTCACAAAGCCAGCAGCATCTTCTTGGGATGTGTATTTCTACACAGAATATGAGGGAGGTGGAGCACCAAGAGAATGGGATGATTCTAAGGTAGCTGCGATGGTGAATGTACCTGTACAAAAAATGCCGATGACGGTGGAGTCATTTACCATGACTTTTGATGACCTTACAAATAATGGTGCAAACCTTGGGATCCTTTGGGAAAACGTATATGTAGCAGTTCCTTTTGGAGTGCCTACAGAAAAAATGGTTTCTGCTCAAATCGAAAAAATCATGGCAGGTCCAGGTGCTGGAGATTATTATGCAGCAGCTGTGTATTTAGCTAGCAGCGATAAAGACATTAACAAGGCTAAAGAATATATGGATAAAGCAATGGCGATGACAGAAAAGCCAGCATACTGGCAATTACGTCAGCAGTCGTTAATTCTTGCAAAAAGCGGAGATAAAAAAGGAGCTGTTAAAGCAGCAAAAGCATCACTTGAAGGCGCAAAAGAAGCTGGTAATGCAGATTACGTAAAGATGAATACTGATTCATTAAAAGAATGGGGAGCGATGTAATTCGTTTTACTACACTAAATACATAAAAAAACACCTTCCAACGAAGGTGTTTTTTTTATGCTTTTAAGTTTGCTTGCTCTTGCATTTTTTCTAAAAGGGCGATGATCTCTTTACCATGTTTGGTACCTACAAAAAATTCGGTATTCCTATTTTTTGTTTTGATAAATAGTGCGGGTCCAGGTCTTGTATTAAAGAACGTTCCTCTCATATTAAAACGATAGCCTATCCCAACATACCACGGCAAGTGTACAATTTCTGCTGTCGTCAAATCAAGATCGCGAATCGGAATCTCCCTTTTAAGCCATCCGATTCCAAATTGTACTCTTGCCATTTCTGTATCGATGGTAATGGTCATATTATAAAGGATGAGTATGGGCAGAATATTGACAACGAGTAACGGAATAGCGTATGACCAAGAAGGAATAGGTTTTGTACCCCATTGAAAATAGGTAGCACACACAATAAGGATAGAAATCAAGGCAAATAAGGCAACAAACCAATATAAGGTTTGTGTCTCTTTGTATTTTGGGTGCTTCATCTTATAAAATTATGTATTTAATGATACTCCAAACCAATCTTTTCACGAACGTTGTCCAGTAAACTAATAAGTTGGATACTCTTTTCAAAAGTCATAATATCACTTTCTGTTTTACCTTGTACCAGCATTTCTTGACAATGTAAAATCTCATAATGATATCCGTGCACGGTCACTGGAAAGTCGATGGTTTCTGTGATTCCGTTTTTAGTGATGGTAATGTTGGTAGGATCATGAAAACGGCTGTTAATGTGGATCGTTCCTTTCTCCAATTCGATGTGGCAGGTGGTAGGAGTTTGTGTGTCTATTGCTGAGAACAAGTTTGCTTTTACCTGATCAGAATAGGTGAGTTCCATCTCACAGTTAAGGTCGATGCCGTTAGTGTGAAATGTCGCTTTGGCTTCGATACTTTCAGGTTCTCCAAGCATGGTGAGGGCAGCAAATAGCGGATAGATTCCCACGTCTAGTAAGCTTCCGCCACCTAGATTTTTATTGTATAATCTGTGTGATTCATCTTTAGGAACGTCGATGCCAAAATCTGCTTTCAGACTTTTAATCGCTCCCAATGCTCCTGAATATACGGTGTGTAGGGCAAATTGATAATGCGGTATAAAATACGTCCATAGCGCTTCCATTAAGAAGGTTTTTTGCGCTTTCGCGAAAGCGATCATAGCCTCCACCTCACTGCGATTCATGGCAAAAGGTTTCTCACATAATACTGCTTTGCGATGCTTAAGACAAAGGAAGGTAACTTCTTTATGATAGGTATGTGGTGTCGCAATATAGACAATATCGACTTTGGGATCTTTGACGAGGTCTTCGTAGGAAGCATACGCTTTGTGCGCCTGATGCTGTTGTTTAAATGCTTCCGCCTTTTCCAAACTACGACTGCCCACAGCATAGAGCGTAGCTCCTTCTGTCGCTCGAATATCTTCTGCAAATTTATGGGCAATATTCCCACATCCTAAAATAGCCCAATTGGTGTTATGCATTTTTTGGCGTGTTTAATCTAAATAAGGTTTCTATGAGTATAGCAATTCCCATTGCAAGAGCGCACCCAAATAGGTTGAGCCATAAATACGGCATCCAATCATCAAAATACCCCACGAGTACAATGGCTTGTGTAATTAACGCAGCTATAAATACGGCATTACTTCGCACGTATTTGATAAAAAATGCGAGTAGAAAAATCCCTAAGATATTGCCATAAAAAATAGAGCCTATAATGTTTACTAATTGGATCAGGTTTTCAAAAAGACTAGCGGTACAGGCAACAATAATGGCAAGGACTCCCCATCCTAACGTAAATAGTTTGGTCGCATTTACATAATGCTGTTCATCTTTTTCTCCTTTTACATTCCGTTTATATAAATCGATAGAGGTGGTAGCACCAAGGGCATTGAGTTCTGAAGCCGTAGATGACATCGCTGCTGATAGGATCACAGCTAACAATAAACCGATAAGTCCTTTGGGAAGATTGTTTAGAATAAAGTGGATGAACACATAATCTTTATCATTACTTTCTACAATATCACTCGCTTTTTTAATAAGTTCTTTGGCTTCTGCTCGGAGGATTTTATCTACCTCTTCAAACTTGGCGATATAGGATAAGTCTTTCCCGTCTTCTTGATACCTATCATTAGCAGGATCTTTGGCATAATTATACGCAGCTCCTTTTTGGTATTTGTGATTTGCTTCTAATCGTTTTTCCAAGGCTTTATATTCATCACCATATTCAGAAGCATATACGGCTTCTGTGGCAGTAGGATTGAAGTTTAAAGGTGTTGCATTAAACTGATAAAACACAAATACCATCACACCTACCAATAGAATAAAGAATTGCATAGGAATTTTAAGAATTCCATTAAAGACCAATCCTAGACGCATCTCACGTACATTCTTTCCTGATAAATACCGTTGTACTTGACTCTGATCGGTACCAAAATACGAAAGCATTAAAAACGTACCTCCTATAAGCCCACTCCATACCGTATATCGATTGTCAAAATCAAATGAAAAATCGAGTAACTCCATCCGATCTCCCGCTCCAGCAATACTTAAGGCATCAGAAAAAGTGATGTCCTCGGGTAAATAATCTAAGATCAAAAAGAAGGCGATAAACATCCCGATAAAGATGACACCCATTTGTTGTTTTTGAGTTACACTCACAGCTTTGGTACCTCCAGAAACCGTGTAGACAATCACGATAATCCCAATGACAATATTAAGCACAGTAAGATTCCATCCTAACACTGCAGATAAAATAATAGCTGGGGCGTAAATCGTGATTCCAGCCGCAAGACTTCGTTGGATTAGAAATAGAATCGCAGCAAGTGATCTGGTTTTAAGATCAAATCTACTTTCTAAATATTCATAAGCGGTAAAGACCTTAAGCCGATGATAAATGGGAATAAAAACCAGACAGATAATCACCATCGCAATCGGAAGTCCAAAATAAAATTGAACGAATCCCATCCCGCTATAAAAACCTTGTCCTGTGGTAGATAAGAAGGTAATGGCACTCGCTTGTGTTGCCATCACGGATAAACCGACAGTCCACCATTTTGAGGTATTACCACCACGAATATAATCTTCTACATTTTTGCTTCCCTGTGTTTTGTATACGCCATAAAGCACAATAAAAACCAAAGTGGCTCCGAGAACAATCCAATCAATAATTTCCATATTAGACGTATTGTTTCATTAAAAGATAGAATAAAATAAAATAGATCACATTGGCTATGAGAACGACTGTGTACGACTTTTTCCAAACATATTTAGGTTCTTTATCCATCGTGTTATCCTTTTACTTTTTTCGGATTCTCTTTTCCTATAGAAAGCATATTTGAAAATAGACGATAGGCGCCAGAAACTCCAGCAGGTAGTTCTCTAAAGAAGCTCAACCCTGTATAAATATAATGCCCTTCTCCATACGGAGCGACCAATAAACTACCTTCTTTAGGCGTTTCTCCTTTGTCCTGCATAGAGAGAATAGGCGTGTATTCACTAGACCACTCATCAGGAAAATAAAGACCTCTTTCTTGAGTCCACCCTTCAAAATCTTTTTGGGTAATTTTGTTCGGAAAATTCATTAGTGGATGATCTTTGGCTAGGATTTTCACCTCACTGTACTCATCTGTCACACGATCACGGGAAAGCTTCATAGGGTAGGGGGCTCCAATTTTTGTATCACCCCAACGACCACTGGTGTTATATTGAGCGATCAATGTCCCACCTTCTTTTACGTATGCTAGCAATGTGGGTTGTTTGCTTTGTAGTTCATCTACCACATTGTAGGCGCGGATCCCTACAACAACTGCATCAAACTGCGCTAATCGTTCCTTCGTAATTTCTTCTGGTTTAATGATCGCTACTTGATAGCCTATTTGTTCTAGGTTTTGCGGTACCGCATCACCCGCTCCTTGAATATAGCCTATGTAGTCTCCTCTACGTTCTATGTCTAATCGGACGACTTTTGCTTGTGCAGGAAGGAATAAGGATTGTAACGGAATATGGCTATAATCAATCTTTACTAATTCTTTATCGTAGGTTGTAGTACCTACGGTGATTTTTGGTGTCAAGATTCCTTCACTCTGATTTGCTGGCGGGGTTACGGTAAAATTAATGACTTGCTGTTCTCCTTTTTTAGCAATCATTACTGGAGCAGTTTGCGGAGACACTTTCCAACCTTTAGGAATGTCTAATTGTAAAGTACCTGTAAGTTCGTTTTTGTGGGCTGTGACTGTCACAGGAATTTGTTTTGCCTCTGCATTGGCAAAGATGAGGACTTTGTCTTTAATGCTCGAAGATGCTTCAGGAACAATTTCAAATGGCTCATACACTTCGCCTTTCACACGATCATTGTATTTATAAACGATAGGTTTATCAAAATTGAAAGCAACACCTTCAATGACAATTTCAAACGTCACTACATTTCTTTTTGGTGTTTCTGGCTTTCCAATCAACCTGCGATCGTCTACTCGGTACATTCCTAACGTACCTTGTTTTTCTAACCAATAGGCATTGGTAGAAGCAAATTCATTGGATACGGTCACTTTTTCTTCTCCTTGATAGCCATTATTTGTCATAAGTGATTCACCGATTAAGGTGCTTTTTTTAGTAGGAATCCCCACACTATTCAGGGTCATAGCAACATCACTTCTATTAATGGCTTCTAGTTTTAAAGTAACTTCTTCTCCTGTGGTAGCCGTTTGTGTATTTGCAACGGCTTCTAGGTAGAGTCCCGCACAGGCTGCGATCAACTCTTTCAATTCTTCGCTTTTTATGGTTTTCCAGTGTTGATCTTCTAGTTTTTGAAGTTCCTTATATGCTTGCGTAAGTTTAGGAACACTTTTTTCTGGGTGGGCGTGGTCAAAGTTTTTTTCGACAGCTTGTAAGAGAGCTGCTACTTTGTCGCTTCCTTTGACACGTCCCCAAGAAGTGTCAATCCCTTGAAATACGTCATCATTACTTGGCATCGTACCACGCAATAATTCAAAATACGTTTCATTGCTTCCGCGGGTTCCTGTATTTCCAAACCCTTGTGATTTATGCTGACTTCGACTCAACGAGGAGATTTCTGTATTTGACATTCCGTAGCTAGGGTAGTAAGTGCCTACATCCACTTTTACGAGATTGGATTTGTCCGCTTTCGCGAAAGCGTCTTGGCTCCCATAAAACCACCAGCTGGTATTGAAAAACTGGCGTTGAGGTTGCCACGTTTCTGTGTACTGTAATTGATCGGGATATTTTGAAGGATCATTCACCAAGTCAAAGGCTTCGACGCTCAACATGGCGCTAGAAGTATGGTGTCCGTGCGTAGATCCTGGTGATCTATGATCAAAGCGATTGATAATCACATCGGGCTTAAAGGTTCGCATTGCCCAAACAACATCGCTCAGCACTTCTTCTTTGTTCCAAATAGCGAGGGTCTCATCGGGATGTTTTGAATAGCCAAAATCATTGGCTCTGGTAAAGCGTTGTTCACCACCATCGGTCGCACGCGCGGCAAGGAGTTCTTGCGTACGAATTATACCGAGGAGTTCGCGAAGTTCAGGCCCTATAATATTCTGACCTCCATCGCCACGGGTAAGGGAAAGGTAGGCAGTCCGGGCTTTTACCGTATTTGAAAAATAAGAAATAGCGGTGGTGTTCTCATCGTCAGGGTGTGCAGCGACATATAGGACAGAACCTAAAAAATTGAGCTTTTTTATGCCTTCATAAATCTGAGAAGAGGTTGGTTTTTTGGGCTTTACGGTGATTCCTTGTGCGTTTATTTTCGCGCAAAGCGAACAAATAAGCAGGGTAACTACAAAAGTAATAGTGCGCATTGTATGTGGTGTATTGAGTCTTCTCAAATATAACCAAAATGGATGCGAGCAGGAATCCTTTAGAGTTTCTTTAACTTTTAGCTGTTGGTCGTTGGTCACTTTAGCTCTTAGTCTTTGGCTTTTAGCTAGTGTATGTATCTGAATATAGATTAACGCTTCTGATTTATTGATTTTAGAATTAGAGTACTATTCTAAAATAGAGCAATACTGAATTTTGCATATCGCTGATTAGAGTTGATTGTTTTTGGATTGATATTTCCGACTTCCGACTTCTGACTTCTGACTTCGTATCTCGTACTTCGTCACTCATACCTCGTACCTCATTCAAGTCCAAGATCCGTTCGTAATCCAGCATCTGCATTGCTATTTTTAGACCAATAGGCGCTTTTAATAGTTTTGATGCGGGTGGCTTTGGTGGTGAGTGCTTTGCCGTTGGCTCCATAGCCATCTACATACGTATCTTCCCAACTTTCTATGATGTAGGGAAATGCTTCTGAAAACTGAATGTTAAGCGTGCGCTTTAATTCGGGATATTCTAGGGTGTACGATGAAGCGGTTAAGGTTCCTTTTGCTTCATACGCTTTCAACGGAATATGTTTCATGCGGGTATATGAAAAGTCAGGGATGGCATTAAATTTTCCTGTCGGCAAGGCGGTTGGGTCGATACGGAGTTGTGTCCATAATTCGTTTTCTAGAACGTCTTTTGGAAGTGTAAATTTTTGATCGGCTTCTCCTTCAAAATAAGAGTGGGAGCTGACTTCAAACTGGTCACGGTTATTGATTTGGGCATATTGGTGTCCGCACCATTCTTGCATACTTTGTGATACTTTAATGGCATGTTTTTCTTCAAATACAGGATAAAACGTACTGGTCATAACCGAATACGGATAAATCCCAGTATTGAAGTTTTTAGTGGCATTTATTTTTAATACAGGAATATTACGTTCGTTCTGACGGTCAGCTTTTACTTGTATTTCTGGAAGGAAATCTTCGGTTACATAAATGAGAACCGCGGTGCCATCACGCATTTCTCCATACCGGGCTTGTTCAAGTTTGTAGGAAGATATTTCTGCTTTCCCAGCATACCAATAATCTTTAAATTCCTGAGAGATCGTTCTGTTCTTTGTAACCTCTAGGGTGCTATTTGCTGTAGACATTTCAGCAGTTTCTGTAGTTGTAGGATCACCTTTGCAGTTGGCTAGTAGTGCAATAAGTGCCATAGCAATCATTAAAAAAAATAGCGTGCGATCGAGTTTGAATAGTTTTTCGGGAAATGACATAGCTTTTATTTTACCTTAAAATTACTAAAAATTCAAGAGTCTGCAAGCTGCATTAACGTTTCATACACTTTATGTGTAGGCAATCCCATCACATTAAAATAAGATCCTTCTAGTCGTGTAACCGCGATGTAACCAAACCATTCTTGTACGCCATAACCACCTGCCTTGTCAAACGGTTGGAAATTATCTATGTAATAATGAATCTCTTCTGCTGTCAGCGTTTTGAAAGTCACTTTTGTGGTATCATGAATCACAACTTGTTTGTGAGGAGAGGTAAAGCAAACACTTGTAATCACTTCATGCGTATGTCCAGAAAGACTTGAAATCATTTCAAATGCTTCCTCTTTATCTTCTGGTTTGTTAAGGGCTTTATCTTGAAACCAAACAATCGTATCGCTTGTAATTAGAATATCATTTTCTTGTAATTCTTTGAAAGCAGCAGCTTTTAATTGGGCTAGGTAATCAGTGATTTCTGCCCCTTTGTAATGCTCTGGAAACACCTCATCAATAGGTTTGAGTTGGATAGTAAAGTCCAATCCAAGCTCTTTAAAAAAGAATTGTCTACGAGGGGAACCAGAAGCAAGAATGATATTTTTATGCTGTAATCGTTTAGATAGCATTTGCAATAGTATATGATATGAATGGGATGGATACAATGCCTATAAACATGATAATTTTTAAAATAAGCGAAAGTTTTGAAAACTGACTTTTCTTATCGGCTTCCCATAATTGTGTGGCGACGTACCCTAGTGGAGCAACGACTCCAAAAAATAAAATCCCGACGGTAAATTTGTGATCGTATAAAAAAGTAAATGTATACCAAGAGATAAGCGTCATCGTAACTAAACTTAGCACCGAAGCAATACGAGCCGTTCTTTGTGCACCAAGAATAATAGGTAACGTTCGATACCTTGCCACATAATCTCCTTGAATATCTTCTACATCTTTTACAATTTCTCTAATGAGGTTAATTAAAAATGCAGCGATAGAGATGTCAAGAATAATATGTAATAGCAGTATTTTTAACTCATCATTATACCCTGGATCTATCGGTAATAGCTCAAATATAGCTACAATTGCTA
>NZ_CALEMI010000133.1 GCF_937910895.1 uncultured Dokdonia sp. | reverse complement strand
ACTGTTAAGCTTACGAGTACATTCCCAACAAATGCGACCTTTCTAAGGAATCTAGAGTATACATATAACGCAAATCCAGTACCTGCAAAAATGAGAAAGTACAGAGGTTCTCTTAAAACAGCGGATAAAGTAAATCCAAAGCCAACACCTACAAATGTAAATAGATAATAGAGGAATTTAGCTCGTTTCTCGTCAACAGAAACCCCTACAGTTCTGCGTTTGGGTTTGTTGATTTTATCAGCAGTGCTATCTATGATATCATTAATAATATACCCTCCTGCAGCAATACATACCGTAGCGATCACTAGAAAAAGAAAGCCTAATTTGCTTAATGTGAGTTCAATATCAAAAGGTCTAAAAAAGCCTTCCATAATGATACATTGCATAACAATGATCATTATCAAATTAGGAAATCGGATAAGACGTAAATACTTCACTTAGGTTTGGTCTGTGCGGTGTGTAGAACAAAGTAAAGTAAATTAACCAGAGTATGAAAAAAAGTTGTGAGTTTTTAACGTCTACTTTATAGATGTTTCTCACTCAAGGAGCAAGTTAACGCATAGAATCTTGTGCAACTTTTTTCACTTCAATACCTATAGAATCTATTTTCGTTTCTGTCGTTTCTTTAACGGTATTTTGAGTTGCTTCTATAATATTTGTCAGATCTCTCATTCCTTCGACATCTGTTTCATTTTTAGTTGGATACATCTCTTCATCTGTCAATCCTTCTGAGGTTTTCCAAGTTTCGCCTAATTGCTTTAAAATAGTTTCTTCCCATTGCGAAGGATGTTTGGCATCTACCCAAACCACATCCCGATATTCTACGTCAATTAGCGCAAGATCTGGTGTTGCAGCACCATCAAATTTTTTGCTGTCATCTCGTTTGGCAGCAATGGTACTGATCACAAACATACGCTTACGACCTCCTATATGTTTAACAAAGGGTCTAAATTCGACGGGTTTATTCACAGACCAATCATATTCTTTACGAGACTCAACTACCTTTAATGGCATCGCTGATACCCCTGCAAGCCCTTCTTTTTTAGCCGCATGGTTGTAATAATACAACTTGTCGGTTCCGTCACCAGGAATTAACACGCTAAAAGATAAACTCGTACGCTCTTCTCCTATAGGCTCTAAACCAAACCAATGATACAAACCACTATATGCTTGGGTCTCAATACCACTCCAATTAAAATCAGTGACAAAAGGTTGCTGATTCTCATCGTCTTTAAGATCAGGAATTTTTACAGCCGTTTCCATATTCCATGGTAACGGATCTGTGAATCCGCCTAAAAACTGAAGTGATTTCGCTTGTAAACGAGATACTTTTTCACTCAGTGTATTTTGCCTAGTCAAAAACGGATAATTTTGTGTTTCAGAAGGCGAGATGTACGTTCCTTTACCGATGGTAATTCGCTCTAAATAATCAGCTGCCGTATGCTCTCCCGCTTCGATAATCATCACGCCGCCATACGATGGATACGGGAAGAAGAAGCCTTTCCATTTAATGAGGTTGACAACCTGTACCCATTTGCCTTCATCATTTTTCATATAATACACCTGGCTAGGTTCTAACGTAAATAACTGAAAGAAATTAAAACGTTGTACCACTGCATTATAAGTATTTCTACTAAAGGCTAGTGATTCTCCAATAGAAAACGTTACAGGCACTCTGTTTTTATCAGCAAAACGTGGGAAGGGAGAAGTACTCTCTACCGTAAAAAGCTCTTCCGTATTATCATTCATACGCTGGAACATATATTCCTTAGCTGGCTGTACAGCCATCGTCCACTGATTCACGGTGTCGATACGTACCAATTGTGGAGGCGATACTTCCTGTGTCTCTCCAATGGACTCATACGCCATCGTCACAATATTATTGTACGGTTGAATCCGTTCGTTTTGCGTAAGTGGCAATTCGTGAATCTCCACGAGATTCAAGTTGTTGTACACATTATACGTTTGCATATACTGATACAATCCTGTTCTCCAACCCGCAAACCATAAGACGCCAAAAAAAGCAATAATCCCTACCAGATATAAAAGGCGTTTTCCTGTATGTGCGCTTGCGCGAAACTTTCTAAGCATAAACCACAAGAACAACAGACTGATGAGAATAATAAAGATGTATTTACGTACAAATAATAAAGCCGGCTGATAGTCGTCTCGTAAGAAGAATAACAGCAATACCAATACGATCGCACTGATAATTAAAATACGTTTTTGTTTGCCGCCTTTTTGCCAATAGGTTTTTATCATGGGTTTTGTTTTATGCCCGCGTAGGCGGATAATTCATTTCATATCCGCGAAGGCGGATGTCTCATGTTTCTTCTTGTCACTCTTTATTCTATTCCCGCTTTTTAAGAGAAAAGAATATAGAGCATAGAAAATAGATTTTTTGTTGTTTACGCCTTCGCGAAAGCGCACTTAACTTTATTTATTGTTTATCTAGCTTAATCAATCACCTCACATTTTTACTTCAACAATCAAAAATCAACAATCATTCATCACTCAATCATCATTTAATCATCCCTTTATCCTTCAACCGATCTCTAGCACTTTTTTTAGGCACTTCTTCAGTAGGAGTTTCTTTGGTTTCTGGAGTCGGTTGCTCTTTGGGTTCAAAACGGTCTTTTACATCTTCGGTAAAATCTTCGACCATTTCTTTTCCTTTGTCAAATACTTTTTCAAAGTTTTCTTTTTTTGTACTATTTCGTGCAAACAAAAACGCCGAAGCGATATACGTACCAATCAATGTGCCTACAATCGCCGAAACAAAATATTGCACAAACGCCTGAATAGGTGTTGCATATTGCAAAATAATAGCCGCTACAATAAACAGTAAACTGATATATACGAGACGCATTAAAAACGGTTGCAGGTGTATAAATCCTTTGCGATTATCAGGTTTCATTTGCAACTCGTCATTATATACAAGCTTATTGATAAAACGATAGATCGCATTGCTTTTGGATTCTCTCCAGTACAATGCAATTCCAAAAAGGATGGAAAGAATAAAGATGATGATTTCTAGCGTCATGGCTGGTTGGTGTCTTTTAGTTATATGTAGTAATTATAGGCTTTTTGTTACTCTTTTGTTTTAAGAATAGAGAACATAGAGAAGAGAAAAGAGATCAAAAAAACGAGCTTATAATTTAAGACTATTTTGAAAACTCATGGTCATTCGTTGCCACTCAGCTATTTTTTCTTCTAATTCTTCTATATGTTCTTGTTTAATGTACTTCTTATGTTTCGCGATTAATAATTGAGTTCCTAATTCAAAAGAGGAACCTAGAGCAATGTCAATAAAATGATTAAATGATTTATCTGTTCTTGATGATCCTTCGGAGATATTGCTAGGAATAGAAATAGAACATCTGCTCATTTGAGAGGTTAAATCATACCTTTCATGTTTTGGAAAATTTTCTATATGATCAGCTATTTCCTTAGCTATTTCTAACCCTACTTTCCAAATTTTTAGATTCTTATAATTATGTCTTAGCCTACTCATATTTACTCTCTATTCTCTATTCTCTTTGTTCTCTTTTCTCTTTTCTCTTTTCTAACATCACTCATTCTCCTCCAATATCCCCTTTATCACCCAATCCTGATACGTCTCTGGCCACGTTTGGTAGGCTTTATAAAAAGTGGCTTTATCGTACCAATACAAATGTAACGGATCAATAGGTTGAATTTTAATCAAGAGCTTCCAGATCAAATCCGCTTGCTCTTCTTCTAGAGAAGAATGCGGCTGATGCAATGCTTTATAATATATGGTGTCTATATAATCTTCTTGTTTGATCTCTTTATTAATAATGCTTTTCTGGACAAAAAGCTCCACACCATTCAGTTGTTTTTGAGTTTCTAGATCTAGTCCAGTAAGATACTTTTTAAACAAGAAATGACTGTCTAAAATCTCTACAAAAGAGTGCTCAACATTTTGTGAAGCATTCATAAAGCGATGTTTCTTGATTCGATCAAAGCGTTTTGATTTAGATGCCTTTTTAAGATCGTTTTCAATCACAAAATCTTTAGCTAATTGTGTTATAAGCTCGTCATGGTCTTTGTGAAATAGCGCTACCTCGTGTCCCGTATCTGAAATCGCTTTGTCAAAAACCGCTTTGTCTTCAAAGATCATAATATCAGTCATAAAATCTTTTAAGACAAACACACCTCCAAAAGCTCGGGTGTAAAACGAACTCACTTTAAGCGGCAACGGATCTATATGTAGTTTTCGATGGCGTAAATCTCCGTAGGTTTTTGCACTTGTGATCAGTTGTTTGTGAATCTCCCGATTGATGAAATTATTCCCTTCCTGAAATGCTGCGATCAATTCATTTTGCTCCGCTTGCTTTTCATCTAATTGATCTAAGATTTGAAAAGTGACCGTAATCGTATCATAGCGCAACAAATCAAACGGCTCATAAAACGCGTCAATCTTCTGATCTATGTGCACACAAATCGCTGAGTCTTTGGTAATATCTCGTATCACCCGACTATTAGCTGCAAAGACCGCCTCCATCAAGTCCCTGTCAAAACTATGACTTGGTATGTGTACGGGTTTATACCGTTGTTCTGGCGAAATAATAATCGCATTTGTATTTGCTTCTCCAATGTTGAGGTAATAGTTTTCTTCTTTTTCGACAGCTATCTCAGGACTCCAACCCATGGCATCGATTGCAAAACTGGTAAGCGAAGTAGGGGAAACGCCTAACATAGCAAGGCAGTCGTTATAGCGTTGTGCTAACGACCCAGAGATAGGCACTAATTCGCCTCCAAATAATCCTGCTTCTTTTAGTTTTTTCATGCTTGTGCCCGTGATTCTTTTCATGCCCACGAAGGTGGGCATCTCATGGTTTTGATTTCTAATTTCTCTTAGTACGCTTTCGCGAAAGCGTACTCATTCTAATTTATATATTAAAAACGCACTCTACGTTAACACACCCTTTAATCCCCTCTTTCTAGAGGGGAAACTCAGATCTTCATTTCATATCCGCCCTTCGGCTATCGCTCAGGATAAACTTCGGCGGGTATCTCATTATTCAAAATAGAGTGTTACTCTAATTTAGAGTATTACTCTATTTTAAGTCTATGTTCTATGCTCTATATTCTTTTTTCTTTCAAGAACATTCATCATCATACCCCGTCTTCGAAAGGCTCAGACTGACAAAAGAATAAATCATCATTCTCCACTCTCAAAAATGCGTCTTGCTTCTAGCTGTACATTCATATCATGTACCCGTCCTTCGACTTTACGTTTAAAATCCGTGTCGGCGATGGTGGCGACATTATCTAAATAGCGCACCACTTCTTGACGACGAATATCTGAGAAGTTCAGGCCTTTCATGTTTTGTTTCATCAGGTCTTGTAGCATCACCAATTTACTATCGTAATCCTTTTTGAAATAGGCAGTTGGATCGTCAAACCATTGTTGTGGCAAATCAAAATCGGTGAGACGTAATGAAATCGCGCTTTGGATATTACGAATATCTCTCGAAGAGAAAAACGGGAATGCTTTCTGAATCTCTTTATACAACTCGGCAAAAAATAGATGCTCGGTTTGTGTGTGTTTAGAAGCTACTCGCTCATAAATCTCTAGAACTTTGGCTTCGGTTGGTTTTTCACTTTGGTTCAGGATTTCTCCTAAATTCTTGGCAAGCCCTTGTTCGCTTAAAAAATCATATTTCTCAGGATTGCTCATATTTACAAAGTCAGGCATTGACTTTTCTAGCTTGTTCCACCAAATGTAATCTTGATCTATAAAATCAGGAATTGTACGGGCACCATCTATTTTAAAACGCCCTTGTACACGTGAGATCACCGCTTTATCTAGCATTTCTGGAAGATTTGTAAATAACCCGATGGAGCTGTTCCCATAATTAATCGCATAAGCACCTTCTGTATATCTCAAAAATACGCCAATCACTTCTTTCACACCCGCCGAAACGCCTTGTGCGGTTCGCTCTTGTAAATTATTCTCTGCATCATCAATAGGCGCAAAGATTAATTTGGAAGGATCTTGCATCGGTTTCATCCACTGCACCATTTTTTCTGCTGATCCTCCTTGGAAGGTAGAAATCAATGTGTCTGGCATCGGGTGAAATAAAAACGGAATATCCAGATGATCACAATGCTCTTTGAGTCGTGTGGCAATGGCTGCAATCAACATCGATTTTCCTGTTCCTGGAATTCCGTAGCCCATAAAAACAGGCATAAAACCACCGAGTTCTTGAAACGGATTTTTCTTGGCTTCAAAGTCATAACTCAACATACGCTCCGTCAAACGACGTGCGAAATGCTTGGCATCTCGGTTTCCAACAATTTCTTCAAATTGTATTTTATTAAATTCTACACTAACGGCAGTGCCTTCAAATACGTTTTCCCATCCAGAAACGGCAAATTCACTTTTTTCTAATTTGTAGGTTCTGTCGGTAATGGTATCGGTATATTCTAAGGAGCCTAAGCGTTGTTGAATCTCACTAATAATGGCTTCAAAAAAGACCACCGTAAAATCCAAGACATCGGCATCGGATTTTATGATATCGGGATGGCTTAGGTATTTATCATAGTAGAAAAGTAGGCAGGAAATCCCTTTCAGCGGACTCATAAACGAGACTTCAGGAATGCCTGCAAATTTGTTTTTCATCACACTCAAATCATCTGAAGCGGCTTCTTTAATGTCAAATAAGATTCTGTAGGCAGTACCAAATAACATAAAAGCGGTAGCAGTATGCATTTTTGATTCGAACTCTCGTCTTCCATTATTATCTAATGTCGATTTACGCTCGTTGAGTGTAGACAATCCCGACGCATCGGAGTAGCTGTCTTTTAGCCAAATTCCTGTTGTAATCCCTTCTTGCAGCGCATATAGCGCCTGATTCAAATGCAACGGAATCGCCACAGAGTCGGGGAGGAGTCGTTTTTTTAAGGCTAAGATTGTTTTAGAAACCGAAGTGACATCAGTTCCTCCTGTACCATTTGCCTTGGATAAGTACAACAAGATTGATTCATCCTTCTGGTTCTTATCACGGCGTTGTGCTTTGCTTCCTTGTTCCCATTGTACGCCTTTCAGGTAGGAAGTAGCTTCGTCACGTAGGGTAGCGAGTTCGGTTAATTTTATAGGAAATGTGGTATTGTGCTCCATAGATTATAATTTAAGTGTTGCAATTTCGATAGGATCTCTTGTGAGTCCGTAGACTTTATTAGGGATGTTGTCGTAGAGTAATTGCATCACTCGGTGTGATGTAAAAAGGTAATTTTCGGGTCTTTTGTTTTCCCAAACTTGCAGATATTGTTTGCTAAAAATACCGCCTTCGGTAATACTATTTTTAGATGCTGTTTCATCAATTGCCACAGATACGGCATACGCAGAGAGGTCTAAGTTCTTATCAATAATCGACTGTAGGATGGCGTGAGTAACATGTAATTCGTCTTTGGCAAATACACTGTGAATGGGACCTAAGTCTATTTTCTTTATTCTTTTTGGTAATAGGTTCACTAGTTTTTTATCAATGGCATACGCCATACTGTCTAAGGTAATACTGCGATCTGCGGTGGCTTCTAAGACTTCATAAATGTCTTGAATATACTCCTCCATTTTTACTTTAATAAGATCAAAATACATAAAGCAAATAAAGGGTCTGTTGTGTCCTATGTCATAAAATGCCCAACTCACCATATACTCCGTATCTGCCGAAGGTGCTGTTTTAATAATTTTTCCTTGTACAAATCGTTTAAACAAAAACTGACTATCGACCGAGGTATAATACACAATGGAAGAAGCTTGATGTAGCTTCTTATCCGAAATCGGTTCTTTGTATTTTAAAAGCGTTTCCAGAAACTCCTTTTTTAAGTCCTCTACCGCTGGAAGCTTTTGGATATACTCGTTTTTAAGCTCCATATCGTTGACGAGATATCGAAACTCCGAATAGTTAGGCAGCCCAGATTCGGTCAAATCGACCTTCATTTTTTCTTCATCGTCAAACAAGTATTTGACCCGAAAGGCTTCTAGTGTATAGATCAATAAATCACAGTACTGTTTGATATATGTCGTTTCAGAAGGGGTACATATTTGTTCTTCTTTTAACGCGATGACCAGTTCTGAAAATGCGTGTTTTACAATTTTAAAATACACCTCGTATTGCTCTTTGGTTTCCAAAGCAGCGCTGTCTAGGGGTGTGATGATTTCGTTGATGGGCATATGTGACGATGAGTATTATCCTTTTTGATTTTGTATTTCAATAATTTGATTATACACTTTCCGTACATCAAAAATTGAATCAAGTTGTGTGTTAGATTTCATACCTGGCCACCAACTCATTCCATTTCCCCAAATCATCATAGGGTTTTTCGGTCCAACAGAGATCGTTCCTGACCCGTCATTTTTTTCATTATATTCAATATCTGATAAATTTTTAATACTGAGTGATTTTAAACTTTTAGAAAAAACACCAGATTTTATAATAATTCTATCTTCTGTCACTCCATAAAATGTATTTTCTCGTTGTTTAGCATCAATAATAAATCTACCAAAAACAAATATAAGTCCTATAATTACAAACGGAATTCCAAATAAAGCGAATAAGCCTGCTTGAGAAGCCATAATCATCCAGAATATAGCAAATCCACACCATAAGACACTGAAAGGAATTAAAAATATATCCGCAGTTCTAAATAGAATTCCTTTTTTAGGTTGTCCTGTCCATAACAATCTTTCATTACTATCTAAGTGTTGTCTTAATTCTGATTGTATATTTCTTCTCATGTGTTAAAAATATTAATACTTCTCATGCCTTTATAGTGTTACTATTGTTTAGCGTGATGATTTCGTTGATGGGCATTTAGGGAGTTAAACGTTATTGGTTATTTGGTTATTTGGTGAAAAGTTAAGTTCTTGAGTATTCGCTTTCGCGAAAGCGTATTCATCCTGAAACAAAGTAGGAAAGACTCTAAAAACACACCCCTCAATCCCCCTACTTCGACAAGGTCAGCACACCTTCTTTCTAGAGGGAGGTTTTGGTTTGGGGTGTTTTATTGTCTTAAAAATAAACTGAATATGATGTGTGATCTCTCCTGTTGTCGAGATGACTAAGGACTTCAACTTCACTTATTTTAAGTCTATTTTCTATGTTCTCTTCTCTTTTTGAAATCTTCAATCGGTGATTTCGATACACTTCGACAGGCTCAGTGCAACGCGATTTTCGCGAAAAGCGAAAATCACTCAATCTCCTTACTTCAATATTCATCATTCGATATTCAAAACACTTCGACAAGCTCAGTATGACATTTGACAAGGAATCGAGATGACTAAAGTTTCAAGAAGACCTATTTCAAGTTTATTTTCTATGTTCTATATTCTCTTCTCTTTTTAAGGTTACCCCAAAAGATCATCGGCTGCAGCGGGAGGCGCATCTTTTTTCTCAGGAGCTGGGTCGCCAGGTGCTGGGGCATTGCCGTCTGTAGCATAATACTCTTCAAAGATTTCTTTCATGTCAATGCCGTAACGGTTGGCAAAATCTTTTTGAATATTGGCATCCTTCTCACGGATTTCTTGAAGAGACTCCGCATAACTACTATAAACACCTTGCATTACTTTTTCGTGCACAGGAATGTTGTCCATCATCTCCTGGCGTGCTTTGGCACTTGCGGTATGCATAGACGCAAGCGTTTGACCAATATGCTCATCGGTTTTTACTCCTAAATGTTCTAAGATGGCAGCAAATTCTTGATCGGTACGTGCTTTTAAAGCAACGACATAGCCATCATAATATTTTAAACGCTCATCGGTATCACTCTTAAGTTTGGCTCTGTGTGTTTGTAGATTACTACGTAACGAAGTCAATACTTTGATCGTTAAGTTATGCTTGTGCACAAAACTATCTTTACTCGCTGCGAGTGTCGTGTAGGCATTTTTGAGACCTTCGAGTTCCTCTACTTTTTGCTCAAGCGTGGTAATTTTTGAAATCGCCTCAGAATAATCTGTAGATTGTTTGTCGGTCACTTCTTCAAGCGCTTGACGTGCTTGTTTTAAAAGGGCATATTGCTCTTCTAATTTATCTTCGGTCTCTTTTTTCTTTTCAAGGGCTTTGTTGTGATTTTTACTTGCTTCTACAATCGCCACTTGAAGTTTGTCTTCTACTTCCTTGATTTCGACTTCACGGTTTTTAAGACGCGTAACGGCTGCTTGTGATTTATAAGAAAGTTCATTGAGTAATGTTTGCACATCTGCCGACTCAATACGCTCTTGAAACATTTGTTTGGCTTTCATGTCGGCACCTTCGCGTGTTTTTTGTCTTGCGGCAAGCTCTTGTATTTTCTTTTGGATTTTAGCTTTACGCCCCCAAAGGTTATTCCACCAGCTGTCTTTTACGTTTTGAGCATCTTCCAATTCGATTTTTGCACGCTCTAAGGCTTTTTGTGCATCGTCTATGACTTTTTGCTCTTGGGCATTCAGCGTAGAAAATTTTTCAAAAATAATCCCGACTTCGTCTTGATAGTCAGTGAGGTCTTTGATGGCGTCCAGTAAAGATGTTCTATCTTTTTCTGCCATGCCTACCACATCATCAAGGGTGGCGTTTAGGATTTTTTGGCGCATTTCGGGATCTTGTTCCTGAGCAAGCTTAGATTTCATAGTATCTACAGCTTTGCCCCAGTTGACATCTACTTTTTCGCTTTTTTGTTGAGACGCGTCATTGGTTTCTAATAAATCAAAATCATCAGACATAGGGATGGCTAGTTTTTAATGTTGGACGTAATAATCGATATACTTTAAATTGAAGGTTCAATTTCGGTAAAAAAATCCGAATTCGAGAATTCCTTTTCAAAAGGTTTATTTTATTAGTAGTAAAAGTTGTAAAATGTTACAGAGGAGGAGTAGCAGTAGTTAGTAGCCGTATTTCAGGATGATAAAATAGCGGTTGATGTATCGATTTGATGTTTAGGGATTTGTGGTTTATTATGCTTTCGCGAAAGCCCTCTCTGCCCTTTGGGCATCTCTCCCAAAGGGAGAGAAATTAGTTTATCGATTTTTTATTAAAGGACTCAAGACTCACGACTAATGTGCTCCTGCATCAAACTCCCGCATCCATTTGCCTTGTACTTTTAGGACTTGCTCAATCACATCGCGTACACATCCTTTACCGCCATTTTTATGAGAGACGTATTTGGAGATTTCTTTGATTTCTTTAACCGCATCTTGCGGGCAGGTGGGAAGTCCGACCATATTCATGACTGGATAGTCAGGAAGGTCATCGCCCATATACAAGATATTTTCTGTCTGGATGTTATTCTCTTTAATGTAGGTCGAGAGTTGTGTCACTTTTTGATGAGCGCCTAAAAACACGTTTTTAATCCCTAATGCTTGTAAACGATGGCGTACGCCTTCGTCGGTGCCACCAGAAATAATACACACGTTAAAGCCTTCATTCAATGCTGTTTTTAAAGCGTATCCATCTTTTACATTCATCTCGCGATGCATCTGTCCGTCGGTGGTAATTTTTAAAGTGCCATCGGTAAGGACGCCGTCTACGTCAAAAATAAAAGTGGTAATTTGATGAAGGTATTCTTTATAACTTTTTTCCATAATGTGCGATAATAGAGGCGGTAAGTGTTTTATATATTGATTTGTGATCTTCTTCTTGAAGCATTTCTAAATGATCTTTGATAACTTCGATATCGTTGCGTTTGGCAGGTCCTGTTTGGACATCACTAGGGGAGTGATCTATTGCTTTTTGTGCTGTTTTTTTTAGTAATGCATATAATAATTCAAACGGAATCGCTTCTTTTTTACACAGTTCTTGTGCAATGGTATAACAATGATTGGTAAAATTATTGACAAATACAGCTGCGAGGTGTGCTTGTTTCCGTTGATGACTATCTATCGTATGTATTTTGATGCTTAGCAGTGTTGCCAAGTCTTGTAATAATTGCAAATCTTCTGCATTTGAAGCTTCAATACAGATAGGAATTTGGGTAAAATCGACGTGATCGTTTTTAGAAAAGCTTTGTAACGGATAGAAAACCCCTTTACGATGTTGCGGAATCACATCCATCGCCATACTACCAGAGGTATGTACGACTAAGGTATCTTGATAAGGTAATTGAGAAGCTACGTCTTTAATTGCCTTATCAGATACGGCAATGATGGTAATGGTTGCTGGACGAAGTTCTTTGATCGTAACAAGCTGTTGCGTAAGAGACCCAAAATCAGTGAGTCTGTCTTTAGAACGTCCAGCAATTTGCTTTAGTTTACATCCAGAGGCTTTTGCAAAATGATTTGCCAAGTGCCAAGCTATGTTTCCGGTTCCGATAAGATTGATCGTTATCATTGGGGTAAAAATAACGCTTTTTATGGTCTTTTGTAGGCGTATCATTTTGATGTCCCTATCCTACTTAAAAAAAAAGTTCAGAGAGCTACTTTTAGGATACTGTCATCTTGAATAGTGTGCTATTTCTTAACGAATATTAACAGTGCTGGTTATACGTTTATGTGGCTTCT
>NZ_CALEMI010000132.1 GCF_937910895.1 uncultured Dokdonia sp. | reverse complement strand
ATGATATTTGTAGTGGTTTAGTTTTACGTATTATACGATAGCAAGAATATCTTCTTCTTTCATAATCATATAATCAATGCCGTCTAGTTTAAGCTCGGTACCTGCATATTTTCCGTAAAGAACAATGTCTCCTGTTTTTACAGTCATATCATAATCTTTTTTGCCAGAGCCTACAGCAACAACTTTTCCTTTTTGTTGTTTTTCTTGTGCCGAATCAGGAATATAAAGTCCAGATGCGGTTTGTGTCTCTGCTGGTAGTGGTTCTATCACTACACGATCAGCAAGTGGTTTAATGTTTAAAGCCATTTTTTGATTCGTATTATTAAGGTTAATTAAATTAAGTTTTACCCTATAAATAAGTCAGTAATTGTGCCAGTTGTGGAATGCTGACAAATTTACAGCGGTCAATGACAAACGGTGTCAAACAAAAAATGCCAACTTGAAAAGTTGACATTTTTATATTTTATAAAATCAATTTATTATTGACCTCCTCCATTTGGAGTATCAGTTGTCGTATCATCTGAAGTAGGGACATCAACAGGGGCTGTAGTAGGTACAGCATTTTGGTCAAATATTTGAGATTCAACTCCTTTATCTCCAAAAATTGAAATATTACTTAATAAGATAAGTACCAATAAAATGGTTGCTAATCCCCAAGTGGCTTTGTCAAGAAAGTCTGTTGTTTTCTGAACACCACCAAGTTGTTGGGTTCCACCACCACCAAAAGAAGAAGATAATCCTCCACCTTTAGGGTTTTGTACCATAATAACTACGACTAGTAAAAAGGCTACTATAACGATTAATACTAAAAAGATGTAAAATGTAGTACTCATAATTCTTTATTTTCTTCTAATTGCTCTACTGCTCGAATTTGGTCTGCAAAGAAACCACTTTTTTCTGGATATTTCAAACTTAAAATTCGATAAGCTTGCTTTGCTTTTTTATAGTTTTTTTGCTCTACATAAACACGTGCTAAGGTCTCTGTCATCAAGGCTTCAGAAGGTATGAAAGATTCTTTTGCGAGATTTTTTTTAGGTAAAATTGTAGCTGGTGAAAATTGAATTTTAGGATTAGATGTTATAAAAGAGTCAACAATGTCTTGCTTACGTTTTTTGATGTGAGTATTTGTTTCTTGGGAATCTACTACTAGAGACGACTCAAGTTTTTTGTCTGTATTGGGAGGCGAGGTTGTTACTTGCTCTCGATTTGTTTCCTGTGGTGATCCCTTTCTTTTTATAGGTAAAAACCTAGATAACTGCATCCATTCTTGAAAAGAGTGCACCTCATTAGGCTCAAATTCTAAGGGTTTTCCAACAGAGAGTATTTCTTTTGGAGAACGTTTTGTGATGTCGGAGTTCTCTTTTTTTACAAATAAATTGGGATCTAAAATTTTTGAAGCTTTTTCTTGTTCTTCTTGCTGTACTTGTAGCGATACATCTTGTAGATCTTCTATATCTAAAGTTCTTAAGTGCGTTTCCTGTGCTTTAATTTGAGTACTTATTTCATTTTGATCAAACACGTCTGACGTGATGTATTCAAATAAAACAGCTCTGTCTGTTGTGTGTGCTGCCGTTATTTTTAAGGCTTTGTTATAAGCAAAACTTTCTTGGTTCTTGAGCCCTTTAATATAGAGAGCGTGTGCACTTTGAAAATAAGGAAATTCATCTATTAAACTCCGAATATCGGTAGTGTGTGAACTCGTGATATGTTCTGGATGTTCTAAGAGATATGTAAAGGCTTGCGTATTCATTACCACTTAGCCAATGATTCATTGACAATATCTTGTGTGATACGATCAAAAATTTCTTCTAATGCTACATCAAGAGCACTTCCTACTAATTGTGTTGTAGCTGGCACATCGGAAAAGAAAGAAAATCGTTTCTCAAAATCATCTTCGCCATCGGTTTTTGTGTTGTTATAATACCGCACATTTACAGCAATAGTAAGTCTGTTTTGAGCAGCAGTGTTGTCGGAGGTAGACGCTTGAGGCGCTATGTAGTACTCTACAATTTCTCCTTCATAAAGAAGCTCGCCGTTATTAGGGACAAGACTCAAATTAGTTTGATCTTGAATTAAATCTTGTAATGCAAACGTAAATGTACGATCAATACCAGGCTCTACAATAGGTGCTTGGTTTTGGAAGAAGTTTACTTGGAATGTTTTAATGTTTTCACTGATAGAGATACCACTAAAGGAGTAAAATCCACATCCTTGAAAAGTAAAGCAACATAAAATTGCAAATAGTATAGTAATTGTTTTTTTCATTTAGTTTAAAATTTTTAGTTCATTTGAAATGAACTAAATAAAAATCTTCTACTTAGATCAACCGCTTCGCTTTCGCATAAATAATTATTCTTAGCTAAGAATACGTGAAAAATAATTTTTTCATGCTCATTTTATACTGATACAACGGCTAATGCCTGTTAAAATTCCTTAAGTAATATACAATGATCTTATAAAATTATAAATCAAATTGTTTAATCTTCCTATATAATGTACGCTCGCTTATGCCTAGTTCATCTGCAGCAGCTTTACGTTTTCCCTTATGACGTTCTAAGGATTTTTTTATAAGCTCTAGTTCTTTATCGTGTAAAGATAGGGTCTCTTCTTCTTCAATTTCTTCAGCAAAGTGATACGGATCTTCTTTGGTTTCTATTGTAGGAGGAGGCTTTATTGGAGTTGCTTGTTCTGGGATTTGTAATACTTCCATGACTTCTTCGGCAGTGTCATAGGTATCTTCTTTACTGTATATTTTATTAATAAGAGATTCGTTTTCTTCTCTCACATCTTCAGTGTTTCCATTTTTCATGAGCTCTAAGGTGAGTTTTTTAAGATCATTAAGATCAGATTTCATATCAAATAATATTTTGTATAAAATCTCACGCTCATTAGAAAAGTCTGATGATTCTTTTTTGTTTACAACCGCAGGGAGCCTGCTCCCCATGTCAGGGAGATACTGCTGTATGGTATCTGCTGTGATAGAACGATTTTGTTCTAGTACAGAAACTTGCTCTGCGACATTACGTAGCTGTCTAATATTACCTGCCCATCTGTATTGAATGAGAAGCTGAGTGGCTTGCTCATCTAGACGAATGGTGGGCATTTTGTACTTCATAGCAAAGTCTGAAGCAAACTTTCTAAAGAGCAAATGAATGTCATTTTTACGTTCCCTCAAGGGTGGCAAACTAATTTCTACCGTACTTAATCTATAATACAAATCTTCTCTAAATTTTCCGTCTTCAATGGCTTCAAACATTTCTACGTTGGTGGCAGCCACGATACGAACATCTGTTTTTTGCGTTTTTGAAGATCCTACTTTTAAGAATTCTCCGTTTTCTAATACTCTTAATAAACGTACTTGTGTAGGTAAGGGGAGTTCGCCTACTTCATCCAGAAAGATAGTACCGCCATCGGCAACTTCAAAGTAACCACTTCTGGTTTGGGTAGCTCCTGTAAAAGCTCCTTTTTCATGACCAAAAAGTTCACTGTCTATCGTTCCTTCTGGGATAGCTCCACAGTTTACAGCTATGTATTTATTATGTTTTCTATGAGATAAAGAATGGATAATTTTTGGAATACTTTCTTTACCTACCCCAGATTCTCCGGTAACTAATACAGAAATATCTGTGGGAGCTACTTGGATGGCTTTTTCGATAGCGCGGTTTAGTTTAGGATTATCTCCTATGATGCCAAATCGTTGTTTTACTGCTTGAATACTTTCCATATCTATGTCCACAAAGGTGGATATCTTTTTATACGCTTTCGTACTTCGGCTAGCTCGGTATGAACTTCACTTTCGCGAAAGCGTACTTTTTACAAATTTAATCCAGCCAATACTGAGCATACCCAGTGGCTTCTCCGATGAGTGTTCCCGTGGTACACTCATTAATTTTTACATTGACGTAATCACCCATTTTATAGTTGCCTTTAGGGAAGACCGCTACGATGTTTTGATCATTACGACCACTCCATTCATTTTTATTCTTTTTAGATTGTCTTTCAATAAGAATCTCTACGGTTTTATGTAAGTATTTTTTTAGATTCTTTCTTGAAAGCTCTCTTTGTAAATCGATCACTTCTTGAAGACGACGTTTTTTAGTTTCTAACGGAATGTCGTCCTCCATTTTACGTTCTGCAAGTGTACCAGGGCGTTCTGAATAATAAAACATAAAGCCATAGTCATACTTTACATAATTCATGAGATCTAGGGTGTCCTGATGATCTTCTTCGGTTTCTGTAGGGAATCCAGTAATCATATCTTGACTAATCCCAATGTCTGGTATGATATGTTTGATGTTATCTATGAGTGTTTTGTACTCGGCAGCGGTGTGTTGGCGATTCATTAATTTTAAAATACGATCGCTTCCGCTTTGTACTGGTAAATGGATATAGTTGCAAATGTTTTTGTGTTTTGACATTACCTCAATAACATCTAGTGTCATATCTTGAGGATTGCTTGTAGAAAAACGAATACGTAGTTTAGGATATGCGATAGCGACCATATCCATAAGCTGCGCAAAGTTTACCGCAGTAGCTTTTGCCATATCGCTGGCTTTTTCAAAATCTTTTTTGAGTCCACCACCATACCATAGATACGAATCTACATTTTGACCCAGAAGTGTTACTTCTTTATATCCTTTAGAAACTAAGTCTTTTACTTCTTCTAGAATAGATTGTGGATCACGACTACGCTCTCTCCCGCGTGTAAATGGAACCACACAGAATGTACACATATTATCACATCCTCTGGTGATAGATACAAAAGCAGTTACGCCATTGGTTTGTAATCGTACGGGTGAGATATCTCCATAGGTTTCTTCTTTTGAAAGAATCACATTGATGGCATCTCGACCTTCTTCTACTTCACTTAGTAAATTAGGAATGTCTTTATAGGCATCAGGACCCACAACGAGGTCGACAATTTTTTCTTCTTCCAAGAACTTGCTTTTTAAACGCTCAGCCATACAACCTAAAACCCCTACTTTCATATTTGGATTTTCTTTTCGTTTAATAGCTTGATATTTTTCTAGGCGTTTGCGTACTGTTATTTCAGCTTTCTCTCGTATAGAACAGGTATTTACAAGAACTAAATCTGCTTCTTCAAGATTTTGTGTTGTATTATACCCCTCTTTCGCAAGTATAGAAGCAACGACTTCACTATCAGAAAAATTCATCTGGCAACCATAACTTTCTATAAAAAGTTTTTTAGTATTGCCTGTGTTTCCTTCTATAGTTAAGGCTTCTCCTTGTTTATGTTCGTCGATTATTTTCTCCATTCTTTTGATTGACTCTAAAATTAATTGTCAATGATCGTACAAAGATACAGTTTACTTGGCATTGTGACAAAGTGGCAGTTTTATTTTTGAGTGTAGTTTTACTACTTTAGACGTTTATTGAAAGATCAGGGGCAAGAACTAAAAAAATCTTCATCTAAATAATTTTTATTTTTTTCGACAAACGGATTGTTGACGCTTTAATTCTATGGAAAATAGTACGTGTTGTATACATATATTTTTTAAACAGATATCTATTTTGAGAAATACAGCTTTATTATATGTATTTCTTTTCTTTAGTGTCACTCTCTTTTCTCAAGAAGCCTATAAACAACAAGTATCATTGCAGCATGATAATGATTTTGTTTTTGCTATAGATCGCTATTATACGACGGGGACTTTTATTGGGTATAGTCGTTTGCTTGAAGGAGATTTTATATTTAAAAGAGAAAAGGATGCACCTATACAATTAGACTTGAGACTAGGACAAGAAACCTATACGCCTAGAGAACTCTTTGAAAGGGATTTTGATCTTTTAGAACGACCGTATGCAGGGTATTTATTTATATCAGGTCTAATTTCTAAGGTTAAAAAAACTCATATATGGTCATTACAAGGAGAGTTTGGACTAGTGGGACCACAGTCCTTAGCAGAAGATCTCCAAATAAAATATCATGAACTTATCAATACTTTTCTTCCTGTATGGGAAGGTCAAATAGCAAATAGCATACATCTAAATTTTCAAGGCAAGTACATTACAAACGTTCTTTTAAATTCTTCCTATTGGCTCAAAAATATCTCCTTGCAATCTACTGCATCTTTGGGGACACGACTTTCGTATGTAGATCAAGAAGTGCGAACCTTTATTGGAAAACGATCATCGCTAGCAACAAGTTCGGCGTTTGATCGAATAGGAGGTGAGCGAGAATTTTATGGGTATGTAGGAGTTGCCTATAGATATGTAATCAATAATGCACTTATAGAAGGGCATCCTTTTGGCGATGACTCCCCATTTACACTAGACGCCGTCCCTTCTATTGGAAGATTTATATCTGGTATTGTATATAGAAAAAACTGTACTACCTATAGTATAGTATATAACTACACGACTAAGGAAACTGCAAGAGAAGGTCGTTTGCAATATACAGCCATGACTATAGCAAGGTCGTTTTAATATTAGATAGGATACGATATTATTAATTCATTTATTTTCGCTCAAAATTTTAGTAATGACGTTTGTAGAAATTCAAGAAAAAATACATAAGAATGCATCTGTAGATTTTGGGGATGTATTTAATAATGCTTTTAGCCTATTTCAAAAAATATGGCTACAGGGATTTTTGATGCAATTGATCATATTTAGTGTTGTATTTGGAGTTATGTTTATTCTTTATATACCCTTAATGGCAGGAGTTTTTATTTTGGATGGAGGAGAAGGAGTTGAGGTGAGTGATGCGGCATCTATTTTGTTTCTGATAGGGATATGTGTTTTTTATATAGTAGTCATAGCGGCTATGAGCTTTTTTTCTATGGGCTTGCAGGCGGCTTTTTATCGTCAGGTACGTATGAGAGATCGAGGGTTGGAAAGTGAGCAAGGAGTGAATTGGGGGATGTTTTTTAAAAAGAAATATATAAAGAAACTGTTTGTTCTTTCTTTAGCTACTGTGGGAATTGGTATTGCTTCTTACTTGCTATGTGTTGTTCCTATTTTTTACGTAATAATTCCGCTACAATTTATAAGTGTCATTTTTGCTTTTAATCCAGAATTATCTGTAAAGGAAGTGATCTATGCGTCGTTTAACTTAGGTACGAAGAAGTGGCTTATTGCCTTTTTATTAATCATAGTGTCTGGTTTGTTAGCTCAATTCGCTGGTTTAATATTATGTGGTATTGGTGTTCTTTTTACAGCATCTTTTGTGTACTTGCCACCCTATTTTATATACAAAGAAGTAGTAGGTTTTTATGAAGATGACGATGCTATTGCTCAAATAGGAGCGTAGTATTTTCTTTTTTATACGCTTTCGCGAAAGCGTAATATCCTATAAAACAGTTTGTTTAAGTGGGCTTCTTTTGGTCTTTTTTAAGAGAATTGTCCAAGATGGAATTTTAAATTAAATATTTCATCTACTTTTGTAGTCCCAAAAAAAAAGAAGTATGGCAAAGAATCTCGTCATTGTAGAGTCACCTGCAAAGGCAAAAACTATTGAAAAATTTTTAGGAGAAGACTATAAGGTTGAAAGTAGTTTTGGTCACATAGCAGATTTACCTTCTAAGGAATTAGGAGTAAATGTAGATGGTGATTTTAAGGCAAATTATATTGTCTCTGATGATAAGAAAAAAGTAGTCAAAAAGCTGAAAGACCTTGCAAATAAAGCAGAAATGGTTTGGCTAGCTAGTGATGAAGACCGTGAAGGAGAAGCTATTGCTTGGCACTTGGAACAAGAATTAGGATTAGTTCCTGAGCGTACCAAGCGTATCGTATTTCATGAGATTACAAAGTCAGCTATTATTCGCGCCATAGAAAATCCAAGAAAAATAGATTACCATCTTGTAAATGCACAACAGGCAAGACGTGTTTTGGATCGATTAGTCGGCTATGAATTATCTCCAGTATTATGGCGTAAAGTCAAAGGAGGTTTGTCTGCAGGAAGAGTACAGTCGGTTTCTGTACGTCTTATTGTAGAAAGAGAACGAGAGATTCAAGATTTCTCTGCCGAGGCTTCTTATAGAGTAGATGCAACTTTTACAAATGAAGAAGGAAAATCATTCAAAGCAAAACTTCCTAAAAATATTACGAGTAAAGCTTTAGCAAAAGAGTTTCTTGAAAAAAATGTAAATGCGCAATTTAAAGTTGCAGCGCTTACCACAAAGCCGGCATCAAAATCGCCAGCACCTCCATTTACAACATCAACACTCCAGCAGGAAGCGAGTCGTAAGCTCTACTTTTCAGTAAGTAAGACGATGACACTCGCGCAACGTTTGTACGAAGCAGGGCTTATTACCTATATGCGTACAGATAGTGTCAATTTATCTGTAGATGCAAAAAATGCAGCTAAGGAAGAAATTATCTCTGCCTATGGAGAAGCTTTTAGCAAAGAGCGAAATTATAAAGGAAAATCAAAAGGAGCGCAAGAAGCTCACGAAGCGATACGCCCAACAGATTTCTCTCGTCATTCTGTAAATATAGATAGAGATCAAGCAAGATTATATGAGCTTATTTGGAAACGTGCCATTGCCTCTCAAATGAGTGAAGCAAAACTAGAACGTACTAATGTTCAAATAGCATCTTCTGCAGGAACAGATAATTTTACTGCAAATGGAGAAGTGTTAAAATTTGAAGGGTTTTTAAAAGTATATCTAGAAAGTAATGACGATGATGATGAAGAAGAAGCAGGATTGCTTCCTGTTTTAAGAAAAGGAGAAACACTTGAAAACTCAATTATAACAGCGACAGAAAGATTTACAAGACCTCCTTACCGATACACAGAGGCATCACTGGTTAAAAAATTAGAAGAGCTTGGTATTGGAAGACCATCTACATACGCACCAACCATTACTACGATTCAAAACCGTAAGTATGTGGAGAAAGGAACGATAGATGGAACAGAGCGATCTTATGATGTGTTGAAGCTCTCAAAGGGTAAATTGACAGAAAAGAAACTGATAGAGACGGTAGGTTCTGATAAAGGAAAATTAGTACCTACAGATGTAGGTATGGTCGTAAATGACTTTTTAGTCAACCATTTTGAAAATATTCTTGATTATAACTTTACAGCAAAAGTAGAGCAAGATTTTGATGACATAGCCGAAGGAAAGCAGGAATGGACTACGATGATGAGAGAATTTTATCAAGAGTTCCATCCACGAGTAAAAGATGTTGAGGAAAATGCTGATAGAGAAGTAGGGGAGCGAGTTTTAGGGACAGACCCTGCAACAGGGAAGCCTGTGAGCGTTCGATTAGGTAAATTTGGGCCTATGGTGCAAATAGGAACTGTAGAAGACGAAGAGAAGCCTCAATTTGCGAGTCTAGGGCCAGATCAACAGTTGGGTAGTATTACCTATGAAGAGGCGATGGATCTTTTTAAACTACCTAAAGATTTAGGGGTTTATAAAAACGAAGAGGTACAAGTTAATAATGGACGTTTTGGACCTTATGTGCGCTTTGGAAAAGTTTTTGTTTCTCTCCCAAAAGGAAGAGATCCTATGGATGTAGATCTTGATGAGGCAATTACATATATTAAAGAAAAACAAGCCGCAGACGCGCCTATATATATGTATGAAGATTTACCTGTCCAGAAAGGTACAGGTCGTTTTGGACCCTTTATAAAATGGAACGGAATGTTTATTAACGTCAATAAAAAATATGATTTTGATAATCTCTCAGATGAAGATATTGTTCAACTTATTGAAGATAAGAAGCAAAAAGAGATAGATAAAGTGATTCATAATTTTGAGGCAGAAGGCATACGTGTTGAGAAAGCACGCTGGGGAAGGTCTAATATTATTAAAGGTAAAACTAAGATCGAATTGCCTAAAACTGTAGATGCGTCAAAGCTAACCTTGCAAGAAGTGCTAGATATTATAGAAAAACAAGCGCCTAAAAAGAAAACTACACGTAAAAAACCAACAGCAAAAAAGAAATAAGCAATGACATTTGATTTTTTGTTGCCCGTGACAGATGTGGCTATAGCGCATATTCAGTTATTACACCATCAATGTATAGGCAATACAATTAGAGTGCATAGCGAGCGTGAAGGTTTTCCTGATCTACAAGGCGTTAAAATAGCTATTATTGGCTTACGCGAAAATAGAAGAGATCAGGATCACTTAGGGGAGACTATTTCTTTTACAGAGATTCGAAGAGCTTTTTACGAATTATTTCCTGGTAATTGGCATACCTCGATAGCAGATCTTGGTGACATAGATAAAGGGGATCGTGTTGAAGACACCTATTTTGCGGTTAGAACTATTACAGAAGCACTCGTTAAAATAAAAATCATTCCTGTTTTTTTAGGAGGGAGTCAAGACTTGGTATATCCTATTTATAGATCTTATGATAAATTAGATCAGATGGTAAATCTTGTAAATGTGGATAGTCGGTTTGACTTAGGAGATACAAGCAAGTCTCTAGAGCACCATTCCTATGTAGGTAAAATTATAGTAGATAAACCTTATAATCTATTTAATTATAGCAATATAGGATTTCAGACATACTTTAATTCACAAGAAGAAATAAATTTGATGGATCGTCTCTATTTTGATGCGTATCGTCTCGGGAATGTTACAGCACACATTAAGAGTGTAGAGCCTGTTATGCGAGATGCAGATATCGTTGTTGTAGATATGGGGTCTATAAAAAGCAGTGAATTGAGTTATAGACATAATAAAATACCTAATGGTTTTGAAGGAAAAGAGATTTGTGCCATTTGTCGGTATGCAGGAATTAGCGATAAAGTAAGCTCGTTTGGTATTTTTGAATACAAGAACGATGTACATGAAGAAACCGCAGCTATGCTTGTTGCTCAGATGCTTTGGTATTTTATAGAAGGAGTCAATTATAGAACCAATGAAGATTTGGATGTAGCAAAAGGAAGTTTTATTACCTATCAAGTACCTATTGATGATGAGGTGCTTACTTATTATAAGAGTAAAAAAACCGAAAGATGGTGGATAGAAATACCATTTATTTCTGGTTTGAATAATAAATTGAAAAGGCATACGTTATTACCTTGCACGCATCAAGACTATCTAGATGGCTGTAACCAAAATATACCAGAAAGATGGTACAAGGCGCGCAAAAAGAATGAGGTATAACCAGTACTAACTAAAATTAGAATGAAAGGTTTTAGGCAAATAAATTGTTTATTTGAAAATAAATAAATAGGTTTACGTCCTAAAATCTAGAATACTTAACCTATATCCTATGAAAAAGTGTGTTGCATTTATTGCGATAATGACTTTGTTATACAGTTGTGGCAAAGGAAATGATCGAGGAGAGCTTGTCGGAGTTAAAGGCAAGAGCTGGCATCCAGAGAAGCCCTATGGAATGACCTTAATATCAGGAGGAGCCTTCATAATGGGAAAAAGTGATGATGATATCGCTGCCGTAGAAGATGCCCCTACAAAGACCGTGACAGTACGTTCATTCTACATGGACGAAACAGAAATCACAAATTCAGAGTATAGACAGTTCGTACATTGGGTAAGAGATTCCATTGTACGTACAAAACTTGCTATTATGGCAGACGACTTAGGGGAAACCCCAGGAAGTGGCGGTATTGGCGACTTTGCATTTGCTGATGGTGATACTGAAAATCTAAATCCATATCAACAATACATGTATGATAACTATTATGGATTAGGCGAAACCGGCTTTGAAGGTCGTAAGCTTAATAAAGAAATAGATATTATATGGGATACAAATGATTATCCAGATGAATATTATTCAGAAGTTATGGATACCATGTATATTCCTGTAGAAGAAGCCTACAATGGGCAGCGTACTATTGATGTAGATAAATTAGAATTCAGATATACGTATTTGGATATAGAAGCTGCTGCAAGAGTTAAAAATGGTAAACGTAAAGATTACATAAAGACCGAAAGAGTAAAAGTATATCCAGATACGACTGTGTGGATTAAAGATTTTGCATACTCATATAACGAGCCTATGCACAATGATTATTTCTGGCATGATGCTTACGGTGACTACCCAGTAGTAGGTGTAGATTGGATGCAAGCAAAAGCATTCTGTGAGTGGAGAACACTACACAAGAATGAATATCAAAAAACAAAGAAAAAACAATTTATAAATCGTTTTAGACTTCCTGGAGAAGCTGAGTGGGAATATGCCGCTCGTGGTGGACTTGAAGGAGCAGATTTCCCTTGGGGAGGTCCTTATGCAAAAAATGATAGAGGTTGTTTCTTAGCAAACTTTAAACCTTTACGAGGTGATTATGGTGCAGACCAAGCATTGTACACTGTAGAGGCAGACGCTTATGAGCCTAATGATTATAACCTATACAATATGGCTGGTAACGTTTCAGAATGGGTAGCGTCTTCTTACGACCCTAACTCATATGAGTATATGTCTACAATGAATCCTAACGTAAATGACACTTCTAATAGAAGAAAAGTAATTCGCGGTGGTTCTTGGAAAGATGTAGCTTATTTTCTCCAAGTAAGTTCTCGTGATTATGAATACCAAGATTCAGCTCGAAGCTATATCGGATTCAGAACAGTACAGGATTTCTTAGGACTTGATGAAAAGGTGAACCTACGTAAAGCACCTAAATAACATCGTATTTAATACCCCAAATTATATATAACTAAATCTAAACCTTAACAAAAAAATTAAATTATCATGGCAAAATCAAAATCTGGTAAGAAACTAATGAATATGGTCTACGGACTAGGAGCTGCAGTAGTAATTGTAGGTGCCTTATTTAAAATTATGCACTGGCCTTATGGAAACGAGATGCTTATTGTAGGATTGCTTACGGAAGCTGCAGTATTTGTTGTTTCAGCTTTTGAATCAGTAGATGAAGACCTGGACTGGGCATTGGTGTACCCAGAATTAGCTGGAGGTCAGTCAAAAGGAAAAAAAGAAGCTCCAAAAGATGCTGAAGGTATTCTTTCTCAAAAATTAGATAGTATGCTTAAAGAAGCTAAAATTGACGGTGAGTTAATGGCTAGCTTAGGAAGCAGTATCCGTAATTTTGAAGGAGCGGCAAAAGAAATCACTCCTACTGTAGAAGCAATGAATTCTACTAAAAAATACAGCCAAGAGATGGCACTTGCAGCAGCGCAAATGGAATCATTAAATAGCCTTTATAAAGTTCAAGTAGAGTCTTCTAGTCGTCAGGCTGAGATCAATGAGCAAGTAACTCAGAACGCTGGGAAACTTAAAGAGCAAATGGAAAGTCTTGCTACAAACCTTTCTTCTCTTAATGGTGTATATGGAGGCATGTTGTCTGCAATGTCTAAGAACTAACTTTTAGTTTTATAACTATTTTATTAATTAAAACTAAAAATTAGAAACATGGCAGGAGGAAAATTATCTGCAAGGCAGAAAATGATTAACCTGATGTATTTAGTGTTTATAGCGATGCTAGCACTTAATATGTCAAAAGAGGTATTATCGGCATTTGGATCGATAAATGAAAAATTAGGACGATCAAATAATAGTTTTGAATCTAAAAATAATCTCGCATTAGCCGATCTTAAAAAGAAATCTAGTGAAAACGAAGAGTTTGCAAAAGCAGCCTCTACCGCACAAATAGCCGCTGATATTTCTAAAACTTTTTATGACTTCTTAGAATCTGAAAAAGAAGCTATATACAAAGGGAATGATATTGAAGATCGAGATGACTATGAGACGATGGACCAGACGCAATTTCTTGATGAGAGATATTACAAGAGTGGAAAGATCTCTAAAGAGGGTCAGCGTTTCTTAGATGAGATGGATAAGTATCGTAATGGGATGTTGCCTTTGTTAGAAGGTAATCAAGCATTGGTTGATCAAGTCAAAGAAGATTTTAGTACAGGTTCTATAACTATTGGTGAAGGAACGGGTAAAGTAACTAAAGACTACATTAATTACCACTTTGTTGGTTTTCCAATGGTATCTTCTGTGACCAAGATGACTCAGATTCAAAACGATATTAAAGTTGTTGAAAATGAATTATTATCTAAATTACTTTCTGGTAACCTTAAGCAGTTAGCAAAATTGGATAACTACGAGACGGTTATGACTACGTCAAAAGGAGCTTATTATACAGGTTCTACATTCGACGGAGTTCTTTCTTTAGGTCGTGTAGATGCATCTACAAAACCATCTCGTGTAGAACTTAAATTAGACGGTCGTGCAATTCCTAATGACAAGATTAGTTTTGACGGTGGTAAATTAGTTCTAGGCGTAAATACTGGTGGCGTTGGTGATCACGATATTACAGGTACATTAGTATATCTTCAAGATGGAAAAGAAGTTCCTGTAGAAGTAAATCAAACTTTTACTACTATTAATAAACCTAATTCAGCGACTATCGCTGCCGATAAGATGAATGTAGTTTACCGTGGGGTTCAAAATCCAATGACGATTACATTTGCTGGTGTTGATGATAGTAATGTTACTGCTAGTGGTAAGGGATTAAATCGTGTTAAAGGATCTAGTTATATGATGTCTCCAAGCACAGGTAAAGAAGTAACGATTAACGTTAATGCTAAGCTACCAGATGGAGGAGCAGTTTCTGATAACGCAACATTCCGTATCAAAGATATTCCTCGTCCCGTAGGAACGATGCGTAACGATGATTCTGGATCACTTAAGATGACAAGAGAAGCTGTTGGAGCTGCACCCGTTGGAGCAGCATTGCCAGACTTTGATTTTGAATTAAATCTGAGAGTAGATAGCTTTAAATTTAAAGCACCTGGATCAGCAACAGTGTTAGTTCAAGGAACTAAACTAAATGATGCTGCAAGAAATGCTCTTAAAAAGGTGAAAAGAGGTGATGTTGTTCAAATCTTTGATATCAAAGCAAAAATACAAGGAAACTCATCATACAATTTAAGAAAGATTTCACCCGTTCTTATAGAGTTAACAAACTAATATTTTATAATTATGAATCTTAAGAATCTAATTCTAATAGCATTTGCTTTTGTAATGACATCTTCTGTATTTGCACAAGGGAATATCCTTAATGCAAAAACACCAGATGAAATGTTCGCCATTACAGATGAGCAAAAAGCAAATGATAATGATGCGCCGCTTCCTTATGGATACGTAGAAAAAAGAGATGTTCTATGGTCTAAAAACACATGGGAGGTAGTCGATCTAGATGAGCGTGTTAATTTCCCATTGTATTACCCTATTGATACACTTAATATAGGATCAGATAGACGTTCATTATACCAAGTCTTAATGGAAAACATTAAGAATGGTACAATAGATGCCATTTATGATGATTCATATTTTACAAATAAGATCACATTAGACGATATATCTGCGGCACTTAAAGTAACAGATACAACTGATGATGGATATAGAGAACTTAACGAAGGTTTACCAATTTCTGATTACAACATTGAAACGAGACGTATTACGGCTCAAGATATCAATGCGTATCATATAAGAGGATATTGGTATGTAGATAAACGCCAAGGAGAACTTAAGTATCGTTTGCTAGGGATCGCTCCAGTTTCTGGAGATGTAAACTTTTTAGATGATCCTACTCAAGAAGATATTGAGCTTTTCTGGGTATGGTTCCCAGGTGCTAGAGAGGTATTGCATAAAGCAAAAGCCTTTAATCGAAAAAACACCTCAATGCCTATATCCTTTGATCACTTATTAAATAGTAGACGCTTTAGTGGTATTATTTATAGAGAAGATAATGTACAAGGAGATCGTAGAGTAAAAGAGTATATTAATAATAATGCAATGATGCAGTTATTGGAATCTACTCGCATTAAAGAATCTATACGTGATCTTGAACAAGATCTTTGGAATTATTAATATAGTTCTAAACAATGTAAAAGGTCATTTAGATAATATCTAAATGACCTTTTTTTATGTCACTATTTCAAGTAATAGTTCACTCTAAGCTTCTATCTATTCAATACATTAGTATCTTTGTTTGGTATGCAAGAAGTAGATTATATTATTGTTGGTTTAGGATTGGCTGGAATTGCTTTTTGCGAACAGTTAGAAAATGCAAATAAGGCATTTATCGTTTTTGATAATGGAGTAGATGGAGCAAGTCGCGTAGCCGCAGGCTTATACAATCCTGTTATTTTAAAAAGATATACACTGCCATGGAAAGCAACTGCGCAATTAGATATCGCTGTTCCTTACTTTAGAAAAATTGAAAAAAAAATTCAGGCGAGTTGTTTATATGAGTTGCCTGTTCAAAAAGTATTCTCATCTGTAGAAGACCAGAATAATTGGTTTGCTGCTTCAGATCAACCAGAACTTTGTCGGTTTATTTCTCCTATGCTCGTTCCTGATCATAATCCACATATAAAGGCTCCGCATGCCTATGGGCAAGTTTTAGAAACGGGGCGAATTGATATTAAGAAGCTTCAAAAAAAATATCAGGCATATCTTGAGACTAAGAACGCTTTCGCGAAAGCGGACTTTGAACATTCAGAAATTGAATGCATAGATCAAGGAGTGATCTACAAAGGAATCCGTGCAAAGCGTATTGTTTTTGCTGAAGGGTATGGGCTTAAAAAGAATCCTTATTTTAAACAATTACCGCTTGTAGGAAATAAAGGAGAATATATTATTATAAAAGCAGAAGATTTAAAACTAGCAGCAGCTATTAAGACCTCTTTTTTTGTCATTCCTCTCGGGGACAACTTATATAAAGTGGGAGCTACCTTTAATTGGAAAGATAAAGATACCAACCCTACAAAAGAAGCGCGAACAGAACTTATAGAAAAACTAACTTCGTTGATTTCTTGTGACTATGAAATTGTAGATCAAGAAGTAGGAATACGACCTACTGTAGGCGATCGTAGAGCTTTATTAGGAACGCATCCAGAATTTCCCCAATTAGCTATTTTTAATGGATTAGGAACACGAGGTATTATGATGTCTGCAATGCTAGCAATAGATCTTTATGAACACTTAGAAAATGGAAAAAATCTACCAGAAGAAATAAATATAACGCGTTTCGGAAAAAAATAAGATGACTAAGAATCTGCTAGTTGATCTTTGGTTTTATCATACGTCATAAAGAAGTTGATCCAGATGTTTCGCGAAAGCCTCATAATAATAGGTAAAAATACAATCATAGTGCCTACAATAGCTAAAAATGTATTCACTAGCGTAGCTCCGATAAAGAAATAGGTGATCGCAAAAGCGATAGACGCAAACATAATTCCTACAGGATAACTTACGTACATAGCTCCATAAAAAAAGGAAGGCTCAATCTTATATTTGGTATTACAATGTGCACAGCGCTCGTGCATATCCAATGTTTGGGAGAGAATATAAGGATTTGATTGTTTATACATAGATTCGTTCTGACAAACTGGGCATTTGCCAAATAGAATACTATTCAATTTTGTTCCTTTTAAAAATGCCATAAGGATGTTGATTTAGAGTACAAATTTAAGCATCTTTGCACTCTTCTTTTTGAGGAGGTCATAACTTTTATCTATTTAAGCATGCTTAATATTCACAATCTTTCAGTATCCTTTCAAGGAGAATATCTTTTTGAAGAAATAACCTATCGGCTTAATGCTGGTGATCGGGTAGGATTAGTGGGTAAAAATGGGGCAGGTAAGTCTACCATGCTACGTATTATCTCTGGTGAACAGGAGTATGATACGGGGTCGATTGCCATAGAAAAAGAAATCAAAATAGGATTTCTTAAGCAAGACATTGACTTTGTAGAAGGTCGCACCGTCCTAGAAGAATCTTATGAAGCGTTTGCTGAAATAAAACAGCTAGAAAAGCAACTAGAAGAGATCAACATACAGCTATCTGAACGTACAGATTATGATAGTGAGAGTTATAATCAATTAATGATAGACCTTAATGATATCCAGCATCAATATGAGATACATGGGGGTTATAACTATCAAGGTGATACTGAGCGTATTCTTCAAGGGTTAGGATTTAAAAGAGAAGACTTTGATAAACTTACAGATACTTTTTCTGGAGGATGGCGTATGCGTATAGAGCTTGCAAAACTATTATTGCAGAGTAATGATATTTTATTGCTGGATGAGCCTACCAACCATTTAGATATAGAATCTATTATTTGGTTAGAAAATTTTTTAAAAAATTACTCGGGAGCTATTACCATTGTATCCCATGATAAAATGTTCTTAGATAATGTAACTAATCGTACGATTGAAATTTCGCTAGGGCGCATCTATGATTATCCGAAGCCGTATAGCAAGTATTTGATCTTACGCCAAGAATTACGAGAACAACAATTAGCATCGCAGAAGAATCAGCAAAAGCAAATCGAACAAACAGAGAAGCTCATTGAAAAATTTAGAGCGAAAGCTTCTAAAGCAACCATGGCACAATCTCTTATCAAGAAGTTAGATAAGATAGATCGTATTGAGGTAGATGAAGATGATAATAGTGTGATGACGCTTAAATTTCCTATATCACTTACACCTGGGAAAGTAGTGATAGAAGCAGCATCCATAGGAAAGAGTTATGGTGATAAAAAAGTACTGAATGGGATAGATCTTTTAGTAGAAAGAGATACAAAAACGGCATTTGTAGGTCAAAATGGACAGGGGAAGTCCACGTTAGCAAAAATTATAGTTGGTGAATTAGAAAGTGAGGGAAACCTTAAATTAGGACATAATGTACAAATAGGATACTTTGCGCAAAATCAAGCAGAATATTTAGACGGTAGCAAAACGGTAGAAGAAACCATGATTGACGCCGCCGATGAGAAAACAAGACCAAGAGTTCGCGATATTTTAGGATCTTTTCTCTTTAGAGGAGAAGAAGCAGATAAGTATGTACGCGTCTTATCAGGAGGAGAGCGTAATAGGTTAGCACTCGCCAAAATGATGCTACAACCTTTTAACGTACTCGTGATGGATGAGCCTACCAATCATCTTGACATAAAATCCAAAAATGTATTAAAAGAGGCATTAAGAAATTTTGGAGGGACACTTATTGTTGTGTCGCATGATAGAGATTTCTTACAAGGACTTACAGATCGGGTATATGAATTTAAAGACCATCGCATTAAAGAATATTTAGGAGATATAGATTATTATCTAGGAGAAAGAGAAGTTGAAAGCTTGCGCGAAATAGAAAAAAGAGATGACCAACCCGTAAAAGCTGAAGCTAAGAAAGATAATAAGCAATCCTATGAAGATCAGAAAAAGCTGAAAGGTCTTAATAATAAATTGAGCAAAATAGAATCTCAGATCAATAAATTAGAACGAGAAATCAAAGCCATTGATGTAGAAATGGAAATTGATTATGATACAACAGTATCAAAACCTAATTTCTTTGATAATTATCAAAATAAAAAGAAAGACCTTGATCAATTAATGGAAGATTGGGAAACAACTTCAGGGCACATTGAAAAACTATCTTAGTTTTGGTTCTTGAAAAAGTAGATGCAATGCCTTTTTTAAACTAGCCACAGATTATATATTTTCATATTTCTAATTCATTATCAAGGATTAAAATCGAAGTATATTTAAATTGTGAGTTTTTTAACGAAATGATAGAAAGAGCGTGCATACTTTTGTGCTTTAACAATCCCTTGATAAAAATTAAGGAAATGTTATGAGCTCGATATAACCAACCCAGAATTTATGAGAATAGTTTTACAAATTGTTGTTAGTCTCTTAATTGTTGCCTTAGGCGGCTTTGCTATGATCAAGCTTTTTGACTTGGACAAAAAAGAGAGACCAAAACCAAAGCCTGTAGTAAAAACTGTTTTTGTAGATACGGTTCAAAATGGTCTTGTCCCTATAGTAATTGAAGCCAACGGAAATCTGACAGCTAAGCGTAGAGTAGAATTATATTCAGAAGTTCAAGGTGTACTTATTGGAGGCAGCAAAGTATTTAAGCCAGGACAGGTTTTTAGAAAAGGAGAAACGCTTTTGCGATTAGACGCTTCAGAGTTTAGAGCAACCGTAAATTCTCAGAAAAGCAATTTGATCAATCAAATTACCGCTATACTACCAGATTTAAGATTAGATTATCCAGAGGCTTACGCTAAATGGGAGTTATATGTGAATTCATATAATATCAATAAATCATTATCAGAGCTACCAGAAATCACTTCAGATAAAGAGCGCTATTTTATAACAGGACGTAATATCCTTACGTCGTATTATAATGTAAAAAACTTAGAACAACGATTGTACAAATATCGTATAGTAGCCCCTTATACCGGAATACTAACTGAGGCAAATGTGACCGAAGGAGCCTTAGTTCGTAGCGGACAAAAAATAGGGGAGTTTATAGAAACTGGAATTTATGAACTTCCAGTGGCTATCAGTAAGACCTATGCAGATTTATTGAAAGTGGGGAAAGAAGTTACTTTAAAAAATCTAGACGATTCAAAAGAGTACAAAGGTGTGGTCACACGTATCAATGGAAACATAGAACAAGCATCTCAAACCATCACTGCTTTTATCGAAGTAAAAGATGAGTCACTTCGTGAAGGAATGTATCTCGAAGCAAAACTAAATGCACGCCAAGAGACAGACGCCATCACCATCGATAGAAATTTATTACAATCAGAAAAACAATTATTTGTAGTAAGAGACACCATTCTTGATATCATAGATGTAAAACCTGTTTATTTTTCTGAAAAAACGGTCGTGATTAAAGGAGTGCCTAACGGTACCATTCTCGTGAATAAACCAGTTCCAGGAGCGTATGCTGGAATGAGGGTAAAAGTATATGAAAAAAACAAGACAGCAAAAACCGAGTAAGTCATGAGAAAACTAATCTCTTACTTTATAAGATACCACGTTGCTGTAAATGTAATTGTCATCGCTTTTGCTGTCTTAGGAATTTTGGGAGCACTATCTATGCGATCTTCCTTTTTTCCATTAGTAGATTCAAAAAACATATTAATTACTATTATATATCCTGGAGCTTCTCCACAAGAGGTAGAAGAAGGCATTGTCTTAAAAATAGAAGACAACCTTAAAGGATTAGCTGGTGTAGACAGGGTAACCTCTACTTCGAGAGAAAATAGTGGAAGCATTAATGTCGAAATAGAAAAAGGAGAAAACATCGATTTTATGCTTCTGGAAGTAAAGAATGCAGTAGATCGAGTACCCTCCTTTCCTTCAGGAATGGAGCCTTTGGTGGTGTCAAAGCTAGAATCAGTACGACAAACCATTTCTTTCGCGGTAAGCGGGAAAGATATTCCACTAGCCACCTTAAAACAAATAGGACGTCAAATTGAAAACGACCTTAGAGGAATACAAGGCATATCACAAATTAGTATCTCTGGATATCCAGATGAAGAAATTGAAATAGCTGTAAACGAAAATAACTTACTCGCCTATAATATTTCTTTTGATGAAGTGGCACAAGCCGTCTCAAGAACAAATATTCTAACCACTGGAGGAACTGTAAAAGCAGATGCTGAAGAATACTTAATTAGAGCCAATAATAGATCTTATTACGGAAATGAGCTCGAAAATATAATTGTAAGAGCAGACGCTACGGGACGCACCATACGCTTAAAAGATATAGCGATTGTGCGAGATCGTTTTTCAGAAACTCCTAATGCTACTTTTTATAACGGAGAGACCTCCCTTGATGTAGTGATTACAAGTACCAACTCAGAAGATCTTATTTCTAGCGCCGAGAAAGTAAAAGAATATATAGAAGACTTTAATGCAAAGTATAATAATGTTCAGCTAAGTGTGATCTCAGACCTTTCTAAAACATTAGTACAACGTACAGCACTCCTTACAGAAAATGCTATTATAGGAATGATTCTGGTGTTAATTTTCTTGAGTCTTTTCTTAAATACACGATTAGCTTTTTGGGTAGCCTTTGGATTGCCTGTTGCATTTCTAGGAATGTTTATGTTGGCTCCTTATTTTAACGTAACGATTAATGTACTTTCACTATTTGGGATGATTATCGTGATTGGGATTCTGGTAGATGACGGGATTGTCATTGCCGAGAATATATACCAACATTACGAAAAAGGAAAAGCACCTATTCAAGCAGCAATAGATGGTACAATGGAAGTAATTCCTCCTATTGTATCTGCAATTATAACCACCTTACTAGCATTTGGGATCTTTCTTTTTCTAGATGGTCGTATCGGAGAATTTTTTGGAGAAGTATCGGTTGTCGTTATCTTAACACTAACAGTCTCATTGGTCGAGGCATTAATTATCCTACCTGCGCATTTGGCACACTCAAAAGCCCTACGTAAAGAAGGAAAGAAACCTACAACAACTATAGGAAAGCTATTTTCAAAACTGAGATATGTGAATACATTTGGAGATGGTATTATGACTTGGCTTAGAGATCGTGTGTACAGTCCTATCTTAACAACAACGCTTCGCTATAAACTTATTACAGTATCTATATTTCTATTTGTCATTCTTTTAACCGTAGGAAGTTTTGGAGCAGGTATTATACGAGGCGCTTTCTTCCCGCAAATTGCGAGTGATCGTGTTCAGATCACGCTCAATATGCCTAACGGAACCAATGAGAAAGTGACAGATAGTATTATCTCTTTTATAGAAGAAAAAGCCATAGAGGTAAATAAAGAACTTACAGAAAAGTACCTTGCAGGTACAGGTAAAGAACTCACAGAAAATATTATAAAAAATTTAGGACCGGGAACAGCTGCAGCAACCTTAACGATGAACTTATTACCTGGAGAAGAACGTCCAGACGCAATTACATCGGCATTAGTAACAAATAGCTTACGCGAAAAAGTAGGCGAGGTGATAGGCGCTGAGAGTCTTGTTTTTGGTGGCGGTGGAAACTTTGGCGGAAGTCCCGTTTCGGTGTCCCTGCTAGGAAATAACATAGAAGAATTAAAAGCAGTCAAAAAAGAACTGAAAGACGTCCTCCTATCAAACGAACTTTTAAAAGACGTTACAGATAATGATCCTGCCGGAATTAAAGAAATACGCCTAGAGTTAAAAGAACAGGCATATTCATTAGGACTCAACCTTAGCTTAGTCATGGCGCAAGTACGCGCTGCATTTTTTGGCACACAAGCACAACGCTTCCAAAGAGGTCAAGATGAAATACGTGTGTGGGTACGCTATGATAAAGAAGATCGCTCTTCTATTGCAGATATGGATGCGATGCGCATTCTTCTACCCAACGGAGATCGTGTGCCACTTCAAGAAATTGCAACCTATACCATCCAAAGAGGTGATGTAGCTATTAATCATTTAGAAGGACAAAGGGAAATACAAATATCAGCAGACTTAAAAGATCCTAAAGCGACAAGTGCTACAGATGTTGTTGCAGAGATACGTACCGAGATCATGCCAGAAATCCTGTCTAAATATCCTACAGTAACACCTTCTTATGAAGGGCAAAATAGAGAAGCAAATAAGCTTACGGACTCCCTAGGTCCTGTAGGACTTATCGTATTATTACTAATTTATATCACGATTGCGTTTACCTTCCGTAGTTATAGTCAGCCTATATTATTGATATTATTAGTTCCTTTTAGTTTGCCAGCTGTAGCTTGGGGACATTGGGTACATGATTTTCCTTTAAATATTCTTTCTATGTTAGGAATTATCGCTCTTATCGGAATTATGGTAAACGATGGCCTAGTACTTATTGGGAAGTTTAATACCAACCTGAAAGAAGGGATGACCTTTGATGATGCTATTTATGAAGCAGGTCGCTCTCGTTTTAGAGCTATCTTTTTAACCTCTATTACTACGATAGCAGGACTGGCACCGTTAATTTTTGAGACCAGTAGACAGGCACAGTTCTTAATTCCTATGGCAATTTCTATTGCATACGGAATAGGATTTGCAACCATACTCACGCTTATTTTGTTACCTATTTTTCTTTCCTTTAGTAATAGTATCAAAGTTGGATTTAAGTGGTTGTATGTAGGAGGTAAGGTTACCAAAGAAGAAGTAGAGAGAGCGATCAAAGAACAAAAAGAAAGTGAGTCACATCTACATTCAGATGACGAGTTAAGTCAGGCTTTAGAAGAAAATGAAAAATCACACCCAGAACCTATTACAGAACAAACTTATGAATCTTAAGCAGTGTAGCATATTTTCTGTTCTCGTTGTATTCGCTTTCGCGAAAGCGTACTCACAAGAAATACCAGCCAAAATACTTTCCAAAGAAGAAGCGGTATCTCTTATGCTTGAAAATAACTTTGGAATTCAATTGGCAAATAATCAAGTCGAAATTTCAGAAAATAATACCAGTATTCTCAATGCTGATTTTTTACCCTCATTAACAGGTAATGCAGGCGCAAACTTTGATAGAACTTCCAGTAATACAGATTTTGGAGGTGCTACAAACGCTGAAGGCAACCCAAGGCCTGATATAGAAATTGTAGGTGCTGAGACAACTCGGTATAATGCGTCTATAAATCTAGACTACACCTTATTTGATGGATTAGGGCGTTATTATAATTACAAACAACTTAAAGAACAGTATAATCTAACGCAGTTAGAAGCACGCGAAACCATAGAGAATACGATGCTACAGCTTTTTTCTGTGTACTATGAAGTAGCTAGACTCAAAGAAAATGTCATTATTTTGGAAGAAGCGCTTCGGGTAAGTAAAGATAGAGCCGTGAGAGCACAATATCAATTTGATTATGGGCAGGTTAATAAACTTCAGGTACTTAATGCAAAAGTAGATATCACTACAGATAGTATAAACGTATTAAATGCACGTCAGAGTTTGAGAAATACGCAACGGGATCTTAATGTAGTTCTCAATAGAGATTTAGAAAATAAGTTTCAGGCAGATACAACAGTTACTTTTGTAAATCAACTTATTGTAGATAGTCATATAGAACAGGCATTACAAAACAATGTGACCTTACTTCAGTCAGAACAAGATATCATTATTAGTGGTTATCAAATCAAAACGGCAAGGGCATTATTTTTACCTACGGTAGGCTTAACAGGAAGTTACGGGTGGAATCGTTCTAATAATCCTGCCTCTGCGTTTTTCCCAAGTACGACAGGAACTTCAAATTCTCTTGCTGCAGGAGCTACATTACGTTGGAATCTCTTTGATGGAGGCAGATCAGTAATTGCACTTAAAAATGCTAAGATTTTTCGTGAGAGTCAAGAGTTGGTAAAAGAACAATTGAAGCAACAAGTACTACGTGATATTGCAAACGCAAAAGGAAATTACAAAAATGCACTTACCATTTACGATCTCCAATCACAAAATGTGAGAACAAATGAAGATAATTTTTCACGTTCGCAAGAAAGATTAAAACTCGGTCAGATTACAAGTGTAGAGTTTAGGCAGGCGCAATTAAATCTATTAAATGCACAAGTCACAAAAAATGCGGCGAAGTATACTGCAAAATTAGCTGAACTTCAACTACTACAACTTACAGGTCAGCTGTTAAATGTAGCATTTTAGAACTTGTAGTATAACAAGGAAAATTATAAAGAATAATACATAATAGAATGTTTGAGCATTTTTTTCAATGTCCGTACTGCTGGGAAGAGATATCTATGTTATTAGATCCTTCCGTAAATGCTTCCTACGTAGAAGACTGTGAGGTGTGCTGTAATCCTATACAAGTATCTGTTGCTTTTGATCAAGGAGAACTACAATCTTTTCAAGCTGAGAGTATCGAGCAATGATCGTACTTATCTTTCCGTAAGAAATCTATAATAACAAAGAGCTTTATTTGTTTTAATTCACTTTTAGTCTTGTTTTACAGTCATTTGAAATTATTTTCAAAAAACATTTATTTTTTAGTTTTTAATTGGTGAATGCGTGTTATCTTTGCTGTCCGCTTTTTGGTA
>NZ_CALEMI010000131.1 GCF_937910895.1 uncultured Dokdonia sp. | reverse complement strand
AAAAAGATGATAGCCTACCACGGTCACGGGGGACGCACCTTCTTTTTGACGTACCAAGCGGTATTTGGCAGATGCATCATAGGTCTTGTTAAACCCAGAACGAGAGACCCCTAAATTTAACCAATCGTTTACACCATATACAAATTGAATACGTGCTGTAGCATCATCCAGTCCTATAAAGTTGTCTATCCCATCACTTAAATTTCCAAAACGATGGGCTATAATAAACTGTAGCTGTTTTGCTCCTACCAACTTTGTAGATTCAAAATTAACAATCTTAATCCCTTTAAAAATAGAGGTTACAGGTTGTTCTTGATCGGGCATCTCTTGTTCTAGTTCTTGTAATAAATCATCTTGAGCAATTGCCATCACTGGCAAGAATAATAGTATATATAATAGTTTCTTCATCCGATGGGTTTGTTTGTATGGGTTGTTTATGGATTTACGATAGAAGCCTGATCAAATTTTACTTCTTCAAGAAGACTATCGTAGCCTATACATCTCCCTTTTACTTGTATAAGCTTGTTAATTTGTTCAGGAGTAGGTGGATCGGTATTTTCGCTTAAAGCGAAAAAAATCACATCTTCAATTACCAAAGAAGTTTCATCTATATGTTGCAATGTCCCTTTAACGGTGATGGTCTTATTTAGATATTTTTGAGTAGCGTCTGCTTCATGATCTTGAAAGTCCTGTATCAATTGAGAAGCAGTTAAAACATATACAGAATCTTCTGTTGCTATATCTCTATGATCTTGATAGATATAGTTATAGCCAATAAGAGTCATTACTCCTACAAAAAGGAGAATTCCTACGGTGATTCGGTTTCTTTTTTTCATGAGATTAGGGCTTAGGATCGTTTTACTAAATGAAAACGTACAGCAATGCGTATGTTTTCTGAAATTTTCTCTTTAACCAGATTTGGAATCTCAATATCAAAATCTTCTGGTGCTACAATAAAGTCTGTTTCCAAATCGATGTCATCCCCATTTTTAATGATGGTTACAAGGGCATCAATACGTTTGGTTTTTCCATGGATGGTAAGATCGCCTTGCATTTTATATTCTTTTTTGAGCGCACTATCTGTTATAGAAAAATCTTCTATACTACCGTTAAAAGTAGCTTTAGGATAGGTATCACTTTCCATGTAATTCTCGTTAAAATGTTCTTCCATGAGAGCATTTCTAAAGCGAAATCCTTTTACAAGTCCTAGTACAGCAATCTTTCCCGTAGAAGTTTCAAGGATAGCCGTTGTTGTTGAATGCGTTGCTTTTACGGGTTCAAAAGCTTCTACAGAGCCTTCAAAATCAAGCATTCCTGTTTTAGTGATGTATTTTTGTGCGAAACCCTGTGAGAGAGTGATAAAAAATAGTGCACATAAAAGTGTCTGTTTCATGGGTTGTTGTTTTTAAATTAACTACTAATGTTAGTTTTCTAAAATGCCATTATCTATCCAATCTGTAATATCTGATATGATTGAATTAGGAAGGTTTCCACTAGGTGGCATTGGGCTAGATGTATTGGTCATGCGTGCAAGCATACGACCGCTATCTGCTACTAAAAAAGCAAACTCGTAGGTGTCTAGTCGAATGCCTGCTGTAGCATTGGATTGATTATGACACGCTACACAAGCATTGTCTAATATTGTTTTTACTGTATTCTCATACGTGACAAGGTTTGACGCATTGGGATCTGTTGGATCACCACCTGACGGATCTGTGTCTACACCGTTTTGTTCTTCTGCTAGTTCTGATAGCGAACTTGTCTCACAGCTCACAAATCCCATAAGTAGAAAAGCAAGGAAATAACAGCCTTTTCTAAATGTGTGTGTGTTTGCTTTTATTGATTTCATAATTAGTAGCTTTTTTTAAAGATGAGTACATCTTATATTAATTAGTACACCACAAATAAATGGTGGACACTACAGTATTTAAAATCAAATAGGTCAAGCGGGAAATAAGACCTTTAAAACGGAAAATACCTGCCTTATAAAGTTTGCTAATAAGGCGTTTTTCTTTTAAAAGGAATGTAAAAGATAAATCTTCATACGATTGAAAGCTTATCTATAGAATCTAAAAAAGCCTCTTAACAACACGGGATTGTTAAGAGGCTTTTAATTAGCTTTTTTTAAAAGGATACTTACTGCTTTATCAAACGTTTTGTTACAGAAGAATCTCCAGCTGTAATGGTCACAAGATAGATACCAGATTCTAAGGAAGAAGTATTAATCATTGATGATTTTTGATTTAAAGGGATCTCTGCAACCAATTGTCCAAGTACAGAATATATTTTTGCATTACTATTTTGAAAATTAAAGTCTCCAAAATCAATAGTTGTCTCAGAAACTGATGGATTTGGGTACATACGTACTTTTTGAGCAAGTTCTTGATCAAAAATTCCTAAGGTAAATCCGATAGGTACTCCGTTACCGTCATCTCTGTTGGCACCTCCGTGGTAACTAAAATCTAAGGTATTATCTCCACGCGCCCACGCTATAAGAATAGACGTAGCCATAGGGTCAAATGTAAAATCATTAGCATCGGTTCCTGAGAGTCCTCTTGTTGCTACGATCGTACGTGTCCCAGCATTTACATCATTGGTCACTAAGGTCCAATCCTGACCTGGATCAATAGAAGGTTCTATGGCGATACCCAAAAACTGACGGTCATTTAATCCTGTACTATCAAAAGATATAATATCATCTCCAGAGTTCATGTTTTGAGAATCAAAGCCAATCCCAAACCATCTGGTATCTGGACCTATTAATGTTACAGTAACTCCCGCATCATCTACGTCTATTTGTCCTGTATATCCTCCGTTTGTCGTAGAGAATTCTATAGTGCCCGTAGATATTTGTGCACTCATCGTACATATCGTGAAAATGGCAATTAATAAAGTAATTTTTTTCATTTGTATTTTTTTAGAAGGTTGATAAGCGATTCATTTTTGGTTAATGTAGCATAGTCTAATGCGCTGTAACCTCTATTATCTTTGTAAGATATATCTGCTTCATGCGCTAGTAACAATGCTACAATATCATTTTTTTTGAAGAATACTGCATATAATAATGCCGTACTTCCATTACCATCCGTAATATTAGGATTTGCTTTATGATCCAATAACAAAGATACAATTTCTGTACTTCCTCTTACGGTAGCCGCCATTAAGGCAGTTCCTGAGCTACTGTTGTCATTTACTGAAGATGTATAGGTAAGTAGTGCTTGAACTACATCATAGTTCCCGTGATATGCAGCTAAGATAAGTGGGGTGTATCCTGCATCATTTTTTACATTGATTTGATCGGGTGTGTTTTTATACACAGCCGCTACGTCTGAAGCCGTTCCTTTACGAGCGATTTCGAATATATCTTGCGCCAATGTTTTGAAGGAAAAAATTCCTAAAAAACAAACGTGTATCAGTACACTTCTCCACAAGTATTTTTCTATCATCCGTTTTTTATTTGACTCTAAGATACCAAAATATGTCCTAAAATAGCATAGCTATCTATGGCTTTTAATCTGAATTATAATTATGAGAAAAGCCTTTAGACTATAACAATCTAAAGGCTTTTTTTCCTACATCATCAAGATTTTTATTTTCTGAATGTAGTTTATATGATAACTTCTTATTTGCTTAAATACATTTTACGTCTTGAGTATAGATCATAAAAGGCATCATCTCTAAGATTGTCTATAAATAAAATACTTTCTCCTGTACTCTTCATTTCTGGCCCTAATTTCTTGTCTACATTAGGAAACTTATTAAAAGAGAATACAGGTTGTTTAATCGCATAACCTTCTAGTTGAGGATTGAAGTTAAAGTCTTTTACTTTCTTCTCTCCTAACATCACTTTGGTTGCATAGTTTACGTAAGGTTCTTTATACGCTTTTGCTATAAATGGTACGGTACGTGATGCACGAGGATTTGCTTCAATGATATATACTTTATCGTCTTTGATCGCAAACTGTATATTGATAAGACCAACCGTTTCTAGTGCTAATGCTATTTTACGGGTATGATCTTTAATTTGCTCTAGGACAAGATCTCCAAGATTAAATGGTGGTAATGTCGCATTGGAATCTCCTGAGTGGATACCACAAGGTTCTATATGCTCCATAATTCCTATGATGTACACATCTTCTCCATCACATATAGCATCTGCTTCTGCTTCTATGGCACCATCTAGATAATGATCTAAAAGTAATTTGTTATTTGGAATCTTACGTAGTAAGTCTACAACATGCTCTTCTAACTCATCTTTATTAATAACGATCTTCATCCCTTGTCCTCCTAATACATAAGATGGACGTACTAATAATGGAAAATCTAATCGATCTGCCACGGCTAGTGCTTCGTCTGCTGTTTCGGCTACATCAAATTCTGGATATGGAATATCAAGTTTTTTTAATAACGTAGAAAAACTACCTCTATCTTCTGCTAGATCAAGGGCTTTAAAACTAGTGCCTAAGATTTTAATCCCATAACGGTCTAACTTTTCTGCAAGTTTTAAAGCGGTTTGTCCTCCTAACTGTACAATAACTCCTTCTGGCTTCTCATGTCGAATAATATCATAGATATGTTCCCAGAAAACAGGTTCAAAATAAAGCTTGTCTGCCGTATCAAAATCGGTCGATACGGTTTCAGGATTACAATTAATCATAATAGTTTCATACCCACATTCGGCAGCAGCTAGTACGCCGTGTACACAACAGTAATCAAATTCGATTCCTTGTCCTATACGGTTAGGACCTGATCCTAATACAATGATTTTTTTCTTATCGGATACAATACTTTCATTAGATGAAAATTTCTTTCCATCGGTGGTTTCCATTTCAGATTCAAATGTAGAGTAGAAATAAGGGGTTTGTGCTACAAATTCGGCAGCACAGGTATCTACAAGTTTATAGACTCTGTTGACTCCTAGTTCATCTCTTTTATTATATACTTGACTTTCTAAACATTCAAGCATGTGTGCGATCTGACGATCTGCAAAACCACGTTGCTTTGCTTCCAACATCAAATTTCGCGGAAGCGTATCTATCGTATACTTAGAGATTTCTTTCTCCATCATATACAACTCTTCGTATTGTTTTAAGAACCACATATCAATTTTTGTGATCTCATGGATACGGCTTAATGGGATTCCCATTTGGATAGCATCGTAAATTACAAAGACGCGATCCCAACTTGCATACGTGAGTTTTTCTATGATTTGCTCATAGTTTTTATATCCTTTTCCGTCGGCTCCTAGTCCGTTACGTTTGATCTCTAAAGATTGTGTTGCTTTGTGTAACGCTTCTTGGAAAGAACGACCTATGCCCATTACTTCTCCTACAGACTTCATCTGTAATCCTAGTGTACGGTCACTTCCTTCGAATTTATCAAAATTCCAACGAGGTATTTTTACAATGACATAATCTAAGGTAGGCTCAAAAAGTGCCGATGTAGATTTTGTAATTTGGTTTTGAAGTTCGTCCAAATGGTATCCTATCGCAAGTTTAGCTGCAATTTTGGCAATGGGATATCCTGTTGCTTTTGAAGCGAGTGCAGAAGATCTAGAAACTCTTGGATTAATTTCAATTGCAATAATTTCTTCTTCATTATCAGGATTTACAGCAAATTGCACATTACATCCTCCTGCAAAATCACCAATGCTGCGCATCATGTGAATTGCCATATCACGCATTTTCTGATACGTTACATCAGAGAGTGTCATGGCGGGTGCTACGGTAATAGAATCTCCTGTATGAATTCCCATAGGATCCATATTTTCAATCGCACAAATGATCACTACATTATCATTTGCGTCTCTTAATAGCTCTAGCTCATATTCTTTCCAACCGATTAAGGCCTTGTCTATCATCACTTCGTGTACAGGGGACACTTCGAGACCATGAGATAAAAGTTTGTCAAAGTCTTCTTCTTTATATACAAATGAAGCGCCTGCGCCACCTAGTGTAAATGAGGAACGTATTACAAGTGGAAAGCCAAATTCCTGAGCAATCTCCTTTCCGGTTAAAAAAGAGTTTGCACTCGCTTGTGGTGCCATGGGAATCCCAATCTCACGCATCAAGTTTTTGAACTGATCTCGATCTTCTGTGATATTAATCGCATCTATGTCAACACCAATAAGCTCCACATTAAAATCTTTCCAGATTCCTTTCTCATCTGCCTCTATACAAAGATTAAGAGCTGTTTGTCCACCCATGGTAGGAAGTACCGCATCAATCTGAGGGTGCTTTTTTAATACCTGAACAATTGACTTGGTATTAAGTGGCAATAAATACACGTGATCCGCCATAGACGGATCTGTCATAATTGTTGCTGGATTGGAATTGATAAGAATGGTTTCGATTCCATCTTCTCTCAAAGAACGTAATGCTTGTGATCCTGCATAATCAAATTCACATGCTTGACCAATGATAATAGGTCCTGAACCTATGAGAAGAATAGATTTTAAATTTTTATTTTTTGGCATTTTATAAAGAAGGATTTTTATAGACTGTAAAAATAGGAACTGACAGGGTATAAAAAAAGGTGTTGCTTAAAAAAAGCAACACCTTTATTTTGATATCAAAATATCATTATTTTTTATGGCGAGGTTCTGAAGATACACTTAGTTTCTTTCTCCCTTTTGCACGACGTCTTGCTAATACCTTACGACCATTTGCCGAAGCCATGCGCTCTCTGAAGCCATGTTTGTTTTTTCTTTTTCTTTTTGACGGTTGAAACGTTCTTTTACTCATTTTATATCTTCTTTTTGACCTCTTTTAAGTCTGAATTTTTAATTCTAGGATACCGCTTCCAAAAGCTGGGGGCAAATATACAATAAGTTTTTACTTCTCCAAGTCTAAATTTCAATTTTTTTATGGTTGTTTTTAGTACCTTTGTTGCTGATTTAAAATTAGCTTTTTGTGATTACCAAAAATACCCTTTTTAGCCTTCTATTCCTTGTTGTTTCCTATATTTCAATAGGACAAGTTTATCTAGGATACTCGTTAGATATGAATGATGAGTTTAAATTACAACAAGATGTTTTACAAACAATTACTCAAGACATACAAGGCAATATGCAAGAAATAGAGAATAAACTTCGAGGTTCGCTGTATTTTGTTGTCAAAGAAAAAACAAAAGAAAACATTACGCTAGATGTAGGTTTTAAATCTTTTTATATGAAGACCACGTCTCCTCAATTGGGAGGTGTTCTTATGGAGGTAGACACTCAGGCAGAAGAACAAACACCAGAAAGCAAGATGTTTATGGGTCTTATAGATTCTTCTATTGGAATCGTTATTAATTATTCAGGTAAAATTATTGAGGTAAAAAATGGTGATGCCTTTATAAATAATATGTTATCTGGGATGGGAATTGAAGACCCTACACTACTAGAACAAACTAAAAAACAATTAGAAAAAGATTGGAGTGGCGAATCTTTAGGAAGAAGTTTTGAGCAAGTATTGTTCAATTATCCTAATGCTAAAGTCAATCAAGGAGACACTTGGAATAATGAATTTGTATCTAAAACAGGTCTCAATGCGACTAACACATGGACGCTTGTTACTATTGATGCTGATTCTTATCAAATTTCAGGAACTGCAGATGTGTATATGAAAACTTCAAATGCTCAAATCACTATGGATCTTTCTGGCACGCAGCAAACAAATCTCATTGCAGATTCAAAAAATAAATTTCCTAGAAAAATGACTGTTACTTCTACAGTAGA
>NZ_CALEMI010000130.1 GCF_937910895.1 uncultured Dokdonia sp. | reverse complement strand
TTATTTTGATTGATGAATGAAAGAAGAGTGTTTGCTATTCCAATTCCAGCAATTAGCATCGCACTAATAGAAACTAATGATAAAAACTGTGAAAAATTATTAATAATTCTCTTTAATCCACTTGCTGAATTTTCAGGATATCTAATTGTAACTTTTTGATCATCTTTAAATATATCTTTAATTCTTTTTTCTAGTTTTTTAGCATCATCACTTCCATTAAATTTTACTTTGTAAAATTCTAAGAAGTTAAATCGCTCTTGATCTATTTCTCCAAGCGCATCTGAATCTTGATTTTCTAATGCTACAAGTCTGTCTTCTGCTAACGCTTTATAATCTACATTATTAAATAGCGAATAGGGTGGCGTAAGTTTGGCAGTAATGCTCCACTCTGAACCTGATACTGGGAATATTGGGTTATTAGCCGTGTTATTTCTACTAAGGCCAATAGTATATCCTAAGTTTTTAGAAGATCCATTTCCAAAAGTAAATAGCCCAGTATTAAAATTCTTTAAATTGAAATTTTGATAACTGATAGCATGAGATAATGTAAAAAGTCGATCAGGCCAGTTTAAACGTTTTGCCAGACCAATAGATCCTCCCGTAATAATATTTTTGCTATCTCTATTGACACGATCCCTTGCACTAGTTGCATTGTTGTTAAATTGAAATTGTATCGTATGTGATAATGAGACCGACAATTGTACTGGTTTTTTTCCTCCAAACCAAGGGTCTGTAAGTGAGATGCTATAAGTCTGGAAAAATTGACTGGCTTGAGCTCTTAATGAAAAACGCTGACCATCTCCCATAGGTAAAGGCTTATAGGCTTCTTTGTTAAAGATGTTTTGTATAGAGAAATTATTAAAAGATAATCCTAACGTTCCTACAAAACCACCACCTCCAAAACCACCTTGTAGTTCTATCTGACTAGCTCCCTGCTCTACAACATTGTATTCTAAATCTACAGTACCTCCTATTTGATCAAAGTTTTTAAATTCAGGAGTAAGCTGTTGCGGATCGAAAAATCCGAGTTGTCCAAGCTGACGAATCGTAGAGACTACAGCTTGTTTACTATACTGTTGTCCTGGTCTTGTCAAAAGTTCTCTATAAATTACCTTATCCTTTGTTTTATCATTTCCTTTTACCTCAACTCTGTTAAAGTATGCTAGTTTTCCTTCGGAGATTCGAATTTCAAAATTAATAGTATCATTTTCGACGCCAGTTTCAACAGCATTAATGTTTGAAAATAAATAACCGCTATTTTGGTAAAGGTTTGCAAGGTCATCTGCATCAGGATCTCCTTCTTTTTGGATACGTTCTTTTAATAAAACTCCATTATAGACATCACCTTTCTTTAAAACCAATTGTCTTAAAAGTTGTGCGTCAGAGTATACTGTGTTACCAATAAAATCAATATCACCTATATAGTATTTTTTTCCTTCTTCAATAGAAAGTTTTAAGGTAATACCATCATCATCATTTTTAATAATGGTGTCTGATACAATACGAGCATCTCTATATCCATTCTCTTTATATTTATCTATGATAGCTTTTTTATCATCTTGATAATCAGATCGGATAAATTTGGAGCGTTTGTAAAAACGAAGAGGATTTTTTCTCTTCGTGTTTTTCATAGCACGTCTAAGTTTTTTAGCTTTTATTTTTTCACTCCCTTCAAATATGATTTCATCTACTTTTACTCTAGAGCCTTTGTCTATGTTTACTACGAGGTTCACCTTATTTTTTGATGTAGAATCCTCTTTAGGAATTACATTTATAAAGGTCTTAGCATTGTAATATCCTTTTTTCTTGTAGGTATTTTCAATGTAGTTTTTTGTAGTTGTGATAAGGTTTTCAGTGACTTTAGCTCCTTTGTTTAAGCTATTATCTTTAATAAAAGTGTTGCCTTTCTTTTCTTTAATTCCTTTGAATTTTATTTCATTTAGTTCAGGAACTTCCTTAATATCAAGTTGAAGATCAACGACATCACCTCTTACATCTGTAACATATAGGTTAATATCTGAGAATAATTCTAATGCCCATAATTTTTTTATGACATTACTTATTTTTTCTCCAGGAAGATAGATACGTTCTCCAGAACGTAGGCCTGTAAATGTGATTACAGTATTTTCGTTATAGGTAGAGGTTCCTGTTACAGTGATATTACCGATCTCATACTTAACTTCTGGATCTAGAGGTAAATCTCTCTGAGCTTGCGAGACTACAGTTGTAAATAATAGCAGTACAAAAGTAATTTTTTTTAATATCAAGCTTTGATTTATTAAGTTATTGAATTTGTTCACTTGTCTTTCCAAATCTTCGTTCTCTTTTCTGGTAATTGTAAATAGCTTCATGTAAATTCTTTTTCTTGAAATCAGGCCATAGTACATCTGTAAAGTAAAACTCTGCATATGCTATTTGCCATAATAAAAAATTACTAACACGTTGCTCTCCGCTTGTTCTTATAAGTAAATCAACATCCGGCATATCGTGGGTGTAAAGATGCTTATTAATATAAGACTCATCAATCTCATCGGGCGAAATTATGTTATTTTTAACTTTAATGCTTATTTCCTTTACGGTTTTAAGGATTTCTTCACGAGCGCCATAGCTTAGCGCCAATGTAACTCTTAATCTTTTGTTATCTTTTGTTTGCTCCATGACCTCTTTTAACTCTTTTTGAGCTTTTTGAGGTAATGTTTCGATATTGCCTATAGCTTTTAATGAAACATCGTTTTTTTGGAGTGTTTTGATTTCTTTTTTAAGAGAAGATACAAGTAGATTCATTAAGACATCTACTTCTTTTTTTGGTCGATTCCAATTTTCTGTAGAAAAGGCATATAACGTCAGATGTTCAATTCCGATTTCGGCACAAGCTTCAACGGTCTCTCTAACCGCTTGCGTACCTCTTTTGTGACCGGCAGCTCGCAGTAATCCTTGTTTTTTGGCCCAACGACCATTACCATCCATGATCACAGCAATGTGACGTGGTAATTTGTCGTGGTTAATTTGATCTAAAAAATCCATCTCATTATTAGAATGCGCAAAAACATGGTTTGCGTCCAAAGGTATACGTCAAGGTAAATCCTGTAAACATGTACCAGTCATTATTGTTTATATTTCCAAAGCGCAATGTCCCATTAGTATCATCTTCAGGGGCACTACCGTCCAGATTATCTGTTAACGTGTATCTTGCTCCTATTTCAAAGGCAAGTACAAATTTTGATCCAATAACAGCTTTATATCCTAATACCATTGGAATTGCAAAATCCCAAGCAGTACCAGTTTTCTGAACATTGTTACCATTAAGGGCTAACTCATCGTGATTAAAATATGTAAATCCTGTATATAAATAGGGTGTAGAAGGATTTCTACTATTAAACATATCAAAATCCCAGAATGTGTATTCTAGACCTAATGAAACTTCTTTTACACTATTTTTAAATGAATATCCGCGAAGTTGCCTTCTTGATTCATCACTTTGTGAGTCTGCACTTTCTAATTGTGTAAAAAGTGCAGTAAATCTAAAAGAGTGTCGCTTGCTACGATTCCATTTAAAAATACCACCTATAACAGGGGAGTTTGGAGCAATGTAACTTGTTGATCCAACATCTCCTATAAAATTTGACCCTCCTGCATACAAACCTACTTCGTAAGTTTGTGCTTGAGCGTTAAAGCCTAAAAAAATGGCGATTATTACAATCGTCAAATACCTCATATAGCTGTAAAAGTTTGCAAATATAACAATAATGTGCGGGTAGAGACCATTCTATCAAAATAATGATTTTTGAGATGTGATTCTTTTAGTAAAAGAATGGTTAAAATATGTCCATACTACACACAGAGTTAACAATGATTATTGAAAATTATTGCCTAGTTGCGTTTATCTTCTCCCCATAGTAGTTTTTCTCGCAGGGTTTTTAAAAAGCTTTCTCCCTCTAAATTGATTAAACGGATAGTGAATGGTGCTTTCCTTAAAGTAATGGTTGTTTCATTATTTAAAGTGGCTATTCTTGAGTCTAATGATATTAGATGTTGCTTTTCTCTTCCAGAAACTTTTAAAGTAATGACAGTATCATCTGGTATAACAAGAGGTCTGGCATTCAAATTATGGGGAGCTATAGGTGTTAAGATTAGGCTAGATGTGTGAGGTATAATAACGGGACCTCCACAACTTAATGAGTATCCTGTAGAGCCAGTAGGGGTGGATACGATGAGTCCGTCAGCCCAATAATTTGTAAGAGATTCTCCGTTTAAATGCGTAGCTATAGAAATCATAGATGTCGTGTTTTTACGACTTACTACAATTTCATTAAGCGCAAAATTGATATCTCCAAAAACGTCTACCTCATCGTCTATTGTAACCTGTAACAGACTTCGTTTAGATAATGTGTAGTCACCTGCAAGAATTTTGTCTATAGAAGTTGAAATTTCTTTTTTCTTGATCGTAGCCAGAAAACCTAATCTTCCTGTATTAATGCCAACAATAGGAATAGAAAGATCTCTTATATATGTTGCTGTCTTGAGTATGGTGCCATCTCCTCCTATACTGAAAAATAAGTCATAACTAGTGTCTAATTCTTCAAATGTGCTAAAATGCCGGTAATTTTTATCAATAGCATCATGTTCATGAATAAGTCTAAGAAAATTTTTTTCAATAATAACTTCGATCTTTTTTTTATCTAAAATATCCAGCAGTTGTTGCACATAAAGCGCTGCTTCTTTATGATAAAATTGACCATAAATACCTATTTTCATGGATTTATATATTAAGATACTTTTCTAAATATTGAGAGCGTTTTCTTAAATCTTTAATAAAAGTATCTTCTTGGTGACTAGAAACAATAGTGTAATTATATCTTCTAAATGCTGCGAGAATATCATTAAAATTAGAACGTCCAATTTTTATGGAGATTTGAGCAACATCATTTTCGATTTTAGAAATAAAGCCACCCCAAATTTTACCTTCATTGGACTCCACAATCTGACTTATTTCACTAAAAGAGTAATCCTGTATCCCTTTTTCTATGATGACCACACTTCCTGGTTCACTTATAAATGGTGTGTTATTAAAGAAATTCATAACATCTGCCAACTCGTAATATCCTATATAGGTGTTCTTTTCATCAAGTACAGGCATAATGTTAGCACTATTTTGAGCAAATGTTTCAAGTACATCTAGCCAATTAGTTTCGTATCGGACGAAAAAATGTTGATACGCATGCACATATTCAGAAATAATACAGGTAGCATCATAGCAATGTGTGTCATTTTCAGCGAGACAGCCTACGTATGTACCATCCCTGTGAATAGGAACGTGAGAGAGCGTTGTCTGACTAAAAATAGTTTGTACTTCACCTATGGACTCTTTTTCAGAGACAGGTTTAATATCGTTAATTATAAAATCTGTAATACTCATAGTGCAAAATAATGAAAAATAACTGGGCTAGCGTTAGCGTCTTCGTATTTTTGTATTCAAATTTTATACCATTATTCATAATGACAAAATTAAGTGTAAACGTAAATAAAATAGCAACGCTTCGTAATGCACGTGGAGGTAATGTACCAAATCTCCTAAAAGTGTCTGCTGATCTTGAAAAATATGGAACACAGGGGATCACAATACATCCAAGGCCTGATGAGAGACATATACGATATCAAGATGCCCGTGATCTCAAAGAGATCGTGACTACCGAGTTTAATATAGAAGGAAACCCCGTTCAAAAATTTATTGATCTTGTGTTAGAAGTGAAGCCAACACAAGTAACACTAGTTCCAGATGCCGTAGATGCAATTACTAGCAATGCAGGATGGGATACGATACAGCACAAATCATTTTTGCAGGATGTGATTGCAGTATTCAAAAGTGAAGGTATCCGCACGTCTATATTTGTAGATCCTGTACAGAAGATGATAGAGGGCGCAAAAGCTACAGGAACAGACCGTATTGAGTTATATACAGAAAGTTATGCAACACTGTATCCTTCAAATAAAGAAGATGCTATACGCCCTTATATAGAGAGCGCTTTTGTGGCAAATGAGTTAGAACTTGGTATAAATGCAGGACATGATCTTTCGTTAGAAAATATTGCATACTTTAAAAACAGTATTCCAGAATTATTAGAAGTGTCAATAGGTCATGCATTAGTGTCAGAAGCATTATATCAAGGTTTTGAAAGTGTGATTGCACAATACCTTAAAAAATTAGGTTCATGATACTACACGCTAATATCATAGGAGAAGGAAAGCCACTTATTATTCTGCATGGTTTTCTGGGTATGGGTGACAATTGGAAAACACTTGCAAAGCAATTTGCAACACAGGAATATGAGGTGCATCTTTTAGATCAACGCAATCATGGGCGTAGCTTTCATAGTGATGATTTCAGCTATGAACTCATGGCGCGTGACCTCAAGAACTATTGCGAAGAAAAAAGACTGTCTTCTATTCATTTAATAGGGCATTCTATGGGAGGGAAGACAGCAATGCTTTTTGCTGTCATGTATCCAGAATTGGTTTCAAAACTGATTGTGGTAGATATAGCACCAAAATTTTATCCGCAACACCATCAAATCATACTTGAAGGGCTTTCTGCATTATCCAATAATAAGGAGGCATTACAAGGAAGAAAAGAAGCTGATGCTTTCTTGTCACGATATATTAAGGAGGTAGGCGTGCGCCAGTTTTTATTAAAAAATCTCTATTGGGTAGACAAGAGTACTTTAGGGCTTAGAGTAAATCTGCCAGTGTTAATCAATGAGATTGAACGTGTCGGAGAGGCATTACCATCTCATTATTCTTTTGACAAGCCCGCGTTGTTTTTAAGAGGGGGAGCTTCCAATTATATTCTTGATGAAGATAAGGATGCGATTTTTTCCGCTTTCGCGAAAGCAAAATTAACAACAATCCCAAAAGTAGGACATTGGCTACATGCTGAAAACCCCGCTCAGTTTTATAAAGAAGTTATGGCATTTTTGTAAAATTTTACTATGTACGCATAATAAAGTACGTTAATAAATTGTAAAAACTTAAAAATATCCTATTTTTGCGTGGTTTCTTTTGAGAAAACAATAAAAATCTTAACCTAAATTAATTTTATGAGAAAAGTAGTAAGTGTATTTGTACTTATGCTCGTTTGTGCTGTTACTTATGCTGGTGGATACCGTGTAAGTCTTCAGGGAAACAGAGCATTAGCTATGGGTCATACAGGAGTTGCGGTAGTAAATAATGCAGAATTAGCATTTTTTAACCCTGCAGGATTAGTTCATTTGGAAAATAAGCTCAATATCTCTGTAGGAGGATTTGGTGTTTTTTCTGATGTGGCATTTCAAAACGAACAATTTGGACAGGCAACACAAACCGATAGTCCAGTAGGTACTCCATTGTATCTATACGCAAGTTATAAGTTAAATGAAAAATTTGCATTAGGTCTTGCTGTATATACACCTTATGGAAGTACAGTAGAGTATCCTACAGATTGGGCAGGATCACATCTTGTTAATAATATAGAGTTACAAGCGATCTACGTACAGCCTTCATTTTCTTGGGAAGTAGTAGAAGATAGATTCAGTATTGGAGGGGGACCTATCCTTGCTATAGGGTCTGTAAACTTTAATCGTAATCTAAGTAGAAACCTAACAGATTTAGAAGGAAACAGATCTAACGTTACTATAGATGCAAGTGGTATCTTAGAATTTGGATGGACTGTGGGGGCCTTATTAAACTTAGATAATCAAGACAAATGGAAGTTAGGATTTAACTACCGTTCATTAATAGATGTAGAAGTAGAAGCTGGAGACGGAGAGGCCGTATTTTCTAATGTGCCTAACTCACCTCTTGCACCTATTGCCAATGGAACTTTTGATTTTACAGCATCATTACCTTTACCAGCAGAGTGGACAGTAGGTCTTTCTTACCGACCTAATGAAAAATGGTTACTTGCTTTTGATTATAACTATGCAGAGTGGAGTGCGTATAACTCTCTTGATCTTGAATTTTTGAATACAGATGGTTCTGTGGCTTTAGAGTCTATAAACCCTCGTAATTATAAAAATGCAAGTACGTATCGTTTTGGAGCACAATATTCACCTTCAAAGAAATTTGATCTTAGAGTGGGATATTATTTTGATGAATCACCTGTACAAGCTGGGTTCTTTGCTCCTGAAACACCACGTAATGATTCTAATGGATTTACTGGAGGATTTACATACAATATCAATGATAAATTTGCTATAGATGCTTCTTTCTTATACTTACGATTCAAAGAGATTGATGCTTCTTACGATGCATTTACAGAGACAGACGGAACACCAGCACCTTTTGGAGGAACGTATAAGTCAAGTGCTTTTGCGCCAGGAATTGGTTTAAGTTATAAACTTTAAATAAAAAACAATGATGAAAAATTATATAAAATATATAGCAGTTCTTTCATTAGGGTTTGGGTTTGTGGCTTGTGAGCCAGAATTTGACACCCCTATTGACGAAAATAACTTTTATACAAGTGGAGAAGCAGATTTCTCTAACTATGTATCTGTAGGAAATTCTCTTACTGCTGGATTTGCAGATGGGACATTATATAGAACAGGACAAGAAAATTCGTATCCTAATATTATGGCGCAACAATTTGCGCTTGCAGGTGGAGGTTCATTTACACAACCTCTTATGAATGATAATATAGGAGGATTGTTATTAGGAGGATTACAATTACCAGGATTCAATCCTCGTTTTGTACTTGCTACAGACGAGAATGGAAATCCAGGACCAGCAATCATCAACCAATCTCCTACAACAGAGGTTTCAAATATTCTTTCTGGACCTTTTAACAATGTTGGAGTTCCAGGAGCAAGAAGTTTTGACTTATTATTCCCAGGATACGGTAATATAGCAGGCTTAACAACAACGCCAATAAGTGCAAACCCTTACTTTGTAAGATTTGCTTCTTCTTCAGATGCAACCGTAATTGGAGATGCAGTTGCTCAGAATCCTTCTTTCTTTTCTCTTTGGATAGGAAATAATGATATCTTAGGATATGCTACTTCTGGAGGATCTGGTGTAGACCAAACTGGTAATTTTGATCCTTCTACTTATGCAAGTAATGATATTACAGATCCTAATGTATTTGCAGGTGCTTATTCTCAGATGGTAGAAACATTAGTAGCTGGCGGAGCAGATGGTGTACTTGTTAATATCCCAGATGTAACTTCTATTCCGTTTTTTACAACAGTGCCAACACAGTCTATTCCTTTAGATGCACCTACGGCTACGTTTTTAAATGATAATTTTGGATTGTATAATACGGTAGTATTGCCAACACTCGTTAGTTTTGGTATCATTACAGCTGAAGAAGCAGCTTCTCGTACCATTAATTTTGTAGAGGGAGTGAATTTTCCAATTATGACAGATGATGATCTTACAGATGTAAGCGCTATTCTTCAAGGGCCACCAGTAAATCTTGATGCTGCGACAGCTAATTTATTAGGACAGTTACGTCAAGCTACTAGTGCAGATATATTACCATTAACCGCCGCTGGTGTATTAGGTACCACAGTAAATAATGACCCTACATTAATCAATGGAGTATCTGTGCCTTTAGCAGATCAGTTTGTATTAACTGTAGCAGAGCAAGCTAGAGTAGCTGTGGCACAAGCGTCATACAATGCAACGATCCAAGCAGTAGCAAGTGCAAATGGACTTGCTTTTGCAGATGCACGTACAGGTTTACAACAAGTAGCAAACGGAGGAGTATCCTATAATGGAGGTGTTTTAACATCTACATTTGTTACAGGAGGAGGATTTTCTTTAGATGGTGTTCATCCAACACCTAGAGGGTATGCATTTACGGCAAATCTAATTCTAGATGCTATCAATTCTAAATATGGTTCTAATATACCAGGTGTAGATATTGGGAATTTTTCTTCCATAACAATAAGTAATGACTAAATGACAGTTTATTGCCTATAAAAAAGTAAAAGATGCACTTATTTAGTGCATCTTTTTTTTTGGTATTCTATTTGCCTTATTAAAATCATTATGAAATCTATTCTTAAAATTATATTAACGACTATCGCAGTACTCATTCTGGCAAATGTATTGCCAGGAGTCTCTGTAGATGGTTTTGTCACATCTCTTTGGGTTGCTATTTTATTAGCTTTTTTAAGATTTGTAGTAAGACCTATACTCGTAATTCTGACATTACCTATTACGCTACTAACTTTTGGACTGTTTTTATTAGTTATAAACGCAGTACTTATTTTATTAGTAGATTATTTTATTAAAGGCTTTGAAGTTAGTGGTTTTTGGATAGCCATACTCTTTAGTATTTTGCTGAGTATATTCCAAAGTATTTTATTTCAATTCCTTAAAGAAGATGTGAAACAACTGAATACAAGAAATTAAAACATTGTTGAGGTGCAAAAAAAAACGTATTTTTGCCCCCTTAAATTAAGAGAATAATGAACATTACAAAGGAGCAAATCGACGAGCTTAATGCTATCATAAAGGTAGATATAGCAAAAGATGATTATCAAGATAAAGTGGAATCTATTTTAAAAGATTACCGAAAAAAAGCAAATATTCCAGGATTTAGAAAAGGACATGTACCTATGGGACTTGTTCAGAAACAATACGGAATGGCAGTTCGTGTAGATGAAGTAAATAAAATATTGCAAGATGCTTTAAGTAAATTTCTTTCTGAAGAAAAGTTAGATGTATTAGGAAATCCTCTTCCAAAAAATCAAGAAGACTTTGATTGGAGTTTAGATGATTACAGCTTCGAGTTTGAATTAGGGATGGCTCCTAAATTTGAGATCAATCTAAAGCCCAAAAAGGCGATTGGAAGCTATGAGATTTACGCTGACGATAAAATGATAGAGAATCAGTTAACAACAATACAAAAACAGTATGGTAAACTGACTTCTCAAAATGAAGTAGCAAAAAATAGCGAAGTCACAGGTGTCTTTGCAAATGAAGAATTAGAACTTGATAACACCGCTACCTTTGAAATAGCACAACTTAAAGGGAAGAAAAATACAGACGCTTTTATTGGAGCAAAAGTAGGAGATGTGATCACTGTAAAAACAAAAGGACTTTTTAGCCAGGCGCATAGTTATCAAAATGCGTTTAAGAAGACAGAAGAGGAAGCAAAAGAGTTAAATGCAGAAGTCACCTTTACAATTTCAGAAATAAATTCAAGAGAACTTGCAGAGTTTGATCAAGAGCTATTTGATAAGTTGTATGGAAAAGATACTGTAAAAACAGTGACTGAGCTTAAAGAGAAAATGAAAGAAGATGCTGCAAAACAATTTCAACAGCAAAGCGATCAGCAGTTAATGAATGATGTTACTGAGCACTTTATAGCAGAAACAAAATTTGACTTACCGGCAGAATTTCTTCAAAAGTGGATCCAATCTACTGGAGAGAATCCAATGACTTTGGAAGAAGCTGTAGCAGAGTATAATCGTTCTGAAAAAGGATTACGTTACCAACTTATAGAAGGAAAACTTATCCAAGAGAATAATCTACAAGTTACTTTTGAAGAACTAAAAGATTATACAAAGGATATGATCAAAATGCAGATGATGCAATATGGTCAAATGAATCCTGAAGATAAAGAGTTAGAAGACATTGCAGCACGTATTCTTGGGAACCAAGAAGAGGTAAAAAGACTTTCTGAACAACTTATGAATCAAAAAATGCTTACCTTCTTTAAGGAAAATGTAAACCTTAAAACTAAGAAAGTAACGTTTGACGAATTTGTAAAGGAAGTATACAATTAGAATACTTGTCTATAAATAAGTATCTTTAAGGCGTTTTACTTTTAGGAGTAAAACGTTTTTTTGTAATATAAAAATCATATTCATAAAATATATGGACTACGGAAAAGAGTTTAAGAATTTTGCAATCAAAGATCAAGGAATCAGTTCTACTTATTATGAGAAGATCATAAGTAGTGTAACACCCACAGGGCTTACGCCTAACATCATAGAAGAACGTCAGATGAATATTGCCATATTTGACGTGTTTTCACGTTTAATGATGGATCGTATTATCTTTTTAGGAACAGGAATTAATGATCAAGTAGCTAACATTGTACAAGCACAGTTATTATTTCTAGAAAGTACAGATGCGGTTAAAGATATTCAGATATACATCAACTCTCCTGGAGGAAGCGTATATGCAGGGTTAGGTATTTATGACACAATGCAGTTTATAAAGCCTGATGTTGCAACGATCTGTACAGGAATGGCAGCTTCTATGGGAGCCGTATTATTATGTGCAGGAACAAAAGGGAAGCGTAGTGGATTACCACATTCTAGAGTGATGATTCATCAACCAATGGGAGGAGCTCAAGGACAAGCAACCGATATTGAAATCACTGCTAGAGAAATCTTAATCTTGAAAGAAGAGCTTTACAAAATAATTGCAAAGCATTCAGGACAAGAGTATGACAAAGTGTATGCAGACAGTGATCGTGATTACTGGATGAAGGCAGATAAGGCACTTGAATACGGTATGATCGATGAGATTTTAAAAAGAGATTAATTCTGATGTGTACGCTTTCGCGAAAGCGTATATTTCATTAATTATAGATAGTTTACATGGCGAAAGAAGATTTAGAATGCTCATTTTGTGGTAGAAAAAAACCAGAAACAAATTTACTCGTAGCTGGATTAGATGCGCATATATGTGATCGTTGTATTGAACAAGCACACGGTATTGTGGTTGAAGAATCAAAAGATGTTGATGTCAACGAGCTGGATAGCGACCTGATGCTTAAAAAACCACAAGAGATTAAAACGTTTCTAGATGAATATGTAATAGGGCAGGATCACACCAAAAAAGTGATGGCTGTTGCAGTATATAATCACTATAAGCGTTTATTACAACCCAAGGATGATGATGATATCGAAATTCAGAAAAGTAATATTGTCATGGTTGGACAAACAGGAACAGGTAAAACACTTATTGCTAAAACTATAGCAAAAATGCTGAATGTTCCTCTTGCTATTGTAGATGCTACGGTGCTCACAGAGGCTGGATATGTAGGAGAAGATGTAGAGAGTATATTAACTCGTTTATTACAAGCAGCAGATTATAATCTTGAAAAAGCACAAAGAGGTATTGTATTTATAGATGAAATTGATAAAATAGCACGTAAAAGTGATAATCCATCTATAACAAGAGATGTAAGTGGTGAAGGTGTACAGCAAGCTTTATTAAAACTTTTGGAGGGTACGATCGTTAATGTACCGCCTAAAGGAGGGCGTAAGCATCCTGATCAAAAATTTATAGAAGTAAATACAGAGCATATTTTATTTATTGCAGGAGGTGCTTTTGATGGTATTGAGAGACATATTACAAAACGTCTTAATATGCAGGCTATGGGCTTTAGTGCTAGTAAAAATGAAAATGCAATAGATTTAGATAATATGCTTAAGTATATTATTCCTAAAGATTTGAAAGATTTCGGACTTATTCCAGAAATCATAGGGCGTTTGCCAGTATTAACCCACATGGATCCTTTAGACAAAGGAACCTTGAGAGCAATTCTTACAGAGCCTAAAAATGCTATAGTAAAACAGTATAAAAAACTGTTTACTATGGATAATATAGACTTTACTATTACAGATGGTGCATTAGATTATTTAGTTGGTAAAGCGATTGAATATAAACTTGGGGCTCGTGGTTTGAGATCACTATGTGAAGCTATCTTAACAGATGCAATGTTTGAAATGCCTAGCTCTTCAGAAAAAGAACTCATTGTTACAAAAGAATATGCCGAAGGAAAACTTAATAAATCAACCCTCAAGAAGCTAAAAGCTGTTTCTTAAAGTATATCGTTTATATATTAAAAAGACCGTTACTATCATTCAAGTAACGGTCTTTTTTAGTTTGAAGTTAATTTTTTATTCCTTTATAATATCAAATTCTACACGACGATTTTTTTCGTGTTGATCATCACTACATGTTGTGCAATCTATTAAAGGCGTTGATTCTCCATATCCTTCTGAAGTAAGACGATCTTTTGAAATTCCTTTGCTTATAATATAATTCATTGCAGAAGCGGCTCTCTTTTTGGATAGTTTTAAGTTGTATGTGTCGCTTCCTCGTATATCTGTATGCGCTTTTATATCAATTTTAATAGTTGGATTTTGCTCTAAAGTTGCAATAACAGTATTTAGTGTAATCGTCGAAACGTCTTTGATTTTATCGCTATTAAAATCAAATAGGATATTTTCTATCTTTATAAAAGCTTTTTCCTTTGTTTCTACAATTTCAGCAGGCTTAGCATCTAATGTAATATTTGTTTCAAATGTAGCGACTAGGTTTGTATTGGTGTCAAAAGATATTGAGTTACGATCAAATCCTTCTTTATACGCCAAGATCGTATAATCTAAAAAGGCATCTACAGGAAAACTATATTCTCCATTTTGGTTAGAGCTAGCAGTCGCTACTTGCTCACCATCTGCATCTAGTAACACAACAGTAGCTTTTGCTAATGGAATTTGAGTTTCTGTGTCACGCACAATACCTGTTACACTTTGATCAATAATATACTCTTCTATTTTATAGATATCATAACTTCCTTTCCCACCTTCTCTGTCTGAAGTAAAATAACCTATTGTTTTTGTTGCTGGAATATAGGCAATCTCATCTTTAGATGTATTAATTGTATTTCCAAGATTTCGAGTGGCTACATAACTTATGGACGTATTACGAGATCTAAAAATATCAAAGCCTCCAATACTATTATGTCCATTAGAAGAAAAATAAAGATACTTGCCATCTAAAGAAGTCTGTGGGAACTTTTCATCTAGAACTGTATTTACAGATCCTTCTACACGCTCTACAGGCCCATAAGATTTATCATTTTTAACAGTTACTTTGAATATATCATATCCCCCAATGGCTTCTGGCATATTAGAAGAAAAATAGAGTGTTTTACCATCTTTACTTAGATGAGGATTTTCTATAGAATATGAAGTGTCATTAAATGGTAGTGCTTTAATATCTACCCATTCTCCTTCTACATTAGGATTCATCATAGCCGTATAGAGTTGGAATGTTTGTGTATCTTCTTCTAAGCTTTTAGAAAAGTAAATTCTATCACCTTCTTTTGAAAAAGAAATAGTTCCCAAGTTTTCTCCTTTGTTGAGGATATGTGAAAACAACAATGGACGCCTTAAATCCCACTCGTATGTAATATCAGAGCAATATAACTTTGTATAAGGCTCTTTGGTATTTGGGTCTAACTTAGCTAAAGCTCCAATTTTTCTAGCTGAAAAAGAAATAAACTTATCTTTAAAAAAACCTACCCCGTAATCTGAATACTTAGAATTGATACCTGTTGTAAACGTTTCAAACTTAAAACCGTTGTTTCCTATTTTAGAATTTGAAACTACAGGAGCTACTTCCAACTCTAAAGAAGCAACATCTTGATGAGTGTCTAATAACTCTTGTGATTGTAGCTGCGTTACAAATAGAAGTGTGAAAAATGTAGTGATTAGTAATTTCATCTTAATCCAAATTAGTTGACTTGGGGTCTTTAATATGGTACTAAAGTAAAGGGGGCATCATTGATTAAAAAATTTTTAGATGATTTTTAGATGAGATGATTGTTATAACCGTTAAAATACAGTGATTATTCATGATAACCCGTAATAAAGTTGAGGATTTTTGGCAAAAAACGAACAATATGTGTGTAAACACAAATGATTTCTTAAAATAGTTTGGATGGTTTTTCTGTAAAAACAAAACTAGATATTGAGTTTTAATAACTCATCTACAAAATCTCTTTTATTGGAGAGTCTTGGTATTTTATGTTGACCTCCTAATTTATTATTTTCTTTAAGCCAATCATAAAACAAGTCTTGTCTTGCACTATGAACTAGAGGAGCATTTAATGTAGTATTGTTAAAACGCTTGGCATCATAATCACTATTTACAGCGCGAAGTGCATTGTCGAGTTTAGTATTAAAAACTTTAAGGTTTTGAGGTGGATTTTTAAATTCTATAATCCATTCATGAGCTCCTTTTTCTCTTCCTTTCATAAAGATAGGAGCTACTGTGTAATCTTTGATTTCGCTTTGAGTTTCTTTGGCAGCAACTCCAAGTGCTATATCTGTATTTTCAATAATAAGTTCCTCTCCAAAAACATTAATATGATGCTTTGTGCGACCGCTTACCCGTATGCGATAAGGACTCATAGAAGTGAAGCGTACGGTGTCTCCTATCTTATAACGCCATAAACCAGCATTTGTCGTAATAACAACCGCATAGTTTTTATGCATCTCTACTTCGGATAGCGGAATAATCTTTTGTTCAGGAGTACCATAAGCATCCATAGGTATAAACTCATAAAAAATACCATAGTCTAGCATTAATAAAAGGTCTTTACTGTCATTTTGATCTTGAATAGCAAAGAAGCCTTCTGATGCATTATAAATTTCGTAGTATTTAAAAGAATCCTTTGGGAGTATGTGTTTGTATTGATCTAAATAAGGTTCAAAGCTCACGCCTCCATGAAAATAAACTTCTAAATTAGGCCACACCTCAAGTAGATCTTTTTTACCAGTAGTTTCAAGTACTTTATTTAGCAAAACTAGCATCCAAGACGGCACTCCGGCTAGGCTTGTGACATTGGTTTGTATGGTTTCATCTACAATAGCCTGCATTTTTACTTCCCAATCACTCATGAGTGAAACATCACTATTAGGGGTACTACTCATTTCTGCCCAAAATGGCATATTGTCTATCAAAATAGCAGATAAATCGCCATAAACAGTGCCATTTTTTTCGTACAATTCTTTGCTGCCTCCTAAGCGTAATCCCTTACCTGAAAATAATTGAGAGTTTTGGTTATTGTTAAGGTACATACATAACAAGTCTTTACTCGCTGCATAGTGACAATTTTCAAGAGATTCTGTACTTACAGGAATATACTTGCTTCTTGCATTGGTGGTACCGCTACTTTGAGCAAACCATTTAATAGGTGTAGGCCATAAAATATTATTTTCTCCTTTTCGGCTACGTTCTATATGAGGTTGTACATCTTCATAAGAAGATATAGGAAGACGTGCCGCAAACTGCTCATAGTTTTTTAACTCGTGAAATCCATATTCCCTACCGATTTCTGTACCCTTTGCTTTATCTATAAGTTGATGTAGTAATTCGTTCTGTACCTCATGAGGATATTTTAAAAAAAGCTCCATTTGATGGATGCGTTTTTTTAAAAACCAAGAGGCAATAGAATGTACTAAAGGGATAGGCATAAAGTTGGTATATTTACATCGATCTATCATGGAGATCTTAAAAGCTAATTTAGCTTTTTTTCACAAACTCTATAAAATTAAAAGGCTATAAAATAGTATGCAGTATCAAGGAGTCCTTAAAAAAATGCAAACTGAGATCACAAATCCCATAAATTATTATTTGATGATGGAAAATGATTTCTTACAGATGAATCAGCTTATCGACAAGAAAATGCATATAGAATTTATAGGATACCAATGTCTTGCCTGCGGAGAAAATAAAAAGATATATAGACAAGGATACTGCTATGATGATTTTTATAAAGTACCACAAGCCGCAGACTGGATTATGAAGCCAGAATTATCTACAGCACATCTTGATATAGAAGATAGAGATCTGGATTACGAGAAGAAAATACAACTACAACCACATATTGTATATCTCGCAAATTCTAGTAATGTAAAAGTAGGTGTCACCAGAAAAACACAAGTTCCTACGCGATGGATTGATCAGGGTGCTCACGAAGCACTCGAAATTGTAGAAGTTCCTAATCGATATCTTGCAGGCATTACAGAGATAGCCTTAAAAGAACATGTCTCAGATAAGACCAACTGGCGCAAAATGCTGAAAAATGAAATTGAAGATGTAAATCTAGTAGAATACCGAGAAGCATTAAAAGCCTATATTCCTGAAGAAGCAAAATCTTATTTTATTGCAGATAATGAAGAAACCCACATTCATTTTCCAGTATCAAAATATCCAGAAAAGCTAAAGACATTAAATCTAGATAAAACGCCTGCTTACGAAGGTGTTTTGAAAGGCGTAAAAGGGCAATATCTCATTTTTGAAGACGATACCGTATTTAATGTGCGTAGTTGGGAAGGCTATGTCGTACGTATCGAAATTTTATAATCCTTTGGTAAATCTTAAAATAGCAACAATTTTACCGTTTGTAGTAAAGAAAGACTAATCAAAACGATACCAATCATCTTATTAAGAGAAGTAGCATTTGTGTCGGGTTTTTTCCTTTGAATCCGTGTGCCTAATTTTCCGTAGCCGTATAGTGTCACTACTTTCCCTAAAAATACCCCTAGAAAAAATAAGAAGAATCCGAGAGAATAATTTTCTAGTCCTACACCAAAAGAACTACGCAATACAGAAAAGATAAGTACCCAATATATCAATACTGGAGGATTGATAACACTTAACGCAAATCCTGTTACATATTTAGAACTGTATTTTCTTTTATCTCTTTTTTCAATCTGTTTTGTTTTTATAAAATAGATTCCAGCGATCCCTAAAATCCCAGCAATCAAAAATTGTAACCAGATGTGCATGGCAAAAAAATCCTGAACCACCATTCCAGAAGAAAATGCAATAAAAGCGAGTAAGACCTCTCCTACACCCGCTCCATAACTTATTTTCATAGATTGATATATGTTTTCTTTTACGGTTGTTTTTATCACAGCAAGGTTAGATGCACCAGGAGGCAAAGCTCCGATAATAGTAGAAAGAAGACCAAAAATAAATATTGCAAAAATCATGACTCATTAGTAGTGCGCTTTCGCGAAAGCTTACAAAACCAGAAAAACAAAGGAAATATGGAATAGTGATTATAAAATTTGATAAATAGCTATCTATCGTTGAAGTTACGGTGTATAACTGTGTATTTAGTATATAGAAAAACTATCTTTGCAGCTTAAACAAAAATCATGAGTACTATTGTAGCCATTGTAGGACGTCCTAATGTAGGGAAATCTACTCTTTTTAACCGTTTGATTCAACGCCGTGAGGCGATTGTAGATGCTGTAAGTGGTGTAACAAGAGATCGGCATTACGGAAAAACAGACTGGAATGGTCGTGAGTTTACGGTAATTGATACAGGAGGATATGTGGTAGGTAGTGATGATGTTTTTGAAGCTGAAATTGATAGGCAAGTAGAACTTGCTATTGATGAGGCAGATGCGATCATATTTATGGTCGATGTAGAAAATGGAATCACAGGAATGGATGAAGAAGTAGCAAATTTACTTCGTAAAGTGAAAAAGCCTGTTTTTCTTGCTGTTAATAAAGTAGATAATAATAAACGTGCTGCAGATGCGGTAGAGTTTTATAACCTTGGGTTAGGAGATTTCTTTACCATTGCAGCTACTAATGGAAGTGGTACAGGAGATTTACTAGATGCAGTTGTAGAAGCACTTCCAGAAAAAGAAGAAATAGAAGAAGATGAGCTTCCTCGCTTTGCTGTTGTTGGTCGTCCTAATGCAGGAAAGTCAAGTTTTATAAATGCACTTATAGGAGAAGATCGTTATATCGTTACAGATATTGCAGGAACGACAAGAGACTCCATAGATACAAAATACAATCGTTTTGGATTCGAGTTTAACCTTGTAGATACCGCAGGAATCCGTCGTAAATCAAAAGTAAAAGAAGATTTAGAATTTTATTCTGTAATGCGTGCTGTTAGAACTATTGAATACTCAGACGTAGTTATTTTAATGGTAGATGCCACACGTGGTTTTGAAAGTCAAGATCAGAATATTTTTTGGTTGGCAGATAAAAATAGAAAAGGAGTTATTATTCTAATAAACAAGTGGGATTTGGTTGAAAAAGAAACCAATACCATGCGTGATTTTGAAGCTCAAGTTCGAAGACAAATTGCTCCTTTTACAGATGTTCCAATTATTTTTACATCAGTGCTCACAAAACAACGTCTTCTAAAAGCAATAGAAACAGCCGTTGAGGTTTTTGAAAATAGAAAAAGAAGAATTTCTACTAGTAAATTGAACGAAACGATGTTGGAAATTGTTCAACAGAACTCTCCTCCTGCTACCAAAGGTAAATTTGTAAAAATTAAGTATTGTATGCAATTGCCTACACCAACTCCTCAATTTGCTTTTTTCTCAAACTTACCTCAATATGTAAAAGACCCTTACAAGCGGTATGTTGAAAATCAACTGAGAGAACACTATAATTTTTCTGGAGTACCCATTACTATTTATTTTAGACAAAAGTAATTTTAACGGTTTAAAAAACGTTCTTTAGTTTGAAAGGTTTTCTAAATTAAAACGTCTGTTAAGTTATTTGAAACTAAAGACAAATTCATTATTTTTATATAAAATAGATAAGCATGATCACATGGAGAGATGTCATTCACTTTTCGGTGAATGGAAACCCTACACCACATAAAAGAGTTGAAAAAACTGAAGAAGAGTGGCGTACAATATTAACACCAGAGCAATTTCAAATTAGCAGATTACACGGAACCGAAAGGCCTCATACTGGATCTCTTTGTTCTATTTTTGAAGGAGGAATCTACCAATGTATTTGTTGTAATACCAACTTATTTGATTCTACTATTAAGTTTGATTCAAGTTCTGGTTGGCCAAGCTTTACGCAGCCTATTGAAGAAAATGCCATCCAGTATATAAAAGATGATTCTTATGGAATGATAAGAATAGAAGTTCTGTGCAATACGTGTGATAGTCACCTCGGGCATGTATTCCCTGATGGCCCTGAGCCAAGTGGATTACGATATTGCGTAAATTCTGCCTCTATAAAATTGAAGAAAACAGATGAATAATTTACAACAAGCAACTTTTGGTGGTGGATGTTTTTGGTGTACAGAAGCCGTCTTTTTAGAAGTAAAAGGGATTAAAAAAGTTATTTCTGGATATAGTGGTGGGAATGCTCCTGGTAAACCAACATACAGAGAAATTTGCTCCGGATTAACTGGGCATGCAGAAGTAATTCAAGTTACCTATGATGAAAACATCATTTCTTATGAGTCTATTTTAATTATCTTCATGACTACGCACGATCCAACTCAACTAAATCGGCAAGGAGCAGATGTTGGGACACAATACCGTTCTGTTATTTATTATCATAATGAACAACAAGAAGAAATTGCACAAACTGTCATTAATGCGTTAACTCCTGTTTATAATGAAAAAATAGTGACTGAAATTAGTCCTTTATCAATCTTCTATGAGGCAGAAAAAGAACACCAAGCCTATTATAAAAACAATCAAAATTCTGGCTATTGTTCTTTTGTAATCAATCCAAAATTGCAAAAACTAAGAACAATGCATGCAGATAAGTTAATAGATTAAATAAATTACATTCTGAAACTAAATATTACAAATAAATTTACTGATCAATTACCTGGAGATCCTATTCAAGAAAATTCTAGACGCCAAGTAACAGAGGCTGCCTTTTCTTTTGTGAAACCAATTAAAACGTCCAATCCTAGATTACTTCATGTGTCTAGTGAAATGTCTAAAGAACTTGGGTTTTCTAATCAAGACATTCAATCAAACCAATTTTTAGATGTAATGACTGGCAACAGCATCATAGAAAATTCAAAACCGTTTGCGATGTGCTACGCTGGCCATCAATTTGGGAATTGGGCTGGTCAATTAGGTGATGGAAGAGCTATAAACTTAGGAGAAATTAAAAATTGGGCATTACAACTCAAAGGAGCTGGTCCAACACCCTATTCTAGAACAGCAGACGGATTGGCAGTGCTGCGATCTTCGATTAGAGAATATTTATGTAGTGAAGCCATGCATCATCTTGGAGTTCCCACTACAAGAGCATTGTCTCTAAGTTTAACTGGAGACCAAGTGTTAAGAGATGTAATGTACAACGGAAACTCAGCTTATGAAAAGGGTGCTATTGTTTCTAGAGTTGCCAAGTCTTTTTTACGCTTTGGTAATTTTGAACTATTTGCTGCTAGAAATGATCTTAAAAATTTAAAAATATTAACAGACTACACCATCCTTCATCATTTTTCTCATTTAGGTAATCCATGCAAAGAAGTGTACCTAAAATTCTTTCAAGAAGTAACTAACAAGACCTTAGAAATGATCATTCATTGGCAACGAGTAGGTTTTGTTCATGGAGTGATGAATACAGATAATATGTCTATACTAGGTCTTACTATTGATTATGGACCTTATGGATGGCTTGAAGGTTTTGATCTTGGATGGACACCAAATACCACTGACAAGAAGCACAAAAGATATCGCTATGGAAACCAGCCGACTATTGGATTATGGAACCTATATCAATTAGCCAATGCACTGTATCCTTTAATTGATGAAGCGCCCCCTTTGGAAGAAATTCTAGAAAGATATCAACTAGATTTTAAGACAGAGTCAATACATATGATGCGCTCAAAGTTAGGATTAAACTTAGCTAAAAAAAATGATTTATTATTAATTGAGTCTTTAGAAAAAAATCTAGAGGCATCCGAAACAGATATGACAATTTTCTTCAGAAAGTTGAGTGATTTTAAAAAAGAATTTCCTGAACAAGGAATTAAATTGGTAGAAAATGCTTTTTATAATATAGATGAAATACATGACGATCTTTTAAACAATTGGCAACAGTGGTTTTCTGAATATGCAAAACGATTGGAAAAGGAAACCATATCATGTGAGGAACGTGAACAACTCATGAAAACTAAAAATCCTAAATATATACTTCGAAATTATATGGCTCAAATGGCCATTGATATGGCCGAAAAGGATGACTTTTCTCTAATTGAAGAATTGTATCAAGTCCTAAAAAAACCTTACGAAGAACAACCCGAATTTGAACACTGGTTTGCTAAAAGACCAGAATGGGCAAGACATAAGGTAGGTTGCTCGATGCTATCGTGTAGCTCTTAACTTTACATAAGATCAAAAATTATTTTTCGGTTAACTTACCAGCTTCCAGAGGCACCTCCACCTCCAAAGCTTCCGCCTCCAAAGCCACCACCAAAGCCACCACTACCAAAGCTACCTCTTGAAGAACCTCCGCCTCCAAATCCGCCACTTCTACCCATACTGCTTAAAATGAGTATATCTAACAAAGCTCCTGAACTAGATTTTCTTCCTCCGTTTCTTCCTCCTCTATTCCTAAAAATAAAAAATAAAAATACCATGACTATAAAAGGAATAACACCAGAAAAACCTGACCCTTTATTCTTTCTTTTTGGTTTTCTAGTTTCTTTAAACTCACCTGATAAAACCTCAAAAATTCCATCGGTCCCTTTATCCAAACCTTTATAGTAATTCCCTCGTTTAAATTCAGGAATAATTCTAGATTGTATAATTCGTTTGGACATTAAGTCTGTTAGGCTTGCTTCGATACCTCTTCCCGTTTGAATGGCAACTTTTCGATCATCTTTAGACATCATTAAAATAACACCATTGTCTTTCCCTTTTTGACCAATTTTCCACTTTTCTCCCCAATTGGCTGCTAGATAATTAATATCCTCTCCCTTTAACGAATTAATAATAATTAAAACAATTTGGGTAGAAGTAGAATCTGAATATCTGAGTAATTTTTGTTCTAATCTTCTTGCTTCAGAAGAAGAAAGTAGTTTAGAATAATCATAAACACTAGTTTGTTTATTTGGAGTGGCGGGGATTTTATATTGTGCTAGACTACTACCTATAAAGAAAAGTCCAAAAAATACAACTAATAAGATGTTTTTCATGAGCTTTTAGAGATTTCGTTAGATAATTCATCGATGTCATCGGCCTCATATGGGAAATGAGTTTTTAATTCATGTCCAGTTTTTAAAATTCCATCTACCAATCCTTGTTTGAAATTTCCTTTCCTAAAATAATCTTGCATCATTTCTTTAGTATTATCCCAAAAATCATCTGTTACTTTATCATTGATTCCTTGATCACCAAGAATCACAAACTTATGGTCATTAACAGCCACGTAAAAAAGAACCCCATTTCTTAGTTCAGTTTTATGCATTTTTAACTCTGCAAAAACCTTGAGTGCATGTTCGTAATGATCCTCATCTGTGTGTGCCTCTATATGAACTCGAATTTCTCCTGAAGTATTAGTTTCTGCTTCTTTGATTGCATTTACGACTGCTTCCTCGTCTTGAGATGATAAAAAAGAATGTAGTTGAGACATTACTCTTTATTATTAAAATCGAAGTTTACTTCTACTGCATTTTCTGAGCCAGGTGAAGAAGAATACAAGTCCATTCCTTCAAAACCAAATACACCTGCTAAAAGACTGTTTGGAAAAACTTTAATATGTTTATTATATTGATTTACTTTTCCGTTAAACCGATCTCTTTCCATTTTAATCCGATTTTCTGTACCCTCTAATTGATTTTGTAATTCTAAAAAGTTTTGATTTGATTTTAAATCAGGATATTTCTCAACTACTACTAGTAGTTTTGATAATGCACTTGATAAGCCAGACTGAGCTTGTTGAAACTGAGCTAAACTAGCGCCCGTCAAATTCCCTGCATTAATGGTTGTAGAGGTAGCTTTAGCTCTAGCATTCACAACTTCAGTTAACGTTGATTTTTCAAAATCTGCAGCACCTTGTACTGTTTTTACTAGGTTCCCTATCAAATCATTTCTTCGTTGATAAGCACTTTCTACATTAGACCATGCAGCTTTTGCATCTTCTTGATTTACAACTGCAGTATTGTTAATTCCTTTAGCCCAACTGTATCCTACATATAGGATTACAACTATAATTATTAATGGAAGCCACTTTTTCATTTATTCTGTTTTTTTAGTTAATTAAATATTTTTCATTCTATAAGGATGTTCCTCCGTCTAACGTAATGGTTTGACCCGTTATAAATTTTGTTTGATCGGAAGCTAACCAAACTATTGCATCTGCAATTTCACTAGCTTTTCCGTAACGCTTCATAGGAATAACACTCTTTAGAATGGCATCCATTTCAGGTTTTGCGTTAATTAACTGATCTAATAAAGCAGACTCTGTATATCCTGGACAAACAGCATTAATTCTAATGTTTTTTGTCGCATATTCCATAGCCGCAGATTTAGTCATACCTACCACAGCAAATTTACTAGCACTATAGCTGATATTATTTGGAGAAGCTTTCAAACCAGCCAAAGAGGCAATATTAACAATATTACCATGTCCTTGTTTTAAAAATTGTTGCAAAGCTACTTTCATACAATAAAAAACTCCAGTTTGATTCACAGAAATTACCCTATCCCAATCTTCTAATCTAGCTTTATGTGTTGGAAGTAAATTAGGACCAATTCCTGCATTGTTTACTATAACATCTAATTTTTCAAAGCTACTTAAGGTTTGGTTTACTAAATCTTCTACCTCTTTAAACTTAGTAACATCTGTTTTAATAGGTAGCGATTCGCCTCCATTTGTTACAATTTGATCTGCTACTTTTTTTGCACTATTAAAATTAATATCAGAAACAACTACTTTTGCCCCATGACTAGCAAAATGAATTGCCGCTGCTTTTCCAATTCCTGAACCAGCTCCTGTTACTATTACTATTTTATTTTTTACTTCCATATAACTTGATTTGTTTGTTTAGATGACTATTAATTTAACACTCTAGAGGAGTATTTATTTTATTTAAAAAATTATTTGCAAAAAATTAATCGAGAATCAGACAATGCTAAAGACCTAAGATCTCTGGGATAATCTTTCATTGCCATTAATTTCATAAACTCATTTTTGTTGGCATATCGCACAATAAGTACCTCATCCCAAAGAGACTCTTCTGAAGGCCCTATAATAGTGGCAATCGGTGATCCTTTAAAAATAATCTCCGCGTCTAAAGTTTTAAAAAAAGGAACTGCTGCCCTTAAATAATCTGCATATGTTTCTTTACCCGTTTTTCCTGTTTCTGTAACTATTTCTTTATAATTCAAATAATTGAGCATAAAAACAGGTTGTCCATCAGGAAAATCTTGTAATTTTTTTAAACTATTTTGTTGATTTATTTGCTCAATCATTACTAATCTATGGAATTCGTTTTTATAGATTTTAACGCTAAATTACAGCATAATTCTGCAGCTTTATCTAGATGAGCAAAACGAGGATCTGAGGTTAACCCCTTACTATATCTGTAATATATTTGCTGAGCTATCACCGCTATTTTAAACAAGCCAAAGGCATAATAAAATACGATATTATGAATATCTCTTCCAGATTTATTTGAATAAGAAGCTACTATTTCACTTCTAATTGGGTTCCCTTCAAAAATTGTTGGAGAAGGAATTCCTTGCTTTACAAAATCATGATCTGATGCCAACGTCCAATACCCAAGTGATGTTCCTAAGTCCATTAATGGGTCACCTAGTGTAGCCATTTCCCAATCTAAAACAGCAGTAATATCTTTCCAAGAAGTATCTTTAAATACTACATTGTCATATTTGTAGTCATTATGTATTAAACAATGTTGATAGGTTTTTGGTTGATGTTCTTGCATCCATTGCATAACTTCAAGAGCAGCAGGAACATCTTGTGTTGCTGCTTTTAGGTATTGTTTTCCCCAATTGGTTACTTGTCTATTTACATAACCTTCTGGCTTTCCTAAATCAGACAACCCAACCGAATTATAATCTAGTGTATGTAGCTCTGTAAAGGTATCTAACCACGTATTAGCAATGGTTTTATAATCATTTACTGGGATGGCTCTATGTTTAGCTTCTTTAAAGTTTAGAATAATTCCATCTACTTTTTCCATGATGTAGAATTCACTTCCAAGGATAGCCTCATCATTTGAATACGCAAACATCTTTGGGACTTTAGAAAACTCTTTTTTTACTGAAGTTTGTACTTTAAACTCTCTACTCATGTCATGGCCACGTTTAATAGCTCCAACTGGAGGCTTACGTAGCACATATTCCTTATCCTCTAAAGATATTAAATAGGTTAAATTAGAATAGCCATGTGTAAACTGCTTGACAAATAATTCACTTTGAAGCGAATTAATCAAATGATGTTGGTGTAAAAACTCTTTGAGATTTTTTTCTGGTAACTCCTCCCCTTTTCGAACTTCTTGATTAGACATAGTTATAATTTTCCGTAAGATCGAATGACACTTTTCCCTAACTGATACATATGTACTTCATCTGGGCCATCTGCCAAACGCAACATCCTTGCAATTGCAAAATAATGTGCCAAATGTGTGTCGGGACCAACACCTTTTCCTCCTAAAATTTGAATAGCTCTGTCAATTACTTTTAAAGCCATATCTGGAGCAACAATTTTTATCATTGCGATGATGTCTTTTGCTTCTTTATTGCCTAATTTATCCATTTTATCAGCGGCTGAAAGGGTAAGTAAGCGGGCCTGTTCAATTTCACATTTTGAAATGGCAATTTCTTGACGAATACTACTAAAATCATAAAACTTCTTACCAAAAGCTTCACGCTCCAAGGTTCTTTTAGACATCAGTTCTAGTGCATACTGAGCCATACCTACAAGTCTCATACAATGGTGAATTCTTCCAGGCCCAAGACGTCCTTGAGCAATTTCAAATCCTCTCCCTTCACCTAAAATTAAATTTTCTTTAGGAACACGAACATTGTTTAATTCAATTTCTGCATGACCCTCTGGTGAATCATAAAATCCCAAAACAGATAACGGTCTAATAATGTTTAGACCAGGAGTATCTAAAGGAACCAATACCATACTCTGTTGTTGATGGCGATGTGCAGTTGGATCTGTTTTTCCCATCACTATGGCTACTTTACAATGGGGGTCCATACCTCCACTAGACCACCACTTCCTTCCATTAATCACATAATGATCTCCATCTAAAACGATAGAAGTTTCAATATTTGTAGCATCTGAAGAGGCTACTTCTGGCTCAGTCATTAAAAATGCCGAACGAATTTCACCATTCATCAAAGGAGTTAACCATTCTTTCTTTTGAGAATCACTTCCGTATTTGGCTAATACTTCCATGTTTCCAGTATCAGGCGCAGAACAATTAAAAATTTCTGAAATCCAAATACGTTTTCCCATAATTCCTGCTAAAGGAGCATATTCCAAGTTTGTTAGACCCGGGCTTAAATTTCCATAATCTTTAGGTAAAAAAAGATTCCATAACCCTACAGCCTTAGCTTTTTGTTTTAATTCTTCTATTTTAGGCCAACGTGTCCAGATATTTTCTGGATCTTTTTGGAAAGCGTAAAATTCATCTTCTACGGGTACAATGTATTTTTCAATGAAATCACTAAGTTTTTTTTGAAGATCTACTGATTTTTGAGAATATTCGAAGTTCATATGTTTATTTAATTTTAACCAGCGATCATATATCCACCATCTGCGGTGTATACGCCTCCTGTCATATATGCACCTGCATTTGAGGCCAATAAAGCAGCAATACCAACCATTTCCTCTGGCTGCCCCATACGACCGCTTGGAATTGTTTTTTGTACTTTATGCAACAGCTTTTCATTAGTCCATAAAGCAGCACTAAATTTTGTTTGAATTAATCCTGGACAAATGGCATTAGCCCTTATCCCGTATTGCCCCCATTCTTTCGCTTGATTTTTTGTTAGCATTAATATAGCAGCTTTACTTGTACTGTACAATCCTAATCCCAACCCAGGGGTTAAAGCCTCTACAGAGGCTATATTTATAATACTCCCGTTTTTGTGTTCTTGCATGAAGGGTAAGACTAAATTTGACAATGCCCATGGAGCTTTTACATTTACATCCATAATCTTATCAAAAATTGCAGAGTCTACATCTTCTATAGGTCCAAAAACAGGATTAATAGCAGCATTGTTTACTAAAATATCTATGCGACCTAGATCATTAATTGTTTGATCTACCAAAGCCTTCCTTTGAGCTGCTTTACCAATATGGCAAGCAATTCCAGTGGCCTTTAATCCTAGTTCAGTAAATTCTTTCACCACCTCATCACAAGCGTCTTGGCTTCTACTGCTAATCACTACTTGTGCCCCTTTTTCAGCCAATCCTTTTGCTATAGCTTTCCCTATTCCTTTACTAGAGCCTGTTATGATGGCTACCTTTCCTTCTAAATTAAATTGTTGATGTGTATTCATTACATTACAGGTTCTGTTTCTTTCTTAATGGTAATGGATTCAGAATTCAATAAAATTTCAGATAATCCTGTAGTTTTTGGCAACTCATATGTAAAGAAGTATTTCATCGTATGAATTTTACTTTCATAGAAGTCTTTTGAATAGGTTCCATTAGATTTAGCAGCTTTTGTTGCATGTACTCCTAGATCTAACCATGTCCAACTCATTATTATAAGACTAAAAAATTCCATAAAAATGGAAGCATCAGCAAGATATCGTTCGTAATCACCTTTCATTGCATGAGGCATCAAATGACCCAATACTTTTTCTGTAAGTTTTAATTTTGCTCCTAGCGTATTGGCATAAGATTGTAATTCATCTATTGCTGAGGCTGCTTTAATTGTTGTCATAATTTCAGCAGAAAGTAATTGCAATGCTTTACCGTTACTCATGGTTACCTTTCTACCCAATAAGTCTTGAGATTGAATTCCTGTTGTTCCTTCATACAAGGCAGATATTCTAATATCTCTGTAATATTGTTGTAAAATAAAATCTGCACAGAAACCATAACCTCCTAGTACCTGTAATCCATTATTTACAGAAGCAGATCCAGCTTCTGAAGGATATGTTTTTACAATTGGGATAATCATTTCCAATAGAAGATTGTATTTCTCTTTTTCCTCTGGTGAAGTAGCAGTTTCTATGATATCGTAGTATTTAGCTGCTAAAAAAACCAAACTCATAGACCCTTCCACAACAGATTTTTGCATCAATAGCATTCTTCTAACGTCTGGGTGTTCTATGATCAAGGCCTGTTTCTCCGCTGGGTTTTTCTTACCGTCACTTGATAACTTTCTACCTTGAGGACGTTCATTTGCGTATTGTAAAGAAGCATGATAAGCCGCACAAGCAATAGCAGAAGCTCCTCTTCCTACTGCAATTCTTGCAGAATTCATCATTAAAAACATGTACTTTAAACCTTCATTGGGTTCACCTACAATCCATCCTTTACAGTCGTCTGCATCTCCAAAACCTAAATGAGTAGTGCAGTAGCCTCGTTGTCCCATCTTCTGAAAGTCTGCGACAGTAGTCACATCGTTAAATTCTAATGCTCCATCACTTGAAGGACGATTCTTAGGGACAACAAATAAAGAAATCCCTTTTGTTCCTTTTGGTGCTCCTTCAATTCTAGCGAGTACTAAATGAACCACATTTTCAGTGAAATTGTTATCTCCTCCTGAAATAAAAATTTTCTGCCCAGAAATTTTATAATATCCGTCTTGGGTAGGTGTTGCCTTTGTAACAATATCTGACAAAGAACTTCCAGCTTGTGGTTCTGTTAAACACATTGTACCGCCCCATTGTCCAGAAAGCATGTTTGGCACATAGGTTTGGTTTAGTTCCTTATTTGCAAAATGAATAATAAGCTCTGCAGCTCCTTGAGTTAACCCTGCATAACCAGGTAAATGATTATTTGCAGCATCTAAGATGTAAGTAGCAGCAGTATGTGAAAGGAAAGGAATTTGCATTCCTCCATCTTCATAATTAAATGGCGCTGAAATTAAGCCCATTTCTCCTCCCTTATACATCATTGTTTTTACTTGATCATGCACAAACACTTTCCCATCTTTATGATAAGCAGGATTTTCATCCATTTCTTTTACGTAAGGAAATAATTCTCTATCAGCAAACTCTTTAACTGAATCTATAAACATATCTAGTGATTCTTTATCATGATCTTGAAAGCGATCTCTAGCAAGAAGCTCTTCTAAATTATGAATATCATAAAGAATATATTTTAATGTATCTACATCTATATACTTTTCAGCCATATTATCTTACGTTTTTAAAAATTGATGTTTTATTTAACTAATGCTACGAAGATAGGACAAATAATTATAAAATACTATGCATGCATAGTATTTTATAGGTGGTTTTTTATCTTAATTAGTTCTGCTTTTACAGATTCTAATCTACTTACGATTTCATGATTGTTTATCGTACCAAGCGGATTTTTCTTTAATTTTTGTTTAGCTCCTTCTAAAGTAAAACCCCTTTCTTTGACAAGATTATAGATAAGTTTAAAGTTGGAGACATCGTTGGAAGTAAATAAACGATTTCCTTTTGCATTTTTTTTGGGCTTAATAATTTCAAATTCTTTTTCCCAAAAACGTATTAAAGAAGTATTTACATTAAATGCTTTGGCCACCTCACCTATTTTATAATATCTTTTTTCGGGCAGATCTATATGCATTAGTCTAATGATTGATTTTCTTGTGAAGCCAATTCTAACATTCTATCATATTCTTCTGCAGTTAAATCACTAAAATAAAAATAGACAGGATTTAATTTTTTATTTCCTTTTATCACTTCATAGTGAAGATGCGGAGCTGTTGAAATCCCTGAGGTTCCTACATAACCAATTAAATCTCCACGTTTTACTTTTTGATTTTTACGAACAGTATATTTTTCTAGATGTGCATAAAATGTTTTATACCCAAATCCATGATTTATTTTAACTTGGTTTCCATAACCTCTTCTAGACCTTTTAACTTTTTCTACTTTCCCATTTCCTGTAGCATATACCGGTGTGCCTCTTGGAGCAGAAAAGTCCATTCCCCAATGAAACTTTCTAGTTTTGTAAATGGGGTGTATTCTGTACCCATAACCAGAAGCCATTCGTTTCAAGTTTTTATTTGCGACTGGCTGAATTGCTGGTATTGAAGCTAGCATTTCTTTTTTATTTTTTGCCAACACAACAATTTCATCCAATGACTTCGATTGAACAACCATTTGTTTCGATAAAATATCTATTTTTTTTGTGGCTTCTTTTATGAGTTTAGAATTGTCATAACCATTTAAATAACTATATCTATTTACACCACCAAAGCCAGCTTTTCGTTGTTCTTCTGGAATAGGATTAGCCTCAAAGTAAGCTCTGTAAATATTGTTATCTCTTTGTTGTAATTGAGATAAAATAGAAGAGCTTTCGTCTAATCGTTTATTTAACAGTTCGTAGTTAAATTTAAGATTTTCTAACTCTCTCTCTTGTGCTAATTGATTTGGAGTTTTTAAAAACTGACTTAATACAACAAAACCTGAGAGCATTATTAGAACAAGCCCAAAGAAACTTAGAATAATTATCTTAGAAATATTTCCTTTTGATTTTTCTATTCTACGATAGCTTAGGGTATCAGAGTCGTAATAATATTTTACTTTTGCCATAAATCTAAATATGCTACTTTTGTTACTATAAACTACAATAAGAGAAAGTAATTTATAAATTAACAAAAGCAAATTTACAAAATGTTTCACTAACAATAACTTTGACTCATTTCTAGTATAAATTTTAACATTAACGGTAATAGAAAATCAACTTTTGATTTATGAAATCTAAAGAAATTCGTTCTCATTTTTTAAATTTTTTTAAAGAAAAATCTCATCAAATTGTTCCTTCATCTCCTATGGTTTTGAAAGATGATCCTACCTTGATGTTTACTAATTCAGGAATGGCTCCATTCAAAGAATATTTTTTAGGAAATAAAAAACCAAAGAATACTAGAATATCTGACACGCAAAAATGTCTTAGAGTTTCTGGAAAACACAATGATTTAGAGGAGGTTGGATACGACACCTATCACCATACCATGTTTGAAATGTTAGGAAATTGGAGCTTTGGAGATTATTTCAAAAAAGAGGCTATAACATGGGCTTGGGAATTATTAACTGAGGTATATGGAATCTCTGAAAATATGCTTTACGTTACAATTTTTGAGGGTAGCACTGATAGAGATAATTTGCCAATTGATCAAGAAGCATTGGATTTTTGGAAGGAAATTGTTCCTGAAGATCGTATCTTAATGGGTGACAAAAAAGATAATTTCTGGGAAATGGGTGAACAAGGTCCTTGTGGACCGTGTTCAGAAATTCATGTAGATATTAGAACTGATGAAGAAAAGGCAGCTGTAGATGGAAAAAGTTTAGTAAACATGGATCATCCACAAGTCGTTGAGATCTGGAACTTGGTTTTTATGCAATACAATAGAAAAGCAAAT
>NZ_CALEMI010000129.1 GCF_937910895.1 uncultured Dokdonia sp. | reverse complement strand
AAGATTAAATATTTTTGCCAGCTCGTTGACAAAAGCAATATTAATATCACGTTGTGAGTTTTCTATCACTTTGGCAGCTTCTGCAACTTTTATTGTTGGTGCTAAATGTGTGCCTGCCGTAATTACAGAGGCATATAATGCATCTACTTTTTTACCTATTTCTGGTGTACTTCCAGAAGTAACTTTTAAAATTTTATCTACTGTGTGTAGCTTATCACCAGGATTGATACGCTCTGGAGAATAACCCACAAAGAAGTCTTCATTAAATGTCAATCCGCTTATTTTTTCTAAAACGGGGACACATTCTTCTTCCGTAACCCCTGGATACACCGTACTTTCATAAATAACAATGTCTCCTTTCTTAAGCACCGATCCAACAGTTTCGCTGCTTTTATATAAAGGCGTAAGTACAGGCCTGTTATTTTTATCTATAGGAGTAGGCACGGTAACAATATAATAATTACAGTCTTCTAAATCTTTTATATTATTAGAACAATAGAGGCCGTTACCATGTGTATGATCAACTCGCAAGACCGATTTCAATGCGGCTTCTGTTACTTCTAATGTAGTATCAATTCCATGATTCAAGGCTGTAATCCGTTCTTTTTTAATATCAAATCCAACCACATTATAAGAAGTGGCAAATAGGCGTGCTAAAGGTAATCCTACATACCCTAGCCCAATAATCCCTATTTTAATATCTGTCATAAACCTTTTATTTTAAATGCTCCCAATACCAACTTATAGATTCTTGGATTCCTTTTTCAAGATCGTATTTTGGTGAATACCCTAAAAGGGAGGTTGCTTTTTCTATAGAAGCAAGTGAATGTGGAACATCACCAACTCTTTCTGGACCATACGTGATAGCAACGTTTTGTATAGTGCTATCGTATGGGGTTAACGCATTTTTTAATATTTCAGTTAACTGGGTAAGCGTCGTGCGTTCTCCATAGGCAACATTATATATTGTGTTCAATGCCTTTGGATCCGAAGCAAGCATCGATCTTACGTTCATCTCAATCACATTATCTATATATGTAAAATCTCTTGAAAAAGAACCATCTCCATTTATAATAAGTGATTCATGAGCTATTAACTGTTTTACAAAGGTAGGAATCACAGCGGCATACGCTCCATTAGGGTCTTGCCTACGCCCAAACACATTAAAATAACGCAATCCTATCGTATCCAGACCATACACTTTATGAAATACATCTGCATATAATTCATTAACATATTTTGTAATCGCATAGGGAGATAATGGTTTCCCTATAATTTCTTCTTTTTTGGGCAAAGATGGAGAGTCTCCATAGGTAGATGAACTCGCTGCGTACACAAAACGTTTCACTTTTTCGTCTCTAGCAGCTGTAAGCATATTTAAAAACCCGCTCACGTTCACATGATTTGTTGTGATAGGATCATTTATCGATCTTGGCACAGAACCTAAGGCTGCTTGATGTAACACATACTCCATAGAAGCAACTGCGCGTTTACAGTCTTCTATATTGCAAATATCTCCTGTGAATAACGTAAATTTTGGATGATCAATTAACGAACGGATATTCTTTTTATGACCTGTAGCAAAATTATCTAAGCAATGTACAACAGCTCCATGGTTTAGTAAGTACTCACAAAGATTAGATCCTATAAAACCAGCACCTCCTGTAACAAGAATCCTTGCATCTTTTAATTTATTTATAGCAATGTCGGTCATATATCCGTTATTCAAGCAGTGCAAATATAAGACTTCTTAAGATGTACATAGCACTATAAATCATGTGCTATTTTAAGAATTGAAAATGCGTATTATATCGTAATTATATATGATTTTATGATAATCATGTTACAAAAGGTATTTTCAATATAGTACTTTTACGCACGTTCACATTTGACAACACTCTATGAAATTTTTTTTGAATCTATTTTTATTTATTCTTACTACTACACAATGTCAATCGCAAGATTATGGACAGCTGACCTATGAGATGACATTACCCGATTTACTTGAAGAAAATTCTGGAATCGCGCTATCGCAAGATGGGAAACGATTATACGCTATAAACGATTCTGGAGGTGGTCCAAATATATTTTCAATTGATCTTAAAGAAAAAAAGGTCGTACAAGACATCGCGATTTCAAATGCCGATAATATAGACTGGGAAGACCTTGCTAGTGATGGAAACACATTATTTATTGGCGATTTTGGAAATAATGACAATGACAGAGAAGATCAAACCATTTATTGGGTGGAAGATCTTAATCCCATAGAAGATGGCTCTTATACCGCTTCCGCGAAAGCAACCACATTTACATTTGAAGATCAAGAAAAGTATCCACCTAAAAAGAAGAAGCGAAATTTTGACGTTGAATCATTTATTATATATCAATCTTATTTTTACCTATTTACACGCAATCGCATCCCCGGAAAGAAGTTTGACGGAACCACAAAAGTTTATAAGCTTCCGATGAAAGAAGGCGCACAAACAGCGCTTTTGATAGACGAATTTAAAACCTGCTCAGATGACGATGATTGTCAAGTAACAAGTGCTGCTATACATCAACAAACGGGTAAAATTGCGCTATTGAGTTATAATAAAGTTTGGATTTTAGAGAACTATACAAGTGATCAATTCTTTTCGGGCGATGTTAAAAAAATAAAGTTAGACCACAGTTCACAGAAAGAAAGCGTGACCTTTAAGGATGCACATACGCTATATATCTCTGAAGAAGCTTCTTCAAAAAGTCAAGGAAATCTTTATACATTAGATTTAAAAAAGTTCTAATTCAAATTGTTAGTATTCCTAGGATTTGCCGACTCAAGTTTGTAAATCTATTTTTATGAAAGTATTTCTTCTTACACTAGCGATCTTCTCGTCTAGTTTTTTCGCGCAAGCGCAAATGACCAATCAAACATTAAAAGATATTCTCACTCAAGAAGTAGACAGCATCGAAGGATTTAGTGGAAGATGGCAACTCAAATTGAACGATCTCCCTATGATTGTGCTCACAGATTCTATAAATGATAGGATGCGAATTATGGCTCCTATCATAGAAATGTCAAGACTGGACGAAGCATTACTACTAGATTGCCTTACCGCAAATTTTCACTCCGCACTTGATGTAAAATATGCAATTTCAGATCAGGTCTTATGGTCGGTATATGTACATCCATTAAGTCCGTTAAGTGTACAAGAAGTGAGAAGTGCTGTACAACAAGTGTTTTTGGCAGTCGCTACATTTGGCACAAGCTTTTCTAGCACACCACTCTTATTCGGTGGAAATACTACTGAAAAAAATAGCTCTTCAAAAAAGGATTCTCTACTCTTTAAGAAAACATAATTCTTACTTATTAGGCGTAAAGCTATATTCTGGAACTTTCCCAACAGCACCCTCAAAAAATTCATAAATTATCGCAAGATCTTCATCTAAATTACCTGATGGGTATAAGGGTTTTGAAATTCGATGTTCTTTTTTTCCAAAATCAAAAGCGACCATAATGATGGGCACTTTGGCCTCTATCGCAATATAGTAAAAACCCGTTTTAAGTGCATCTACTTTCTTACGTGTTCCTTCTGGAGCTAGTGTGAGTCTAAACTCTTCTTTACCTTCAAATACCTGAGCAATGGATTTTACTTTGTCTTGTCCAGGCGTTCTATCTATAGGCGCTCCACCCATGAGTCTAAAGAAAAAACCAAACGGCCATTTAAACAACTCTTTCTTTCCTATAAATCCTATTTTTACACCTAAACTAGCACGCAATAAAATACCCATGTAAAAGTCATGCCAACTGGTATGAGGAACAGCAATCACTACACATTTTTTTACTGTGTCTTCAGAGAAATCTCCAATGGCTTTCCATCCTAATACTTTTTCATATATAAATTTTGATAATCCCATGCGTACTTACTTAGTAATGAGTTGACGTGCTTTTTCTAAATCTTCTGGTGTATCTATTCCAATGGCTACATTGTGAGAACGTACCATTTTTATTTTTTTTCCATATTCCAAAAACCGAATGCATTCTATTTTTTCTGCCGCTTCGAGAGACCTCATTTTTAAACGAGAAAAATCAATCACAGCTTGTTTCCTAAACGCATAAATGCCTTTGTGTTTATAGATCGTTAAAGCTACATCTGGATCTCTTACATAAGGCAATGGAGACCTTGAAAAATACAACGCATAATCCATGGCATCTACAATGACTTTTACGTTATTAGGGTTTTGAATATCTTCTTGAGTCTCTAATGGGGTCATCACACTTGCTAAATCAATTTGTGAAGCATCATCTCCATAGAAAACATTCAATACAGGTGCGAGGTCTTCTCTTGTAGTAAAAGGCTCATCTCCCTGCACGTTGACCACAATATCACAATCTATAGGAGCGACTGCTTCTGCAATTCGATCACTACCACACTCATGGTCATCACGACTCATCAATACCTTCCCTCCTGCTGCGAGTACAGCATCATAAATTACGGTGCTATCAGTCACGACATATACGTCATCAAAAAGCTGTGTAGCCACCGTACTTTCATAGGTTCGTACAATGACAGGTTTTCCACCTAAATCTTTCATCATTTTTCCAGGAAAACGAGAAGCCGCGTATCTCGCGGGAATCATAGCTATAATTTTTAAAGACGTGCTCATGATGGTATATACGCTTTCGCGAAAGCGTAAAATAAATGATTAAATACAGCTACAAAAATAGGGAAATTCAATTCCAATCAAGAACGTCTTAGCTTTTTAATCCATCGCCAGATACTCCATACAATGAACAACACAAGGATCAAAGCTAAAAAAGGAGAAAACACACTCGCTACAGATATAGTTGTAGCGGCGCCCGTCTCTACGGAAGCTATCACAGGGTTTGCAACACCTCCAGTGGTGGCTGTAGAAGTAAGTCTGGTCACTCCTGCCGTACCTGATATGGTGGCTGCAGCACCACCGCCTGCTATAATCGCTAATACCCACGTAAATATAGGGTCTACATCTCCCATGGTAATAACCATAAGAAGCGTACCTGCAATACCCGCTAGAGGCACAGAAATTGTATCTAAGAGATTATCCAACCAAGGAATAAAGTAGGCAAAGGTTTCAAAAACAGCAGCAATCCCTAATATCCATAAGGCAATATTACTTCCAACCCATTCCCAATTTTGATCGATAGGAAACCATCCAAAATGTGCGGCTAAACTTACCAGCAGTAACGGTATGAAAATCCGAAATCCTGCGGCGGCAGCTAGAGAAAAACCTAATACAATGCTAATTATAAGTTCAAAAACCATCTGTAAGTCTATACTATGCTGTAAGATACTAATTTTGTTCGTATGCTTCTACAAACATATCCTCTTTAAACCCGATGAGATATACTTTTGATTTTGCTCTAGTCACAGCGGTATAAAGCCATCGTAAGTAATCTCTATTCATTCCATCTGGAAGGTAGGGCTGTTCTATAAATATACGATCCCATTGCCCTCCTTGTGATTTATGACAGGTAATGGCATACGAGAATTTTATTTGAAGGGCATTAAAAAACTTATTATTCTTAATTTTGAGAAATCGCTTGTATTTTGATTTTTCGTCTGCATAATCTTTTTGTACTTCTTGGTACAAGCGATTGGAATCATCATAAGGTAAAGAGGGTGTTTCCATAGCTAGAACATCAAGCATGACTACCGTATCAAAGGGTTCCATATTGGGATAATCAATCATTTGTACTTTGACTTCTGCAAATCGGAATCCATATAGTTCCTTGAGAGCATAAATTTCTAATACCTTGATAATATCACCATTAGCAATAAAGCCTGCATCACTTTTGGCATCTACCCAGAAGTAATTATTTTTTACGACCATAAGATCATCTCCCGCCGAAACTTCTTCTTCCTGAAAAAGAATCCGTGATCGTATTTGCTGATTGTAAAGGTTAGCTCTCTTATTAGATCGTACAATAATGGCGGTTTCTTCATTGCCAACTTGATCATACGAGTCTTGTATGGCATCCATAATCTCATGGCCATCTATCAATCTGATCATATCAGAAAAGCCATTTAAATCAAATTTAAAATCTTCAAAAAAACCATCAGCAAGGTGTTCTCTCATGGTCGTTGCATTAGAAAGAATACCACTGCTTTCTGCTTGACGCATCACTTCATCTAGTTGCATTTCATCAACCTCCTTATTGTATTGTAATGATAATACGTCCCTATCGAGCGCAGGAGAAAGATCTAATTTTACGGGAGGCAACTGTGCATCGTCTCCAATTAAGATCAATTTACACTTATGACCACTGTACACATACTGCATCATATCGTCTAGGAGTGATCCGTTTTCAAACAATTTAGATTCACTGACTCTATCAGAAATCATCGAGGCTTCATCTACAATAAAAACACAATTACGATGCTTATTAGGTTGTAATGTAAAAGACACACCTCCCCCTTTATCTTTTTTAGGAAAATAAATCTTACGGTGTATGGTAAAAGCCTGACGTTTGCTATAATTACTTATTACTTTGGCGGCTCTACCCGTGGGTGCCATAAGTACTGAAGATAGCTGTGCCTTCCATAAATTTTTTACCAAAGTCCCTATAATCGTAGTTTTCCCTGTTCCCGCATATCCTTTCAATAAAAAAACAGTGTCATAATT
>NZ_CALEMI010000128.1 GCF_937910895.1 uncultured Dokdonia sp. | reverse complement strand
ACATTTTACACTGAAAAGATAAGATTCAATATAGATTTAGAAACAAAAACCTCCGAGCAAAATGCTCGGAGGTTTTTGTTATAATAGGTGGTTTGTCTTTTCTCTAACTATATTTTATGACAAACTAGTACCACCTTTTTTTCATCAAGCAAGGTGGTAAAGAATAGGTAGATTTCTCCACCATCTTTAATCTTAAATTTGTTTCTAAGGGTTATCACAGATTCTTTAAAATTACGTGTAGTGATATGTGCTTTATCGATCGAAAGTACTTTTTTAAGTTGCTTGTTATACGGAAGTATATTGTCAATTTTAAAAGATCTTCCTGGAAATGAAATAGGCGTATCACTTGTGTAAAGCTGGGTATGCGTATGTAATTTGTCTATTTTATACTGTTTGCTTATCCAATTAAAGCCTCCTGATTTTAATAAGGATGCATTAGGTTCATATAGGTATGTTTTCGGATATTCGTACGTAGCTTTTGATTCATAGAGCTCTTGAAGTGTAAAAGACACCTGATCTGAGGTGTCTCCATGACTATTTACCGTATAAATTTCGAGATTTTGACATTCTTCTTGTTCCACACGCCAAAGTAGTTCTTTGACTTCGTTTTTTATGGCAACGATATGTATTTCAGAAACATTCTTAAGTTCTTTTAGCCCAGCAGTAATATCTAGTAAAGGTGCCGTCTTTATCCACAGTGTAGTGCATTTTGAAAGCAACAAATCGATATTTTCTGCTACATTGGGCAAACAATCTCTAAGCATAAATACTTTGCCTTTGGCATCCGTACGTCTACCTGGGTCTACATACATCATATCATAAAATACATCGCTATTGGATAAGAACTCAATAGCATTTGCTGTAATACAAGTCACATTTGAAACTTCTAGTGTTGCTAAGTTCGCTTTCGCGAAAGCGGACACCTCCTCATTCATCTCAATATGTGTGACTTGAGACGCTACTTTTGAGAAATAATAACTATCTACACCCAAACCACCCGTGATATCAACGATAGCATTTCCTTTTAATAAATGCGCCTTATACTGAGCCGTGGTTTCTGATGATGTCTGTTCTAGATTGACTTTAGGAGGAAACAAAATGCCTTTGGTACTGTACCAAAGAGGTAATTTTGATTTGATACGACGTTTGCCTTCCAATTGCTGCGCTAGGTCTTGTACCGTAACTTCTGGAAACGGACTCCCTTTTAGAATAAAAGTCGATAGGGGAGTTGCGGTGTGTTCTTCTAGATATTCCTGAACATGAGGCAGTAACAAGGCTTGATTCATTAGAGATCTTTAGTCAGCTTTTTAACAATTTTTATGTCAGGAGTAAATTCCTTTGCAATGACTTTAAGTGCTGTATATACAGGAATAGCGACGATCATACCGACGACACCAAATAAAAGTCCAGCAATAATGATGATCAAAAAGATTTCTAAAGGATGAGATTTTACGCTATTGCTAAATATGAAAGGTTGGCTTATAAAATTATCTATAAGCTGAGCAAAGAGATAACAAACCATGACTTTGATAGTCGTAGGAAGTATCACTAATTGAAAATCATACCCTAAATTACTTGACATTGACAATACCATCATAATAACGCCAGCAACTAAGGGACCTACATAAGGAATTAAATTAAGTAAAGCGCATAAAAAAGCGATGACAATGGCATTTTGAATATTAAAAACCAGTAAAATGATCGTGTACAGTATAAAAAGCACTAAGATTTGAAGCAAAAGTCCTAAAAAATAACGGGATAATAAGTCTTTGATTTTATTAAAGGATTGTGTTGCGCGGAATTCGTTTTGATCTTTAACAAAAGTCATCACGCCTTGGTGGAGTAGGGCGCTATCTTTTAATAAAAAGAAGGTGATAAAAATAACCGAAAATAAACCAATACTAATAGATCCTAAAGCACCTAAAACACTATTTAATAAGTTAGGGATGGCTCCAAAACTAAAGGTAGACCCTAAATCCATGCTTTCTAATGTCTTAAATAAATCAATATTTCTATCAGAAAAATAGGTATTGACTTGATTGAATAAAGAAGATAGATCATCTTTTAAGCTATCAAGGTTGAGTAGTGATAAGTTTCTTCCTTGTTCTGCAATTAACGGAATAAACATCGCCATAATACCAAATAGGAGACTGAAAATAATCACCATCGTAACCGCAACAGCTAATCCATTTTTGAATTTTAAACGTCTCCGTAAAAAACGAATAATAGGTCTACCAATGAGTGAGATAACAGATGCTATAGTGATATATACCAGTACACTACGAATAGTATATAAAAAATATAGCACCAGTGCTATTCCTGCTAAAATTCCAATAGCTCGTAATATTCCGTAAGTAATTGTATTTGATTTCATTTCTATAAATATAGCGATTTGATCAATGTGATATCGGTTTGACGTAAGCTTCTTTTATTTGTTACGATGATCTCAAGGCATATAATGCAATCGCTGTTGCTTGGGCTACATTCATACTACTATTGGCACCATACATAGGAATATGAAGGGTATGCTGTACAACTTTTAAAACAGTATCAGAGATACCGTAATTTTCGCTACCTATAATTAGTGCAATGTTTTGAGAAGTATTATTTCTAAACTCCTGAATGGATGTACTTTCGGATGTGATTTCAAGTGCAATACTCGTAAATGATTGGGCGTGGAGTTCTTCAAGGGTTTTTATCAAACTTTCACTTTCGTGAAAACGTACGATAGCTTGTGTATTCCTAGCAACTTTCTTTAGTCGGTTGCTAGTAACGTCGATCTCTGACCCGTGAAAAATAATCTCTGACACCAGAAACGCATCGGCAAGTCTGAAAATAGCACCAATATTCGCAGGGCCTTTCACTTGGTCGCAAATAAGTACAATTTGGGTAGTGACCGATTTGTTTTGATGATGGTCGTGTGTGAGTTGGTTATTATCCATCAGAAACCATCACTTTATTAAAGGCACTTGCTTTTTTGTCTTGCTCTCGCCAAGCGATAAAGGGAATACTAAATACCACAGAATTAGCCAAAACCAAAATAATTATCGGTACAAAAAGAAAGAGAATTGCAGTCAATAAGATGCCTAATACACCTCCAATGATCAAAATCCAGATATTAGGCTTTGCATGTACGCGGTTAATACGCCGTTTTACGACTGTCCCACATTTTTTGCAACGCTCATTAATAAAGCTTCCTCGTTCTTTTTGAAGTTCAAAACGATTGGTAGCTGTAGTTTTGAAACTGTTTTCTTTTTGACAGGAGCTACAATAATAATAGAGTGTCATGGTCTAATTTTCAAAAGCGTATTTTACAATATTAGCACCCATTTGAAGTGCTTTTTCACGTATAGATTCTGGATCATTATGTACCTCGGTATCTTCCCAACCGTCACCAAGGTCGCTTTCGGTGGTAAATAAAACTACCAATCTATTCTCTGAATACAATCCTAGCGCCTGAGGACGTTTCCCATCATGTTCATGAATTTTAGGAAGTCCCTGTGGAAATCTAAAAGCACTATTAAAAATAGGATGTGACGCTGGTAGTTCTACTAATTCTTGATTTGGAAAGATCTTTTTCAGCTCTTTAGGTAAGTATTCAGACATGCCGTAATTATCATCAATATGCAAAAACCCCCCACTTTGTAAATAGGTTCGTAAATTTTCAGCTTCTTCGTCTGTGAAAAACACATTGCCATGTCCCGTCATATGAATTAAGGGATACTGAAACAAATCAATACTTCCTGGATCGACCGTATCTGGCGTATCATTCATTGCTGTGTTAATGTTTTGATTACAAAACGCAATAAGATTGGGTAGGGAAGTAGGGTTAGAATACCAGTCTCCACCTCCTTTGTATTTTAAAACAGCCAGGTTTTGTGCTTCTATCGTTGAAAAAATGATACACAAGCCTGCTACTAAAAGAATTCTTTTCATAAAAGCAATTTATGCTACTAAAATACAGATAAAACGCCAATCTATACACTCTTTTTTAATTGGAATATATAGGTACTTAACTATTCATTTTGTAAGTTTTTTCGCGAAAGCAGACTCTTGAAACACGATAAAAGGTATAGTACATAATATTTTACTATATTTACAACACCCAAATTATAAATACCTACATGATGAAAAAAGTGATTTTACTCGCATTATGCTGTCTAGCGTACATCTCCGTTCAAGCACAAAGTGTAACTACGGCTGAACAAATTAAAAAATTAGTGGATCAAAAAGTACAAACAATTACGTCTAAAGTACCCTTTTCTGAACCTCAAAAAGCCTTTTTGATAGAATACCTTACTTTTTCGGCAAAGGAAAAAGCAGGGAATTTTGCAGAAGATTTGAAAGCAAATCCGATAAGAGATGTCAATATGGACACTTTTTATACCGAAGCGCAACGCAAAGTGATACAAGATGTTAAATCACAAGATTTAAAAAACAATTTGCTACCTACGGATAGCACGACAAAGTTTTAAAGAAGATTTTCAAATTTTAAATAGTATTGAAACCTGACAATTTTGTTAGGTTTTTTTGTGGCTACTCGTAAGGCTTTGTGTTTTCTATAGACGTAATTATTAAAAAACTATGATTCGTACTTCACTTATACTTATTCTGTTCTTTACCCTTTTACTTCAAACAACGGTAAACGCTCAAAAAAGACCCACAGTCATCGAGTTATTTACTTCACAAGGGTGTAGTAGTTGCCCTCCTGCAGATCAACTTCTAGAACAAATTAAAAAGGAATTTGGAAATGATGTCATCACACTTTCCTATCACGTAGATTACTGGGATTATATAGGATGGAAAGATCCTTTTGCTACAAGGCGGTTTACACAAAAACAATATACGTACGCAGAAAAATTTAGATCTCGAAGTGTGTACACACCTCAAGCTGTGATTAATGGACGTACGCATCATACAGGATCTGATAAAGCTGCTATATATCGTGTGTTAAACGCTGAAAATAAGATCACAAATCCCATAGACTTAACAATCACCAAAACACAAAAAGAAGGAAAAACAATAGCTGTAACTTACGCCTTATCAGAAATAAATACAGCAAATGAACTTACATTTGTAATTGCCATAGATGAGAAAATAACTGCTGTAAAAAGAGGTGAAAACCGAAATAAAACTTTAAAAAATACGCATATCGTCGTGGCAGAGCAAACCATATCAACTCAAACCACAAACGGACAGCTATTACTACAACTTCCTGATTGGATTCAAAATAGCGATCAGCTTTCTGTAATAGCGTATGCGACAAAAGCCAATGTAGGCATTATAGATGCCGTGACTAAAAGACTCTAAAAAAAAATTACTGCGTATATGGAAGAACTATTTTTATAGTTACCTGATTACGTTCCCGTTCATCATACACTTTGATATCGTAATCATGGGTGTTGATAGTAGCGACACCTATTAGGTTTCCCTCACTTTTTGTAAAATCCCAAGCCACATCTTGTGTGATTCCTTTGATGGTAAGTTGTCCGCTTACGCGAAAACCCATAGCGGTAGACTTTATCGTGTTACTTTTAAAATAGAGACGCGGATGTGCTTTGGTAGAAAAATATTTCTCACTTCGCAAATGTCTGTTGCGAAACCAATTGTTGGTATCAAGAGTTTCCGTAGCCACAGACCCACCAATCGTTGACGTTTCTAAAGCATTTAAATCAATACTTCCAGTAAATGTAAAGTCACTTAGTTCGCCATCTACCTCTTTATCTACAAACGTAAAATGGATAGTTGCTTGATCTTCGTTGATCGTAATTTGTTGTGCATACATGAATGTTGAAACCAAAAATAGGAGGGACGCAAGAGACATTTTCATACGAAGGATGTTATTATTGAATTCATAAAAATACTACATTAGAGGTGTTAAACTATAAAATAATAAAATGAAACCTTTTTATATTCTCTTTTTTTGTGTCTTTATAATGTCTAGCTGCACGCATTCTACCAAAGCAGAAATGGCGACACCAGGTGATTTTGCTCATACCGTATATTTTTGGCTTCATCACCCAGAAAATCCAGAAGACAGAAAAGCATTTGAAGCATCGCTTACCAACTTTATAGATCAATCGCCCTATATCACAACAAAGCATATCGGTGTTCCTGCAAATACCAATAGAGACGTCATAGACAATAGTTATACTTATAGCTTATTACTTACATTTAAGGATAAAGCGATTCAAGACCTATATCAAGAAGAACCGGCTCACAAACAATTTATAGCTGAATCCTCTCATTTATGGTCTAAAGTATTGGTATACGATAGTGAGAACATACAGTAACCTCCATGGAAAAGAAGCAACTTAAAAAACAATGGTGGTTGTATGGAAGTGTAGGTGCTTTATTTCTAGGTAGCGGACTTTCGGCTATATCAGAAGCGGGGCATTGGAAACATCAAGATGAGATCTGGTATCAATGGGTAGGCGTAGGCATTTTAGGCATAGGACTTACCATTAGTGGTGTAGTTTTCCTGATCAATGCAGCCATTCTAAAAGAACGTATTCGGAAGGTAGCCTCTAAGAAGTAATGATACCTCTACTTTTAGTATTAATGAAGCGTAGCCATACGATAATTCCAATAGAAACGATGCCTGCTATAGAAAATCCTATAAATACTGGGAGGGAAGATGTTTTTACAAAGCTTCCTATATAAATACTAATCGGTACTGCCATCATCGTAGAGATAAATCCTGTAATCGCTGCTGCCATCCCTGCAATATGCCCTAATGGCTCCATCGCCAGTGCACGTATATTTCCAAAGAGAAACCCTATAGAAATAAACTGAGCACAAAAGAATCCTATTAAAACCCCAATAGGAGGATTGATCCCTGATGAAAATAATAGTGTATATAACAACGCAATAAAAAAGTAGGCAATAATCGAAATGTTGACCAATCGCTTCATACCAAAACGAAGCACCAAAGTTCCATTCAAATAAATGGCGGTTCCTATAGAAAAAGCAGTTGCGGCAAATATATAAGGGAACTCTTCTTTAAGACCATATTGCAATTCAAAAATTTGTTGAGAAGCACTTAAATACACCAAAAAAGACCCTACAATACATCCCGAGATCAAAGTATACCCCATGGTCGTTTTTTGCATCACTACCTCTTTAAATCCATGAATAAAAGAGATTGCAGAGAAAGGAACTCGATTTTTAATGGTGAGGGTTTCTGGCTGTCGTCTCCAAAACCAGACACCAACAATCACACTAAAAAGCACTTGGATATAGAAAATACCTTGCCACTCGTAAACATTCAAAATAAGTTTCCCTAAAGCTGGCGCAATGACAGGAACCAATATAAATACGACAGTAATAAAAGACATAATACGCGCCATATAATCACCACTATACATATCACGTATAATTGCAATGCTAATCGTTCTAGGAGCGGCGAGACCAATTCCTTGCAACACACGACCTACAAGCATAACTTCAAGACTTTGGGCGTACACACATATAAAACTTGCAACAATAAACAGCGTAAATCCCATATAAACAATAGGCTTACGACCGATACTATCCGAATAAGGTCCAAAAAAAAGCGGTCCAATACCCAATCCTAAAAAAATAGCAACCACTAGTAATTGGTTGTCTACACTATCTTTAATACCAATTACAAGACCGATGGTTTCTAACGCAGGAAGCAAAGCATCTAGTGCTAATGCTGCAATGGACATAAGCGAAGCCATCAAAGTGACAAACTCAAATTGGGATCTTTTTTTCACGATGCAAAAGTACTTGTTTAGAAATGGAATATGCTTATAATTTTTTAATTAAAAGTGGTGGTATACGCTTTCGCGAAAGCGTATAAAAACAAATACCTATTCAAAAAGTGATCGGGGTAGTATTATAGTCTAGTGAAATACACCTATTTTTATCACTATTAAAAAATACTTGAACTAATGAACATTCGTATTCTCCTTCTATTCATGGTTATGCTGTCCATAGGATGTAAAAAAGAACAAACAGCAAGTCCCTCAAAAAAAGCAATAGACGCCCCTGTTGCAAAGAAAATAGAAACGGTACTTAAAGAACATGATACGACCCGTATTGATCCGTACTTTTGGATGCGACTATCAGACGATCAAAAAAATGCAACAACGCCAGATGCACAAACACAAGATGTTCTAGACTATCTCAACCAAGAAAATGCCTACAAAGAAACAGCACTGAAGCACACGGAAGCATTGCAAGAAAAACTATACAACGAAATTGTGGGGCGTATAAAGAAAGACGAAACTTCTGTCCCTTACACCTTACGGGGATACTCGTATTACGATAAATATAAAGAAGGGAATGACTATTTAATCTATTACCGTAAAAAAGTAGGCGATAATACACAAGAAGAAGTACTCCTGAATGGTCCAGAAATGGCAGAGGGACATGCATATTTTGGTATGGGAAGTCAACAAGTAAGCCCAAATAACAATCTTCTAGCCTTTGGAATAGATACCGTATCGAGACGTCGCTATAACATCTATTTTAAGGATTTGAAAACTGAAGAAATGCTTCCTGATGTATTAGAAAATACGACAGGCTCAGGAGTTTGGGCAAATGATAATAAAACTATTTTTTACACCCAAAAAGATCCAGTAACTCTTAGGTCTCACAAGGTATATAAACATGTATTAGGAACTCCTCAGTCACAGGATGAAATGGTCTATGAAGAGACTGATGAAACCTTCCGTTGTAGTGTGTTTAAATCTAAATCTGGAAATTATTTGATGATTGGTAGTTTCCAAACATTATCAACAGAATACCAATATCTATCAGCTGATACACCCAATGACTCTTGGAAAACGATTCAGCCTAGAGAAAAAGATTTAGAATATTATGTAGAACATTTTGAAGATCAGTTCTATATGAGAACCAATCATAATGCACCAAATTTCAAGTTGGTAAAAACACCAATCACAGCCACTCTCAAAGAAAACTGGAAGGATATCATTCCACATCGCCCAGATGTGTTGTTACAAAACTTTGTCGTTTTTAAAAACCATCTAGTCATACACGAGCGTATCAATGGATTGTTAGCCCTTCGTGTCATGAAGAAAAATGGGGACGACGATCATTATATCCAATTTAATGACCCAGCGTATGTGGCAAGACCTGATAACAACGTGAGTTTTGATACCAATCTGTTACGCTATAGTTATTCGTCTTTAACAACACCTTCAAGTATCATAGATTACAATATGGATACAAAAACGCAAGAGGTACTTAAAGAGACCGAAGTAGTAGACCCTAACTTTTCAAAAGATAATTATACGTCTGAGCGATTGTTTGCCACCGCTGATGATGGTACAAAAATACCCGTATCTATTGTATATAAGAAAGGATTGACCCTAGATGAAAACACACCTTTATTACTTTATGCGTACGGATCGTATGGTAATAGTATGGAACCTTCTTTTTCGAACAACAGACTAAGTCTATTAGATCGAGGATTTGTATATGCAATAGCGCACATTCGTGGGGGTAAAGAAATGGGAAATCATTGGTATGAAGATGGGAAGCTATTAAACAAGCGTAACACCTTTACCGATTTTATCAATGTAGGAGAATTTCTGGTAGAAGAAAACTATACAAGTCTAGCACATGTATATGCGATGGGAGGGAGTGCCGGAGGATTATTAATGGGAGGAATCATTAATATGAAACCAGAACTTTGGAATGGGGTCGTGGCAGCGGTTCCTTTTGTAGATGTGATCTCGACTATGTGGGATGAAACCATTCCTTTAACCACCTTTGAGTTTGATGAATGGGGAAATCCAAAAGATAAAGAGTACTATGACTATATGATTTCCTACTCGCCTTATGATAATGTAGAAGCCAAAGCCTATCCTAATCTTTTAGTCACTACTGGATATTGGGATAGTCAAGTGCAGTATTGGGAACCCGCCAAATGGGTTGCTAAATTACGTGACTATAAAACAGATGACAATCTTCTTTTGTTAGACTGTGATATGAAGAGTGGTCATGGGGGAGCATCTGGCCGTTTTGAACGCTATAAAAAAACTGCTTTATACTATGCATTTATGCTGGATCTGGAAGGGATTACGGAATAATCATACGTTTTTAAACCAAATACAAAAGGCTGTTTGAAGTATTTCAAGCAGCCTTTTTGTATGAAATGGAGATCTTCTAGTGTTATTGTGTACGCTTTCGCGGAAGCGGACTCAAAAAGAATACAACATAACAGTTTGCCATCTAAATAAGAGGGAATTAAGGGGTGTGTTTTTATTGTAGCTTTCTTTAAAGTAGAAACATATCTTCCCTCTGTCTGTATCTCGTTACTTGGATATAGCATGCACAAAACAATTCAAAAAGCGATTACGACAATTCAAGATATTGTTATTGAGTATCCTGTAACAAAAGAAGTTCTTTGTACTCTATTAATTAACAATCAATCAAAAAGCGTCATGAAATCAATCGTCATTAAATTAGTACTGTTACCCATCTTTTTTTTAATCAGTATTGGAAATCTCTGTAGCCAAGAAGCTTTAACAAGCGAGCAGTGGCAAGCCGACTTAGACTATTTACAAAAACAAGTACACGAGAATCATTCCTATCTATTTAAAAAAATAGACCAAACCACATGGGATGCAGAAGTAGATAAATTACGAGCGCAAATTCCTAGTTTAGCACCTCATGAAGTCAAAGTGGGACTCACCCGTATCGTGTCGCTTTTCGAGTATGGGCATACGCAAGTTCCTTTTAGCACACTTGCCGAAGAAGCAGTTTTACCCGTAAATCTGTACCATTTTGAAGATGGCATATTTATAGAAGGGGTACAAAAAGAAAACAAAAACGTATTAGGCGCCAAACTTCTTAAAGTAGGAGGGATGCCATTAGAAAAGGCCTTACAAGCGATTCGCCCTGTGGTTCCTGTAGAAAATGACAACTTTTTTAAGGCCTATGGACTTCGTTTTTTGACCGTTCCATCTGTATTACACGCGCAAGGAGTCATTCCAGAACTTTCCACAAGTGTTACCTTGACATTAGAAAAAGAAGGGAAGGTATTTGAACATACATTTACAGCTGTTCCTTTAAAAGAACTCTCTAGAGACTATGGATTTACGATTCCTAATGAAACATGGATAAGTGCTCGTCAACAAAATAAAACCCCATTATTCTTAAAAGAATTGAATGAGAAACTTTACTTTTTTGAGTATCTACCAACTTCTAAAATGCTGTATGTACGTCAAAGTTCTGTGTTTAATGATGAAAAAGAAACCTTAGCCGATTTTTATAAACGTCTGTTTGCATTTATCGATGCTAATGATATTGAGAAGTTAGTCTACGATGTTAGATTAAACGGAGGAGGGAATAATTACAACAACAAACCCCTTATCAAGGGGATCATGGCGCGACCTAAAATTAACAAAAAAGGCACGTTTTTTTATATCATTGGACGTAATACCTTTTCTGCCTGCCAAAATTTGACCAACGAAATTGAGAACTATACAGAAGCCATTATCGTAGGAGAGCCAACGTCTGAAAACAAAAACTTTTACGGCGATGCAAAACGTGTGACGCTACCTAATTCAAAGATAAATACTTATTTATCTTATGCATGGTGGCAAGATGTACCGCAGTGGGAAAATAAAGATTGGACCATACCAAATATTGCGGTCGCCATGAGTTTTAATGACTATGTTAGTAATCATGACCCTGTGTTAGAAGCAGCATTGAATTATACAGATTCTGGTTTTATTTTGAATCCTCTTCAACATTTAACCCAATTGTTTACCGAAGGCAATTTTGCACAGCTTAAAACAGATGCTACTAAAATCATTCAAAATAAGGGGTACAAGTATTATGACTTTGAAGAGGAGTTTGGTGCAGCAGGGTATCGTTTATTTTCTATGGGAGAGACGGAAGGCGGCCTTTTTATATTGGAGCTTGTTGCCGAAAATTACCCTACTTCTACAGGAGCGCTGTACAGTCTTGCCAGCGCACAAGAACAAGTAGATCAAGTGGAGAAGGCAAAAGAAAACTATAAAAAGATTCTAGCGATAGATCCCAATGGTACTTTAGCGAATACGGTTAAGAAAAGACTAGAGAAGTTAAAATAGAGATGTTTGAAGCTGTAATAATGAGTACGCTTTCGCGAAAGCGTAATTATCCTTACTTTTAAAGGAACTATTGATTTTAAAACATAACTATGTTAAAGCGACTTTATAGTATAGCATTCTTGCCATATTTCTTAGTACTAGGGTGCACTAATGATCCTGAGGTTGTTGTCGTAGAGACTCCTACAATAGTATTAACAGATATTCCTGTTGCAGACAGGTTACCAGCCTTTCAGATCAATACCAATGGCGCAAGTATTGTTGATGAGCCCAAAATAGATGCTCAATTGGTGATTGTAGAAGCAGGTGTAGAGACACATCAAGGAATGATCGGCATTGAAATTCGCGGTTCGTCCTCACAGCAGTTTCCTAAAAAATCTTATGGATTTGAAACCCGAGACGACGCCAATGAAGATGTAGATGCTTCGTTACTAGGATATCCAGAAGAGGAAGATTGGATTTTGTATGCGCCATATAGTGATAAATCATTGGTACGCAATTATTTGATTTATGAATTATCCAATGATATAGGGCGGTATGCTAGCAGAACAAAGTTGGTAGATGTTTTTATTAATGAGTTTTATAAAGGGACGTATGTCTTTATGGAAAAACTCAAACGAGATGCTAACCGAATAGATATCAATAAATTAAATGATGACGAAAATACGGGAGAAGATCTCACGGGCGGATATATTATCAAATTAGATAAGGCCGATGGTCCGATAGAAAATTTATACACAGACATCAATTCGTTTCCTTCTGAAGTAGCGCCGCCTAATTCGACAGGAGGGCAGCAGATTCATTTTTTATATGACGATCCAGATCAAGACGATATCACACCAGAGCAAAAAGCCTATATTTCGAGTTATGTCACCAATTTTGAAGCGGCACTAGCTTCCGATACGTTTACAGATTCAGCAATCGGCTATTCGGCATATATTGATACAGAGAGTTTTATAGATTTCTTCTTGCTGAACGAATTGTCAAATAATGTAGATAGCTATCGATTAAGCACTTGGATCACGAAGGACAAAAATGAAAAACTAAAAATGGGTCCTATCTGGGACTTTAATTTAGCTTTCGGAAATGCCAATTATTGTGGCGGAGATGCAACAGATGTATGGGCATATCGTTTTAACGAACGCTGTCCTAATGATCCCTTTCAAATTCCGTTTTGGTGGCATCGTTTGCTAGAAGATCCTGCCTTTGTAGCTGACTTACAAAATCGGTGGACGACCTTACGGAGCAGTGTGTTTTCTGATAGTCAACTACAAGAAAAGATAGACGGGTATATCACACAACTGGAAACCAGTGGGTCTGCACAAGCTAATTTTTCTACCTGGCCAGTTATTGGTACGTATGTCTGGCCCAACAATTTTGTAGGCAGCTCTTATGAATCTGAAATAACATATTTACGAGAATGGATCATTGACCGCATGCAATGGCTAGATACGGAGATAGGGAATTTATAATGTTATTTGTAATACATTATGAAAAGATTTAGACGCTCCTGCCTGCCGGTAGGCAAGAGTGCGAAAGAGAAACAAAAGCTACTAAACAAATGATATATGGAGGGATGGATGGTTGTAAGCGTGGGTGGCTACTCGTTTATTATGCTGAGAATCAATATCAGTATAAGGTGCTCACCAACGTAAAGGACATAGCAACTCTAAACTTCCCAAAGAGTCGAATCCTAATAGATATTCCTATAGGGTTGACCTCCGAGAACTTTACGAGAACTATTGAGTCTTCCATGCGTGCTGTTTTAGGAAACTGGAGCTCCACCGTATTTAATGCGCCTGCACGCGCCGCAACCAAAACAAACGATAATACCGAAGCCAGAAAAATAAATATAGCACTCACAGGTAAAAGCCTTTCTGAGCAAAGTCTCCATATTATGCCCAAAATAAGAGATGTGGACGAATTTTTAAGAATAGAAGACTTTAAACAAAGTGCGCTGGAGATGTATGAAAGTCATCCTGAGATTTGTTTTAAATATCTTGCTGGAACTATACTGCAAACAAAAAAGTCAAAACCTGAAGGTTGTGCAGAAAGATTAGAACTTTTGATGCGCTATGATACGGATGTAAAAAAAATATATGATGAAATATGTGTAGAAGAGTTACGCAAGCATGTAAAGAAAGATGATATTCTAGACGCACTATGTTTATGCGTTGTAAATAGGCTCGCAGGAAATTCTAAGCTACGTATATTAAAAGATAAAAATGATAAGGATGAAAACAATATAGCTGTGGGCATTGCATATTATGAAGGGAAGTCATAGTGATCTAGAAATATTCTATTTGACATAATATAAATTATAGTACATTTCACAACAATTAGCGGAATAGCGCTTTTTCGCGCTATTTGACATAGTTACAGATATAAGGTCGAAGACTTATATCGATAGTAATTATGTCAAGCTCATTGTGGCTATGTTAACTAGATGATCATTTTGCTTCTTAACCCAGCCACATCAACTCGCAGCTATACTAATTCCTCCACTGGAGCAATTAATATAGCTCGTGTAAAATACCCCAGAAGCATTTGTTTTCATAAGATTAATTGGAACTTGGGTCTTTAAATTAATAAGCGGTTTGCTTCGCAGCGTTTAAAAAACATTTGTATCTATAATTAGCCGTGGCGTCTGTACTGAGCTTGACGAAGTATAAAATTGCCATTGCCGCTGCCTATGCGCTCGATTGCTTTTTTAAAATAATTATGCTATCGCATTAATTTTTTAAAACACAATTTCCAAACGCATAGCCACCGCCAAACGAACTTTCCGTTAAGAAAATGTCCTGTGGACATTTTTAGGAAGTTGCGAGATGATGTGGTTGGAAAACCTTTTAGAATGATTCAAAATTCGCGTATATGATAATAATCCTGCAAGATTTTTTTCTACGGCATTCTCGTAAGCTAGTCACAACAGCTTAAAATTTCTCTGTGAGTAAATTTCTAAGCCCTTGTTCAATTACGTCTTCTATTGAAGTTCTTTTTAGATTATGCATTTAAACATTACGTGAAATAGAAATTGATTTTTTTATATTTACTATCTTTATTTATGGAATTAAAAGATATTACTACTAAACTGGAAACCATTGGTAAGTCAATGGAAACAAACTTAAAATATCAAATCTTAACCGTTGGATTATTCTTTGCCATTAGTCAAGGAACTTATGAAGAAAACGCAGTATCAATTTTAGGCACAAAAATTCCTGTCGATATATTATTAATAGCTTGCCCAGTAATATTCATTTATCTTCTATCTCGATTTGCGATTGACACTTCCTTCTTTTTTGTGACAAATAATCTTTTGGTAAATAAAATTAACCTTAGCGATATTAATGTAGATGAATTTCGTATTCACTATCCAATGTCATTATTTGTTACTCTTACTTTGAGCACAAAACTTACTAAAGGTCGAGGAAGGCGCTTATTAAATAGGTTTTTATCCACTCTTATTTTTATTATTCCTGGAATTAACGTTGGAATTGGTTTTTACATTTTGTTAAATTATATGGCCAATCAGTATAAAATGCTCTTTTGGATATTCCTTATTATAGGTTTAATCATTTTTGCAACTGTTCTTGGAATTGCTCTAGTAAGAGAAAGAAACATATACTTAAGATATATTCATATTCCTATTGCTGTTTTTCTAGCTTCTATAGCAACGTTATTATTCTTAAACTATAATATGTCATTATCAGACATTATTACTAATAAAAAAGAAAAAACTACTCAAGTCTGTAAGTTTCCAAACCATCATTAATAGTTTTTTTGACATTAAAAACCACTTCGTTAATATCCCTTCCTTCTATTCTATCGTGATAAGTAATATTTACTCTTGTAGTTAAATTGCCAAATGTTCTAAAAAAATGTGGAACAAAACGATCTTTACCTATCCAATAATTTGATTTATCATTATAATCAATTGAAATTGGATAGATAGGAATACCTAGATTATATGCGGTAACTATTGACCCATTTTTGGTTTTTTTTAGCTTATCTCCTATTGTAGTTGTGCCTTGTATAAAATTGAGTATAGATTTTTTTTCGATCAAAGCGTTTTTAATTTCGTACAATCCTTTTTTTCTATCTATCGAGCTAAATCTACCAATGAAAATGGTGCCCGATATACCTGCAACATAACCTATTATAGGCCATTTTCTTACTTCTTCTTTGCTTACAGCATATACTTTATTTTCACTCAAAATAACAGTTGCATCAATATAACTCCTATGATTAGAAACTAAAAGACATTGTCCAATTGGAATCTCTCCTTTTCTCGAAACTCTTATCCCTAATGCCCAGTTCGCAAACTTTAAAAGAAATGTTCTATATGAAATACCCCATATAGGTTTGACGTCTTTTGATAAAGCCCAACTAACTATTATGAACAGAAAACAAAACGTAAAACCTAAAATTATGAACAGAATTAATCTTATTGATCCAATTATTAAACTTATTAGTTTGTACATTTTACTATTGATAATATTAAATAAGTTCACATTTCTTTTTTTCTTGATAAAAAAAGAAACAAAAAAATCAAGGCTGCACAAAACTTTGGAAACAATGTACGGCTCAATCGCTATATTTTAGAAAGCATTGGAACTCGTTAAGATTCCTTTGAATCTAGCCTTAAACTTTGTTGTTATTAAGAATATGTATTGCTAGATCTCTAAAATATGCACGCTCATTCGCCTATTGTTTTAACCAAAGTTTTCTGAGGCCGTTTTAACTACGATTAAACTTTAAAGATATAATCAGATTTTAGGAAATCTATAATTAAAGAAGCTATTAAACTTCATCTTTTAATTTAAGGTCTTTACAGACTTGTTTAAATACTTCACAAGGATCTACGTCAATAGCTAAAGCAATTAGATATAATTCATCTGCTCTAAGCTTAGTACGGTCATTGTTTGCTAGTTCACTAAGTCTCGTTTTACTTATCCCCGTTTTTCTGGAAACATCGGAACGATTAACTGATTTTCTTGATAGGAATAATCCTAATTCGGTCATTATTGTCTGATTTTAAGAACATAAATTTACATAATAAGATAAATTATTCCGATTATGTGAACTTTAAATTTATATTTTATCCGTAATTATGTATATTTGTTCTGATAATCGGAATAATTAATCCTAAAACAAGAACAATGCCAAGTCCAAGATATACAAAAGCAGATTTAGAACAGATTGTTTACACACAATTAGAGAACCTAAATGCCATTCATGATCTATTACGTATTATGAAAATGCAAAATGAGCTAATTGAAAATGCTAATAAGAAATTAAAGGATGAAGTATTGGATTTTAAGAAACGTGTTAATTATGGGGCAAAATAACTGATTAAGATTACTTTGAAGTTATTGTATAACCAGAACTATTAAGAAACTTTATTACTAGACCTCTAGAATATGGAAGCTCATTCATTTATTGTTTTACCAAATTTTTCTAAGGCCAAACACGACAAATATTTAACCCCTACGCTGTTTTATCTTTTCTTTAATTTTTTCTCCAGCACACAATTTAAAATCTACTATTTCCTTTATATATGATTTGACAGTTTCCCAATCTATTTCTGTAATCTTATTATTTTTAGGAATATTAATGGTAAACGTTTTTTGATTTTGATTAGGTGTGGGAATCTCACTCATTAAAATCCAATAACCTTCCTGTTCCTCTTCGCAATATTTTACTAACATAACAACGTGAAGTCGACTTTTTAAATAATTGTATGTGGAAATTTTTAATTTAGCTTTTTCAAAGTCGCCTTTAACTGATTTTTCAGAAGCCTTTAATTGAACATCGAAGTCATAAGCAGGATGTTGGTCTTCAAACACATTAATTATTAAATCAACACCATAATCTTCGGAAGGTATAGTTAAAGTCCAGTTCTGGGGAATATTATTCTCGAAAAAAACTCTTGAATTTCTTTCAAGAACTCTATTCCTGTCTCTTACCGGTTTTTTAACCATAAACAATTAGTTTAATAATTCCCCGTTTTCCTCTGAACTATCATTTTCGTCCAGAAATATGTCTCCTTCTATTTTCTGGTCAGTATCAAATTCATCAAATGGCGTATTAAGGTCTGTAGGATTTAATGCGTCATCGATAAAACCAATATCGGTTCCAGGAACAATTGCATTTGTAGTATAGTGTTTAATTATAAACGGCTCCAAATTAGGTAATAAACTAGTTGGCAAATCGTTATCGACAACAAATACTTGAAAACTTTCCTCATACCTTTCACTTAAATTCATTAAATATTTATAAAGGTTTTCATATTTAGTAGAATCATTCATTCCCTCATTGATATCCTCTTGTGTATTAGTGTAAACTAAATCCTTTTCTTTCGTTTTACCTATATATTTTGCAATTGTATCAATCATTAAAAATGATGGATAATTTGAAGTATTATTTATTGCATATTCCAATAATGTCAAATAATACCCAACAGAACTTAATGTACGTACACCTCCAGAAGTGATATTTTCATAATTGCGATTTCGTATAATAGGAAGATATGTTTTTGGAGATATTGCAATATTTTGAACATTTTTCATACCAATAAATCGAAGAAAATTTTGCAAATCATCTGCTAATTTCGAGAATATAGAGTCTAAGGTTGGAGCTGATTCTTTTAAAACTTTTAAATCCTCATTATACTCATCAATAGTATTTTGAACTCTTATCAATTCAGCATCAATTGTAGCTTGTTGATTTCTCATCTTGTAAAAGTGTTTCAAATTTTTGATATCACTTTTAATTCCACCAATTTTGGATGTAAGACTATCTCTTTGACTAATAAAAGGAGTAACTAATTCTTTTGTTTGTTTGTCGAATTGTTCTCTTAAATCATTTAATTTGATAATTTTATCTTTTACTTCACCATCAGCTTTAAGAATAACATTTTTTAGATTTTCATAGATATCTCTTAAATCCTTTTGTCTTCTTCTCAAACCATTTAATTCAGCTTTTATTGACTGAGAGTTTGAGTTTATAAATTGATTTTTCAGCAAGCTAATTTTTATTGTTTGCTCACATACTGGACAACTAGTATCTCTATCCTCTATTCTTGGGAATTTCTCTAAAACCTCAATTGTGCCTTTTATTTTTTTAATGTCGTTTGTGTACTCATTTCTCAATGCGATATTTTGTTTCAATTCCTGTTCTCGAACCTCTCTGTTCGTGGACATTTCGTAAATTTCCTTTTCAATTAATTTTATCTCATTTCTTACATTATCCAAGTCTGAGTTATCAGACATTATTTCTGAATCGATTTTGGCAATACTTTCCGCTAATTTTATGAGTTCAATTTCCTTTTCCTCTTTCTTTTCCAAAATCCTTTTAAGAGAATCTATTTCTGTCTCTCTCAAGAATGAAGAAATTGCGGTATTTTTTTTATTTAATTCATTTCTTTCTTTATTCTTTTCACTTATTATTCCTTCAAGTTGAGTTATTTGGGTGTCAAGTACATTATACATCAACTTAAAAGTTTCTTTAAGTCTAGCAATCACAACATAGTTTTCTCCAAGAAGAAATTTACTTCCTACTCTATCTTATGTTAGATAGTTGTATTTAAAAATATCACGAAAACTCAAAGACTTCATTTTTGAATCTTCTTTTGATGGAGATTCTTTAAGTTTAACAACTGGTATATTCATAGAATTAAGCAAGAACTCTGAAAAAACACCGTCCTCACTTACTTTCTTATAATTTGGAGAATAATACTTTGGAAAACAATCTTCAATTTCATCATAAGAACTTTCATAAACTTCAATATCTGCTAATGAATTAAATATATCTCTCTTAATTGTGTACTTTGTACCAAGAAGTAAAACTTCTAAAAGACAATAATTTCCTGCTATTTCAATCTCATCATAAAGGTCGAGAGAGCTTGCTCCTAAACAATAGTTAACCAAATTTAAAATACTTGATTTGCCAGTATCAGAATCCCCGTAAATAATATTTAGTCCATTTCGAAAACTAACTTTATAGTCTTTTCGACGTCCGACTAAATAAAGGTAGTTTACAACCAGTTTTGGGGTTTTAATTTTTAATGCCATAACGTAAATAAGGTGCTACTAATTGATTTATTTTAGAATAAGGGAGAGTTGTCAAAGCACTCATTGATTCGGTTATTTGTTGAATGCGCACAAAGTATCCTTCTGTCAAATCATTGGCGTAAGCTTTCCCTTGTTCTGATAAATAATAATATATCTCAAAACCACTTCCAATCTCAATTTTTACAAAATCGTACCCAATCAATATGTTTAATAATGTTTTTATTTCTTTGAAATCAAATCGTTGACCGCGATTCGGAAATAGAGCTTCAATGGAATATTTTTCGGCGTTATTCAAACTAACTAGTTGTTTATCCTTCAAATAAAGTATTCGATTTAATAGGACTGGATGTTTGAGCAAAAATTCAAAAATTGAAATTTTCTCTAAAGTCAAAATTGGAATCTCTTTTTTGTTTAGAGACAACTCGTTTAATAAGATAATCAGTTTGCCTAACCTCAAGTTAACTTCAAAATCTGGTATGTATATCGGGAGTTTATTTAGTTCCATCCTTATCTTTTGAAATTTTCTCTCTGAAATCCTCTAAATCTTTTGCATTATTATTTATAGCCCACCAAATCTTATCGTCCGATGATGCGAGCTGTTGTAGCATTCCAAATTTTTGGAGAGCTTCAAGTGGCTTATGTAAAGTGCTTAAATAATTCTTGTCTTCAGTCAATATTTTTTTGTGAACTGCAGTAACCAAGGCATCAGGATTCTTATGCTTACCACTCAATAATTCACCAAACTCAAGACCGTATAGTTCTTTTACTTTTGCATACAAGGACTTTAATTTATCTACTTTCACACCTAAAGCAGTCAACTTTCGTATAGTAAATTCTGCACTATAAAATGCAACTTTTGAACTATCAATTAACGTTTCATGTACGTCAGCAAGTAGTAATTTTAGGACAAAAACTTCATTATTATATTGCCCTTTATCTACAAACTCTTCGACATTATCAATTGCTTCAATATTTAAGTTAGTTAAAAACTCTTTAAGTTCCTTGACCATTGCGTGAACAACGACGTCCTCGTCATTATCTGGTACTATTATACTAAAATGGTCATCATCAGAATATATTGGCTGTTGTTTCTCTCTATCCAATGCAATTCCTGAGACTTCCGGGACTATATCATCACTTAAACCTTGAATGTAAAACCTCTTTGGTAAATTCGTGCATTGAACCCATTCAGAATTTAATTTTTGAATATTATAACTCAAAGGAGCTAAATCTTCAACTTGACAATTTGAAATAATTTGTCTTCCAAATGTTGCCAAATCACTACCAGAATGGGGTGTAGCCAATGATATATATAGTTTGACCTTGGAAGTAGTATTTTGGGCTATGTCATCTAAAACGAACCTTTTAGCTACTAAACCACCCATACTATGGCCCACTAAAACAATATTCTCATATTCATCACATCTATATCTAATTTGAGTAGATAATATTTTTCCAATACTTTCTATTGGTAAGGTTTTAACTGCTTTTTTTTTACCAAATAGACTTTTATCTAGTCTGCTTAGTTTTGGAAAAAACTCTAAAAGCTTTGTTTGATATAAAAAAAGACCGAAGTCAAAATTTTCTTTTACTTCAGAACTTTCGAGAATGGATTCAATTAATGTTTTACTACCACCTTGTTTTACCCATGTTTCTTCATTTCCGATAAAGCCATGAATAAATATGACTATTGTACTAACAGGATTACTGTTTTGGTTTATTATTTTAATCATGCTTGGTTTAAGAGCTTAAGTTTTGTGAACATAGATAGCAGTCAAATATAAATAATTTTAATAACTATCCATTTACGGATTCCCGTAATTAATTGAAAATTAGAATGATTAATCTTGTTATATATAAATATACCTTCTAATGGGTATTCTTTATTAACTATTATTAATAGAAATTTATATCACTAAATATAAATATCATGAAAAAAATATTTTTACTATTAATTCCTATAATATTTATGAACTGTGCTACTGTTTCTTTTTACAAAAATGAGGATCTTACACAAGAAACTGGTTTAAAATTTTACCATTCAAAACCCTATTTACTGGTAGAAAAAAGCCCTCAAAAAGATATCAAAATCAAATCTACTATTATTTATTTACCAGATTTAGAAAATCCAACTTATGCAGAAATTAAACCTGGTTTTGGAAGTTCTGATTTAAAGCTTGATTTAGAAAATGGAGTTCTTAAATCATATGGTTTCACTTCGGATAACAAAATTCCAGAAACAGTCGGAGCATTAGCTGGTTCTCTTACTAGTGTCACTGGTGCTTATAAAACAATAACTGAAGCAATAGGAATTTTAGATGGAATTGATAATTCTCAGGAAGAAGAAACTGAACAACAATCCTCCGATGCGGATAAAGTTAAGCTATTGCAAAAAATTGAGCCAGATGTAAAATTGACAGTGAAAGACTTAAATAAATTGAAAGTTACTGAACCTTCTGATATAGCATTAAGGGATGCAGTCAAAGCTGATGTTTCTACAATTGTTCAAGAAATAGGCAATTATGACCCGAGTAAAATAAAAGAAATAGCAAAAGGAAGTGAGAGGCTAGAAGCATTACATTTTGGTGTTGCAGATTATGCGGCTAGTTTAAGAGCCAGAACAGTTGTGATTGGTGGATTAAACCCTGATTACCCAGGAGATCAATGGCATCACGGATTATCAAAATTAGTTATGACTTGTAGAGCTTACGGATTAAGAGCAATCGACGGACCATTTGGAGATTTCAATGATCCTGAAGCTTACATTGCTGCAGCAAAACGTGGGGCAGCAATAGGCATAGAAGGTAAGTGGGCAATACATCCATCACAAATTGAATTAGCTAATGATGTTTTTTCACCACCTGAAGCAGAAGTAAATAAAGCAAAAAGAATTTTAGAAGAATTAGATAAAGCAGCCAAAGAAGGTAAAGGAGCTGCTCAACTTGATGGTAGAATGATTGATGCAGCATCAGCTAGGATGGCAGACAATGTTGTTAATATTGATAAATTAATAAATAAAAAATAAGTTATGGATATACACGAGTATCAAGCAAAAGAAATTTTATCAAATTTTGGAGTAACTATACCAAGAGGCGGCATTGTTTATAGTCCTGAGACCGCTGAAAATAAAGCAAGAGAAATTGGTGGATCGAAGTGGGTTGTTAAAGCACAAATTCATTCAGGTGCAAGAGGAAAAGCAGGAGGAATAATTATTTGTAATTCTCCTTTAGAAGTTGCTCAGGCAACAGACAAATTGTTGGGCAAGAAACTTGTAACAAATCAAACAGGACCAGAAGGTAAAATAGTAAATAGAATTTATATTGAAGAAGCAACAGATATTGAAAAAGAATTATACCTTGGATTAGTTTTTGACAGAAGTTCAGAGAGCATAATGGTTGTAGCTTCAACAGAAGGAGGAATGAGTGTTGAAGAAATAGCTAAAGACAAACCTGAATCAATCATTAGATCAAAAATTGAAGTTGCAGTAGGTATCCAAAACTTTCAAGCAAGAGAACTTGCATTTGGATTGGGGATTGAACCAGAGTTAATCAGAAGAGCCTCAGAGACAATCATTGGATGTGCTAAAGCATTTAGTGAATTAGATGCTACAATGGTTGAAGTAAACCCATTGGTCATTTCAAAACAAAAACAAATTTTAGCTTTAGATTGTAAAATGAGTTTTGATAATAACGCAATGTTTAGAAGAGATAAAGTTTCTGAATTGAGAGACAAAACACAAGAGGATGAAAAAGAAGTTTATGCTTCTGATAGAGGTTTAAATTACGTAAGTTTGGATGGAAATATTGGAAATATTATTAATGGCGCTGGTTTAGCTATGGCGTCTATGGATATGATTAAACTAGCTGGGGGAGAGCCAGCTAATTTTCTTGATGTTGGTGGAGGGGCAACTCCTGAAAAAATAGTTAAAGCTTTTAGGCTAATTACTATGGATAAAAAAGTAAAAGTAATTCTTGTTAACATTTTTGCAGGTATTAATAGATGTGATTGGGTTGCAGAGGGAATAGTTCAAGCACTTGAAAAAATAGAAATTAAAGTTCCGTTAGTAATTAGATTAGCTGGAACAAATGTTGAAAAAGGAAATAAAATTCTTCAAGATAGTAAATTAAATTATATTGAAGCAAATACTTTAGAGGATGCCGCAAATAAAGCAGTTGCAGCACTAAAATAAAAAATGGCAGTAATTATTCAAAAAGATACAAAAATTCTAATCCAAGGTTTTACAGGAAAAATGGGAACCTTTCATGCCGAAGAAATGATAAGCTATGGATCCAATGTTGTTGGAGGAGTTACACCGGGTAAGGGTGGTCAAAAACATTTGAATAGACCAGTATTTAATACAGTTAAAGATGCTGTACGAGAGACTGGAGCTACAGCATCAATATTATTTGTTCCCCCAGCTTTTGCCGCAGACTCTGCAATGGAAGCAGCTGATGCAGGAATAAAAACTTGCGTTGCTATTGTTGATGGAATTCCCTCACATGACATGATTAGAATTAAAAGGTATATGCGAAGATATTCGAGAAAAGAAAAAATGACTCTAGTCGGCCCGAATTGTGCTGGAATAATAAGCCCAGGTAAATCAATGTTAGGAATTATGCCAGGACATATTTATAAAGAAGGTAGAGTTGGAATTATTAGTAGATCTGGGACCTTAGGATATGAAGCGGCACAACAATTAAAGAATTTAAACATAGGAATTTCTACAAGTGTAGGTATTGGAGGAGATCCAATAAATGGTAGTTCTTTCAGAGATATTATTGAAAAATTTGAAACTGATGACGAAACGGATGCAGTCTTAATGATAGGTGAAATAGGTGGACCACAAGAAGTTGCAGCAGGAGAGTTTGCAAAAGAAAATATGAAAAAACCAATTATTGGCTACATAGCAGGCTTAACTGCTCCAAAAGGCAGAGTAATGGGACATGCAGGTGCAATAGTTTCAGCTTATGGAGAGAGTGCAGTTGAGAAGGTAGAGCTTTTAAAAGAATGTGGTGTAACGATTTCTAAAAACCCTTCAGTTATGGGTGAAACAGTGAAAAAAGTCTTAAATAGTAAATAAATTAATCCTATAAAAAAACAGGTATACGAAATATTTAAAGTTCTAAACTTTTTAACTTTTTCATATATTCATCAAATTCTTTAACAAATGTATCTGTTGGTTTGATGTTTTTTTTTCTTTGATCTGTTGATGTTTTTTCTAGATAGAAAAAATTATTTTCACAAGCTTCATTAATTATTAATGCAGATTTAGGTCTAGAAGTTTTGAATAACTTAGTTTTAAGTTCCTCTACTGATAATTTTTCTCCTTGTTTAAATGAATTCATAACCAATAACATCATATGATAATGTGATGGAGATTTTCGAAAAAAATAATTACTAGAACTATGAGAGCGTCTCACTTGATCTTCCCAAAATTCTAATAAATCTTTTGTTCCTCTCATTTAAGCTCTCACTTTAGATTTTGTTGGGTCATAAAAAGGAAAAGATACAACTTTTGCGCCAATTCTTTTTTGATGACCATCTAATTTTCCAATTTCAACTTCAGTTCCAACCTCAGAATACTTTATATCTAATCTACATAAAGCAATATTTTTTCCAAGTTTAGGCGATAACATTCCACTAGTTATTACGCCAATTTGTGCACGACCAACGTGAACACAATCACCATGAGCAGCTGGTTCGTGACCAACAAGTTCTAAGCCTACTAATTTTTTTTGAGGGTTTGCTTTTCTTTTTATTAATTCTTCTTTGCCAATGAAATCATCTTCTTTAGTTTTAAGGGGAACGGTAAAACCAATTCCAGCTTCAAAAGGATCTGTTTGATCATCAAATTCATATCCATAAAAAATAAGTCCAGCTTCAATACGAACCATATCTAAAGCTTCCAAACCTAAAGGTGTGATGTTAAATTCTTTTCCAGCTTCCCAAACTTTATCCCAGACCTCCCCAGCATCTTTTGGATGACACCAAATTTCATAACCAAGTTCACCTGTATAACCCGTTCTTGATATGACAATAGGTGTTCCTGTTTCATGATCTATTCTTGCTATATTAAATCTAAACCATTCAAGTTCACTAATTGATGGTTGGATAGGAGCAGTCCAAACAAATTTTTCTAAAATTTTTCTACTATTTGGTCCTTGAACAGCAATATTATGAATATGATCTGTTGCTGATTTAATCCATACCTTGTAGTTTTTCTTTTTAGCTTGTTCTTTTAACCATTCGCCACTGTATTCATCTCCACCAATCCATCTAAAATTATCCTGTCCAAATTTGAATAATGTACCATCATCAAGCATACATCCATTTTCATAACACATCGCAGTATAAACAACCTGACCTACTGATAATTTTTTAATATTTCTTGTTAAAGTGTATTGCATTAAATTTTCAGCATCGGGGCCCAAGATTTCAAATTTTCTAAGTGGAGAAAGATCTGTTGCTATCGCACTTTCTCGACAGGCGTTATACTCTTTTATTGT
>NZ_CALEMI010000127.1 GCF_937910895.1 uncultured Dokdonia sp. | reverse complement strand
AAGCGTCTGAGGACATAGAATTTTTTAAAGCAAAGTTGTCTCAAATTTAGATACCCCACAACTTTTTGTGTTGAGCCTAACTTTTCCATTCTCATCAAGGAATTCTGGCCAAATCATAAATAACTGTTCTTCATGTTTTCCATTATAATCATACCAAAAATCCCAGCGAATCCCTTGGTAAGGAGGTGTTTTTTTTCCTCCTGCTAATTCATCTAAAACCTGATATTCCACTTCAAAGTCATGAGGATGTTTAAACTGCTTATGATATGGTTTGTGGTTTTCCATTTTTTAAACTCAGTTTTATCGTATTCCTTTCGTTTTTAGGTCAGCGTACACTTCTTGAGTACCATGAATTTCTTTTCCGAAGCTTATATCAATTTCATATTCAATTCGGTATTTGTTCAGCACCTCATCTATGTTGTTTTTTTTGCTTTTTGCAACCTCGATCTCTTGTCGGTATTTATTTAAAGTTCCAAATGCCATTCCGAGGGGTGCAAGTCCAACTCCCATAATAATTAGTGGAACGGTCGAAATCACTCCGCTGTCTAATGCGTACGTTCCTAACAAATATCCACCAACAATTACCGTGATTCCTATTGCCAAGAAAACGATAAAGTATGTGTACGTTAGCGCTTTTTTTCGCTTGATATTATGGTATTCAATATTTACCATTTTTAGTTTATTCTCAAATTTTTCATTCAGCTTAATTTTAGCACAGGTACCATTGAATTCAGGTTTACGTTCAGTTAATCCACACGTAGTACCTACACTCAGATCCTTTTTTTGGTGATCACATAGATCGCAATGTCTAGATAGATTCATTTAGTTAGGCTCGGTTTTTTAATTTGAGTTTGATTAGTAATTTAGTTATTCTCTAGTAGGGATGCAGGTCGTTTTTCTTAGCAGTGGGCGGAGTCGTTTACTCGATTATAACAAACATTTTATCCCCATTTCGTTATTAATTCAGTCACCCCTTTTTTAATACCATCATAAAACTTTCCATTTTTAAACTCGTGTATCATGATTTTATCAATCACTTTTTTACAAATTGTGTCAGTCAAAATGAGTTCAGTTCCAAATCCAGTAGCGATTCCAATTTGTCTACATTGACTACACACAACAATTGTTAACCCATTATTTTTTTCAGCATCTCCAACGCCCCATTCATTCCCTAAATCAACTGCGTATTGTTGAATGTTTTGGTATGGTTTTATACTATCAACTGTGACCACTACAATTTGTCTAGTAGTCTCGATATTATAATCATAGAGGGTTTTGGTCAGTTCCGTCCGTTGTGATTCTGTAAGTATTTGTGCATAGTCATTTATGATTCCAATTGATTCTGGGAAAGTCCTTTTTTTTATTCCCGAAAAGTCAAATTCAGTTGCGGGTTCTTTCGTTTCGGTTTTCTGAGTTGAACTTTTGCATGAAAGCAAACTTACTGTCAGGATTAGAATTAATAGTTTAGTTCCGATTTTCATGTAAGGTATTATATTCAACAAGTATAAGTGACTACTTCAGTTATTTGTCTTTTATGTGTCTGGTAAAAAATGAATAACTAAGATATGCTAATTAATTTATAAGGTGTAAATTATCAATGATTTGTTGTAAAGTGCAAGTAAGGATCCAAAAAAAACCGAGACAATCGTCTCGGTTTTTTTATGAATATATGCATTCTTTAGGGTCTAACTAAAATGCTTCAACATTGTCTAATGAGTCTAAGAGCGAAGCCGTCTTAAGTCCTATAGCGAAGCGGTCTTATGTCTTATTTGTTAAAACTGATAACGAATACTCAATGCAATATCAAATTCTAAATTATCATCAATATCATTAATAATCCCTATTTCTGGTCTAAAATCAAGCGATAACAGTAAAGGGAAATCAAAATTATATTCGATACCGACCGTTCCTGCTGCATTTAAGAAAGACTCATTAATATCATCATCAAATATACCGTTGTCAAAATCAAAAAATCCTCCAGAAGCACCTACACCAGCATACCAATTAAAGCCACCATCCAGATTCCATACCCATTGATATAAACCTGTAAGACGTATAGCGTCAAAGTTGTCTGCGCTTCGCCATCCGAGTCCTAATTCTAAACGGTTATTGTCTCCTAAAGCCCTTTGATAGTTAACTTCTGTTCCAAAACCATCATTGTCTCCTATGCGAATTCCAATGGCATTTTTAGAGATTTCTTGCGCTTGCATAGAAGCTACAATTCCTAAAAATAATACGATACTAAAAAATGTTTTCTTCATAAATTGAGTTTTTTATTGATTTAATCATTATGTTTTTATAACGCAAGATCTACCATAAAATTTTGATGTATTTTTGATGATATGCACGCGCACTTAAAACAATTATCAAGCCAACTTTCGGGAGAACTTCATACAGATGCACTTCATAGGCATATTTATGCAACAGATGCTTCCGTGTATAGGAAAATCCCCCAAGCCGTAGCCTACCCAGAAGATACGAAGGATATACAACATTTGGTTGTCTTTGCCTCAAAAAATAACACCACCTTAATTCCTCGTACGGCGGGAACTTCACTCGCAGGACAATGTGTTGGCGATGGGATTGTCGTAGATGTATCAAAATATTTTACAAAGATTATCAATCTAGACCTAGAAAGACGTCAAGTAACCGTGCAACCTGGTGTGATTCGCGATGAGTTAAATGCATATTTAAAACCCCACGGACTCTTTTTTGGTCCCAATACCTCTACCGCAAATCGGTGTATGATAGGGGGAATGGTGGGGAATAATTCTTCGGGTACCACCTCTATCAAATACGGCGTCACCCGTGATAAAGTTGTACGATTAAAGACGATATTGAGTGATGGAAGCGAAGTTATTTTTGAACCGATATCTGAAACACGCTTTCGCGAAAAATGCCAAATGCCCACTTTAGAAGGCACTATTTATAAAACACTCCAAGAGGAATTATCATCACCTGAAGCACAGCACCAAATCCGATCTGAATTTCCGAAACCAGAAATCCATAGACGTAATACGGGCTATGCCGTAGATGCATTGATCAACCAGCAACCGTTTTCTGCCGAAGGTGATCTATTAAATGTATGCGCTTTATTAGCAGGAAGTGAAGGCACCCTTGCCTTTACGACAGAAATTACATTACAACTAAATGAATTGCCACCCGCACACGGTCTTCTAGTTGCTGCTCATTTTAAGACATTAGAAGATTGTTTAAAGTCGGTCACATTGGTGATGAAACATGACTTGTATACCTGTGAGATGATGGATAAGGTAATTTTGGATTGTACCAAAAATAACCGAACACAAGCGGAGAATCGATTTTTTATAGAAGGTGATCCCGCTGCCATTCTCACGTTAGAAGTACGTGACAGTACCATAGAAAAAGCAAGAGTACAAGCAAAAGCACTTATAACAGCGATAGAAGCTTCAGGGCTTTCGTATGCCTATCCAATACTAGAAGGAAAGCAGATTGATCAAGCAATGGAGTTGCGTAAAGCAGGCTTAGGCTTGCTGGGAAATATGATAGGAGATCGCAAGGCAGTCGCATGTATAGAAGATACCGCAGTCGCTTTGGAAGATTTATCATCCTACATCGATGCATTTACAGCCATTATGGACGACTACCAACAAGAAGCCGTCTATTATGCGCATGCAGGTGCTGGAGAATTACATTTACGTCCTATTTTAAATCTTAAAGAGGCAGAAGATGTTTTGCTTTTTAGAAAAATCACCACCGATGTTGCCAAACTAGTAAAGTCCTATCAAGGCTCCATGAGCGGTGAACACGGAGATGGGATCGTTCGATCTGAATTTATAGAGTTCATGATTGGCAAACCTAATTACGAACTCTTAAAAAGAATAAAATATACCTTTGATCCGCAGTCCGTTTTTAATAAAGGAAAGATCATCGATCCGTTACCGATGGATCAAGCATTACGCTATGAAGTAGACAGGAAAGAGCCTGTGATCGAAACAATACTTAATTTCTCTGACCAAGAAGGCATCTTAAAATCTGCTGAAAAGTGTAATGGGAGTGGAGACTGTCGGAAACTACCAAGTGCGGGAGGTACGATGTGTCCAAGTTATAGAGCCACCCGAAACGAAAAAGATACTACAAGAGCGAGAGCCAATGCCTTGCGTGAATTTTTAACTACCTCAGAAAAAACAAACCCTTTTGATCACCCAGAACTCAAAGAAGTATTTGATTTATGTGTGAGCTGTAAAGCCTGTGCCAGCGAGTGCCCAAGTAATGTAGATGTCGCCACTTTAAAAGCCGAGTTTGAATATCAGTATCAAAAGTCACATGGAAGTTCGTTACGAACTAAACTCTTTGCGTATACTACTCGTATCAATCGAATAGGAGCAAAGGCACCTTGGTTATATAATGGTCTGTTATATATTTCGGGAGCTATTGCTAAAAAAACAGTAGGTATTGCTCCAAAACGATCTTTACCTATTTTGGATGTGTTTAAATCTGGTAATTTGGTTGAGTACGCTTTCGCGAAAGCGAAAAAAACAATAATAAAGACAAAAAAGGTACTTTTGTACATTGACGAGTTCACGCACTACCTAGATGGAGGCATAGGAAAAGATGCCTACGAGTTACTCCTAGGTTTGGGGTATGAAGTCGAATGTATCCAAGGATTAGAAAGCGGAAGAGCCTATATTTCTAAAGGATTCTTAGATCAGGCGAAAGGTCTCGCCAATAAGAATATTGCCAGTTTAAAAAATAAAGTTTCAGAAACCTCAGTATGTGTTGGTATAGAACCTTCGGCGATACTTACCTTTAGAGATGAGTACCTTCGACTTGCCGATGATGTAGATGGTGCAAAACGTCTTGCAAAACACACCTATTTAATAGAGGAATTTTTACATACTGAAATTCAACTAGGGAATATCCATCCTGAGCAATTTTCCGCGAAAGCGAAAAAAATCAAAATTCATGCCCACTGTCATCAAAAAGCGCTATCATCTGTCGCCCATACCTTTGCCATTTTAAACCTTCCTAAAAATTATACCCCTACGATTATCCCTTCTGGATGCTGTGGGATGGCGGGGAGTTTTGGATACGAAAAAGAGCATTATGAAGTGAGTATGCAAATGGGCGAACAAACATTATTCCCAGCCATACGCAAAGCAAGTGACGATGTTATTATCGCTGCCAACGGGACGAGTTGTAGACATCAAATAAAAGATGGAACCCAGCGAGTTGCATTACATCCTGTGAGTATTTTGAGACAGGCTTTACGTTTTAAAGAGGCTACGTATACAGAATAATGATATTATCACAGTTTCTTTGAACTATTACGAATATCAGCTTGATATAGTCTAATATTCATAAAAATAGAAAAGCATACCCATAAATTAAGATTCCTTCCTTATTTTTAAGATTGCCTTAAAAAAGAAAATTGTATGTCAACCCAACCAAAAATTACCCGTTTTACTCAAAACGTAGTGTCTAAATATCAGATTTATAACAGTATATTTATGACATTACCCTTTGACGCGGTCACCAAAACTGGTGCACTTTTGCCCCTTTTTCACGAAACCTGTCAAAAAGGATTTGCAAATCAAGAAGACCCCACGACGATTGTTGAAACGTTTTTTAAGAAGTACCAAGCAAGACGTACTCCTGAAAGTCAGATTAATTTATTATTTCGATTTATTCAGTATATAGAACGTCAAGTGGTTTTGTTTGATGCTATAGAAGATGCCGCTTTCGCGAAAGTTCATAATATGGACGGTATCGGTACCTTACGTAGTTTAAAAGAAACTGCTGTAGCCGACAATAAACTGGAGATGCTCCGGAAATATCTAGAGGAGTTTAAAGTACGTATTGTTTTAACAGCACATCCTACACAGTTTTACCCAGGATCTGTCCTAGGAATTATCACTGATCTCACAGAAGCCATTAAAGAAAATGACTTATTGCTTATCAATGATTTATTGGCACAATTGGGAAAAACTCCATTTTTTAAGCACAAAAAGCCAACGCCTTACGATGAGGCGGTGAGTTTAATATGGTATTTAGAAAATGTATTTTATAAATCTTTTGGAACGATATACGATTATATCCAGCAAAATATTTTTGATGGAAAACCGATTGCTAATGAAATTATAAATGTTGGGTTTTGGCCAGGAGGAGACAGAGACGGAAATCCTTTTGTGACGCCAGAAATCACTTTAAAGGTTGCTCAACGATTACGAGCAACAGTGATAAAAAATTATTACAGGGATGCTAAGCGTTTAAGACGAAAGCTTACGTTTGAAGGAGTAGAAGACCGTATCGCGGGTTTAGAAACTGAACTTTATAAAATTATTACTAATCAACACTCAGACTTTACGTTAGCCTTTTTCAAATTGGAACTTGAAGAGATAAAAAATATCATTATCACTGAGCATCAATCGCTGTATGTAGATGAGATAAATAGTCTTTTAAATAAAATTCATCTCTTTGGATTTCATTTTTCGACATTAGACATCCGTCAGGATAGCCGAAAGCATCATCAGTTTTTTAATGATATGGTCAATGCGACTATAGAGAGCGGAAGTGATTTATTTCCTGAAAATTATCATGAATTATCAGAAAAAGAACAAGTAACCTTACTTTCTAAAGTAAAGGGGAAAGTAGACCTGTCTTGGATAAAAGATGAAGAAACGCTCAAGGCTCTTCATACCATGAAAGCGATTAAAACTATTCAGGAAACCAATGGTGAGCAGGCTACCAATAGGTATATCATTAGTAATAATCAAACCACACTCAACGTGATGCAGTTGTTTGCTATGTTAAAATTGGTTGCATTTCATGATCAACTTACGGTAGATATCGGACCGCTGTTTGAAACCATT
>NZ_CALEMI010000126.1 GCF_937910895.1 uncultured Dokdonia sp. | reverse complement strand
ATTCCAACTAAAATAGTATCTATAACCACGTACACAAGATTATAATATGTTTAATAAAAATATAAAATTAGTATTAGCAATAGCAATTGTAGCACTTGCCGTATGGCAATTTACAGAAAACGAGATAGGCAATGGCATCATGTTCATTTTACTAGCTGCCATTTTTGTCCTTCTGTATTTTAAGAATGAAATTATCATTTTGGCTTTTTTAAGATTACGTAAGCAAGATTTTCCTGGTGCACAAAAATGGTTAGGTAAAATTAGTAATCCTGAAGCTGCACTTACTAAAAAACAACAAGGATATTATTATTACTTGAAAGGGTTAATGATCTCTCAGGAAAACATGACACAGGCTGAAAAGTTCTTCAAAAAGGCAATTGATTTAGGGTTGTCTATGAAAACGGATTTGGCAATGGCAAAATTGAACCTTGCAGGAATTGCGATGACAAAAAATCGCAAGCGTGAAGCTCAAATACTCCTTAAAGAAGCAAAAAGTCTAGACAAACATAATATGCTTGCAGAACAGATTAAAGGCATGGAGCAGAACATGAAAAGAGCTGGGCAACAACCTAAACAACAATTTGGAGCTAGAGCGGGTCGTGGCGGTCGAGGCGGCAGGAGATAATAAATCTGTTATTTTATATTATTAATACGCTTTCGCGAAATAAGTATTAGAGTCACCTAAAAACTCAACTAATCGTATTTATAATCCCAAAGGAAGCGTTGAGCTACTAAATCCCAATCACAAATTAGGACAAATTTTAGATTCAGCTGAAAAGCGAAATTAACTTGACTCGCTGTTTTAAATGTATAGCTTCCCAACGCTACAAAACAGCTTTTCACTGAGTAAACATTCTAGAAACACTTCATTTTACACCATAAAAAGACTACATCTTAAATCTATTTGGGTTGTTCACCCATACTTCTCTACTGCTTGACGAAAAAATTTTAACAGTTCATAAAGACCTCATACATTTACTTTTCCAAATCATAATTGTATGAAAAGATCATTACTCTTTTTAATGTTTCTCGTTACATCTATGCTTTCTGCTCAAGGGAATACCATATCTTTTTCCCAAGCCCTTAATATGCATCTTCCTAAATATATACAAGATGTAGAAAACGCTATCGTTCTTCAAGAAAAAGATACTATTACGCATCTATTTGATGCTCTTGTTAAAAACAAATTAATAGGCACCCATTTTGATGATTTTAACGGCTCAACACAAAAAGTTGTGGAGTAGCTAAAAATGAAAGAACTTTGCTTTAAAAGATTCTATGTCCTCAGACGCTCTATTTGCCGCAGCCCATTTATTACTCCCTGAAGTTCTTGTAACTTATTTTGAGATGACTAAACACGAGGTGAAAGGTGAAGAAATACACTTTTACTTCACAGAAAACAATAGTGTTCCAAAGGGTTTTGATACTGATACACTTCATTCCAAAGGTTTCTTCCCCCAAGCGACAGTCCAAGATTTTCCTATACGTGGTAAGAATGTTTACTTGCATATAACTAGACGTCGTTGGATTAACCAAACGACCAGTAAAGTGGTTACAAGAGATTGGGATTTAGTAGCAAAGGGAACTAGGATAACTAGTGAGTTTGCTACTTTTTTAAAAGAGGTCTATAAGTAATAACGCTTCCAGTACTGCTGTTGTTGCTAAATTCTACGGAGTCAATCCAAGAAGTATGCAAAGGCAGTACAAAGATTATTTAAGTGACTTCAAATCTTGGGATCAAAAACAACACGCAAAAGAGTGGTTACTCTTTGCTCAAAATCTAGGAAGTCATCTATCTCTGGATGAAACAGCTTTCTCTAATGGTGATTTGTATACGATACTAACCAATAAAAAAGCAAAAGGAAAGAAAGGAGCATTAATAGCTATGGTTAGGGGAACCAAAGCAGAAACAGTTATAAAAATACTTCACAAGATCGCTTTAAAACAAAGAAGCAAAGTAAAAGAGGTTACTTTAGATATGGCAGGTAATATGGGACTCATCGTTAAAAAATCATTCCCTAATGCTACACTAGTTATAGATCGCTTCCACGTTCAAAAATTAGCTCTAGATGCATTACAAGAAATAAGAATCAAACATAGATGGGATGCACTAGATACAGAAAATGATGCTATAGAATATGCTAGAAACAAGTCTTTAAAATATACTCCAGAACTACTACCCAATGGAGATACATTGAAACAATTACTAGCTAGAAGTAGATATCTACTCTACAAACCAAGTAGCAAGTGGACTGAAAATCAATCAAAAAGAGCAGAAGTCCTTTTTCAACAATACCCTGATTTAGAAAAAGCTTATAAACTATGTCAAAACTTATCTTGGATATTTAATAACACTAAAGAGAAAACATCAGCCTTAATAAGGCTTGCTAAGTGGGATGAGAAAGTTAGGCAAGCTGCTTTTAAAAGCTTCAATACAATTGCTAGAACAATGTCAATACATTACAAGAATATCCTAAATTACTTTGACAATCGAAGTACCAATGCTTCTGCAGAGTCCTTCAACGCTAAAATAAAAGCCTTTAGAGCACAGTTCAGAGGCGTTAGAAACGTAGAATTCTTCCTTTTTAGATTATCAAATATTTTTGCATAATCCCAAAATCCCACAAGTTTTAGACTTGATCCAGTTTTAGACTTGATCCGAGTTGTTTTTATTGTCTAGAAGTATAATCCAGAATTTAATACAAATAAAAAAGCCTAATCTATTAAAGATTAGGCTTTTGCTTAAATTGCTCCCCCTCTTGGGCTCGAACCAAGGACCCTCTGATTAACAGTCAGATGCTCTAACCAACTGAGCTAAGGAGGAGTGTTATTTCCTTTAAGCGGATGCAAATATACACTTTTTTATAACTCGCCAAAAAGAATTTTACACTTTTACCACACTTTTTTTAAAAGTATTTTTCTTTTACAAAAAAAGCCTCTCCTTATGACAGGAAAAGCTTCTCATCGGCTTCAACTACAAAGCCTTACTACGTGTGACGTAGCCAACACAACTTCTTATAAAAAAAGCCCTCGGACTGAGGGCTTTTGTAGCGGTCTGGACGGGACTCGAACCCGCGACCCCCTGCGTGACAGGCAGATATTCTAACCAGCTGAACTACCAGACCGTTGCGCTGTTGCGGGTGCAAATATACACTCTCTTTTTACATCTGCAAACAAAAAAATAAAAAAATTACACAAATTTTTGTCGCTCTACCAGAAACGTAGTCAAAATAGGACTAAACCCCTTCTCAATCACTGCTGGAATGTACTTAATTCGGTATTGTGCACATCGCAATTGTAAGTTTTTAAAATACGTCTCTACAGACGCCTTATAGATATCCCTAATAGAATCTGCATACAAATTGATATGTTCGCCCGTTTCAACATCTACAAAACGTTTAGGCGCATTAGAAAACTTAAAATTATATTCTTTTTCTGCACTGTACGTATGAAAAAGCACAACCTCGTGCTTATTGTACTTTAAATGCTGTAAGGCCTCAAAAAGCTGCTCCTGTTCCACATCACTCTGAAACATATCAGAAAATAAAAATACTAAGGAACGTCTCTTGAGCTTCTCGGCAATAAGATGTAAGTGAGCATACGTGGCTGTCTTTTTTTCTGCTTTCGCGAAAGCGGGATCCAGCATACCTCCTAATTGATCCAATAACATATGGTGATGGCGATCACTCCCTTTCTCAGACGTATAAAACTCATAACTTTCTCCATAAACACTCAAACCTACCGTATCCCGTTGTTTTTTCATAAGATGCATAATCGCAGCACTTGCGAGTGCTGAAAAGCTAATCTTATTCAGATTGTCTATTCCGTGTTGAGATACAGGCGGATAATGCATCGAGCTACTGTTGTCTACAATGAGATGGCAACGTAAGTTGGTTTCCTCTTCATAACGCTTTGTATACAGCCGATCTGTTTTTGCATACAGTTTCCAATCGATGTGTTTGGTACTTTCTCCGTTATTGTAGACTTTATGTTCCGCAAATTCTGCCGAAAATCCATGAAACGGACTCTTATGCATCCCAGAAATAAAACCCTCGACCACTTGCTTTGCAAGAAGCTCTAAGTTGCCAAAACCACTGGTTTTATGTAATTCTGATTTGATGTCCACAATAGGGAAGTTGAAATTAAAAAAACGAAATCAGAAACGAATCCGTCATAATATTGTAAAAGAAGTAATTCGTAAAGGTGGCTAAGTAATTTTTAGATCCTCTTTCTAAGAGGATCTAAAAATTATATCGAAGCCCCGATGTTATCCTTTGTAAACGCCATCTACAATACCGTAGGCAACAGACTCATCTGCGCCCATCCAATGGTCACGCTGAAAATCTTTCATAATTTTTTCAAACGTTTGTCCACAATTATCAGCTAGAATTTGAGCACTAAGCTCTTTTGTTTTAACAATTTCTTGTGCTGTAATCTGGATGTCACTTGCTTGTCCTTTTGCACCTCCAGAAGGTTGGTGTATCATTACACGTGCATGTGGCTGTATAAAACGGCGTCCTTTTTCTCCTACAGAAAGAAGAATTGATCCCATACTAGCTGCTAGTCCCGTACAAATGGTAGAGACAGGGCTCTTAATATGTTTAATAGTATCATACATTGCAAACCCAGAAGTTACATACCCTCCAGGGCTGTTTATAAACAACTGAATCTCATCATTGCTTATAGCATCTAGATATAGCAAACGATCAATCACGTGCTTTGCACTTTTATCATCTACCATTCCCCATAGGAATACTTTACGCTGTTCTAAAAGGGAGGTGTCTATTGCGTCTTGTACTTTTGTCTTTTTTTCCATGTGTATTGCCCGTAAAGCCGGGTATCTTTTCTCTCCGTGAACTTGCCTGTCGGCTAGGGACGGAGACCTCATAAATATTAACTTCATTTCAATAAAAAAGGAGTGTATGGAATTTAGCTTTCGCGAAAGCGTAAATACAAACAACCTTTTCCTTAACCTTAAAAGACCTCCCTACTCAGTGAGGTTAGCCCCATAATAAAACAATATCACCAAGGATGATCTGTTTTTTATCTCACTAAAATAAAAAAGGTTTGGCACTACACCAAACCTTTTGCATAATCTTACGATCTCTTAATTTAAAAGGTCATCAATCGCGTCTGTATATACTTTTTTAGGAGCAACACCAACTTGACGTCCTACAACTTCTCCGTTTTTAAACATCAATACTGTAGGGATGTTACGTACGCCGTATTTTGCTGCAAATTCCTGATTTGCATCTACGTCCAACTTTCCTACTACCGCTTTTCCTTCATACTCTCCAGCGATTTCTTCGATGACAGGTCCTACCATACGACAAGGCCCACACCAAGCAGCCCAAAAGTCTACCAATACAGGTTTGTCACTGTTTAATACTGCTTCTTCAAATGTTGCATCTGTGATTTCTAATGCCATAACTATATAGTTTTAAAGTTTTAATCCAATTTTACATGCAAACTTAGTCAAATATTTTGCCAAAGCTTACAACCCAAGTATCAACTTTGGTTATTACACCATTTGATTGCTTGATACCACAAGGTTTGTCAATTTGTCCTTTACGTTTTGACGTATCCTATTCTGGGCGTGACCTTTGCCTCTTCATTACATTCAGGGCTTCGGTCGGGCTATTCGTTTTTACTCCTCGTCATTACGTATCCTTCGGTACACCACGCTTGCAGCATGGCACTCAGCCTCCTTCATTCCTGTGGGGTAAACACTGCTATCCCTCACGCAAAAAGAAGTTGAAATTTACATTTCGATTTCACTTATTATTTACCGTCTATCTCCTAACACCTGCAATGCAAAATATACTAAAGTTGCCAATGATCCTATAGCCGCAACTACATACGTACGGGCTGCCCATTTTAAAGCATCTTTTGACCCTGCATATTCTTCTGGAGTCACCATGTTTTCTGCTTTCAGCCATGCCAATGCACGATTACTTGCATCATACTCCACGGGTAAAGTGATAAAACTAAAAAGCGTTTGTACGGCATATAATCCAAGGCCTATTAAGGCAATCATACTTCCTGCGCCAGCAAGTGAATTAATACTCATTAATACAAGACCTCCTATAATGACCCATTGAGACATACTAGATGAGATACTTACTAAGGGAACTAACTGTGATCTCATTTTTAGGAAACCATACGCTTTGGCGTGTTGTACAGCATGTCCACATTCATGTGCTGCCACAGCAGCAGCTGCAGCATTCCGCTGACTATATACCACTTCGCTTAAGTTAACAGTTTTGTTTCTTGGGTTATAATGATCTGTGAGTTGACCTCCTACAGAAATTACCTTTACATCTCGTATCCCATTATCAGCCAGCATTTTTTCGGCAATCTCAGCACCAGACATGCCATTTCGTAAACGTACTTTAGAATAGTGTTCAAATTTGCTTTTAAGTTTTCTGCTGACTAACATACTTATTAATCCGATGGCGCCTACAATAATGTAGTATCCCATATATCCTCCTAACATATTAATTTGATTTTATGAATTTAAAATTACAAAAACTATGGCAATAATAAGACCAATGTAATCAAGTGAAATTTTGTCAGTTATTCTTTAAGATTCTTGTGATTAAGTGTATTCAAAAATGAGATGTAATTTCTAGTAATACACTTGGGAGTAGATCAAACACCATTTTGTTTTCAAACCGTATGACTGTAAAACCTAAATTCTCTAGTTCTTCGGTTCGCTTTGCATCGTATTCTTGAGCTTCTTCATTAAAATGAACTTCTCCGTCTAGTTCTATAATTAGCTTTTCTGAAGGGCAATAAAAGTCTACGATATAATTGAGGATGCTATGCTGTCTTAAAAATCGTTTGCCATTTAGCTGCTTATTTTTAAGATGTTTCCATAAAAAGCGTTCAGCAGCTGTTGCGTTATTGCGAAGTGATTTTCTATAGGTCTCTAAATGTTTTCTAGAGTGGATGATCATGGTTTAAAGATAAAGGTTTTCTGGCTAGCTTGCAGCTTCGCCAATCCCTCTGTCAAAAACCTTGTTTTTGACATCTCCCTTTTCCAAAAGGGAGAAGCCTTGCTTACGGTTGTGTGGGCTTCAAATAAAAGCCTCTTTACTATTCTGTAAAAATGTAAGTTGTTTAAAATTGAAGTTTTACGGTTTTTGATTTGTCCTCTTCTATATGAGAAGCTAGTTAATGATAACGGTATGTTGTGTCAAAACGACAAACAAGCCTTTCTTACGGTTATGTAAGTTTCAAATAGAGGCTTCTTTTTTTAAATAAATAGATGATAAAGTACAACAATTTGTCATTATAAAAACGAGAACAAAAGCCTCTCCCTTCTAGAAGGGAGATGTCTGCGCAGCAGACAGAGGGATTGATGAATCACCTATTCCTATACCTCAACTTAAAAATAATCAACAAAAACACAGAAACAATCGTAATCGCATTCGCGAGTATGATAGAAAGACTATTTATATAGGTGCCATAGATAAGCCACAGCGTAACGCCAGTAAAAAATATAGTAAGCATAGGCAAAGAAAGCCCAGACACATTCTTGGTCTTCCATGTTTGATAAACCTGAGGTAAAAAAGCGGCGGTTGTACACGTAGCCGCAATAAGCCCAATAATCTCTACGGAATTAATCTCTGTCATAGGATACTATAGTATTTGGTTCTCGACGGCACTCGCGGAACAACTTAAAACTCCCCTCCTTCGGAGGGGTTAGGCGAGGATTACCCCACAATATTGACAATCTTTCCAGGTACAATAATTACCTTTTTAGGTGTACGTCCGTCCAGATACATTTTTGTTTTTTCATGAGCCATGACCACTTCTTCGATCTGATCTTTGCTATAGTCTAATGGAAGCTCTAACGTAAACTTCATTTTTCCATTAAACGAGATCGGGTAGTTCTTAGTACTTTCTACCAAATGACTTGCGTCAAAAATTGGGAAGGATGCTTCAGAAATACTTTCGGTATGTCCTAATTTACTCCATAATTCTTCTGCGATATGTGGTGCATACGGCGAAAGTAAAATCAAAAGCGGTTCAAGAATTTCTCTTGAAGTACATTTTTGTGCTGCCAACTCATTCCCTGCAATCATAAACGTAGATACTGACGTATTAAAACTAAAGTTCTCAATATCTTCCTCTACTTTCTTAATGGTTTTGTGCAATGTTTTTAAACTTTCCTTAGAAGTAGGTTCATCACTTACATAAAAAGCATTTTCTCCGTCAACATTGGCGGTTCCCCCTTTGGGGGCGGAGGGGGATGAATGATACAACTTCCATAATTTCTTTAAGAAGTTATGCACCCCTGTAATCCCAGCCGTATTCCATGGTTTTGCTTGCTCTAGCGGACCTAAAAACATCTCATACATACGTAAGGTATCTGCACCATACTGCTCACAAATCTGATCTGGATTGACGACGTTGTATTTAGACTTGGACATTTTTTCAACTTCGCGGCCGACTTTATAAACCCCGTCTTCAAGTATGAACTCTGCATCCTTAAATTCGGGTCTCCATTTTTTGAAGGCTTCTATATCTAATTCATCAGATGCATTTATTAAAGAGACATCAGCATGTATATTCGAAAAAACATACCCCACAATTTTCGATATCTCTTTTTCATCAATGCCGTTATCTTTCATTGATTTTTTTGAAAGGTCTATATATTTTTTATTATTAAAGTCTTTTTCTTTAGTAATTCTGTCAAATTCTGATTTAGTAACAAATATGTTCGTAGCATGGATAAAATCCTTATTACTAATACTTACTGCTGATAATCTATATACAAAAGCACTCGTCCCCAAAATCATCCCCTGATTAATCATTTTTTGGAAGGGCTCATCAACCCCTACAAAACCACGGTCGTATAGGAATTTTACCCAGAATCTACTGTACAACAAGTGACCTGTTCCATGCTCGGAACCTCCAATGTATAAATCGACATTTCCCCAATAGTCTAAGGCTTCTTTAGAAGCAAAAACCCTATCGCGTTGTGCTTTTTCCATATATCGAAAGAAGTACCAACTACTTCCTGCCCAACCTGGCATGGTGTTTAATTCAAGAGGATAGACTCCGTTATGTTCTTGCCCTTCGACAGGCTCAGGGTGACAAAGATCGTTAGAGACAACGGTGTTGGTTTTTGTATCCCATGACCAAACATCGGCGCGACCTAAAGGCGGTTCGCCGTCTTCGGTAGGAAGGTATTTTTCGATTTCTGGAAGTTCTATGGGTAGATGTTTTGTGTCAATCATCTGCGGCATTCCGTCGACATAATAGACAGGGAAAGGCTCTCCCCAATAGCGCTGACGGCTAAACACAGCATCACGTAAACGATAATTGGTTTTACCTGTTCCTGCACCTATTTTTTCTAATTCGTAGATCGCCAGTTTTACCGCTTTCTTATACTTTAATCCGTTTAAGAAATCACTGTTTGCAATCACCGTAGTCGCTTTATCTGAAAAGGCTTCTTCCGAAATATCAACGCCTTCAAATACATTTGGAATCGGAATGTCAAACTTTTTTGCAAAATCATAATCTCGCTGATCGCCACAGGGTACTGCCATTACCGCACCTGTTCCGTAGCCTGCTAATACATAATCACCAATCCAAATTGGAATCGGTTCTTTGGTAAACGGATGCTCCGCATACGCTCCTGTAAAGACTCCAGAAATGGTTTTTACATCTGCCATCCGCTCACGTTCTGAACGTTTGGAGGTGGATTCGATATAGGCTTCTACTGCTTCTTTTTGTTCAGGTGTGGTGATCTCGTGTACCAAATCTAACTCTGGTGCAAGTGTCATAAAACTCACACCAAAAATAGTATCTGGGCGTGTCGTAAAAACATCTATAACAGGCGAGGTCTCGACTGCGCTCGACGTGACATCAGGTTTTACTTTGAAACTGACGGAGGCGCCGACACTCTTTCCGATCCAGTTACGTTGGGTTTCTTTGATGGATTCGCTCCAGTCAATGCCTTCTAATCCTTGGATTAAGCGTTCTGCATACGCAGAAATTCGCATCGACCATTGGGTCATTTTTTTACGCACTACCGTATGTCCGCCACGTTCGGAAACACCGTTTACAATCTCGTCATTTGCTAATACGGTTCCCAAAGCTGGACACCAGTTGACTTCGGTTTCAGCTAAGTACGTCAGTCTATATTTTAATAAAATTTCTTGTTGTTCTTTGTCGCTATACCCATTCCATTCATCTGCGGTAAAAGTAGGCGTATCATCGTCGCATACAGCGTTTGTGGAGGTATTCCCCGCTTTCGCGAAAGCGGACACCAACGTATCAATGCTTTCAGCTTTATCTGTGTCTTTATTATACCAAGAGTTAAAAAGCTCCGTAAAGATCCACTGCGTCCACTTGTAATAGTTAGGATCTGAGGTACGTACTTCACGACTCCAATCAAATGAAAAACCGATTTTATCGAGTTGATTGCGGTAGCCAGCAATCACATTGCCTTGATTGTCAACACCGCCTTCGATGTTTACTTTGGTGGTGGTGGCAGGGTGTTGTCCGGTCTGTATGGCATACTGCTCAGCAGGCAATCCAAAAGAATCATATCCCTGAGGATGCAATACATTGAACCCTTTCAAACGTTTGTAACGCGCATAAACATCACTGGCAATATAGCCTAGCGGGTGTCCAACGTGTAGCCCAGCTCCCGATGGATAGGGAAACATATCGAGCACATAATATTTGGGTTTGTCACTGTCATTACTTGCGTGAAAGGTGCCTTTTTCTGCCCAATATTTTTGCCACTTGGCTTCTATGTCGTTAAAATGGTATTTCATAATACGTTATTTTTTCGCTGTTGCGAAAATGACTCATGACTAAAAAGAATCAAGAGTCAAGACTTTTATATATAATTACAGCATGATGCTGTTTTAAGCCGACAAATTTACGATTATTTCCCTGTAATGAAAGGATCAAGAATAGAGAGTCTTTATAAATATAGAACGCTTAGAAATAGAGTAACACTCTATTTTTGGAAAGCTTCCGAACTCTTGAAGGGAGAATAATTTGTTACGTAATTGTAAAAGTAGGTGACTGAGTGATTCCGAGAAACGAGGAATTGTATCGAAGTTACTGGTTTGGAAGTACAACAGTGGCAGCTCCCTTCCGTCTGTATTTCGTGCCTCAATACAGCCACCTTCCCTCGCTGAGGGAAGGAGCAGGTTATTAGTTGTAGATTACGAATAAGATAAACTAGAACAATCCCCCTTCGGGGGTTAGGGGGTTTTTGCCATATTTTCCTGTGGGAGCAATAACTCATAGATGAGTTTATTAACAGGGGTTGGGACGCCTAGTTTTTTACCTTCTTTGACGATATAGCCATTAAAGTTTTCGAGTTCGCTAGGTTTGCCTTCCATGAGGTCGCGTTGTGTGGAGGCAGTGGTGTCTGGAGCTTGACGGGCAATGGCGGCAAAGGCTTTATCGATGGTGTCATCGGGGAGTGGGATTTTTTTAGCCTTTGCAATGGCAGCTACTTCTTGAGCGGTTTTAAGCATCAAATCTTTGATGTATGGATTATCACGCATCACACCAATAGTCGCTCTTGTGAGTCCGCCGATGGCACTTACGGTGGTAATAAAGAGAAATTTTTGCCAGACGGCGACTTGAATGTTTTCTGGGATATTGGCGTTGAGACCTGCTTCTTTAAAAATATCCAAAAGTGTTTCTACACGTGACGTTCGGGAGTTGTCTTGTTCTCCAAAAAGAAAGGTGGGCGGAATGTCAGGATTTGAAATCACACCTGGGCTTTTGATAAAACTAATCATCCGACACAATCCTGAGAGTACTTGACTCTTTGGAAGTACGGTATTGAGCTTTTCTGTGTTATCTGCTCCGTTTTGTAATGGCAAGAATAATGTATCATGATCTGTATATTGCAATATATCTTTTGCTGCTTCTTGTAATTGCCATGACTTCACAGCAAAAATCACAAGATCGGGAACGTCAATAGTGCTTAGATCGTCTGTTGCAAGATGTGGATGTGCTGTAAAATCGCCTGTAATACTTTGGACAGTGAGTCCGTTTTCTTGAATAGCTTTCAGATGCTCGCCACGAGCGATGAGGGTGACTTGATGTTGCGTCAGCGCTAATTTTCCGCCTATAAAACCACCGACACCTCCGGTACCGTAGATTAGAATTTTCATCTATTTTTTATTTATACTTTAAAGGTAGGGGTTTTTCGCTTTCGCGAAAGTGAAAAAAGAATATAGATAAGAGAATATAGAGTAAATACTCTTGATGAGTATATATAAAATCGACTAAAGAATAGATCATTAACTTAATAACCATCTTTCTCTTTTCTTTTATGCCCTGGCTCTTGGTTCTTTTTCGCGAAAGCGAAAAATACTATATAAATTTAGAATATAGGTTTATAACAATGTGGAAACTTTAGGCGTTGTGTATAGTGGTATGTGAAAATCATTGTATTTTTACAGGATCAATCTTATTTATATTTATGGCATCCTCATTTGAACGGTATCAAAAACGCCGATTGGTCTTCTCTTATGTCTCTGTGATCATTAGCATTACGTTGGTATTGTTTCTGTTGGGTGGTTTAGGGATTATTGTCATCAATACCAAAAAGGTAGCCGATCATGTAAAGGAAAAAGTGGTGCTGTCTGTATATCTAAAGGATAGTGCAAAAGATGTTGAGATCAAACAACTTCAAAAATCATTGGCTCTTGCAGAGTATACCAAGTCTTCTGTATTTGTATCCAAAGATGCTGCTGCCGAAGCGCATAGTGAAGAGATCGGTGAGAATTTTATGGACTTTTTAGGCTATAATCCGTTACAGAATAGTATTGATGTGTATTTAAAAGCAGATTTTGTGTCGCCTATAAAAACGAAAGAGATTTCTGATGCGATTGCTTCGAAGGATTTTGTAGATGAGGTAACGTATGATCAACCACTTATCGCATTGCTGACAGATAATATCAAGCGGATTAGTTTGTGGGTACTTATTGTAAGCGGTGTTTTTACTTTTATAGCGGTCTTGTTAATTAATAGTTCGATCCGTTTATCGGTATATGCCAAACGATTTATCATTAAAACCATGCAAATGGTTGGGGCAACCAAGCGTTTTATACGCCGTCCTTTTATATGGAAAAGTGTGCGATTAGGGATGTTAGGAGCAATCCTAGCGCTTATAGGGATGGCGGTTTTATTGTATTATTTGAATGATACATTTCCTGATTTAGCCTTACTAGATGATAAGTTGATGATAGGAGCTCTTTTCTTAGGCATTTTCTTATTAGGTATTTTTATCACATGGATCAGCACCTTTTTTGCTACACAACGTTTCCTAAATTTACGTACAGATGAGTTGTACTATTAGTGAGACTCACTGTTGTAAAGCCTGAAAGGCGCATACAAAAGTGTAAGCCGAACTAATCCCGCTGCAAGCGGGATCTTTTCATTGTTTTTGAGACTCAACGTTGCAAAGCCTAAAAGGCATGTGCAAGGTTGTAAGCTGAGGGAATTTCGTTGAAAGCGTGACTTAAATTAATATCTTCTATTAGACGTTTATAACTTTTATTTTGTTGATTTTATCAATCCTATTTGCTCTAACAATAAATTACCAAGTTCTGTAATTGTTGTATATGAGATTTCAAAATTTCCGGTAGTTCGATCAACTTCTGGTTGCAAAGTTTTTTTGTTGATTTTAGTATGGTTTCTTACTAAGCCTAACCTTTCAAGGTGAAGACTATAACTTTTTTGGAGAAAGGCTTTTTGACGAGTTTCATTTTCAGAATTCATATATACTTGTACTCTTGTTAAAACATTTTTGTGCTTTTCTTTAAATTCAATATCTCCGGTTAGTGAAGTTGTATAATATTTCAACCAAATTATTTCTATATCATTTAATTCCTGTAAAATTTTTAATAAATATTTTGAATCTTGTAATTCAATTGAGTTGTCGGTTATGCCATTTGCTACTATTGTGGCTATATATTCTCGTCTTTCAATTGTGAAAGCTCTTGATGCTTGGACAAAACTTTCTTCAATTAAATCAACAAAAAAATCACTTTTAATTAATTTATCAATTTTTTCAGATGGTATTTTTGAAATCTTCTTATCTAGTTCTTCTATATAATTAGATAATCGTTCAAGCCTTTGATTTGGAATAATATTTTCAACTAATTCAGAAAGTAAAGTTCCTGCAAATGGTACTGCTCCAACAACAGATTTGGCGAGTGAAATTAACTTGTCAGTCTTATTATTATTTAAGTCTGTTTTGTTATTCATATTTTAAGTTTCATTGAAAATATAATTTTTTTAGAATAAAAAGATGCTTTCATATCACAAAATATTTTAACCGCTCACTCGTTCCTTTATCAAAGCAATTTTTGTATGAAACGTATTTTTATCCTTTTGCTTTTTATTTCTTTAGTATCCACATCTTGCCTTATGAAGGCGCCTACAAAAGCGAATAGTGAAGTCAAAGCAATTACAGTAACAAAGGTATATGAAGGTGGTGTAAAAGATATTGTTTTTGCAGAAGCAGATGGAAGTATATACTATATCAACAGAGGGTTGGAGCGAGGGTATACATTAGAAGGATTTCGTGAGAAAGTTTTAAATAAAAATGGTATTTTGCATCTTGGAAGTACAATCACAGGATCTTTGACCAATCATAGTACTCAGGTAGCGATTGGAGACGAGATTTTATTTACAGAATTTAATTAAAGATACCCGCCTAATGCGGACAGGAACCATGGGAGAGAAAAAACGTAAAATAACATCATCAACGTCGACGAATCATCAAACCGAATTTATTTTTGGTAATAAAAACTTCCAATGGATGCTTATTGGACTTGGAGTGATTGCGCTTGGTTTTATATTGATGTCTGGTGGTGGTAGTGATGATCCTAATGTCTTTAATCCAGAGATCTACTCTTGGAGACGTATCCGTTTGGCACCTGCTATTGTCTTAATAGGTTTTGGGATTGAGGTGTATGCGATTCTTTTAAATTCAAATAAAGAGGAAAAGTAAGCTATTTCTACATTAATTTAAGAGTGTTTATTCTTTAGAAATTTGTTGGAATTTATCATAGTAGAAGTTTTAGGTGTTTGGGTTCGTTATTGTTTTTTTAAAGTTTTAGGAAAACCGAAGACACTTATAGAGCTTCGAGGTGGTGATTCTATATTTGAACTTTGGAGGGACTATAGTTTCTGGAATGTGCTAGTAGGAGCTACATTATTTCTAGTAATACTCTTCTCTTTATTATTTGTCATTTTGACTTAGTAAACGCATCTTTGCACCCATGAATAATCTAGATGCCCTTTTGCTTGGTATTATCCAAGGTCTAACCGAATTTTTACCTGTTTCTTCTAGTGGTCACTTGGAGATTGGAAAAGCCATTCTTGGTGATACGTCTGTCCCAGAAGAAAGTTTGATGTTTACCGTTGTCGTTCATTTTGCAACAGCATTGAGTACCATTGTTGTTTTTAGAAAAGATATTTGGGGGATTCTAAGCGGTTTGCTCAAATTCAAATGGAATGAAGAGACGCAGTTTTCTACAAAGATTATCGTGTCTATGCTCCCTGCGGTAATTGTTGGGTTGTTTTTTGAAGAAGAACTCGAAGCCTTGTTTGGCGGTAATATCCTTTTGGTAGGGTGTATGCTTATTATCACTGCCGTTTTATTATGGATGGCAGATAGGGCAAAAGACACACAGAAAAAAGTTTCTTTCTCAAATGCGTTTGTGATTGGTGTTTCGCAAGCAATTGCTATGATTCCTGGAATTTCGCGAAGCGGTGCTACGATATCAACATCTGTATTGTTAGGAAATGATAAAAGTAAGGCGGCTCGTTTTTCGTTTTTAATGGTGATTCCATTAATCTTAGGTAAGATTGCCAAAGATATTTTAGGAGGTGAGCTGACTACAGAAGCAAGTAATATGCCTGTACTTATTATAGGATTCCTTGCGGCATTTTTGGCAGGGCTTGTTGCCTGTACATGGATGATCAAACTGGTCAAGAAAAGTAAACTGTCTTGGTTTGCAATTTACTGTTTAATTGTAGGATTGATCGCCATTGGGTTCAGTTTGTATAATCGATAATTTGTTCTGAAAAATCTCAGTGTATGTCTGATATATCAAACCTCACCGACCAAGATTACAAAGACGGACAAATTTTACTGTTTGATAAACCGTTGGGATGGAGTTCGTTTCAGTTGGTGAATAAGGTACGTTGGCTGATTCGTAAGAATCTGAATATCAAAAAGATTAAAGTAGGGCACGCAGGCACTTTAGATCCGCTCGCTACAGGTTTGATGATTATTTGTACGGGGAAGTTTACCAAGCGAATCCATGAGTTTATGGGGCAAGAGAAGGAATATACAGGCACGGTTATGCTAGGCGGAACAACACCATCGTACGATCTAGAAACGGAGGTAGATCAAACCTTTGCTACAGATCATATTACGGAGGAGGCTGTATACGCTTTCGCGAAAGCGTACCAAGGAGCCATCCAACAAAGACCCCCTATATTTTCTGCTTTAAAAAAAGACGGAAAACGCTTGTATGAATTTGCAAGAGCTGGGGAAGAAGTCGCTATTCCAACCCGAGAAATCATGATTTACGATTTTGAAATCACCCGAATTGCCATGCCAGAAGTCGACTTTAAAGTGCGTTGTAGTAAAGGAACGTATATCCGATCACTGGCGTATGATATGGGAAAAGGATTGCAAAGTGGGGCACATCTTACTGTATTAAAAAGAACCAAAATAGGTGATTATTCCGTAGATCAAGCACAAGATCTTGTGACGTTTGAACATAGTTTTGAGTCACGGGATCATAGCAAAGACTGTTAATCTCCTGTGTAGTATAGGAGATTTTGATTATTTTAGACACCTTATGAAGTTGAGTCATCAAGATAAATCTATGCTTATTACGTTTTCGGGCGCAGGCTTTTTGGTGCTTGTCTTTTTCTTTTTAGGCGTAAAACCGTATCAGAATCCGAATCCAGAAGAAACATTCATAGAGATTCCTGTAATCCAAGAACCGCTTGTAGAGGAAGCGCAGGAAGAAGAGGAAATTAAAAAACAGCTATCTACAGTTAAAAGTCACCAAGCGTATAACTCAAGTGAATTACGCAATGAAAGCAAGGAATTGTTTTCTGAAGATGATCTCATACGTAAAGCAATTGAAGAACAACAGTTATCTAGTGTAGAAGATCTTGTTGCCGAAAATGAAAAAGCACTAGAAGAAAATAAAAAGTCTCGCGAACTAGCCATGGCTGAACGCAATGAGCGTGTCCAGGCTCAAATTGAAGCAAGAGAGAAAGAACGCAATACTAAAAAGGGAAATAGGCAAAGCACAGTCTCATATAATTTGAAAGATAGGAATGCTGTTAAGATTCCTAATCCAGTATATACTTGTGATGCGTTAGGAAAAATTGTACTGAACATAGAAGTGAACAGTACGGGGACAATTACTAAAAAAGAATACAATAAAAAAGCATCCACTTCTTCCAATGGATGCCTAATAGATCAAGCACTCTTATATGCTTCTGACGCTTTATTTAATAGTACGTCTACAATTTCTCAGAAAGGAACGATTACGTTTAACTTTCAGGGGTAGTTATTCTAGGAAAGCGACTAAATTTTCTATCGTATTTTGACCTTTATCTTTAGTATACCAAACTTGTAAATCTTGTTTAAATTCAGGTGTGAGTTTTCCGTGTGCTTCTTTGTAATCATTGACGAGTTGGGTTGCTTCAGAGGGACGAGGCCCCCAATCTCCTAGAATCTCTCCAGAGGTATTATCTATAGCGATAAGTTTAGGAATAGAACGACTTCCATTGTATAAAAAGGCATCCATTAATTCTAGGTTTTCATCACGTAAGATCACTTTCAAGTCAATACCCTCAGAAAGTTCGGCTATTTTTTGCATCACAGGCATGGTTTGCGCTGCATCTCCACACCAACTTTCTGTAATGACAAGCCAAGTCACATCTCCTTTAAAACTGTTAATTTTTGCGATGTCTATTTCCTGTAATTTAATCGTTTTATCTAAGCGTTTCATCCGACGCTGATTCAACATGGTATAATTAGAAAGTGCTTCTGTCTGTTGAGGACCTGTACTTGTTCCTTGTCTCGCATGATGATCCATTAACAGTCTGAAATCTTCATAAGAAATCGCATTTGGAAGCGCTTCTTGAACGATTTGTTTTTTTGATTTTTCTATCATTTTTTTTATAATCTGTAAGACGACAAAGAAAAGACAAACTTACATACCTATTATTGTCTAAATGACACTTTTTATAATCAAAAATGGAATAATATGTAGAGTTCTATTTCTTGTTTTGTTTGACTGTAAGGATGCCCATACAGGCTTTTAAAGAAATAAGATTTCCATATTCCTTATGTCTATTTATCCTCTACAGGAGATAGAGGACTCCATACTAAAGCTTTTAAATTATCTTTATAAATACTATTAATTATATCTACTATGACAAAACACAAATGTGGCTGGTGCCTAGGCGACGATCTATATGAGGCCTATCACGATAACGAGTGGGGCACACCCCTCAGAGATGAAGGTTTACTCTTTGAATTTTTAGTGCTAGAAACGTTTCAGGCGGGATTGAGTTGGATCACTATTTTGCGTAAGCGAGAGAATTTTAGAGTCGCCTTTGATCATTTTAACTACAAACGTATTGCGCAGTATGATGAGAATAAGATTCATAGCCTGTTGCAAGATGCAGGGATCATCCGTAATAAACTCAAAGTGCGTGGTACTGTGACCAACGCAAAGTTATATATGGAAATTCAAAAAGAATTTGGTAGCTTTTCTAAGTACTTGTGGTCGTATGTGGATAACACGCCCATTCAAAATAGTTGGAATCATTATAAAGATTGTCCAGCAAATACTCCTCTGAGTGATCAGATCAGTAAGGACTTAAAAAAGCGAGGCTTTAAATTTGTGGGTTCTACCGTGATTTATGCGTTTATGCAAGCTATAGGAATGGTGAATGATCATGAAATTGGTTGTCATCGGTATAAGCCCCTCTCCTAAGTCCTCTCCCAAAAGGGAGAGAGGATTTTATGAAGTTTCTTTTTTCTTATGGAAAGCTTTTAGGAATGGGAGCTAGATATTTTAAGAATCTCTCTCTAGGAATTTCGGTAGCACCTAGACTCGCGAGATGATCGGTATACATTTGGCAATCTATAAGATGGTAATTTTCTTTTGTTAGCTTTCGCGAAAGCGTAATAAACCCTACTTTACTAGCGTTGCTGACTGTTGAAAACATACTTTCACCGCAGAAAACACCTTTCTCTTTGAGGTCAATACCATAGAGTCCACCCACCAATAGATCTTCTTGCCAAACCTCGACAGAGATCGCATGTCCCATCTCATGTAGTTTAAGATAGGCGGCAACCATTGCGTTGGTAATCCAGGTATCGTTTTGACCTTCTCTTTTGATACGTTTACAATCGAGAATCACTTCCAAAAATCGTTGATTATAGGTGACTTTAAATGAGTTGTCGCGTAACACTTTACGCATTGATTTTGATACATATACTTCTTGTGGTTTGACTACCATACGGGGGTCAGGACTCCACCATAAAGCCATCTGCCCTTCATTAAACCAAGGAAAAATACCAGATCGATACGCAAGTAGTAAGCGTTCAGGTTGTAGATCTGCTCCAACGGCAAGTAGTCCATCTTCTTCTGCTAGAGAGGGGTGTGGAAAGGCTAGACTGTCTGTGAGTATGTGCATATTATAACAATAATAATCCTAAAATATAAACAGTGCTTCCTACCATCATCAAAACGAGAGTATAAGGTAAAATCTCTTTCGCTTTTAATTTTGTAATACCTAGTAGCGGCAATGCCCAGAAGGGTTGTAGCATATTGGTAACTTGATCTCCGTAGGCAAGCGCCATAATAGCTTTGGGTAAAGGAACGCCTAATGATAGTGCACTTTCTATCACAATAGGGCCTTGTATTGCCCACTGGCCACCACCACTTGGAACAAAAACATTGACGAGTCCGGCACTGAAAAAGGTAAAAATAGGTAAGGTGGTTTCTGTCGCCACCGTAATAAAAGCATCACTGATCATCGTGACCATACCCGTACTTTTCATGATGCCCATAATACCAAAGTATAACGGAAATTGAATTAAAATCCCGCTAGCGCCACCAATGGATTCTTCAACGGCTTTGAGAAAATTTTTAAAATTACCGTGTAAAATAATCCCGAGTCCTAGCATTAGGAAATTAAGCATATTAGGAGATAATGATTCTCCATAATACCTAGCAAAAAAAGCAGTGATGCCTATAAAACCAAATCCTATAGCAAGGATTTTTGAATGATCTAGTTTGTCATTTTTTTCTTGGTCTTCAATAGTTTCTTTCGTGATGCTAAAATTAGGCAATTCGGTTGTTTTTCCATTTCGCGCAAGCAAATAAAAAGTAAAGGGAATGACAATGAGTAGGATACCAAATATGAGGAGATTCCACCAACTAAAAATAGTTTGCTGACTGGTAATAATTTCTGGGATTGAAGCGAGTTTTTCTGGTGAGATAATCCCATCCATCATATTGGTGAGATGTCCTTTTTCGGCTACTTTTAAAGGTGCAGATCCGCTCATGCCTCCGTGCCAGATCATCAGCCCAATATATCCCGAAGCACCTACCAGAGGATAGTTGATTTTAAAGCCTTTTTGTAAAGCAGCTTCTCCTACTTTACGAGCCATGATAGCGCCAAAGATGAGTCCTAACCCCCAATTAAAAAAGGCAACAAGCATCGTGGTTACACTTATTAACAATACAGCACTTATGGTATCTTTTGCATAAACAGTAATTTTAGAAATCAACCAGTTCATGGGTTTGCTTAATACTAATACGTGTCCTAGTACAAGAATAAGCATCATTTGGTAGGCAAACACCAAGAGATCGTTATTCCAGATGCCTTCTTCCCAAAATTTTAAAATGGTAATGGCATGTGAAGTTTCAGAAGGATTTTCTGTAAACAGTAGCGCTAATCCCATAGTGAGTAGCGTTAATAAAATAGCAATCACAAAAGGAGAAGGGATGTACTTTTGAAAAAGTGTTTCTATGGTTTTTGTGATGGGCATATTGGATTGCTTAATGAGATGAGAAAGATACTAAAAATGGGTTTAGCTATTTGCAATGAGATTGCTTGGTAAGAGCTTTATCTATAACAGGTATACCATTTTATCGTAAATGGTATTACGCAATAATTATGGAATAAAAGGTATTAAACCATAGATTCCGCTGGAAAAGCGAAATTAGTTCAACCACCTATTTTTTAGGGGTCTTTGAGACTTTACAAAACAGTGTTTCGCTAATAAAAAAACCCGTAGCTAAGGGGATAACTACGGGCGAAGTTGGAACTTTTAGGGGTTCCAAGATGATTACCTAAAACGGTAAATCATCATGATCTTCAGTGTTCAGATTGTTTGCAGGCTCAAAGGCATCTGCTGGAGGCATAGCTGGCATATCTGGAGCTCCTTGTGAAGCTACATCTTGCAAGTTCTCTATACGCCATCCTTGTATGCTATTAAAATATTTTGTCTCACCTTGTGGATTTACCCACTCACGACCTCGTAAGTTGATGCTTATTTTTACATTTTGTCCTACTTGGTAATTGTTGAGTAAATCTGTTTTATCTTGAACAAATTCCACCATAATGTGCTGAGGATATTGCTCTTCTGTTGTAACAACGATTTCACGTTTTCTGAATCCATTACTGCCGAAGGTTTGTGTCTCTCCGATCATTTTTACTTTTCCTTGTACTTCCATCTCTCAAATAAGAATTTAAAGGTGTAAATGTAGCTAAAAATTAGGGCTTTGCAAGGAGAACTTTCCACGCGTTATTCACATTCTTTTCAACGAGATACTCTTGTGCTTTTTTATGCAACTTATTTTGATTTCCAGTTTGTATTATTTTTTGTATTTCTGGATGTTCAGCAATGAATTTTGAGATCTCTTTTGCTGTAGGAAGTTCTTCTATATTACCCAACATTCCAAGGTCATTTCCTGTAAGTATAGTACTTAATCTAATGGCTTCAGGAACCTGATCTACTCCTATGCCTAATTGTACAATAGGTTTAGGAACTTCAAATAATCCTTGGTTGGCGCGGCTATACCAATTACCACCCATTCGGGCTACTTGATCCATTTTTAACGGGTCAATGTCTCCATTAGTATCTAAAACTTCCTCTTTTATATGAATTTTAACAATTTCACAGATTACAAGATTCCCTGCGCCACCTTCTGTACCCAGAGGCTTTACTTCTATCACCTTACATTCAAACTGCACGGGAGATTCTGCAACACGAGGTGGTTGCACACTTTCTGAAGCAAGCTCCGTAAGTCCAGCTTTTGTAAACTCATTGACTCCTTTTGGGTATGCCGTACTAGCCAGACTCATTTGTTGTACCATAGCATAGTCTACCATGTTTATGGTTGTTTCTGGTACTTCAAGTACATTGTCTAAGGTGTTTTTTGTAGAGTTATCTCGACCACTTCTAGAAGGAGAAAACACCAAAATAGGAGGGTTTGCGCCAAAAATATTAAAAAAACTAAAAGGCGCAAGATTTACATTGCCTTGAGTATCTATAGTACTAGCAAAAGCAATAGGACGTGGCCCCACAGCTCCCGTTAAATGCCCAAATAGTTTTGGAACAGAAATTTCTTTCGGGTCTATTGTCTGCATATAAAAGGTTTTTTCAAAGGTAGGAAAAGAGGAAATGCTATGAGAAAACTTTATCCAATCATTTTGTCAAATCCCCCTTATAGCAATATATACGATGTACTTATTTATTCCGTTTGTTGTTGAGAAGCAAAGTTTTTCCTTTTTCAAAGCGTATTTTTACGACTTTAATTCTATATTTATTAAAAGTGTTCTTTCATGAATTTTAGCCCAAAACCTCAATATGCGAGGTGGTTTATTATTATTTCTTCTTTGGTGATTACCACACTTATTCTGTGGAATGTCCTTTTATTTTTTGATCAACTTAAAGAGTCAGAACGCAGTAAGATGCAGATGTTTGCAGCGGCTAAAAAAGCCCTTGCTGAAACATCAGATATTTTGCCTACAGAAAAAGAAGCTCGCCAACTAGACGAGTCGTTAAGTAATTTATATCTATTAATCCTTTCTGAAAATAATACCATTCCCACACTTACCTATAATCTGGAAGAAGAAACCTATGATTATGTAAACATACCCAATGGTGATGAATTAACACAAGAAGAGTTAGCACAACTTGCGCAAGAATATGCACTCACTAATCAGCCCATAGATATTGTATGGGACGGTGTAAAATCAAACACGTTGTATTATGGGAATTCTCCCATTATTGCTCAGCTTAAATATTTTCCTATTGCCCTTTTGATTATTGTGATTCTATTTATAGCGCTGATTTATTTTTATTATTTAACCTCTAAGTCTTCTGCGCAAAATTTGCTTTGGGCAGGAATGGCAAAAGAAACAGCACACCAAATAGGAACACCACTCTCTTCCTTGGTGGGATGGACAGAAATTTTAAAGACAGAAGATGTCAATCCAGACTATATCAAAGAAATGGTCAAGGATATTGATCGACTGGAAACTATTACTGATCGTTTTAGTAAAATAGGATCGGTGCCGGATTTAAAAGTGGTTGACATTATTAAGGAAACCAAAGAGACGTTTGAATACCTAGAAAACCGAAGCTCCAAACTCATTAAGTTTACTATAGACTTGCCAGAAGGCGAACTACCCGTGATGCTCAATAAACAGTTGTACGGCTGGACTATCGAAAATATGTTCAAGAACGCCATAGACGCTATGAAAGGCAAGGGAGACTTAACTCTTGTCATTACCCGTGATGCCAATTATGCCAAAGTATTAATCTCTGATACAGGAAAAGGAATCCCCAAGAGTAAATTTAATAGCATCTTTGAACCTGGATTTACAACAAAAAGACGTGGTTGGGGATTAGGATTATCATTGGCGCGAAGAATTATCGAAGAGTATCACGATGGTAAAATAGGTGTTCTTAAAAGCGAAATAGACAAAGGAACCACCATGCAAATTCAACTTAAACTCGTTCACGATGCCTGAGTATCTAAAAAACATCAAAAAAATACTGCTTTCAGATAATTGGGCAACCTTACATAAGGTAACGTTTGATTACCGAGATTCTAAAGGAAACTGGGAACCTCAAGTACGCGAAGTCTACGATAGAGGGAATGGGGCTGCGGTGTTATTGTATAACGAAACATCAAGGAGTGTAATCCTGACGGAGCAATTACGTATGCCTACCTATTTTAACGGAAATCCAAGTGGGATGCTTATCGAAGTGTGTGCAGGCTTACTAGATGATCATGATCCAGAAACGGCTATTAAAAAAGAAATAGAAGAAGAGACCGGATACCATCTTTCTAAAGTAGAAAAAGTGATGGATTTATATATGTCTCCAGGGTCTGTGACAGAAACCGTTCATTTATTTATTGCCAGCTATACGGCAAAAGATAAAGTGAGTGAAGGAGGTGGTGTGACGACAGAGCATGAAGATATTTTGGTGCATGAGTACGCTTTCGCGAAAGCGTATAAAATGATCCAAACTGGTGAGATCAAAGATGCAAAAACCGTGATATTGTTGCAGTATTTAAAATTGCAGGGAATCTTAGCTTAAATGTGCTTGAATCTCTTTGATAAGCTGTTTGAACTCTTCTGAAGTCATGGAGGTTTTCTTCATAAAACGAGCATCTTCCATCGTTTGAAGCGGAATTAAATGCACGTGTACGTGAGGCACTTCAAGCCCAATCACACTCACACCAATACGCTGACAAGGCACTGCTTTTTCTAACGCAATCGCTACTTTTCTGGAAAACGCCATCAAATCCAGATACGTCTCTTCAGAAAGATCAAAAATACGATCTACCTCTTCTTTAGGAATACATAACGTATGCCCTTTGGTATTAGGATTTATATCTAATATTGCAATATGACGATTATCTTCGTGAATGATGTGTCCTGGAATCTCTCGATTGATAATTTTTGTAAAGATACTTGCCATACTCTTATCCTCTTTTGATTTCTATAATATCAAATTTCATCACACCACTAGGTACTTGGATTTCGGCAACATCGCCTACTTTTTTCCCTAAAAGCCCTCTTCCTATAGGAGAATCTACAGAGATTTTACCCGTTTTGACATCAGCTTCATTTTGAGCAACAAGCTTATACGACATTTCCATGCCGTTAATCTGATTTTTAATTTTAACGGTAGAGTGTACCAGCACTTTACTAGTATCTAGTTGAGATTCATCTATAATACGCGCATTAGAAGCAAGTTCTTCTAGTTGTGAGATGCGCATTTCTAACATTCCTTGTGCTTCTTTTGCTGCATCATATTCTGCATTTTCACTCAAATCGCCTTTATCTCTAGCTTCAGCAATATCTTGAGATGCTCTAGGACGTTCTACATCTCGTAAATGATTGAGTTCATCTTTAAGTTTTTTTAAACCTTCGGCAGTGTAATAATTTACTTTACCCATATTCTGTATTTTTAAATGCCTTTTAGATAGGCTTCATTGTATTATATAAGAATTCCCGACGAGCCGGGAATAAAAAAATCCCACTTTCGGGATTTGCCTTACGAATATACAAAATATTTTACTTGCTTCGTCGTTTTGTAGTAAATTGCGACTTTAAAGAGGTGCGCTTTCGCGAAAGCAAACCCAGTCACATAAATAATTATAGATACCTAGATTAATGCGTACTACCCTACTTTTTTGTTTTGTTATATTGCTATTATTTGGATGTTCATCAGATGATGATAGACGTTCCAACAATCCTTTTGTTGTTGATATTGGTTTTAGTATTCAGTTGGGAAATATTGATGCATTAGATTTACAAATTCCTAGTAATCCAGTATATGTTCCCAATGGTGGTGTGAGAGGTGTGTTTGTCATCAATACAGGAAGTGGGTTAATGGCTTGGGAAGCAACAGATCCTAATCATAGCCCTAATGAATGCTCAACAATGGTGATAAATGGTATTGAAGTGGTCTGCCAGTGTGATGATGCACATACTTATAACCTTTTTACAGGACAAGCCGCAGGTGAAGTATTGGACTATACCATGGTTAATTATCGAGTAGAACAAAGTGGCGATGTGATTATCGTCTCTAACTAATCATTCGAAATAGTAATAAGAAAATAAAGCCCACTCAAACGAGTGGGCTTTTATATGTTTTAAAAGTAAGGTTTCTGACTTAGAATTTTAAAGTAGTCCCAACTAAGAAGTTAGTACCTGCTTGTGGATAAAAACCTGCGCCTTCAACGGTTGTAATTTCTCCAGGAACACTAAAATCATCATCGAACGTAAAGAAGTACCCATTTGAGATAAATCGCTCGTCAAATATATTATTCACCAATAGATTTAATGTAATTCCTTTAAAAAAGGCGACTTCTCCTAATTCGTAGGTTACATTAAAGTCATTTACAAAGTAACTATCTAATAGCGAGGTAGGGCTGTCTATATTTCCTAGGTATTGCTCTCCTACAAATTTGGATAGGAATTGAAGGGTAAGTCCTTTTACAGGGGTGTACTGAAGTGTATTCCCTACTACGATATCAGGAGAGAATGAGATATTGGTGTCTCCAAGATTTTGTAATACCCCATCTCTTTGAAATAAGAAATCTCTATTCTTATTTGCACTCAGCGCAAGATTAGGATAGACACTTAATTTTGGAGTTAGTTGTACCGCAGCTTCTATCTCTACACCTGCTCTATAACTCTGACCACTATTTGTACGTATGGGGGCGCCTACATTGTCAATACCAGAAACAACTAACTGATCACGGAAACCCATATAATATCCGTTTATATTTAGTTTTACTTTAGCTGTATTGTATCTCCATCCTAATTCAAAGTCATTAAGACGTTCGGGTCTTGGGTCTCCATTTTCAAAATCAGTACGGTTAGGCTCACGATTGGCACGTGCATAGGAAGCATAAAATTGATTTTCATCATTTAGTTTATACGTAACCCCTGCTTTAGGATTGAAAAAACTATAGGATTCATCTACGATAAATTCTGCTACATCAGAGTTGATGCCGTCTGTCTCATAGTTGATAAATCTTCCTTGAAGATCTCCATACACGCTCCACTGATTGTTTACTTTGTAGGTTGCTTTCGCGAAAGCGGAAAACTCCCCCTTTTCACCTGTACCAAAATAATAGTTGTCACCTATTTCAGAATCGCTTGCAAAACGCGCCCAAATCACTTCACCAAAATGATCTCCATCATATTGGCTCCAAAATAAACCAGAGGTGAAATCCCATTGAGTGTCTTTGTAATTAACGTTCGCATTTACCACGTAAAAATCGTTGTCCAACCAACGACGGCGTATCAAATCTGTGGTTTCAATGGTCTCGCCACCAATTGTAATAGGAGTCAGTCCATAAAAACTAAAGTCGTCATCTTCTTCGTATTCTTCAAAGAATCCACGTCCATAGGTGTAATTGAAACTAAGATTGGTACTCCAATTGTTATTATATCTTTGATTCCAGTGTACTTGGTAGTGATCTTGTTTGTAATCATCTACTTGATTTTCATGAAATCTAATATTCCCATCTTCATCTGTAAATTGTCCCGCAGGGTTAAATGTTGGGTTATTTTCAGCTGTTTCTCTATCGACACCAAACCAAGATTGATACGTTACTTCAGATCCTGCAAAATTAATCACTTTAATTAGGGTATTATCGTCTTTATAAGCAGCTTGAAGAAAGTATGACTTTAGATCTGAGGAGGCACGATCTATAAATCCATCTGATTTGATTTGTGATAAACGTCCAGAGATTTCAATGTGATCATTTAAAAGACCTGTACTAAACTTTACATTATGGCGTCTGGTACCAAACGATCCAAAAGAGTGTGCTGTACTTGCAGAGGCTTCGTCAGACACTGCATCTGTTAGAATGTTTAAGCTTGCTCCAAAAGCACCTGGTCCGTTTGTGGAGGTTCCTACACCACGTTGTAACTGTAGATTTTCTATAGAAGAGGTAAAGTCCTGAAGGTTGACAAAAAAGCTGGTAGCACTCTCCGCATCATTATACGGAATTCCGTTGATGGTGACGTTGATTCCCTGATTCCCTGTCCCTCGCACTCTAAACCCTGTATATCCAATACCTGCTCCTGCATCTGAGGTGGTCACGACATTGGGGAGGAATTTGATTTGAGTGGCAATATCTTGTCCTAAATTACGCTCTGCTAGTTGTTCTTTACTGAGGTTGGAGTGGGTAATAGGAGAGTCGGCATTGACACGTACGGCGCGAACTAAGACCTCATCTAATGATTCTATTTTATCATCAAGTTGAATATCCAATACAGAATCTTTTGTAACTCTAATACTATATTCAATTTCTTGACCTATCGTACTAAAAACAAGTATATGAGAACCCCTTGTTAATTCAATAGTATACTTACCACTAAAATCTGTGGTTACTTCATTTGTTGCTCCTTTTTTGGTCACACTTACTCCCGAAAGAGGACCATTTAAGTCACTTACAGTTCCAGAAACCGTGTAGGTTTGACCGAACGTAATTGTTGCACATAGTACAAAAATAATAGTGAGGATTTTTTTCATCCGTAGTGTTGGTTTGTTAAGAATAAAAAGGGTAATTATCCTGATTTTTAAATAGAAAATACCCATACAAACGCACGGAATTGAAGAGTGGTTTCTCTTGCGAAAAACATCTCGCCGGCACAAAGAATTCAAAAAGCCAGCACGTCTGCTCGCTCCTCTTTAAAATGTCTATTGGACATGTTAACTCGGCCGTCCCTAAACAGCATTATCTGTTCTAGGTTCAATGGGTATAATCTCAGCCAATCAAAGTTTAAATTTAGAAAAAAGAGCGACGAAGTTTTTCGTCATTCGGTGTTCTACATTTAGTATTTGAAATAGCACCCCTTTGAGATGATACAAAAGTACTATGTAAAAAAGAATAAAATGTAACTTATTGGAAAAAAATAACGAAGAATAAAAATCATTGACTATAAAGTATGAGGTATGCCTCCGAAAATAGTCTTAAATTTTGGGGCAAGCTTTGGGAATTAAACCCTTGGCTATCGCTCTGCGATTAAACTCGCATTATGCATTAGAAAATCTATTACAACTTGAATAAGCTTCAAAATATGCCATTACACTACCTTTTTGAGTTAACCATAGCGATGCTATGCTAAAACTCAGAAAACACCATATTTTATTGCTTCTTCAAGCTTCATCACGAAGTTCTAATGCATAATGCGGATTAAAAATTTGGTTTTTTTCGGTTGGATTTCTTTTCAGAATGCTGTTTTTTAGAGGCTAATCGTTTGACTTTTGAGGAATAGGAAGGTCTTGATTTCTTACGTCTTTTAGGTGGTGTAACGGCTTCTTCTAGAAGTTCAAAAAAGCGTTTGGTGACGTGTTCTTTGTTTTTAAGTTGACTTCTTGTTTGTCCAGAAGCAAGAATGAGTATTTGCTCTTTGGTAAGGCGATTGTGTAGTTTTTCGCGTAAGCGTACTTTTTGATTTTCAGAAAAAACCTGAGAATCTTCTAGTGACCAATAAAGCTCTACACGTGTACTTGTTTTATTGACGTGTTGTCCTCCTGGACCGCTACTTCTAGTGGCTTTAAAAGTAAGTTCAGTAAGAAGGAGTTCTTTGTTCACAGGTGTTTTTTATCATTTAGAGCGTATTCAGAACACACTTATAGGACAATTATTTTACCTGATGTGCAGGCTTCAATAAATCATTTACCGTCTTTACGGGGTTAAATGTAATAAGTGGAACCTCTACAAAAATAGTGTTCCAGAATGCCATAGCGCCGTTCCAAAGCCCTGGATGTTCTAATGCCTTTATGGGTTTTCCTGCGACTGTTTTGTGCGTAATAAAACCTGCTTTTGGATCTATAAAGTTGGTAAGATCATATTTCTCTCCTTTGTAATTTTTAATGCCACACACAATATCTACAGGGTTAAAATGGGTGGCTTTAGCAACAATGCTTTGTTGATGTTTGTTGTTAGGGTCTATCTGTACGCTCTCTACGATTTGTAGGCTGATACGACCACTTTCATGTTTTACCCAAAAAGGGCCCCCTCCAGGTTCACCTTCATTTTTCACCATCCCGCATACCCGTATGGGTTTATCAAGTTGCTCTCTTAGGTATTCGATTTGATATTTTTGGGAGAATTTCTCAAAATCTGTAGCGAGCTTTAAGCTAAATTCATTTTGTAAGAAATGGACAATATCTAAAATTTCAGATTCAGAGATCTCATGATCATCCATTTGTTGTAAGAAGTCGTATGCTTGTTGTTGCAGTTTTAAAAGTTTACCTGCTAGTACTTTTTTGTAGTAAGCAACTTCTTTCTCATACGTGTGAACGACGACATTATCTATATTTTTTATAAAAATAATATCGGCTTCTTGCTCATTCAGGTTTTGAATTAAAGATCCGTGACCGCCAGGTCTAAATAACAAACATCCGTTTTCTTCTCTAAAAGGGACATTTTTTTTTGTGACTGCAATCGTGTCTGTCGCAGGAGATTGAAAGGAATACGTAATATCAAATGTAGTATTTGTTTTCTGCTCAATACATTTTTGAGATTTGGAAAACTGAGCTTTAAATTTTTGATAATGTTCTTTTGAAATGGTAAAATGTAATCGAGCAGTGGCTTTTGTTTTTGTATACAATGCAGCTTCAAAAAGGTGTTCTTCAAAAGCAGAAGCATTATGAGACTTGTATTTGTGGAACGGGAAAAGACCTTTGGGTTTGTTTCCAAAATTAAGCCCCTCTTCTTCCAACATGGTTTTTACAAACCGAATACGATTGAGGTTAACATCCGCTTGGTCATTTTCATCATACGTTTTTTTGAGTTGTTCACGTACTTTTTTATAAAATGGAAAGCTATCTAAACCAACAAAAAATAAGCGTAATTCCTGAGCATTGTTTCTATTAATGTAGGCGTTTACTGTTTCTTGAGCAGGGTCATAATTTTCTATAAACTCAAATAAAAACTTAAACATACGAGTGGCTGCTCCAGATGCAGGAATAAATTTGAGCAGGTCTAAGGACTCTTTTTGTTTTTCAAAATGTGAGATAAATGCTTGCTCTTCTTCTTGGGTATAACTGTAGATACCGTGACCAATAATAGCAGGATCTCTTAAATCTATATAGGGTAAACCTTGCTTAAACAGCATGATTTGTTCGAATACTTGTTCTTGAGAGATTCCCTTTTTTAAGAGCGTGTCGGTATCTTTCTGCGTAAAATTCAAAATACGAATTGGTTTATAGTTTTAGTAGCGAGTTGCATGCGCTCTTCTACAGAACCTTTTAACAAAATATACGGTCTGTTATTGTGTTCTAATGCAATTTTAAAATGATCAAACATTTCTTGTCGTCGTTCAGGACGATCTCTTAAATCATCAGATTCCCATGGGGTGTCAATATAGGTTAAAAGATACAAATCATAGGTATTTTTTAAGGCATACTTGGTCAATAATTCTGGACACCAACTTTCATAATAGGCTTCGCTATATACCTTGGTGGTCAATAAATCGGTGTCGCATATTAGTAGGGGTGCTTGTGTGGTTGAGGCTTTATTTTCAAGTTGCATTTGTCCTGCAGCAATGGGAAGCAGATCTTTAGGTCTGCATATTTTTTGCTCTTCATCCCAAAGTTTTTGAAGATATTCTCGGGCATATTCAGGAACTAATGGTGCGTTGTAATGCTGAGATAGCTTTCGCGAAAGCGTACTCTTCCCACTACTCTCTGGACCAAAAATGCAGATTTTTATGCAGCTACTGGGTTGTTGTCTAAGTGTTTCTTCCATGCGAGATATCCTTGAATAGCAAGGATGGTAAAGATTAAATATTGTAGTGATAACATTCCTAAACCTCTATAGGCATAGAGTGGGACTGTGATGAGGTCTGCAAAAATCCAAAGGGTCCAGTTTTCTAGTTTCTTGTTTGCCATATACCACATAGCGGTAAAGAAAATACCTGAGGTAAAGGTGTCTATATAACTTGGAATATCCATGTCTCTTCCATCCCATAGATATACCATATAAGTGATACACATCGTGGCAACGAAAAGTCCAAAGCCTATCCATTTTTCTTTAGCATTTGTTCTAGAAATAGGAACGGCGAGTTTATTATTCTTTTTTCGAGACCAGTTCCACCAACCGTAAATACTCATGACAGAGTAGTAAAAATTCATCATCATATCACCAAGGTATCCTGCTTTCCATAGTAAATATACGGTAATGACTGTAGCAACTAGTCCTGTAGGATAGACGAGAATATTTGCTTTTTTGGCATATATTACACTGAGGATTCCAAATATAAAAGCGATCCCTTCTAAGATAATCATCCACGTAGGAGTTGCTTTATAGGCGTCTATAAAAAAATCAAAAATCTGCGACATAATCACTGCGATCTGTTTTGACAATCTTGATTTGGAATAAGCCAATCTCGATACTGGAAAAGCTATTCTTTATCTCTTTGGTAAGCATCTCCATGACAGCGTCGTACTCTCCATACACTTGAGTGGATAACGGATTTTCTAAAACCGTGAACCCCGAAGCTCTTAGTTGCTTAATAAACGCAGTAATAGCTGGTTCATAATTATCTTGGAGGGGAGTGAAGGTAAGTTCTACAGATATATTCATTTTTATTCCCGCGAAAGCGGGAATCTCATCCCGATCGCATTTAAGTTTTTAGTTAACTATTTTTTTTCTTCAAACACGTGAAAAGTAACTCCCATTCCATAATGACGAAATCCCGACTTGATAAGATTTGAGTTCTCATTGTACGTCTCATCAAATACTTGCCATTTCTTATTGTTTAAGAAAATGCGACGCACATACGTTTTTTGCAAAGGAAATTCATTAGTAAAAGGAAGTAATGGTCTAAAAGCAGTTGATATTTTTTGAATCCCTCGCTTTGTTTTTATTTCGCGGTATTTTTTGGATTGCATCAATTTTCCATTATCATCTGCATATCCTAGTACTTGTAACGAAGCAAAAATCCCTTCTTCTGGAATAAAAATTTGCTTGGACTGAATATCAAGTTCAAATATTTTTTGAGTGTCTTGATCAATAGCAAAGACTATTTTTTCATGAACTATAGCTTTACCGGGTAGACCATTATCATTTTTGTAAAACTGAATTCTAAAAATCGTAGCAAATTTCCCTTTTCCTTTGGATTTATATTGTGTTTCTGCATTAATAGGAAGTAAAATTTTGGCAATTCGAGTAGACTCGCCCTCGTATCTTTTAAACAAGACAGCGACTTCACTCTCTACGGTAGGTAACCAAGAGGTGTGTATATCTTCGTGAGTAACGGGCTTTTGCTTTTTGGTTTTATATTTCCCTCGTTTGGGAGCGGTGACAATCACTTCAGAAAGCTCACTTGCCTCTGGTTGTAACGCAATTGTCGTAGGAATTTCTTTGGTGCTAAATCCTTTTTCTGTATACCCAATAGCCGAAATATGTAAGGAGTCGATATCGGGATATTTTTCTTTAGGGAAATCAAAGACACCATCTTCTCCTGCAAAAGTCCCTCGCCCATCGCCAAAAGAAATTGTAGCAAAAGAGATTGGAACCTTAAGTACCTCATCAATCACCTGAAATTTTTGAGCCATTATTGGCAGTGAGATGAATAAGAATAAGAGGGTGATTTGTAGTTTCCTTTTCATGGTATAAAAATAAGGCTTTCTATGTGATTGGAGCTATGTCCAACGATCCTCTTCAAAAGCAGTGCCAACAACCACTAGGGTGGCTCCCGCTTGATAGGCATCTTCCATTGCTTGTTGTGATCGGATACCGCCTCCTACTATCAAAGGGATATCTATCGCTTCTCGTACCGATTTTATAATTTGAGAAGCCACTGGGTGCTGTGCGCCACTTCCTGCCTCTAGATAGATACATTTTTTACCCAAATATTGTCCCGCTAGTGCTGTGTGTACAATATGATCTAGATTCTTTTGGTCTATGGGTATCGTGTTGCTTACGCGTTGTACAGCGGTTTCTTTGCCTCCGTCTATCAGAATATACCCTGTTGGAATCACTTCAAGATGGCTTTTTTTAATATGAGGTGCTCCTTTTACTTGTTGTCCGATCAGGTATTCAGGATTACGTCCAGAGAGTAAGGATAAAAACAGAATTCCATCGGCTTTAGGAGTGATCTGAGTATAATCACCAGGGAAAAGGATGATGGGTAAAACTGTATGTTGTTTTAATAAGGCAACAACCGTTTCTATGGTTTTGGATGCATTGGTACTTCCACCTACAAATATATGTGTAGTTTGGGTTGGGATTTTTTCTATATACGCTTTCGCGAAAGCGGACTCCACCACAAACTTATCAGGATCGATAAGAATGGCAAGTAATCGCTTTCCTTGTGTCTGTGCTAAATGAATGTGTTGGTATAATCTCATGAAACACGAAAATACGGAATAAGCATCATACACGTTTGAGTTATTATCAAGGAACAAGAAGTTAGAAGAAAGCGATATTTAGTGCATTTTCATTCTTAAATCGTTAAATTCAATAGCCATATACACACGTAAATCCTTCGAACTCTAGGAAGAAAATATCATACTGAGAAGTTGTTGCATTGTAAGTGACGGTTGCAGTTGTTTTTTCGTCATCAAAATAAAAATCCTGTACATCAATATGATTCAAAAAACTCAATCCTTCTTGTGCATAGAGTTTATAAAGTGACTCTTTAGCACCCCATACGATGGTGAGTTTTCGGATCACGGCATCTGCATTGGCAAGCGTGCTATATTCTTCTAATGGTGTAAATTTATGTGCGATTCGTAATATTTTATCGCGTTGCATTTCGATATCAATACCTACTTTCTCATCGCTTACAATAATCCCAGAAAATGTATAGGAGTGTGTAATAGAAATATATTTATGATCGGTAAGATGCGGTTTGCCTTGGCTATCATAATACAAATCATGGTCTGTATACCCTGCTTCTGCGAGTAAGTGACGTACACTCATAAAGCCGCGTCTATGTAATTCAGACCTCATGTGATCAAGCCTGTTTAGACTATTTTGCGTGAGTTTTGAAGTCTGCTCCTTTACATCATTCAGTGTTGCTAGTAGGGTATTAAAGTCCTCTTCGATCTTCCAAATATAGACGGTTGTGTGCGGGTTTATTGTTATAGTTTTGTAAAGAGGCATGAGAACTGTAAGATATTACGTAATTTTGCACGCAATTTGCTATAATCAAAGATACTAATAATGAGTACAAAAACAGCACCGTACGTACCGTACAAAGTAAAAGATATTTCATTGGCAGCTTGGGGTCGTAAAGAAATCGAACTCGCAGAAGCAGAAATGCCAGGATTAATGTCTCTTCGTGAAGAATACAAAGATGAGCAACCTCTTAAAGGAGCCCGTATTGCAGGATGTCTCCACATGACCATTCAGACAGCCGTATTAATTGAGACCCTAAAAGCACTTGGAGCTGAAGTAACTTGGAGTTCTTGTAATATTTTCTCTACACAAGATCAAGCAGCAGCAGCGATTGCAGATGCTGGAATTCCAGTGTATGCTTGGAAAGGAATGAATGAAGAAGAATTTGATTGGTGTATTGAGCAAACCCTTTTCTTTGGAGAAGATCGCAAGCCATTAAATATGATTCTTGATGACGGAGGAGATTTAACAAATATGGTTTTAGATCGTTACCCAGAACTTGCTGGAGACATCAAAGGACTTTCTGAAGAAACAACAACAGGTGTTCACAGACTTTACGAGCGTGTTAAGAAAGGAACATTACCTATGCCTGCTATAAACGTAAACGATTCTGTTACAAAATCAAAGTTTGATAATAAATACGGATGTCGCGAGAGTGCAGTAGATGCGATCCGTCGTGCTACAGATACCATGCTTGCTGGAAAGCGCGTTGTGGTTTGTGGATATGGAGATGTAGGTAAAGGAACAGCCGCTTCTTTTAAAGGAGCAGGTTCTATCATAACCGTTACAGAAATCGATCCTATTTGTGCGTTACAAGCTGCGATGGACGGTTTTGAAGTTAAGAAATTAAATACTGTGATTGGTAATGCAGATATTGTAATTACTACCACAGGAAACAAAGACATCATACGTCCTGAGCATTTTGAGGCGATGAAAGATAAAGTGATTGTTTGTAACATTGGTCATTTCGATAATGAAATCGATATGGGTTGGTTAAATAAAACACACGGAGCAACAAAAGACGAAATCAAACCACAGGTTGATAAGTATACGATTGATGGGAAGGACATTATCGTTCTTGCAGAAGGTCGTTTAGTCAACTTAGGATGTGCAACAGGACATCCTAGTTTTGTAATGAGTAACTCATTCACAAACCAAACACTGGCTCAAATCGAACTTTGGAAAAACAGTGATAATTACAAGAACGAAGTATATATGCTTCCTAAACATCTAGATGAGAAGGTAGCAGCATTACACCTTTCACGTCTTGGTGTAGAGCTTGAAACACTTTCTACTGAGCAAGCAGAATATATTGGTGTGACTGTAGAAGGACCATTTAAGCCTGAGTACTACAGATATTAATCACTTAAGAAGGCGACTGAGTGTTTTTTTTGAAGCGTAGTGAAAAAAAATCTATCGAAGTCCCGCTTTCGCGAAATTCTATAAAAACACCCATACTTTAATACGTGTGGGTTTTTTAACTAAACATTTTAACTAGATTCAAATGAAAAAGACATTTTTAAAAATTAGTATTTTATTTTTTGCATTGGTATTTGTTACCTCGTGTAGTAGTGATGATGATGGACCTACAGAAGCGGCGACAGTTAAATTTAGAGCCACTGTAGGCGGACAAAATTTACGCACAGACAATGTAAGTGGTGTGCTTTCTAACAATGGAGGTAGACTCACTGTGGCGGCTGTAACAGATTTCGGATCTATTACCATTAGTGTAGGTTCAGGAGATGTAGACGCTCCAGCGGTTACAAATCAAACGTATGTAATTAATAATACAGGAACAGCTGGAATAACCCTTAACTCTGGTGGTGCTATCTATACGTCAAACGCAGATCTTGGTGGCGAAATCATTATTACGAATATTGATCTTACTGAAAATACCGTTTTTGGTTCTTTCAATACGACTTTGGTAAATACATTAGATAGTGAGGATACACTTACGGTGACAAACTCATCATTATTTAACGTAGGTTTCACAGTAGATTAAAAAGCTATCATACTATTTTACAGTAAAAGCCCTCTTTTTGGAGGGCTTTTTTTATGATGCATGAGTTCGCTTTCGCAAACCTACCTCCGATAAGCAGGAGTGTATTAAACCCATTACAATATGGATTTTAATTTTATAATAATTCAAACGACTTTTTTTCTCAATAGATACTATTGGTTAACAAGCGTAAGCACAGCACTTTCATTTGTATCCAGACTTGTACGTGTGGTAATGAGGTTAGTGCCGTCTAGAATCTCTACTTTCACAGTATTAGGCGCAGAATCTCCAACATTTAAAGCGGTGACTTTTATAGTCGTAAATTCTTTTGTGATGGTAATAGGGATTTCCTTTTTCTCTCTTAAAATCGAATAATTTTCTAAGATGAGTTTTCCATCTACATAGAGGTTGATACGATCATCGTCTACTTTTCCTGCATCATAAATAGAAATAATGACATTCTTTGTCTTCGTAAAAACGTTAAGATTTTCATTTTTCTTTATAACACTCATCGTAAGTGTGTCTAAGGTTCGACGCATACTCACTTTGTCTTTTACCTCTTGAGAAATCTTTTTAGATTTCTGTACTTTAGTATCAAACTTTGCAATCCGTTCCTCTACTTTACGGGCATTAGATACGATAATAAGTCCATCACGACAAGGTTTTCCATCTGGATACAATCCTTTGAAATTTCCGCTAAATGCTTTATTTTTTTTGAGATTTCGTAATTTACCCTCAAAATTAATCAGGCACATATCAAACTCAGTAATAGGCGACTTGGTATATACAATATTATACTCCTGAAAAATTAGTACATTTTCATCTTTATTATACGTCCCTTTTATATTAGATTTAGTTTCATGTTTACCTCCTATATCACTCAAAGAGTAGCCATCTATCTTACCGTCAACCTCTTCAAATGCTAACCTGTAAGAAATAAAAGAAGTGTCGTTAAGCTTTATGACACCTAGATATTCGTAGGCAGGAGATTGTGAAAATACACTTGTAGAAAAGCAAAGGAGTACTAAAAATTTAAATAAGAGTAGGTTGCGCATAAATTTTTAACTAAATTTAAAATGTCTAATTTAATCAATTTAAAATATGAAACTTAAAATTATTCTTTCTTTTATGTTATTGCTTTTTGCTGTAACAAACACGTATGCAGGTTTTCCTGTAACTAGAGTAGCAACTCCTGTTACTGCTGAAGTCACTGATGAAAATACTGCCACTGCTGATGAGTTGGTTTCACCAGCTGCAGTTGCAGCAGATCGTCAACTTATAGCTATTTTATTATGGTTATTCTTAGGAGGATTTGCAGCACACCGTTGGTATTTAGGAAGTCCTATTGGATGGAATATTCTATTCATCTTAACAGCAGGATTCTTTGTTGTAGGATGGGTGATTGATGGTATTGATATTCTCACAGGAAATTATCCTGGACTATAAGTCAATATTTCAGTACAAAAAAGTCCTTTGAGTATTCTCAAAGGACTTTTTCTTTGGATTATTTTTAACAATCAATTATATCTTAATCTGTCTGTCTATCTGTTGATCTAGTGAAATAAACGTTTCTGTTCTAGAAACCCCGTCAATCGCTTGAATTTTTTTATTGAGTAAGTTCATAAGGTCTTCATTGTTCTTACATAAGATTTTAATTAAGATAGACCAGTTTCCTGTTGTATAATGACATTCTATGACTTCAGGAATATCTTCTAGTTGGCGTACAGTGCGTGCATTATTTGCTGCTCTATCTAAAAAAACACCTATAAAAGCCATCGTACGATAGCCTAATACTTTAGGATCAATAACAAATTTTGATCCAGCAAGAAGCCCCGATTTTTCAAGCTTACGTAATCGCTGATGGATTGCAGCTCCAGAAATCCCTACTTTACGGGCAATCTCAAGAATAGGTTTACGTGCATCTGTCATAAGTTGACGTAAAATAATCTTATCTATCCCGTCGATGATGAGTTCGTCGTTTTTTATTTTCACAAGGTTGTTTTTAAATGATCTCTATATACTTACAAAGGAATATTTCCGTGTTTCTTTTTAGGGCGTTTTACCTTTTTATTTTCTAACATACTAAAGGCTTTTATTAATTTACGTCGTGTATGCTCTGGAAGGATCACTTCATCTATAAATCCGCGTTGTGCGGCACGGTATGGATTTGCAAATTTTTCGGCATATTCATGTTCTTTTTCGAGTAGTTTCTGAGTAGGGTCACTAGCTTCTTTAATTTCTTTTCTAAAGATAATTTCACTGGCGCCTTTAGCTCCCATGACGGCAATTTCTGCACTTGGCCACGCATAATTCAAATCGGCACCGATGTGTTTGGAGTTCATCACGTCATACGCACCTCCATACGCTTTTCTTGTAATCACAGTCACTCTAGGTACGGTTGCTTCACTTAATGCATACAGTAGCTTTGCTCCGTGGACAATGATTCCATTCCATTCTTGATCTGTACCTGGAAGAAAACCTGGTACGTCTACCAGCACTAATAATGGAATATTGAAACAATCACAAAAACGGGTAAAACGTGCTGCTTTTTTTGAGCTATTTACATCCAATACCCCAGCCAGATACATCGGCTGATTTGCAATGATTCCAATACTACGACCTCCTAATCGAGCAAAGCCTACAATAATATTTTCTGCATAGTCTTTATGAATTTCATAGAATGATTCTTCATCTATAATCCCTGTGATTACCTCATGCATATCATACGGCTTATTCGCACTGTCTGGTATGACCGAGGCTAATTGTTCACGGACTTCATCTTGTAATTGGAAAGGAAATTTTTTTGGTGTTTCTTTATTGTTTTGAGGTAAATAACTTAATAGGGATTTAAGATCTTCCAAACACTGTGCATCATTAGCAGACGTAATATGTGCCACTCCTGATTTTACCGAATGTGTGCTTGCACCTCCTAACTCTTCGGATGTGACTTCTTCATTGGTCACTGTTTTTACCACATTAGGTCCAGTAACAAACATATAACTCGTATCCTGAACCATCATGGTGAAATCGGTCATGGCAGGTGAGTATACAGCACCTCCAGCACAAGGCCCCATAATCGCAGATATTTGCGGAATCACACCTGAGGCTTGTACATTTCTATAAAAGATATCGGCATAACCTCCTAGTGAGCGAACACCTTCTTGTATACGCGCTCCTCCAGAGTCGTTAAGTCCAATTAATGGCGCACCGACTTTCATCGCAAGATCCATAATTTTGCATATTTTTTCGGCATGAGTTTCCGAAAGAGCTCCTCCAAAAACGGTAAAATCCTGTGCAAAAAGATAGATCAATCGACCGTTTACGGTACCGTATCCTGTAACTACGCCATCTCCGTAATAGATTTCGTCTTGCATTCCAAAATCAGTCGTACGATGCGTAACTAGAATACCTATTTCTTCAAAAGAACCATCATCTAATAAGTAATGAATCCGCTCTCTTGCAGTTAGTTTTTTCTTTTCGTGTTGTCGCTCAATACGTTTTTCGCCACCGCCTAAATGGGCAAGGGTAATTTTTTCATTGAGTGCTTTTATTTTTGAATCCATAGTTATGAGGTTGGTAGGCGTAAAATATGTTGCTCTTGAATGTGTTGCTTTACGGCAATGAGTGCTGCAATTTTAGCTTCTTCTTCATATTGCTTTTTTAGTGCTTCTGGCGAGTAATATTTTTTTACAAAATGAGTGTCAAAGTTTCCAGATCGAAATGCCTCGTGTTCACACACAAATTTTCCGAAAGCTAAGGTCGTCTGAGCGCCCACTACTTTATAATCATCTAACGCACTTGAGAGTAATTCTATCGCTTCTTCTCTAGTGTCTCCATACACAATCAGTTTTGATAGCATTGGGTCATAGTAAATAGGAATATCCATACCTTGTTCAAAACCGTTATCTACACGAATGCCTTTTCCTTCTGGCAGCACGTACGTAGATAGATTACCTACACTGGGTAAGAAATCATTTAAAGGGTCTTCTGCATAGACACGCAGTTCTAATGCGTGTCCTTTTATCGTTAAGTCTTCTTGCTTTATAGGTAATACTTCGCCTCGTGCCACACGTATTTGTAGTTCTACAAGATCTACACCCGTGATCAATTCTGTTACAGGATGCTCTACTTGTAATCGCGTATTCATTTCTAGAAAGTAGAAATTATGTTGGTCATCAAGTAAAAACTCAACAGTTCCTGCTCCTCGATAGTCACATGCTTTGGCTACTTGCACAGCTGCAGTTCCCATCGCTTCTCTTAAGGCTGGGGTAAGTACAGAAGAAGGCGCTTCTTCTACTACCTTCTGGTGACGGCGCTGGATACTACATTCTCTTTCAAAAAGGTGTACTGTATTGCCATAATTATCTGCCATTACTTGGATCTCGATATGTCTGGGTGAAGACACGTATTTTTCTATAAAAACGGATCCATCACCAAACGCAGCAGTGGCTTCGCTGATGGCTAGTTTCATTTGTGATGCTAGCTCAGCATCTTTATTGACAATCCGCATTCCTTTTCCTCCGCCACCAGCAGCGGCTTTGATGAGGATAGGAAATCCTATGTCATTAGCAATGATTTTTGCTTTTTCTACATCGGTGATGGCTTCGTCTATACCAGGAACCATCGGAATATCGTATGCTTTGACGGCATCTTTGGCAGCCAGCTTATTTCCCATAATTTCTATGGCGGTAGGCTCTGGTCCTATAAAAATGATGTTGCTGTCTGTGACCGCTTTCGCGAAAGCGGCATTTTCACTTAAAAATCCATAACCTGGATGGATGGCGTCTACGTGGAGCTCCTTGGCAACAGCGATGATTTTATCTCCTAATAAATAGGATTTATTGGATGGGGCTTCACCTACGCAAACCGCCTCGTCTGCAAAACGGACATGAGGTGCATTACGATCTATGGTAGAATAAATCGCAACGGTTTTAATACCCATTTTTTTTGCTGTAGTCATCACTCTAATGGCGATCTCTCCACGGTTGGCGACTAATATTTTTTTAATTTTCATATTCTTTCCTGCCTATGATGTCTCTTTCTAGGGGAGATATCAGAAGGCTATTTTTTAATTATTTTCTTCTTCAAATTCGACGAGGAGTTGTCCTTTATCTACGGCATCATCTTTGGTCACGTGTACCGCTTTTATGATACCATCTATGTGAGAAACAAAGCTGTTTTCCATTTTCATAGCGCTCAAAACAACAAGGGTATCTCCTTCTTTTACTTTTTGTCCTGCGGTCACTTGTACATCAAGAATAAGCCCTGGCATAGGCGCTATAAGCGAATTTGATAATTTTGAAGCTCCTACAGAAAAGCCCATATCTTTAATAAGAATATCAATAGCATCTGCAATGACCACCTCATAAGGTCTGTTATTGACGAGGACTTGGTACGTTTTCTTAGAAAAATCTGATGTGACAACGTCCGCTTTAAAAGAAGTGTTGTTGTATAGGATGTGATATCCTGTAGCTGTTGTTTTAACCGCATCTAGTTTTGAGAGGTGTTCTTGCGAAATATCAAACTCAAATTCTTGATTTACGGTGGTTTTATAGTTCTTGCTCATTCGTATATGTATAACGATATAAATATAAGTATCCCTATGGCAAAAGGCTATTTTTTTTGTCTTTTTAAGAGGATTCTATAGAGCAGAAAAGAGAATCTTTGTATTTCTATGAAAATTACACATACGATTTTTGATTGTGTATATAGGAGGTATTAAAGAGCAATCGTAAATACGTACCGCTCTAAACCAAGTTGGCGATGATAAACAGAATACTTGTAAAGACACTTATGGCAAGGATATTGAATTGAATCTTCCCTTTTTACTTTGCTAAGACAGCTCCACTGAATCCTATACAAAGAATCGTCACTAGAAAAAGTTTAATCATTTGGAGACTTCTTGGGAGGTCATTATTTATTAAAATAAACATAGTGGTTGCAGACCCAACATAACTTTGTCCAATAATACCTATGGTTGCATATCCTATAATTGCTGAGTTATATTCTTTTAGTAGATTCCTATAAAGTTTCATACTTGATATGTTTTAAGGCAATACATTTATGTATTTATTGTATACTTCAATAAGCTTTTGTATTATAAACCTCTTGAGAGCGACTCTAATTCTTTATGAGTTTGCTGCTTGTTGTACTCTTGAAACACTGTCTTTTAAGGAGAGAGATAAGCGTATAATGCTATCTTCTAAAGCTGTGAGATCATGAGCAACACCTCCATCCAGCGCGATCATACTTCCAGCGACTAGATGTTGCTTTGTATTGTTTACACCAAAATCGATAGCACCTTTAAAAACCTGAACGATAATTGGAAACGGCGTTTTATGCTCCTTCATGTGTTGTCCTTTTTTAAATATAATACGTATTTCCTTAGATGTCTGTGTTTCTAATAAAACCTGTATAGACGGTTTTTTATCATTGTAAACAAGGTCTTGGGTAAGTGATGCAATTTTCATACTTGATTTTTTATAGGTTGTTATTGCTTAGTTTGTGCATGAATATTTGAGTCATTTTTGAAGCTCTCCATTTTGCTTCTTTTGCTATTTTTCCTGAGAAATTTTTATCCATAGAAGTATTAAAATGGTACAACCATCTGTCAAAATGATGTTCTTCTATCGGGAGTTTACGATGAGGTGCAAAAGGACTGCCTTTGTACGTAAACTCATGCAAAAGCACTGTTTGCCAAAACCGATACATCGTATCTAGATGTGTTGTCCAGTTATCCTGAATAATCCCATTAAAAATGGGACCTAAAATAGTGTCCTGTCGTACAGAGGTGTAGAAGGTATTTACCATGAGTTCAATATCTTTTCTATCGGTGATGTCTTTCATTATAGATTCATTTTTATCTAAATAATTTGTAAAAGATATTAATACCTTTTTATCCTTTATTATTTTAATTTTTTTATCGTTTTAATACTGTAAGTCCTAAATTGAGATTAATAGCCACCTCTAGTAAGTTTGAAGATGCCAATGTTTCACTTAGTTGCTCTCTGATACTTACAAAATTATCATGCATAGGGCAAGGTGCTTTCTCATTACATTCATAGAGTCCTAGAGCACAACCATTAAAAAGAGAATCTCCATCAATGGCTTTTACTACTTGTTTTATTGTAATTTTTGGTAACAAGACTTTATCTATTTCAAAACCCCCTTTGGGTCCTTTTCTAGAACTTATGATATTTTCTTTTGCAAGTAATTGTAAAATTTTAGCTGTAAAAGCAACTGGAGAATCTATTGCCGAGGCAATCTCTTTTAAACTCACACGCTCATCAAATTGTGATTTCTGAGCAATAAAAAGGGTTGCTTTAATACCGTATTTACACGTTTTAGAAAACATAGTTTGTTATAAATAAGATACAAATATAAAAAACTTATTATATTTCGGATAATTTTATCCGATATTAAAATTTGTAAAATGATTATCTTATAAATAAGAGAGCTTCTATTTATGAAAACCTTATCAGGTTTTAACCTTTTCTTTCAATTTTAGTATGAAGATATCTTCTATATTTAATCTTCTAACTAACTCAGCGTATCATTGTATAAACTACTCGTTTGTTTTTTTGTGTTTTTTACATCACTAGGTGCTGTTGCGCAAACCATGACAGGAACGATATATGATGATAAGGAAGCTATAGAAGGTGTTTTGGTCAAAAACCAAACCACCAAAATGTCAACCCTTACCAATACTAAGGGTCGTTTTGAGATAGCTGCTAGTGTCCAAGATTCTATTTCTTTTTACGTCTTTACCCATGAAGAGAAAACTATGATTTTAAAAGAAGGAGTACTATATACAGATGTTGTTATTGAGCTTACGCGAAAAGTGAATCAGCTAGACGAAGTGATTGTACAAAAAGAAGTAATGCCTGTTTTTAAAAAAGCAGTATTTGCCGATACCTTTGAAAGCCAACTTCAAAAACACATTGAATTATATCCAGAACAATATGAATTTAACTCTAATCCTAATAACAATCTCAATTTTGTAAATATTGGGAAACGTCTCTGGAAATTGATCAAAAAAGACAAACCTAAACCTACTCCTTTTGTTCCCATTACATTAGAACAGTACATTGGTCTTTTTAAAGAAGATCCTATTATTAGCAACAGATTTCTGACAGAAACGGTTAAGATCCCTATGGAGTTTAAACCGCTATTTATAGATTTTTGTATTTCAAAAAATATAGATTCAGAATTACTAAAAGAAAAAAATAAATTTTTGCTTATCGAGGAGTTTATTAATCTAGGAAAGGAGTTTTTGGAGCTATTAGAATCGGATGTGGAGGATTAATATCCTTTCTCTGACAATTCCAACGTTATGTCTACCGACTATGTATTTTGATGCTTTTTTTGAGGTTAATTCTGGTTTCGCGAATCTGCCTGACGGCGTACAAGAGTGGTCATAGAAAGAATCGAATATATAGTTTATAGTTTAAATTCAAATATAAAAGTGGAAATCCATTTATGCTGCATACCCATTTTTCAGGGCATATACTGCCAATCCAACTCTTGTTTTGAGTTCTAACTTTTCAAATAAACTATCTCTATAATTCTCAATAGTTCTAGGACTACAAAACATTTTTTCTGAAATTTCTCTGTAGTTCATTTCGGTTACGGTATACTTTAAAAATTCTTTTTCACGATCAGATAAATTTAGTTTGGAACTTACGTCAATCGTATCTTCTCGGATGCTGGTAAATACTTTACTCGCTGCCCATTCTGGGAAAAACTGACCATTTTTTACAAGACTATCCAAGGCATTTTCTAATTCTAGCGGATGGACGTTTTTAAGCATATATCCTTTAGATCCGTTCTTAATCATTTTAATGAGACTTTGTTCATCTTCCTGCATACTCAATGTCATAATTAGAATATCTGGGTGGGTATCTCTGATCCATTTGGCGGTTTCAAATCCATCCATAATGGGCATACTAATATCTAATAATACAACATCTGGAACTTTTTTTGTTTTGAGCTTTTCTTGAAAATCTAACCCATTTTCACAGGTATATAATACTTCAAATTGCAAGAAATTCGAAATAATACTCTGTAATGCTTGCGCAATTAAGATATGATCATCGATGATAACAATAGTATGTTTCATTTACATTGGAATTTCAATGGTTACGGTGGTGCCTACTTGGAGCGGACTTTCTAAGGTAAACTTCCCGCCGATGAGCTCAGTTCTTTTTTGCATATTCTTTAGGCCAATTCCTTTAGAAGTTACTTTATCGAACTCAAAACCTTTACCATCATCTTTTAATATCAGCACAATTATTTCTTGATTTTGATTTAATGAAACATGTATGTTCTTACACTGAGCATGTTTAATACTGTTTTGTAGAAACTCTTGTGTAATCCTAAATAAGATGCTTTTCAGCTTATAAGAGATGAGATCTTTTTTTAAATCATGATTAAAATGAACGTTACATTTTTTTAGCGCATGTATGCGTTTGCATTCGGTTTCTATTAATTGAGCGATAGAAAAATGTTCTATGGTATCGTCCGTTAGTGATTTTGATAATTGGCGTAGTTCGGTTAAAGATTGATTAATGATCTCACCTATAGTTTCAATATTCTTATGAATCTGAGGCGCCTTATTTTCAAAAGCTAATTGCTGGGTGTACAAACTAGCGAGCGTTAGCTTCTGTCCAATATTGTCATGAATCTCTCTGCCAATATACTTCATGGTTTGCGTTTGAATTTCCATTTCGGTTTCTAAAAGTTCTTTTTTATGCACCTCATCAATATCATGGATTTCTAACAAGTGTGCCTTTTTCTTGATCCGATATTGTCTCACAAAAATGACGATCGCACTTATAAAGGCAATGAAAATGATACTAAATAGAATTAACGATACTATGATTGTGTTTTCCCCCATATAAATGATGCTGCAAATAATAAGTACATGATACAATTAGACATCAGAAAATATAGGTGATAAATCTCCCATAATTTTAAATGATTGGTATGTAACGCTTCACCAAACACATGATATGGATAGTTACCTATATAAAAAATCACTAATCCTAAATTTAAATAAAACATTTTGTTTTCTTTAAATTTAAGAATATCATCAGTTTTAATTTGTTTAATAAATTCTAAAGTCAATAGACACAAAAGCATAATAGTACCAATATTCATACTTAAAGAATACACTTCACTTATCTTTTTATAAATAAGCGAGAGTCCTATAGTTGCTATATAAACTAAAATAGATAAAAAGAATAATTTCTTATTTCTAAGAGATTTAAGAGCATATAGCCAATATAAAAATATAAACTCAAGTGGCACTCCAAAAAACATATAGTAAGCGATTTTATATTTTCTATCTATTGAAGTATTGTTAATTCCAAAATATTCTTGAATGAAGATAATTATTAAATAAATCGAGAACCATTTCCAATAACTATTCTTTAGTTTGAAAAAGTAGATTGCACCAATTAGTACTGCTAGAAATTGAGTTCCTAGCAGTAAGTAATTTTTTAAAATATAATGAATTTCTTCCATTATTAATTAAAACTCAATTCATTATCAGAATATGGCGGATATAAACCTCCATGATTTCTAGCCACTACATCATTAGTAGAAGAAGGTGTTATTGCCATTATTTTTGTGTTGCCCTGAGCAGTGGTATCTACAGCAGTGATAACTCCTCCATTTTCATCTTCAAGAGGTTTAACATAATGAGGCAAACCAAGACTGTAAGTACTATAATCAAAAGGATTAAAATCTACGACTTCTTTTGAAGAATTTATTCTAGTAGGAACCATTACCAGCGTATGTCTTTTTTCATATTGTCTGGTAGTACTATTTTCCAATAAATCTCCTAATTCTTCATAACCTGCTTTTCCCCAAGTGTCAATGGAGGGATAAGCTGCATAATATATTCGCAATCCCAATTTTTCATCTGAAGGGAATTCGGTGTTTTGTTCTACCCCTCTTTTTATATCATAAATAAATTTTTGGATAGTGTCTAAATCAAAGGTGATAGCTCGTGCATCAGGTGCGCTTCTCCCTGAATCAATTATGGATAGTTGATTAATCTTATAAGTAGAAACCATATCTCCTACTAAGTTCGTTTTTAATGTACTATAGCTTTGATCTTCATAGCTAATACATATAGCTTCGTCGTTTTCAAAACCTAAATAATTTAAAGATACCGATACACCCAGCAAAACAAGTAATGCTAAAATAATACTCTTTAATGTCCTTGTTGAATTCATAATTTTAAATTTAGTTAATTAAACATGTTTTATTGATAACAAATTAACAACGAACTATTTATATCTCTTAAAGTTACGAAACCTAAAGTTATAGGGTGAAACCACCTAATTATATCTCACTATCATACGTGTGATTTCAGATTAGCACTTAATTAATTGATAAAGAATACTTTATATCGTGACGATGATTTATATGCTTTCGCGAAAGCGTATAAAAAGGAATGACCAAGCAACTCTATTTTTTCCTTCTACGTATAGAATTTATTGTGAAAATCCCTGTTCTAACGGGAGTTTTGCGTTTTATCCTACTTCACAATCATGGCAGAAGGTTAAACCACCTAAGTAAATTCCGCTAATCCTACCTCTACTTTTACGTGAATACGCCATTTGTTGATAATGAGTGTATTATGATATTTGTGTACATAAAACAGGGGAGCTGAAAACTGTAAGATAGAGTAGGTATTATTAAAACGTTAGAACGTATGAAAACCAATGAAAAACTTAAAAAGGCATCAACGCGATGCAAAGAACCCATTCCATTTTATTCAACGATTTGGTGTGATGACTTTACAGATGTCTGGATAGGAAACTGTAAAAAACTAAACACGGAAAAACCTATTAAAAAACAAAATCATCCTGAATCTGAGTCATTTGAAGCGGTAGGGAAATGTTGTGATTACATCTATTTTGTGTGTTGGAGTAATGATGGAGGATTTAATGGCTTTATTGGTGACATTACTTATGGAACTACTAAGGTACTCACTGGGGATAATTCAAACTGGGAGGTCTTTGCAACTGGAATTGATTTTGATAATTCATCTAGCAGACCTGATAAAGTGCTGGTTGAAAGTCAGATGAAAATAGCCAATTGTGATGGTTGGACTAGACCATTTGTTGGAAATACAAATGGCAGAGAAAAAGGCCTACCTCGGGTACCACCAATAGGGAGTCGTGCTCGATATATGTGGTTTGATTCAGGATTAGATACCTCTACTTCCACTACGGCAAGAGTTCCGTTTAAGGGGTTTAATCATAATGAATTTTTAATATTCAGACTTCCGCTGAGGGATGTATTTGGAGATATATGTCATGATTGTCCTTGCTCCAAATGTGACTGTGATTGTAATGATTGTGACGGCTGTAATAAGCAGGCAGACGAACAAAACCTAGCCCTTAGATACAAAGCGTTAGATAAACAATTTACAGAACCTTCGGTCGATAATAAGAACTGCGGAGAAAAACCAAATGATCACAACTGCGATCTTCAAATAGCAAATCCAAATATAAAAGATCTAAGTCCTTGTTTCTACTTTGAATGGGGAGATGGCGCTTCAGATTCTATTGAAGAACACGATACAGAGGTGGTGTATATAACGGTTTGTAATCCATTTAATGATATTAGATATAAAGGGTTAAAGATTACTAAACTGAGTATTACACCTAATCAAGGCGATCAGGTTAAAATAGTACCAGATAGCTTTATTTGTATAGACTGTCTTGAGCCGTGTAGTTGTGTGTCTAGAGAGTTTGCGCTTATTACTAGAAACTGTAAAGACCTTTCTGGAGAATTCACCTTGGAAGTCGACTATTGCTTTGAAAGCATCGAGCTCACAACTACTGTCGAAAAACATGGTAAAGCACATTTTAAGTTTACTATTACAGATGATTAATCTAAAAGCTTAAATGATGATAGTAGATTATTGAGTATCATAGAAGATACTTGAAAATAGAACAAGGCTGCCCAAAAAGGCAGCCTTGCTTGTTAGATTACTTATTCCCTAACAGTAATAACTCATTTACTACTACCTCGGTGACATATCGTTTAACACCTTCCTTGTCCTCATAACTTCTTGACGTTAATTTTCCTTCAATAGCAATTTCTTTTCCTTTGGTAACGTATTGCTCTATGATGTCTGCAGTCTTGTTCCAGGCGATGAGGTTGTGCCACTGTGTATCGGTTACTTTTTCGCCTTGAGCGTTTTTATACGTTTCATTAGTAGCGATGGAGAATTTGGCTAATTTTTTTCCAGAATCTAATGTGATGATTTCTGGATCATTCCCTAAATTTCCGATTAACTGTACTTTGTTTCTTAAGTTCATAATGTGTGTGTTTTCTTCTTGAGATATGCCCAAGAAATTAGTTATTGGTCTACATCTCCAGACTCGTTCTGAAGAGCTCATTGTTCGTATCAAATACTATTATTGATTTTGAACAGGGCAAACATACAATGGGTTGCAAATGATAATCGGTTACTAAATAATTACTTTCGTTTACAAACGTTTGTAGTCGTTTGAAAACTAATAAATAAATGAATGTCAAATATTTATAATTAGTATTCAAATAATTTTATTTTTCATTTTTCCCGTATACTGGGGGAACTATATATAAGTTTACACCAGAAAGTAAAGTTTAATTTCGCGCTTAAGAAATAAAGAAACATTTAAAATGAACATCTAAAATAGATAGAACGAACTCATTTTAATTTTAATCAATCTTTAAAATTGAAAATAAAAAAGCGAACCGAAGTTCGCTAAATTTAACAACAGTTTCCTGTGGGTGTGTAAGGAGGTGTACCTTGACAGTCTGGTGGGCAAAGACTCCCTAGTATTGCTTTTTGTTGTTCCTCATTTAAAGGGGTAACCCCTTCTAATTTTAAAAATTTGTCTAACATAATAATGTGGTTTAAAATTAAAAATTACATTAAGTTAATTATAATAATTTGAAAAACAGGCGTTTATATGTTAAAATAAATGAAGACCTAATAAGTTCTAAAAAAAATCACATATCCAGTCATATAAAAAAGCCGTTTCTTAGACTAATAAACAACGATGGATAAAAGGCAGCTAACAGACTTATTACAAAAGCACCATACCGATGCATTTTTGTGGGCAAGTCATTGTTGTCATTATAATCAGGAAGAAGGAAAAGAAGTATTACAACGAGCCTATTTAAAAATTCTGGAAAAGAAAGCGGTGTATAAAGAAAAAGCAACCTTTAAAACCTGGCTGTTTTCTGTTATTCGGTTTACAGCGATAGATTATTTAAAAAAGAAAAAGTCCTATGAGCCATTAGAACTTGTAAAAATAGGGATAGAAGATCCTCCTTATGAGATTACTACAATTGACTATAAAGAACTTTTAAAAAAATTACCAGAACGACAACACCAAGTGTTATTATTAGCATTTTATCACGAAATGACTTTAGCAGAAATAGCCACCATTACAGGTTTGCATATTGGAACTATTCGCACCCATTATGAACGAGGAAAACAAACAATGCGAACCTTATTATTAAAAGAAAACGTATGAACACAGAAGACCATGATATCAAATCCTTTTTCGCAGAAATGCGTAAAAAAGATAGGCAACAACCTATCCCTGAATTTGAAGAAATACTCCCTAAAAAGAAGTCATCAATAATACGATACATCATATCCTTTAGTATCGCGGCTTCTCTGATTGTAGGATTTGGAATTTGGGCTAACATCTCAAAAAATATCCCACAAGAAGAAACCATAGTGATTACAATAGAAAGCGAAGAAACCCATACAGAAAGCTTGCTCACAGATAATATGTCCATTTTCTCTTGGGAATCTCAGACAGACGCATTAATAAACGATTTTAACGATTAAATATACATACCATGAAAAAAATAATATTCCTTTTGCTATGTATCGCAGGATACGGAAATAGCATTGCGCAAGACACCTTCCAAAGTGAATTGTTTGCAGCCGAAACGGTATTAAAATTTCGTGCTGATTTAGAACTCTCAGACGATCAAGTACGTATCATTAAAAAGATTTATAACGATAACATTACCGCGTTCAATACCACAAAATGGGATTTAGATGCGCTACAAGTGGGGCTTAATAAACTGATTGCAGAAAGTAAAGTAGATGAAAAAGCAGCACTCGCAAAAATGGAGGAAATCTCAATGCTTGAACAAAAGCTAAAAAGTCAGCGCCTTAAGATGCTTGTGAAAATTAAAAACGAACTGACCGAGTCACAACAATCCATGCTCAAAGAACTCCGAAAAGATGAAGACCTCTCTGTCTTTAAATTAACAACACCTATCAGTGAAGATCCTCGTATTGTTATACGTGGGAGTGCCACAAAAGACGGAAAAAGCCCTATGTATATTATCATTGATAAAAATAAAGAAACAAAATACACAGATGGTAATATGTTTAAAAAATCAATGAAGAGTATTTCGCCTGATAGAATAGAAAACGTTAATGTGATAAAAGGAAAAGCTGCCATTACCCAATATGGAAAAGAAGGAGAAAACGGTGTGATTATCATAAAGCTTAAAGACTAGTCGTATTTTAGTAGAGATGAAGCTATTTTTTCACATAATTTGTTTTCTTTTTTGTGGCAGTTTGTACGCACAAACTGTAAGCGGTACCGTATACGATAGTGTCACCAAAGAACCTTTGCTTGGTGCTTCAGTATATTTTGAAGGCACCACCATAGGAGGCATCACCAATGAGCAAGGGAAGTTTAGCCTGTACTCAGAAATAAACAGTACTTCCCAACTCGTCGTGACCTATCTTGGATATACAGATGCCGTTTTTACCCTTTCGGGAAATAAGCCCCTGACCATTTACCTAACCCCAAAAGAAGAATCGCTCGATGAGGTCGTCGTGACTGCCACGTCATTGTTTACCAGAGAGGAATTGTTAGCCGCATTCCGAACGCAATTTTTAGGAACGACCAAAGCGGGTCAGTCCTGTGAAATTCTGAATGAAGATGCACTCAGATTATATTACAACGCCTCCAAAAAACAATTAACAGTAAAAGCCAATGAGGTATTGCGTATAAAGAATCCCTACTTAGGTTATGAGATTCGTTTCCGATTGTACGATTGTAAAATTTCTTATTTCTCAACATCTATTAAGTCGTATGATGTACAACAATCCTATTATGCAGGCACCAGTTTCTTTGTCGATGAGAAAAAAGACGTCAGAAAATATAAGAAGAGAAGAGAGGAAGTATATGAAGGCTCTTCTTTACATTTTATGCGTACCGTTGCAACAGAACAATGGGATGAAGAAGATTTTGTGATTTATAAAAAGGGATTGCCCGTATATCCCAAAACACACTTTGTAGTAAGCGATACACTGGGGATTAAGAAAGTGCAATTAACAAACCCTGTCACTGTTTTGTATGATAAGAAAAAGCGATCTGAAGTACGTCCTAAATACACCCACTACACTATTGATGGATTTGGAAATTTCTATCCACCAGATGCGCTTATTTTTAGCGGATTGATGGGACAACAACGCCTCGGTGATGCTCTTCCATTAGATTATGGATTGTAAAATTCTTATCCCGCTTTCGCGAAAATAAATACAGGGGGTCTCCGATAACTTTTGTAGCTTTATACGACAAAAGAAAAAGCTATAAAAGAAACCAAAAATTTAAAAAAATGAGCACAATCAAATTAGGAGACATCGCACCAGACTTTACCGCACCCACTACCGAAGGAGAGATCAATTTTCATGAATGGCTTGGAGACAGTTGGGGAATCTTATTCTCACATCCCGCAGACTATACGCCCGTATGTACCACCGAGTTAGGCACCGTAGCAAAATATACAGACGAATTTAATAAACGCAATGTCAAAGTAGCCGCTTTAAGTGTTGATGGAGTAGCCTCACATCACGGATGGATTAAAGATATCAATGAGACACAAAATACTACAGTGAATTTCCCCATCATAGGAGATGAAGACAGAAAAGTGGCTAATCTGTACGATATGATTCATCCAAATGCAGACAGCACGCTCACCGTACGTTCTGTGTTTTTAATCGGTCCAGATAAAAAAGTAAAACTCACTCTTACATACCCAGCAGCCACAGGAAGAAATTTTGATGAGTTACTTCGTGTGATAGACTCTTTACAATTAACCGCTTATCATAAAGTAGCTACTCCAGCCAATTGGAAACAAGGCGATGACTGTGTGATTGTCCCTTCGGTAACCAATGAAGAAATTCCAGCACTATTTCCAAAAGGCCACACAGAAGTAAAACCGTATCTAAGACTTACCCCACAACCTAATATTGAGTAGGGAATCAAGACTTTTCATTCCCGCGAACCTGCTTGTCGGCAGACAGGGGCGGGAATCTTACTCTTTTTTTGATAATTAAAATGCACAACGGGTTTAGATAATAGGTATTAGATAAGATCTAAATATTATGAGCACATACCAACCAAACCCATCCTACGCACAACTGCGTTTACCCTCAGAAGACCTGACAGCCGATATGGATTTTTTCATCCAACTCGGCTTTCGATTGGATAAGATCTTTCCAGCAGATCATCCTGCGGTGGCTATGCTTTCGGGATTTGGAATGCATATTGTATTAGACAAACGGGAGGAAAGTCCGCCAGCAGTTATCAATATTATTACAGACACTCCAGAAACAATTGCACAAGGGAAAAAAGAACTAACTGCTCCCAACGGTACGGTGATTCATATCCTTCCGAGAACCCAAACGCTGGTCACACCAAGTACACAACATCACTTTGAAGTTTGTAAACTAAGTGAAGCATCCTCATGGGTGATTGGTCGTGCAGGGATGTTATATCGTGACCTGATTCCTGACAGATTAGGAGGAAGTATCATTGCTTCACATATCAGCATTCCCAAAGGAGGTCCCGTTCCTGATATGGTACATTATCATACTATTGGTTTTCAATTGATTTTTTGCAAACGTGGTTGGGTAAAACTCGTATACGAAGATCAAGGGCCACCTTTTATTTTACGCGCTGGCGATTGTGTGACGCAGCCGCCTGAGATCCGCCATCGTGTGCTTGAATCATCAGACCATTTGGAAGTGATTGAAATTGGCGTTCCTGCCGAGCACATGACCACTATAGATCATGAGCTAGAACTTCCTACAAAAACATATAGCCCCGACCGACTTTTTCAAGGACAGCGTTTCTGTCACCATCAGTTAGAAGATGCAGTTTGGAAAGATTGGCGTATAGAAGGTTTCCGCTTTCGCGAAAGCGGAATTCACAGCGCAACCCAAGGCGATGCTTCTGTTCATGTAGCCAAGCCTATCCAAGCAATGCAAAAAACGCCTATCCTAAGCCACACAACAGATATTCTGTTCAACTTTATCTTGGCAGGAATTATGCAACTAGACGCCGAAGGTCAGGAAACACAATACCTTACTGAAGGGGATGCGTTTGTTATTCCTCCCAATATGAAGTATCAGTTTACCCACATATCGAAAGACGTAGAACTACTCGAAGTAGCTTTGCCAGGAAGTTTTGAGACGATTATGCATTAATCATACAGTCATTATATATTTTAAGGTATTTGTCCTTAGGAGCTTTTTAGTTTCTTTATCTTTAAATTCGAGTTCAACTAAGCCATCGTATAAAATTATATTATGAAATCAAGCCTACTTCTCTTTTTAATGCTAGTCTCTTATGCGCTATGTTCACAAAACCTTGTCATTACAAATGCTACGATTGTAGACGTATATACAGGTGCATTGTTAGGAAAACAAAATCTATTGGTAGAAGAAGGACTTATTGTTAAAATAAGTGCGAAAGCCATCAGAAATAAAAAAGGCTATCAAGTCATAGATGCTACAGGAAATTATTTAATGCCAGGCATGATTGATACACATATTCACTTTTTTCAAACAGGAAGTCTGTATACACGACCCGATGCAATGAATCTGACGGACGTAGTTCCTTATGAAGAAGAATTAGCATTTGCAGAAGAACTCGCCAAAGATAGCTTTAATCGCTATCTGCGTTTAGGGATTACAACCGTTATGGATGTAGGAGGACCACTCTCTAATTTTAAAGTTCGTGATACGATTGCAAAAGCACAAATCTCTCCTAATGTGTATGTGACAGGACCTTTGTTTTCTCCTTATCAACCAGAAGCCCTTTCTAAATTAGACGATGTACCTATTGAAAAAATTACATCTATCGAAGAAGCCACTGAGTTCTTTAATAAAATGTTGCTATATAAGCCTGATTTTATTAAGATATGGTACATCGCAAGCCCATCGATACCCGCAGAAGAAACATATCCTATCGTTAAGCACATTGCCAAACTAACCCATGATCAAAATCTTAAACTAGCTGTCCATGCCACTCAATTTAAAACGGCAAAACTTGCAGTTGAAGCGGGTGCAGATATTTTAGTGCATAGTGTAGATGACCAAGAACTTACAGAGGAGTTTGCGCAATTACTGAAACAAAATCAGGTGACTTATATCCCTACGTTGATTGTTTCAAAAAATTATTATACCGCATTTGCAGGAACTCCAGAAGATCACCTACAAGACCTGAAGTTTGCAAACCCAAGAGTATATAGTACGCTAAAGGATGTAAAGCAGTATACAAAAACAACCATGCCTGCTCCTTTAAAGCGTTTTCAAAATAATCCAGCTGGATTTTTAGGGTATTACGCAAAAAATAGTGAGTTAATGGAGAAGAATCTCAAATTCCTTCAAGAACGGGGAGTTAATATTGCCACAGGAACTGATGCAGGTAATATAGGAACCATGCATGCGTCCTCCTATCTTCAAGAGGTCGAAGCCATGAAAAAAGGTGGACTTACAAATGCCCAGTTATTAAAAGCAGCGACTGTAAATGCTGCCAAAGGGTTTGGCTTAGAGAGTCAGTTAGGAAGTATCACAGAAGGGAAAATAGCAGATATGATTTTACTAAAAAAAAATCCGCTAGAAGATATTCAGCATCTTACCACTATAACATCCGTGATTAAAGATGGGGTCTTTTTAAAAGCTTCAGAGATCATCAAAGAAACACCTGAACAACTAGTACAGCGTCAGGTAAATGCATATAATGCGAGAAATATAGAAGCATTTTTAGATACGTATGCAGAAACCATTGAAATATTTAATTTTCCTAATGAATCTATGCTAAAAGGGAAAGAACAGCTAAAAGACAGCTTTTCAAAAATGTTTGAAAATACTCCTAATCTTTATTGTGAGATTAAAAATCGTATGATTCTCGGTAATAAAGTCATTGATAAAGAATACGTTCGTTTTGGCAATAGTTATTCTAATGTGATTGCCATTTATGAAATAAAAGAGGGAAAAATTGCAAAAGTGACTTTTGTGAGGGAATAGTATGCACTTATTTTCTCTTTTAAATGTCAAATATATAAGAGTGAAACAGCCATTGTTTTGATTCCAATTAAATTTACTAATTTACGGAGTCTAATTACCCTAAGTATTCTTATGAAACCATCACACCATACCGCACAATCGTACTGGAAGAAGAATTTACGATACCTATTAATACTCTTAGTGATCTGGTTTGCGGTTTCCTATGGAGCGGGAATTCTTTTTAAAGATACGCTAGATACCATTCAACTAGGAGGTTTTCCACTTGGATTTTGGTTTGCCCAACAGGGATCTATTTATGTATTTGTCATCCTCATTTTTGTATATGTACACTTAATGAATCGGCTGGACAAAAAGTATGGCTATGACACCTAAACCCAATTACTATCGTATAGAGAACTTTCTCTCCCTCAGGGAGAGATGCCCGTAGGGCAGAGAGGGCTTTTCGCGAAAGCATAACTACAACACACGAATTCTAAATTCTTAAAATCAAACCCCTTTTTTATGACCGTACAAACCTGGACATATATACTCGTCGGAGTCACATTTGCGCTCTATATTGGGATTGCGATTTGGTCACGCGCTGGCTCAACCAAAGAATTTTATGTCGCAGGCGGAGGAGTTTCTCCTTGGGCAAATGGTATGGCAACCGCTGCCGATTGGATGAGTGCCGCCTCCTTTATCTCTATGGCAGGAATTATTTCCTTTAGTGGATATGACGGCTCTGTGTATTTGATGGGATGGACAGGTGGTTATGTACTTCTGGCATTATTGCTGGCACCTTATCTCCGGAAATTTGGTAAATTCACCGTACCCGATTTTATAGGTGATCGCTATTACTCAAAAACAGCAAGAATCGTTGCCGTACTTTGTGCGTTGCTGGTTTCTTTTACCTATGTGGCAGGACAGATGCGAGGTGTCGGGCTTGTATTCTCACGCTTTTTGGAAGTAGATATCAATACAGGCGTGATCATCGGGATGATCATTGTGCTGTTTTATGCCGTATTAGGTGGTATGAAGGGTATTACTTATACGCAAGTCGCACAATATTGTGTGTTGATTTTTGCCTTTATGGTACCCGCTATTTTTATATCTATTCAAATGACGGGAAACCCGATTCCGCAGTTAGGTATGGGAAGTACTGTAGAAGATGGTACCTATCTTTTAGACAAACTCAACGGACTCTCGAAAGACCTTGGTTTTGCAGATTATACCAATGGGTCAAAATCAAAGATAGACGTGTTTATGATTACACTAGCATTAATGGTAGGCACCGCAGGATTACCCCATGTCATCGTTCGGTTTTTTACAGTAAAACGTGTAAAAGATGCTCGTAAATCGGCAGGAATCGCGTTGTTGCTCATTGCTGTTTTGTACACCACTGCACCCGCAGTAGCTGTGTTTGCACGCACTAATATGATTACAACCGTGAATGATCAGCCGTATTCAGAAATGCCGGAATGGTTTACCAAATGGGAAACAACAGGCTTAATTGCTTTTGAAGACAAAAATGGGGACGGGAAGATTCAATATACCGCTTTCGCGAAAGCAGAAAATGGACATCTCGCAAACGAACTTACAGTAGATAATGATATCATGGTGTTGGCAAATCCAGAAATTGCCAATCTTCCCGCTTGGGTTATTGCGCTTGTTGCCGCTGGCGGACTTGCCGCAGCATTATCGACAGCAGCAGGATTATTACTCGTGATTTCATCATCAGTATCTCACGATCTTGTCAAAAAGACATTTAGACCTAACATTACCGATACGCAAGAGTTATGGATTGCGCGGGGTGCAGCTACTGTAGCAGTAGTCATTGCAGGCTATTTTGGCATTGATCCGCCAGGATTTGTAGCAGCTGTCGTGGCACTCGCTTTTGGACTGGCTGCGGCTTCTTTCTTTCCTGCGATCGTCTTAGGGATTTTCTATAAAAAAATGAACAAAGAAGGCGCTATCTCTGGAATGATTGTCGGGATCACACTTATGATCTTTTATATATTGAAGTTTAAGTTTGGTGTTTTTGACGGAGGTAAAGAAGCGATTGCAGGACTGCAAAGTGATTGGTGGTTTGGAATTTCTCCAGAAGGTTTCGGCAGTGTCGCAATGACGGTTAATTTTATAGTAGCACTTATTGTAAATCGTTTTACACCGGAGCCGCCAGCTACCGTTCAAGAGATTGTAGAGACTATTAGAATTCCAAGTGGTGTTGGAGACGCAAGTGGACATTAGGATGCTTTCGCGCTCCTATCTGCCAGCAGGCAGGAGCGTCTAAAAAAGATAATTTTTTCTAGTAGATATGCTTTACAAGCAGTTCTAATAACTGTTCTGTCCTGTAGGGTTTTACAATAGCATCATCAATCCCATAGGTACCAAAATCTTTTTCTGGATTAATCGTATTTATTGCAGTTAAGGCAATGATAGGGGTGTTTAATCCGATATTGCGAATCTCTCTACTGGAATCAAGACCATTCATGACAGGCATATTAACGTCCATCAAAATAGCATCAAAAGATTGCTCTTTTACTTTTTCTAAAGCATCCAATCCATTCTTTGCGACACCGTGCAACATCCCGTGTTGTTCCAATACTTTTTGAGTCACTAATTGATTGATTTTGTTATCGTCAACAATCAAGATTTTTTTATCCTGTAATTTTTTGATACATACATCTTCCTTTTCGGAATTATCTACCAGAGTCCCTATAGAAAAAGATAGGACACAGGAGAATGTTGTCCCTTTTCCATAAGTGCTTTCAAACATGAGTTTGCTTCCTAATATTGTTAAGATTCTATTGACAATAGGTAGTCCAAGTCCAGAGCCTTCATATTCGCTATAGGTTGTTCCTTGAATAAATTCTTCAAATATCCTTTCTTGCTGCTCTTCTGGAATCCCAATACCTGTATCCATGATAGAAAAAGATATGGATACTTTTTTATTGGTAGCATGTTGTTTTTTTACAATAATATCAATACGTCCATCTTGGGTAAACTTACTGGCATTACTTACTAAATTCATTAAGACCTGAGAGACTTTTGTTTGATCTCCAACAAGTATTTTGGGAATAGTAGGATCTAGATCAATGTAAACGGAATTATTGTTTTGTTGGTTAATAAATTCAAATGATTGCGTGATGTTATGAATCAGCGACTCTAATTTGAAATTACTATTTTGGATATGTTGTCCTGCTTGAGAATCTAGTTTGTTTATGTTTAAGACATCGTTGACCAATGCTAGTAAATAATCTGCCGAAAATTTAAGAGAGGTAAGGTCATCTATGTTGTTTTTGAGTTTAGGATCTTTGAGTAAGATAGAAGATAGTCCTATGATACCATATAGTGGGGTGCGGAGCTCGTGACTAATCGTTGAGAATAACTGTGTCTTAGCTTGCGTAAGTTTTTCAGATTTTTCTTTAGCTTCTAGGTATTGTGAGTTTTTTGCTTTTAGATCTTTGAGTAGTATAAAACGCTTACGACGTACATAGAGTAAGAGTGCAAGAATTAATAGTAAGATTCCTCCTAATGTTAAGGAGAAAATAGAGAGTAATTTACTCTCAGATGCTTTTTGTTGTGCCAGAAGTTTTTCAAGCTCAGAAGCTTTTAATTCTTGTTCGTATTGATCAAGGTTAAATTTAGAACGTGCAAGTTGTTGTTTTGAAATCTTATCAGATTCATAACGGATGTCTCTTAGAGAGTCATATCGCTTTCTGATGACATTTAATTTTTCATATTGTGCTGTCTGATCGTAAGCGTCTAATAAATACTTAAAGTTACCAAGTAAGGTTTCTTCTTGGTATTTGTCTTTTCCAAGCTCCATTGACTTTAAGAGATACGTTATAGCTTGATCAAACTTTTTTTCCAATAAATAAATCCCTCCTTGCACATGGTATACGGTAGCAACATATTCGTCTCTTAGGGTTTCATCTATTGCATCACTGTACAATGCCAAAGGGAGCGCCTTATCTACATAATACTGTGCCTTTTTTGGGTCTTTAATACCTACATACAGTTCTGAGAGGTTATTAAGGGCAATAAAAACGAATACATCATTTTTTAGTTGATTTCCTATTTCAAGTGTTTTTTCAAAATAGGTAATCGCTTGTTTAGGATCTTCTATTATAAATGTATTCCCTAGATTGATATATAGAGATACTAATGAAAGTGTGTCTTTAGCTTTTTTTGCTCTTACGAGTGCTTTATTAAAATATTCACTTGCCCCATCAGTATCATCTACTTGTATAAAAGCATTTCCTAAAACAGACATAATACGCCTTTCACCTTTCTTGTAATTGATGTCCTGTGCATTATTAACAATACTAGGTGCTATCTCTATCACTTTATCGTAGTCGGCTTTGTAAAAATAATCCTTTAAAACACCAAACATAGAGTCTATTTGTACGCTTGTGTATATGTACGGAATATCATCTAGATTTTCAGTCTGTTCCAAGTCTTGTGCTACTAAAGGATAGTAGAATATACAGAAGAAAATAAGCAAGATATTGACGGTCTTAGGCATCAGGCTAATTTGGGAGTAGAAATATAACTATTTTATCCCTAATTAGATACACTGGTTTTGTATTATTATATATAATATGTGGGGATACCGTAAATTTAACAGGAAAAAGACTATTTTTTAAGAAAAACATATCGTATTTCACACTATAAAAGCTGTTTTTTATGTTATTATAAAGCAACTATTTTATACCAAACCTAACAGTATTTCTACAAGAAAAGAAGATTGTTTTGATACGTATAAAGTGATAATTTTATAAATTACACACTCACTATTGATCTATGAACTTATATCACATTCAAAATCTCGAGCAGTATTTTCAAGTGTATCGTCATTCTGTAGACCATCCTGAACAGTTTTGGGAGCAGATAGCTAGAGAGAATTTTATCTGGCAAAAACCCTGGAATAGCATTTTACAGTGGAATCCAGATACAGCAGAAGTCAGTTGGTATGAAGGTGCAAAATTAAACATTACAGAAAATTGTATCGATAGGCATTTGGAAACGAGAGGACATAAAACGGCGATTCTTTTTGAACCCAATGATCCTAGCGATCCCACAGAATATATTACGTATAAAGAACTTCACAAACGTGTATGTCAATGTGCAAATGTGCTTAAAGCGAAAGGTGTAAAAAAAGGAGACCGCGTGTGTATTTATTTACCAATGATTCCAGAGTTGGCTATTTCTGTGCTTGCCTGTGCGCGTATTGGTGCGATTCATTCGGTGGTATTTGCAGGGTTTTCGGCGACGGCACTCTCGACGCGTATCAATGATGCCGCCTGCAAGATGGTGATTACAAGTGATGGCTCTTTTCGCGGAAGCAAAACCATAGACCTCAAAGGTATTGTAGATGAAGCCCTGGAACTTACCCCTACAATAGAAAACGTATTGGTCGTCAAAAGGATTAATTCTGACATCCAAATGAAAGTAGGACGTGATCATTGGTTGCAACCGTTACTTGATGAGGCATCTACAGAGTGCCCCGTTGAGGTCATGGACGCCGAGGATCCGTTATTTATTCTATACACCTCAGGATCAACAGGAAAACCGAAAGGCATGGTTCATACCACCGCGGGGTATATGGTGTACAGTGCGTACACGTTTAAGAATGTATTTCAGTATCAAGAAGACGATGTGTATTGGTGTACTGCCGATATTGGGTGGATTACAGGACACAGTTATATTGTGTACGGACCGCTGGCAAATGGTGCTACGACAGTGATGTATGAAGGCGTACCTAACTATCCTGATTGGGGACGTTTCTGGCAAATTGTAGAGAAACATAAAATCACACAATTTTATACCGCACCTACTGCTATCCGCGCACTTGCCAAAGAAAAATTAGACTTTGTAGAGCAGTATGACCTCACTTCTTTAAAAGTATTGGGAACCGTGGGTGAACCCATTAACGAAGAAGCGTGGCATTGGTACAATGACAATATTGGAAAGAAGCGTAGTCCGATTGTAGATACGTGGTGGCAGACAGAAACAGGAGGGATTATGATCAGCCCAATCCCATTTGCAACACCTACCATTCCTACATTTGCAACCTTGCCTTTACCCGGCATTCAACCCACATTGATGGATGAGTATGGAAAGGAGATAGAAGGCAATCAGGTCGACGGTCGTCTCTTTATCAAATTTCCATGGCCATCTATGGCGCGCACTATTTGGGGAAATCATGAGCGATATATGAACACCTATTTTTCTGGTGGAGTTGATGCTAAGCTTGGTCGAAATACTAAAAAGTACTTCACTGGCGATGGCGCTTATCGAGATGCCACAGGCTACTACCGAATCACAGGCCGCGTAGACGATGTAATTATTGTCTCTGGACACAATCTAGGAACCGCCCCCATCGAAGATGCCATTAACGAACATCCTGCTGTCGCCGAAAGTGCGATTGTAGGCTTCCCACACGACATTAAAGGAAATGCACTCTACGGTTATGTGATTTTAAAAGAAACGGGTGAAACCCGAAACCACGATAACCTCCGTAAAGAAATCAACCAAGTCATCACCGAAAAAATAGGCCCGATCGCCAAACTAGATAAAATCCAATTCACATCCGGACTTCCAAAAACCCGATCAGGTAAAATCATGCGTCGGATTCTTCGTAAAATCGCGTGTGGCGAGAGCGATCAACTGGGAGATATCAGTACGCTTTTGAATCCAGAAGTGGTGGAGGAAGTGATTAAAAACGTGTTGTAAATCCCTCATCCCAGCCTTCTCCCAGAGGGAGAAGGGGCTTTTTGTTTTGGGTGATTTCGCTTTCGCGAAAATGGGAATGAAGTTATCTGATGTTTATCTCTAAGTACTATTGTCACACTGAGCTTGTCGAAGTAGGGGATTAAGGGGTGTGTTCTCTATGGGCTTACCGAAATGACCGACTCGTTAGTTCCATCAAAATAGAGTAGTACTCTAAAATAGAGTGTTACTCTATTTTTTGTTTTCTTTAATTGGAGCTCTTTTCTACGAATCGGTCATTTCGGTACTATTTCCCATTTGCTTAATCGCAAATAGGAAATCACTCAATGCCCTTTGTTTCGTTTTAATAGTGGCCTCGGTACAATTTTGGCTTTCGCGAAAACCACTCAGCCGTCTTGCATGTAGGTTTAATTAAAAGATGATCATAGGACATTGAGTGATTTATAGAATGCTAGAAGCATTCTATAAATTGTACCGAAATGCCGGCTAGTTAGTTTCATCAAAAATAGAATACTACTCTAATTTAGAGTATTACTCTATATTGTTGATTTCTTTTTTACTCAAAAGATTAAAAGGAATTCCTACTCTAATTCGCGCTATAAAATTATCATTGATTTTTGTATTATAAATAGCATTATCCCAGCCAGCATCGATGCCAAAAGTGGTGCCTGCTGATGTTTTAATAAGAGGGCCTATTAAAGCTGTAAAATTAGAACTATACGCAGTATTTTCAGGACGTTTAGATAAAAACTCATGTTCTAAAGAAATATTAAAACCTATATTCTTGTTTTTGCCAAATAAGTGTGCCGTGTACAAGTGAAAATCACCTGTTTGAAAATCATCTTTAACAGAACTGAAGTTTCCTAGGAGGACATTGTTTTCATCACGTATATTAAAGATACCATCTACAGACTCGGTAATTTTTGGTGTTCCATTAATTAAGCTGTTGTCTAGAAAAGATCCTGTTTTAAAACGAAATCCTATCTGAAAATATCCTAAGTATTTCTTTCTTTCTGTACTTGCATTAAAGTTTAGAGCAAGTACAGAGTTGAGTTTGTTTTGACTTCTGTTATCAGGTAATCCTACTGTATTGATAGCCGTTACATTTTCATCAGTAAAAGTGTAGGTGTTGTTTCTTAGATTTGTATCTATACCTAGCCAGATCATATAATTATGCCCATAGGTTTCATTATTTGCTTCATCAAAAGCATATAATTGTTTTTTAACATAAGCGGTTATCTTTTTTGGATCAGATTTTAGGTTTCTAAATGCATCAATTGTTTTTTTCTCTTTTTCTAAAACAGTATAAGCCGTAACATAATCCTTGCTTTCTATCAGTTTTTTTATCTCTGGAAAAACAGCAATTACAGTCATGTAATTTTCAGTCTTTTTAATTTGAGAAATCTCTGTATTGTTTTCAATAGAAGCTTTTAAGCCTTTAAGGCGTTTTATAAATGTATCGTTAAATTTTTCAGGATGTAATAAAATATTAAAGGCATTTATTCTACTTAGTTTTTTATGACGATTTAACTTGCTTTTACTAGTGTCTATATATTTTGTAGCTCTAAAAATTTTTATTTTATACCCAACATTTAAACCAACAGCACTATTCCAGGCATCTTCAGAGTACAAACCAAAAACACTTCCCATACCATTAGCATTAACTCCTACACTTAAGTAAGATTGTTTTACACTTCTACTATCTTTAATTTTAAAATTATTACTCAAAGAAATAGTCGTATTATCGCCATTACGCGTAAATCCAAAAGCAGATGCATTTGAGATAAGATCGGTATTTGTAAAAATTAAAGAATTGAAAACCTCGTTTAAGTCTTTTGTTAATAGACTATCTTGGACGACTTGAGTATCTTTCTTATCTACAGTAATTTTATAAAGTTCTAACTGTAAGTTAAGCTCTGCTTTATAAGCTTGTATAGTCGCTTGAACAGAGGTGTTCTCTTGACTATATGATAGGCTAATTGAGCATATACAAGTAATTAGTAAAGTGAGTACTAGTTTTTTCATGATACATTGGTTTTTGATAAAAGTAATTTCAAACGGATACTGATTCCATACCCTCTACTAGGTATTTTACTCAATAAGTATTTCACAATAAATCTCTTGTCAATTTTCCAAACCTCCTTACGGAAACCCGTAACACCTTTCTTTAAAGAAAGATGTATCTTCACGCTTCAAGTTTTCACCCCTAAATAAAAATGAGATTGTACTGCAATACATAGCTGTGTTGTGGTATTTTTATATTTACGAATGTGAAGCCTGATAAGACGAAGCACTAAATAATTAGACGAATTTACCTAGATGAACACATCCCAAATAGAAAAAAACGTAACCGCTTTAGTTAAAAATTTCAATAAAGAGGAATTTGTATTCGACTTATTGAAAGCCTACGGTATCTCTAAAACATCTATAACACGTTTAAAGAAAGGGGATTTTAACCTATCTAAAGTGGATGGGGAAGTACTTTATAAAAGTAAAATGCTTTTTAAAGAAGTAGCATCTGGCACCTTACTAAATACGATTGATGAGTTAACAAAAGAGCCAGATGCTATAAAACACAATCCACGATTTGTCATTGTCACAGATTATAAAACTTTATTAGCAAAAGATATAAGAACAGGTTTAACATTAGATACGCCTATTCTCGAGATTCATAAACACTTTGGTTTCTTTTTACCTTGGGCAGGGCAAGAAAAATATGCTCAAAAAAACGAGAATTATGCCGATAGAAAAGCATCCTACGAAATGGCGAAGCTTTACGATATTTTGGTTACTGAAAACCCAAATATCTATGAGGATGGTGGTCATAATTTAAACATCTTTCTCTCTCGGTTACTCTTTTGCTTTTTTGCAGAAGACACCGACATCTTTCCCATTGAAGGAATGTTTACAGATACCTTAGCGCAATATACCGAAGAAGATGGTTCTGACGTTCATGTCTTTTTAGATCAACTTTTTGAAGTTCTAAATATAGAAGACACTAGTAAAGAAGCCTCCCATTTTAAGGAATTTCCGTATGTAAATGGCGGTTTATTTAGAGATCCCATTGTATCCCCCAAGTTTACCGCAGCAGCACGTAAAATAATTATTGCCTGTGGCGATTTAGATTGGAGCGAGATCAATCCAGATATTTTTGGTTCTATGATACAGGCGGTTGTAAACCCTAAGTATCGTAGTGGTTTGGGGATGCATTATACCTCTGTGCCTAATATTATGAAGGTCATTGAGCCTTTGTTTTTAAATGAACTACACGAAGAATTTGAAAAGCATTTTAATGATGTAAAAAAACTAACCAAACTCATCAATAGAATTGCAAAAATTAAAGTGTTTGACCCAGCTTGTGGGAGTGGTAATTTTTTAATTATTGCCTACAAACAATTGCGACGTTTGGAGATTAAGATTCTGTCAAGAATCTATGAAATTACTCATCAATTAAATTTAGGATTTCCAGATGTATATACTAAAATTAAACTCTCTCAATTTTATGGGATTGAGCTAGATGATTTTGCACATGAAATGGCCATATTATCTTTATGGCTGGCAGAACACCAAATGAACAAAGAGTTTGTGAGCGAGTTACAAGATTATGGTAAAGCAGAAGACATTTTACCTTTAAAAGAAGCAGGTAATATTACACAAGGCAATGCGACACGCCTAAATTGGGAAGATACTTGTCCTAAAAATGAAGATGATGAAATTTATATTTTAGGAAATCCGCCTTATTTGGGATATTCTTTACAAGAAAAATTACAAAAAGAAGATATCGCTTTAGTTTTCTGTGGAATAAAAAACTTCAAAAGCCTTGATTACATTTCATGTTGGTTTTATAAAGGCGCCAAATATATCTCTAATACGAAAAGTCAGATGGCGTTCGTTTCAACCAACTCGATTTGTCAAGGAGAACATGTTTCCCTTTTATGGCCACATTTATTCAATTGTGGAGTTGACATTAACTTTGCATATAATTCATTTAAGTGGAACAACAATGCAAAAGGGAACGCTGGTGTAATAATAGTAATTGTAGGTCTTAAACGTGCTGGATTAAAAAAAGGAAAGTATTTATTTGAGGAAAATCATAAAGTTGAGGTTAGTAATATCACACCTTATTTAGCACATGGCAATAATGTAATTGTCTATAAGCGACAAACTCCTTTGTCTGTATTACCAGAGATGACAAAAGGAAGTGGGCCTACTGATGGAGGAAATCTATTATTAAATAAAAGGGAAAAAGAAGATTTGCTAGGACAATTCCCTAAAGCAGAATTGTTATTAAAAAAATATTACGGAGCAAAAGAATACATTAGAGATGAAGAGAGGTTCTGTTTATGGATAAGTGAGGAAAATTTGTCTTTAGCCTTAGAGTCTAAATATATCTCATTAAGGGTTGAAAAAGTAAAACAAATGCGAATAGCTAGTTCAAAAATGGCTACTCGATCTCTTGCTGATAAACCATTCAAATTTGCTGAAATTAGGCATAGAGCAGGTAATTCTATCATATTACCAAGAGTTTCCTCAGAGAGAAGGGAATATATTCCAATTGGATTTTTGGACGATAGTTCGGTTATTTCCGATTCTGCACAAGCTATATATAATGGACAACCTTGGATTTTTGGTTTAGTTTCTTCAAGAATTCATATGGTTTGGGTTCGGGCGGTTGGTGGAAGATTAAAATCAGATTATAGATATTCTTCTCAATTGTGCTACAACACCTTCCCATTCCCTGAAATTTCGCGAAAGCAAAAAGAACAAATCAACTTACACGTTTTTGAAATATTAGAAGAAAGAGAAAAGCATTCTGGAAAAACGTTGGCACAATTATATGATCCAGATAAAATGCCTAAAGGATTGAAAGAAGCGCATCATCAATTAGACCTGGCAATAGAGCGTTGTTACAGGTTAAAACCTTTTGAGAGTGATACAGAGCGTTTAGAATATTTATTTAAGGAATATGAAAAGATGATTACAAAAAACACCTTGCTAGAAAAGCCAAAGAAGACACGTAAAACCAAAAAAGGATAACGTCACTGCGAGGCACGAAGCAGTCTCATGAAAAGAGTAACAAACCATAAACAGATTGCTTCGTACCTCGCAATGACAGTAAAAGGATGACGCCTCGCAATGACACACAACTATGAAACCAGGTTTTATATACATACTCACCAATAAAAACAATACCACATTATACATTGGTGTAACGGCATATTTAAAAGAGCGTATTATTCAGCATAAAGAAAAAGTAAACAAAAGATCATTTACAGCGCGTTACAATTTAAACAAACTAGTATATTATGAAGCCTACCAAATGATTGGTGATGCCATTGCCAGAGAAAAGCAATTAAAAGGGGGTAGCAGAGCTCAAAAAATAGCACTAATAGAAAGTATAAATCCACAATGGAATGATTTGTTTGAAAAATGCGTCAGGGAATTTGAATAATACCAATTTAGTTATAAAATATCCCACAGAAAACGAAGTTGCTTTTTTGTTTTATGCCGCTGTGATTCATTTGCATAGCTCCGCTACGGAAATTATGAACAAGAAAATAGAACGAGTTTGAATGCGTCATTTTATGGCTATATTGGTATAAGAGATGACAACATAAAAATATTTAAATGGGTTAAATCTAAATACAAAACGAAGAAAACAACGTTGTTACCTTTAATGCAGGAGATGGCATTATGCACATTGATGCACATTGATGTATATTTTAAAGACAAGACCTTTTGGGGTACTCAAAAAAGATTCGAGTTGTTCCAAAAAGATGCTCTACGATTACAGCGCATTTAAAAAACCTTTTGAGCGTAAAGAATTAGAGGAAGATTCAGTAGGTCGGAAATCCCGACATGAAAACGTAACAAGTTACATTAACAATTAAATAGAATGCCAGATATCGTACACGTCACCTACCAACAAACAGGAAAAAGCAAAAGTACCAATGCGTATGGTATGCGCGAAATGCAACAAAAAGCATTTGAGGCGCGTACGGCTCAATATCTGTTAATTAAAGCACCACCAGCGTCTGGTAAATCACGCGCCTTAATGTTTATTGGTTTAGATAAGTTAATAAACCAAGACATAAAAAAAGTAATTGTGGCTGTTCCAGAACGCTCTATTGGGAGTTCGTTTTCTAAAACAGAGCTCAAGAAGTTTGGTTTTTTTGCAGATTGGGAACCCAATCCAAGATATAATTTGTGTACCCCAGGTGTTGAAAAAAGCAAAGTAACTGCATTTTTAAACTTTTTAGAAAGTGATGAAAAAATACTCATCTGTACACACGCTACCTTACGTTTTGCTTTTGATGCTATAGATGAAAAACAACTCAATGAGTGTCTGTTAGCCATAGATGAGTTTCATCACGTATCTGTAGATGGTGATAATAAGTTAGGAATGGTTTTAAGTAGCGTCATGGAAAAATCTACGGCGCACGTAGTGGCGATGACAGGTTCTTTTTTTAGAGGAGATTCTGTGCCTATTTTATTGCCAGAAGACGAGGCTAAGTTCATCAAAGTGAAGTATGATTATTACCAACAATTAAATGGGTATGATTATTTAAAATCTTTAGGGATAGGCTATCATTTTTATCAAGGTAAATATACAGCGGCTATTCACGAGGTATTGGATGAGAATAAAAAAACGATCATTCATATCCCCAGCGTAAATTCAGGCGAATCTGAAAAAGATAAATATGAAGAAGTAGGTAGAATTATAGATGGTATAGGGAAGGAAAGTTATCAAGATCCTGATACTGGGGTGATATATGTAACGAGTACGCTTTCGCGAAAGCAAATAAAAATAGCAGACCTCGTGTATGATGATCCTAAATCACGTGATAAGATTCAGAATTATTTGCGGAACATTACCAGTGTAGATGATATAGATATTATCATCGCTTTAGGTATGGCAAAAGAAGGATTTGATTGGCCTTATTGTGAGCACGCTTTAACGGTTGGTTATAGAGGATCTTTAACAGAAATTATTCAAATTATAGGTAGAGCCACAAGAGATAGTGATAATAAATCGCATTCACAGTTTACCAATTTAATTGCACAACCCGATGCCGAAGATGATTTAGTAAAACTATCTGTAAACAATATGCTCAAGGCTATTACTGCCTCCTTATTAATGGAGCAAGTGTTGGCACCTAACTTTAAGTTTAAGCCTAAATACCCAGAAGAAGATGAGGTAGATGGTGTTGAAGAAGATGGAGCGGATTATATAACTGTAAGAGGTTTTAAATTGCCAAGCTCTCAAAGAGCAAAAGATATTATAGAAAGTGACATCAATGATTTGAAGGCAAAAATTATGCAAGATGACACGATGTTGAAGGCCATGCCAGGGAATGTAGACCCAGAAGTCATTAATAAAGTATTGATTCCTAAAATCATAAAAGAAACCTATCCAGACTTAACCGATGAAGAAGTAGAAGCGGTACGACAGCATATTGTGGTAGATTCAGTCGTGAAAAATGGTACTATTGAAGAGGTTGGAGATAAACGTTTTATACGGTATGCTGCTGGTTTTGTTAATATTGACGAATTGAACATCGATTTAATAGACACGATCAATCCATTTCAAAAAGCATTTGAGATCTTATCTAAATCAGTAACAGCATCAGTATTTAAAGCCATTCAGGAAACCATTGATGCTACAAGAATCACCATGACAGAAGAAGAAGCAATTATATTGTGGCCTAAAATAAAAAACTGGATCACAAAAACAGGAGAGCAGCCAAGTATTCAAGCTTTTGATCCGCAAGAAAGACGTTTAGCAGAAGCGATCATATTTTTAAAAGAACAAAAGCGCAAAGCAGCAACTAATGAGTAAAAAGAAAACATTAGAAGATATATTTAATGATGATGAGTTTGGTATTTTAGATGCTAAACCCAAGAGCTCTACTATAAAAACAGAAGATGAACGCTTAATTGAATCGTTCCAAGAGATTAATGCCTTTTTTGAGAAAAATAATAGAGAACCAGAAGCAACTTCTGTTACTGAGTTTAAACTCCTGTCAAGACTAAAAGCACTCAGAAAAGATGCTAAAAAGATGGAGATACTAAAGCCCCACGACACTCATAATCTTTTACATACAAAAGAAGAAATAACCTCTGTCGCTGATATCTTAAATGACGATGATTTAAACATCTTAGATACTGAAGAAACCTTATCTATTTTTAAATTAAAGAACGTGCCAAGTTCATCAGAAAGGGCTGATACTGATTTTGTGGCGCAACGTAAAGCGATCAAGGATACGGAGTTTTTACCTTATGAAAAGATGTTTAAGAAAGTTCATAAAGAATTGAGAGAAGGGAAAAGGAATTTGTTCACCTATGAGAATGCAGATAAGAATTTAAAATCAGGGTCGTATTATATTTTAAATGGGGTTTTGTTGTTTTTAGAAGAAGCTAATCTTGAAACTGATAATGTGACACTTTCTTCTGGCAAAAGACTCCGTAAAGATGGGCGTACACGTATTATTTTTGAAAATGGAACGATGAGTAATATGTTGTATCGTTCATTAGACAAAGCGCTTCTAAATAAAGAGAATGATGGTAAAATTGTGTCACATACCGCAGCAGAAATTGAACAGGAATTATTTGATAACGTATATTCTCTTAATGAAGAAGATCAAGAAACAGGTTGGATTTATATACTAAAATCAAAATCTCTAAACCCTAAAATCTCGTCTATAGAAAACTTGTATAAAATTGGCTTTTCAACGGTTCCTGTTCAAGAACGGATAAAAAATGCTTCTAAGGAATCTACCTATTTAATGGCAGATGTTAAAATTGTAAATGGGTATAAATGCTACAATATGAATACCCAAAAATTTGAACACCTAATACATCGCTTTTTTGCAGAAGTCTGCTTAAATATTGATATAAATGATGAGAAGGGTAGAAGAATAACGCCCAGAGAATGGTTTGTGGTGCCTTTGCCTATCATTGAGAGCGTCATTTCTTTAATTCAGTCGGGTGAGATTGTAGAGTATAGCTATGATAGTGGTAATGTGTGTTTGATTAAGAAATAAAATGATTTTTAAGGAGATAGGGATGAATTTTGCTAATGTAAGTTTTTAATATGGGTAGGTTTAAGTTGTTGGGGATACGTCCTTTAAAGGGATGTGCGGATAGGTTTAGGAAGAATTTACAGGAGGGGGAGGTCTATAAATTTTATGGAGATTATATTTTTTTAGATGAGGAAGACAATGAGATATCACATTCAAATCAAAATATTAATGATCGCATTTTTAAGATAAAAAAACCTGAAAATGAAATTGATATTTTTTCTAGTAATGACGACCTGAAAATTCATATCTCGGCTATTGTAGGAAAGAACGGAAGCGGAAAAAGTACACTGATAGAATTATTTTTTCTAGCTATTTATTTATGGGATTATAAGAATATTATTCAACATAAAAAAAATGTAGAAGAACCTGGTATTGATATAGAGCCTAGTTACACTTTTAATACAATCTTAGAGAGAAATAAAGTGCACGCTGATGGTCGTATACAACGATTTTTTAGAGGTGTAAAACTATTTAATAAGGAAAGAGTACATTTAGAGATATTCTATAAAATAGATAAAAACATTTATAAATTTTTTATAGATACAAATCTCAAGGATGCTATAAACTGGTATCGGATAGAAAGGTTAAATGATGGTAAGTTCGAACCTTATGAATATCTAGGACGTACTCCTTTTTATACTATTGCTTTAAATTACTCCATACACTCATTAAATACTGTAGATATGGGAGTATGGCTTGAAAGTATTTTTCATAAAAATGATGGGTATCAAACTCCATTAGTAATCAATCCGAAAAGAGAAGAAGGATCTATTGATATTGATAATGAAAGAGGGCTGCAAAAGGCAAGGCTGTTAGTAAATACTATGGATATTATGAGTAACAGTACTGATGAAAACGATCCTTTATTTAATTATAAAAAAATAAAAAAAATTGTTTTTAAGTATAAATATGATAATTATAAGACCAGATTTAAAGGGTTACAGGATTTGCTTTTAGATATTACTTTAATAGATGCTGCGTACGATAATGTTAATGAAAGGCTTAAGTATGAAATCACTCAGCATCAAGAAATATTTAAATTAAAAGAATATGAATTGTGCTCTTGGATAGAGAAGGAAGTATATGGTTATCTATTATATAAGACTAGTCGTATAGTTAAAAATTATCCTAAAATTTTTAATGAAGATGATTATGAATTAAATCTAAAAAAAATAGAAAGCTATGATAGTCATGTTACTTATAAATTGAAACAAGTTATTCATTTTATTAATCATGATAATTTCATAAAAACTAAATGTGAAGAACATAAGCCAGAGCTAATTAAAGATGCATATGGAGAGGGAATGGATGGATATTCATTTAGAGAAGACCCTGACATTGTGATAAATATAATAAATGAGAAAGATAGCTTGAGAGATGGTGTATATTCTAATCAAGTAGAAGAGCCACTTGAGCAAATTAATTTTTTACCTCCTCCAGTTTTTGATTATGATTTTCATTTTTCTGAGAAACCAAACGATACATTTGAGAATTTAAGTTCGGGAGAAAAACAGCAGATATATTCTATACATACTATAATGTATCATCTTCGTAATGTTTCCTCAATTAAAAAGTCTACAATCTTAGGTAAGTATAATAATATTAATATTATGTTAGATGAGATTGAGTTATACTTTCATCCAGAAATGCAACGGCATTTTGTTAATAGATTACTTAAAGGTATTGATCAATTAAGGAAATATTTTAAAGGAAATATTAAGTCCATTAATGTGTTAATAGCGACCCATTCTCCTTTTATTCTATCAGATATCCCTTCTTCAAATATTTTAAGACTAAATAATGGAGCAGTTCAAACAATTACACAACAAACATTTGGAGCTAACATACATGACTTATTGGCAAATGATTTCTTTTTAGAAAATGGATTTATGGGTGAGTTTGCTAAAATTGAGATAAAGAGAGTAGTTGATTCATTACAATATGCAATCTTAACTAATGAAAAACTTGAAAAAGAAAAACTTTTAAAGAGCTCCACTAAAGATTCAGATAAAATAAAGTTAAAAGACCAGCTGAATGATATTACTTCAAAATTAAGAGATTTACATCCTCTTTACGAAAAGAATTATGACCAAGATTATTGTAAAAGTATTATTGAAACTATTGGAGAACCTTTATTATCAATGAGTTTAATGGAATTGTATGTTGAGGCATATAAGTCAAAAAAAGAAGAATTTATAAAAGAGCAAATAGGAAGACTTAAAAACTTAATAGAGAAATGATAGCTATTGATCAAAATAAAGTAAAAGCTATTCAAGTCATTTTCTCAGATGATATAAAAAAGCAAAGGGAGAAAGCTATTAAGAAATTGAAGACTTTAAATAATGAGATAGATGATGGAGATGATAAAGTATATTTAGAGAGTATTATATCTTTATTTAACGATAATACAGATATATTACTTTGGGACTCTACTAAATTGAATAATGAGAAAGATAAGATAGGAGAAGTTCCACTCATTGAAAAACTATATAAAGGCAGGCCAAAAAAAGTTAAAAGCTCAATAAAAAATGCAGTTTTAGATAAATTAGGTTATAAAGCTTTAAGAGATTCTTTTTATCCTGAATATTTTAAAGATATTGGTATAAAAGCCTGTGTGTATTGTAACTCTCAACTTACAATAACAGCTATAAAGTCTAAAGGAGAATATTCAGCTAAGTTTGATGTAGATCACTATCACTCTAAAGATGAATATCCTTTTTTAAGTATTTGTTTGTTTAATCTGTATCCTTCTTGTACTTCTTGTAACAGGGCAAAGAGTAATGAGGTTATCGAATTTAATCTATATACGGATGTAGTCTCTGAAACTCTTAAATCTGATTATGAGTTTAAACTAACACCATATTCAAAGGCAAATTACTTACTCACAAAAAAAGAGAGAGATATCAAGATAGCTTTTATAGAACCAGAATATAAGAATAAAGATGCAAAAACATTTAAAGATGTTTTTCACATTGAAGGATTGTATGAAACTCAAAAAGATGTAATTGAAGAGTTATTTGTTAAGGCTCAAATGTATAATAGATCTTATTTAAAAATATTGAAATCTAATTTTCAAGAACTATCATTAAATCCTGAATTATTTAAGAGAGCTTTAATAGGAAATTATATCGAAGAAAAAGATTTACATAAAAGACCTATGAGTAAATTAATGATGGATGTCGCTAAAGATTTGGATTTAATTTGAAAGAAATAATTCAAAAATATATAGACAATAATAATCAAGAATTTCAGCGTTATAACTCTTGGAATCATTGTTATGTAGCTTTTGGAAATACTAAGTTAAGTAAGGACATTTTGGCATTACACCTTGGGTTTTATCTTGCTAGTTGGGGTATGTATCGTGGCTCTAGTGGATTACTTCAGAAAGATTACAAAATCCATATTGAGACTGTTGAAATTATAGGCAAATATCCTGAGTTAAGGTGTTCGAAAAACAATGAAGTAGATGTTTCTTGTATTACAGAAATAGTGGAAATTATTAAACACCTTAAGGAATATTATGAGTCATTTCAATACATAACTTCAAAAAATAAATCAAGAAATATTACATCTACAGATACACTAATAAGCAAAATACTTTTAGGAACGTTAGGGTGTCTCCCAGCCTTTGACAGGCTTTTTATAAAAGGTGTAAAAAAAAGTGATCAAGAATTTAAAAACTTAAAAGAAAAAAGTATAAATTCACTATTTGATTATGTAGGTATTCATAATGAGGAACTTAAAGAGATACAAACACTATATCCTCAATATCCAATTATGAAATTAATAGATATGTATTTTTGGCAAGTGGGTTTTGATTTATAAAATGATTGTCGACACTTTATGATTCTTCTTCCAAACTAAACTATTATCCAAGTTCTACTCTAATCCCTATAATTAATACGCTCTCGAATACCGCCACTCGCACGATGGATAATCACATCAGCATTCCGTTTTTTGGCGATGCTTTTGGCTTTGGTAATGGCCGTACTTTGTTTGCGATGTTTAGACGTGATTCGTTTATTCCCTTCACGACGTACCGCCCAACCCTCTTCATAAGGCACGACATGTTGATGCCAAGTTCTTGATCTTGATGTTTTACCACGAGCACTTTCAAAGATCGCCTTTGCGAGATCTAAAATGAGTTGTTTCCAGGATTTATCTTTAGGCATGGTGTGTTAGTTATAGATGGTCAATATACTAATATATTAGAATTTTATTTTTTAGTAATCCGGCATTTCGGTACTATTTTAAAATCCTTTTTCAGGATTTTAAAATCACTCAATGTCCTATGTTTAGAATATAGTAAGGCGGCTGAGTGGTTTTTGCTTTCGCTGAAGCTCATAAATAAACGAGTCAAAGGCGGCTGAGTGATTTTATAATTGCCGAAAAGGCAATTATAAAATTGTATCGAAGCCCCGACTCAATAATCGTTATATTTAAATCATGATAAAAGGCTATATGTATATTCTTAAATGTAATGACAATACGTATTATACAGGTAGCACAAAATATATAGAGCGCAGATTTGAAGAACATCAACAAGGAAATGGAGCAATACATACCAAAAAGCGACTTCCCGTATCACTATTATATTATGAGGAATATGACCGTATTGACCATGCTTTTTATCGAGAAAAACAAGTACAAGGATGGAGTCGAAAGAAAAAAGAGGCATTGATGAATGGAGAAGTAGCACTTTTATCACATCTTGCTAAAAAAGTATTTAAGAAATAGTAATCCGGCATTTCGATACTATTTTAAAATCCTTTTTCAGGATTTTAAAATCACTCAATGTCCTATCCTTGTAACAATGTAAGGCGGCTGAGTGATCTCGATGAAATCGAGATTGTACCGAAGCCCCGATTTTGAAAGAAAACGCAAGGTGACTGAGTGATTTTGAGCTACGAGAAATTGTATCGAAGTTACCGTATCGAAGCATGAGAAATTGTGTCGAGTTCGGTCATTTCGATACAATCCTGCCTATGGCGCGATCACTCAATGACCTTTCTGTGTCACAATGTAAGGCGGCTGAGTGATCTCGATGAAATCGAGATTGTATCGAAGCCCCGCATTTAAAAACGAATCACAGGTGGCTGAGTAATTTTCGCGAAAGCGGAAATTGTACCGAAGCCACTTTTTATTCAGTCAATAACCTCGTTTTTCGTAAATTTATAGTAAACAAAAAAAATGAAATCCTCCTTCTCACAAATCATCAACTCAGAAACTCCCGTTTTAGTCGACTTTTTTGCTACTTGGTGTGGGCCGTGTAAAACCTTAGGACCTATCTTAGACCAAGTAAAAGAAGAACTAGGCGATGCTATCAAAATCGTCAAGATAGACGTAGATAAAAACCAACCATTAGCTGCCAAATACCAAGTAAAAGGGGTTCCTACCATGATCTTATATAAAGAAGGCAAGCAAGTCTGGCGACAGTCAGGGGTGGTGCAAAAAGAACAGTTGAAACAGATTATAACAACGAATACTTAACACCAAAACAGAAGTTGCCGGCCTCGAAAAGTTGTCGTAGAATGTGAAGTGACATTCCGTAGAATTTCATACTGTCTGAGCGTAGCGAGTTTAGGAAATTCAGGAATGGAGCAATACATTTAGACAAGGTTTCGCAAGCCTAGCCTTTTTTGTTTCTTTTTTTGGCAATGAAAAAAAGAAAAGAGAGAATCTTAGTAAGGATATAAAACCAATCCAATTTCTCATACGTAGATTAAAGTGTATTTTTACGTTACGATGAGATTCCCTTCTTCAAGGGAATGAAAAGAAACACTATGATCCTCCTCATATCACCAGAACAAACTAGCACTACCGAAATTCAAACCTTGCATAAACTCTTTGAAGCAGGCTTGGAGCATTTTCATTTTAGAAAACCAGAGGCAACGCTAGAGGCGCATTGTGCGTATTTAGATCAAGTAGATCCGCAGTATTATCAATACATCATGACGCATAATTTTCATCACGAACTCACCTCCGAGTTTCCCATCAAAGGAATTCATTTGGAAGAACGAAAATGGAGAGCACAAGGAGATGCGCTGGCAACTTATGTTCAATTCTTTACAGATAAAGAATTTGCTGTCAGCAGTTCCTATCACGAACCCGAAGATCTCGCCGCACAATCTGTAGATTTTGCTTATCATCTATTAAGTCCGGTGTTTGCGGCCATTTCTAAAAGTGATATGAAAGGCAGAGGTTTTGATGTGCGTCACATTCCAAAATTCATTGCAGGAATGGGCGGTATCAATGCACAGACGACTCCAGAAGCGATCAAATTAGGCTTTCAAGGAGTTGGTGCTCTAGGCGGTGTTTGGAGTGCTCCCGATCCAGTAAAGGCATTTACTGAAATGCAAACCGCTTTCGCGAAATCGAGTTTGCGAGATTCACGACCAGAGGGAGAGTGAAACGGTAAAGCGAATTCCTCATCCTAACCTTCTCACTAGGGGAGAAGGAATTTTAATAGTTTATGTACTTCATTTAATGCTTTCACGAAATTGAAGTCATAAGAATAATTTGTTTTCTCTCCCTTTGGGAGAGGATTAAGGTGAGGGAACTAATCTTTACTATCTTTGCTTCATGGCAAAAGCAGGAAGTCCTAAAAACACAAAAAATAAAGCCAAGCATTCTAAGCTGATGGCTCAAAAGAAAAAGAAGGAGCGCGAGAAAAAAGACGCTCACGAAGCTCGTATAAAAATCCTCAAGGAAAAAATCAAAGCGCAAAAAGAGCAGGAGTAAATCCCTCATCCTAGCCTTCTCCCTCTAGGAGAAGGAATCCAAATTCCTTTCTTGTAACAGCCACAGGTGGCTGAGTGATTTTCACGTAAGCGGAAATTGTACCGAAGCCCCGAATTTCAAAATTCTCAAGTAACATTCCTTATATAAAATCGTCATTAAAAAAGATGCAAGGCAACTATTTGTAAAAATCAAACGTCTAGTCTAATAAACAACCACACATGACCACACTTATAAAATACATCATTACCGTCCTTACAGGATTACTTGTATCAGGATTGACCGCTCAAACCGTATCGGCGAGACTTATTGATAGCAAAACACAAGAACCTATTCCGTTTGCGACGATTGAACTTTCAGAAAATCAAGGTGTCATTTCTAATGAAGACGGAATTTTCACCATTAACTTAGACCAACTTAAAAAAATTAAAGATTCTGTCTATATTTCATCAATGGGCTATGAACGTAAGGGGATCTGGATGTCATCCCTTACAGATAGCGTGGTAAGGCTTTCGCCAAAATCATTCGAATTAAAAGGTGTTTTCCTTTCTAGTAATCCGCTTTCGGCCGAGGAAGTAATTGAGAAGGTGAAAGAAAATATGGATAAAAATTACTACGTTCAGGAGTTATCTAAAAAGAAAATTTTCTTCAGACAATCGGATTTTAATACCATGAAAAAAGTAGATTTCGGATTTAAAAAATCCACGATAGAAGAGCTCAATAAAGAACTCATTGATAGTATTGCAACCCTCGTTCCTCGAGAGTCTTCCTATTATCGCGAAGTGGTAGGTGATTTTTATGGGAATTACAACAAGCATAAATTTCATGTAGATAAAGCCGCCGAGCTATATGACAAATCCAAGGATGTGTCTGTCGACGGACTCAGCGAACGTCTGGAAACGATTTTTAAAGAAAATGTAAAACCAGATTCGTATCTTAAAATCAAGTCCGGGCTTTTTGGGACCAAAGTACAATTAGATTCTATTACCGCTGCCAATGAAGATGCTAATAAAGTAAAGGTGGAGGTAGAAAATACAGATGATCAAAACTTCCAAGAACAGATTAAAAATCGAATTTCAGAACTGTACACACAACTCTTTTTTAATGAAGATTCTAAGATTGATATTCTCACAAAGTCCAATCGGTATGAGTTTGAAATCAGAGACTATACGTTTATCGATGAAGAGCCAGTATATATTATTGACTTTTCGCCGAAAGGCAAAAAAGACTTTAAAGGAACCGCTTTTGTCAACATCAGTGATTTTGCCATTGTACGATTAGAATTTGCAAATGTACGACCGTTATTTAAGTTTGGATTATTAGGTATCAAGTATGGGGAAGATGTCTACAGAGGAAAGATGTTATTTACAAAAAATACCAGCGGAAGTTATAGTCCGCGGTATTTGGAGTTAGAAAACGGAAACTATTTTGGTGTAGATCGCCCGTTAAAAGTGATCGAAAAAAATAAGCATGTCAAAGGGCGTCGTAAGCAAAATGAGCTTTCGCTTGCATTAGACGTGCAAGGAACATCACTTTCTAAATACGAGATGGTGGTCTTTAACTCAGAAGATATTTCAAGTACTGCCTATGAAGCTGCGCCAGAAAACAAAAATGTGAAAGCAACGTATTTATCCAAATATGACCCTGCTTTCTGGTCAGGTTATACTATTATGGAGCCTAATGCTGCGATTCAAGCGTTTGAGGTAGTGGAGTAATTTCCTGATCCCTCATCCTAGCCTTCTTCCAGAAGGAGAAGGGGTTTAGTTTTTTTTCGCTTTCGCGAAAGCGTACCCAGAAAAATATAGTAGAATATAAGCAATGAAGGTGGCTGAGTGATTTTTATAGTTGCTGTAAGGTATGATGGGAATTGTATCGAAGTTACCGTTTTCTTAAAAGTCTGTAAATCATATTTCCTCTCCCTCTAGGAGAGTATAAAGGTGAGGGATTTATCTTTTATACTTCAATTCCTCTTGTGAGATTCCATAATCCCATACTTTTTTGCCTTGTTGGTCATAAATAGTAAGAAGCAAGTTACGTGCTCCATATTTACCAGAAACAGCGACGACTCCAAAGTTACGCTCGTAGTAGATTTTGTCTTTTACTTGCAAAGTGTTTCCTTCATCACGTGCTTTGTGAATTCCCGCTGTGAGAGGTGAACATGTAATATCAATCAGCGGATACGCATTGGGGCGTTCTAAACGGGAGATTTCTGTATGATGACGATCACCACTCATAAAAACAACGCCTTCTATTTTTTCGGCAGCGATACGATCTAGTAAACGTTTACGTGCTTCTGGATAGGTTGCCATATTTTCATATACGGCTGCATTACTGATGGTTTGCCCTCCAATACACACTATTTTAAAAGACGCTTGACTTGCCGTTAAAGCATCTACAAGCCAGTTGAGTTGTGCTTCTCCAAGGTAGTCTTTGTTCATGTCAAGACTACGATTAGGAGCACGATGATAGCGATCATCCATCAGGAAAAACTCGACATCATTCCATACAAACTGCCCTGTAATCCCGCCTTCTCCAGTCGCATTCGTACTCGGATTCCCCCAATACTCGTTAAAAGCTTTTTCAGTTACTTTCTTGTGCACATAACTCCGATCTGAGTCATTTGGCCCAAAGTCATGATCATCCCAAATCGCATAGTGATGCACACTTCCTAATAAGGGCTGTAGTTCTGTAGTGGCTCGTGATTCCCGATGACGATAACGAACTCCACGTTCGGTTTGGAAATCGGGGGTACGCAAATAAATATTATCTCCTAGCCAGACCATGAAGTCAGGGTCTTTTTGAGCAATACTTTTAAAAATATCATATTCTCCTCCGTAGGGTGTTCCGGGACGGTCATCTCTAGGATCATTACGGTAAAAACAAGACCCAATAGCAAAACTAAATGGTGGCGGATCGGTACGATACTGCCATAAGGTTTGCGTCTGAAATTCTAAGGGATACGGACGTGCTACGTATTGATTATTGATATACAATTTATAGGTATAGATGGTTCCGTAATCGACCTCACTAGGAAATAATTTTGCGATATGATCTCTTGCGGTTGTGGTGGAAACGGTAGGTGTAAATCGTTCTTTTTCGCCTTGAGCGAAGTACCCAATTTTTACATCGGCAGGAGCGTTGGTTTGTACCCAGATCAGTACTTCTCTAAAATCAGAATATCCCACCATAGGTCCTGATTGCAATAAATTTGCTTGCGCGCCTGCCTGCTCGGGAGACAGGAAAACGGATACAGAAATAATAACACTAACTAAAAAGGAGAGGATCGTACGGTTCATAAGAATACTATTTTGTGCAAAGTTCCTAAAAAGAAAGGATACCCATGTTATGTGGGTATTAAAGGTAGCTAGGTTAAAAGTAAGAAATTAATATCGCTATAATAAGAAAAATTTAGAGTACGATAACGTGATGTTTTATGTAAAATGCAGTACTTTAGAGCTATAAACAATGGATTATGAAAAATTTTAGATGGTTTTTGGGTATACTGCCGTTTTTGATCTCTCAAAGCATCCTTGCACAAGACCCTCTTCTTTTTGAGGGAGAATGGGTATTATATTCTTTAGAAATAAATGGAGAACAATTTGTACCTGAATCAAATAATGAAGTAGAATTTATTAAGCTTCTTTTTGAAGAATCTACCAATGATAATCCAGATACACCTTATTCAATTTTAGGAACTGTGTGTGACTCTTTTTTTTCGAGTGTAATTTTTGAAGAATCAGATTTTAGTACATTTATGCTTGGAGATGATTATGTGACCACCCTTGCAAACTGTGACACATCAGAGAATCAAAATTTTCAAAATAGATATTTTTCGTTTTATGAGACTTCAATTTCAGATCCATTTGAGTATAGTATCGTATTTCTTGGTAATAATGCAACATTACATGTAATTGCTTCAAATGGGGATATTGCTGATTATGGTAATACGGTATTATCTACGAGTGATTTTGTAAAACCTTCTTTTTCTGTCTATCCAAATCCTGCTCAGGACCAACTTTTTATAGAAACCCATCAAATCTCAGAAGCATACACGATTACTGTATTTGATGTGAATGGCAAACAAAAAGTACAAACCTCAAAAAAGACGTTGGAAGCAAATCCTTTACAGATCCAACATTGGGCATCCGGAATCTATTTTGTGCAATTAAAGAGTCAGGATAGAATCGTGTCTACAAAACGATTTATTAAAAAGTAGATTTTTGTTAGTTTCCTGAACTTCCATTTTTAAAAAAGAGTATTTTTAGATCATAATTATCAGGTATGGCATCACAAAATACTCCGCTCACAATTCTTGATCAGGAAATCCCGTATTATGCTGTTATTTTCACAAGTACTCAAACCAGTGTCACCCGTGGCTATGCCATGGCAGCACAACACCTAGAAGAACTAGCGACAGAAATGCCAGGTTTTTTAGGCATAGATCATGCTCGGAGCGACATCGGTATTACTATTTCTTACTGGAAAACACTAGAAGATATTGCCCGTTGGAAAGCAGAAACCGATCATCAAGCTGCTCAAACCACAGGAAAAACTACTTGGTATGAATCCTACAGTGTACGCATCTGTAAAGTAGAACGCGAGTATTATTTTTCTAAACTTCACTAGAAAGAATAAAATCCATCTCCCTCTGGGAGAGGTTAGGGAGAGGCGGGAAAATGTTAAATCCATCCCAAATGTTAAAATGGATATACTACCTATTTTAACAAATGCGTTACCATTATAACCACTCGATTTTCTATACTTTTTTATAGGTTGATTTGACCCATCTTAACTTGTAAAAGCATCAAATTAATTTCATATTCATCTATTTAAAATCTGTTATCTTTAGTAGCATATTTTGAATTCCTTTTTATCTGTTTCGGCTCTTTTAGGGCAAGAGATAGAGAGGCTACCTAACACCATCATTATGCGTAAAATCCATCTTCTTCTCGCCGTCGTCTTACCTCTTTTCTTCATCACTTGTGATAAAAAAGGCAATGAACAACCGACTGATAATTTGTTTAAATACAAGGAGTATATCTCTTATGCGACAAGTGGCAGGCAGTCTATTGCAAATCCTATTACCGTGCAGGTGGCAAAGGCGTTAACGCAGTTTGAAGTAGATCAAGAAATCCCTTCTGATATCTTAAAAATTACTCCAAAAACTTCAGGAACGTTGACGGTCTCTGGACAACGTACCTTAAAATTTGTACCTGATGCGCTTCTTGAGGCAGACACCGAATATTCGGTGAAGGTGAGCTTAGATAAACTTTACGATGACTTGCCTAAAGAGATGCGCACTTTTGCCTTTAGTTTCAAAACCATTACCCCAGATTTTAAAGTGGACCTCCGCGCATTACAATCGTATGACAGGGAGTATCAATACCTAGAAGGTCAAATTGAGGGTGCCGATGTGATCGCTTTCGCGAAAGCAAAACAACTCTTGCACGCAACTCAAAATGGAAAACCACTTTCCATTACATGGCTTAGTGAAGAGACAACGGCTCGCTATCACGTGTTTAAAATAGATAGTATTCGTAGAGACATAGAGGATGCGAAGATTCAAGTTAGCTGGGATGGAGACGCCATTGGTGCCGAGGAAACGAAAGGCGAAAATGAGGTGCTTATTCCTGGACGAAATAATTTTAAAATTGTAAAAATCAATCAGACATTAGGTGCAAATGCTTCGCTAGCGATCAACTTCTCAGATCCCTTAGAAGAAAAACAAAATTTTAAGGGGTTAGTTACCATTCAGCGAGCAGGGAGTTTGCGTTTTGAAGTCGATGGAAATGTCCTGAACGTGTATCCAGAAAATAAGATTGTGGGGAAATCATTGGTGGAAGTTTTTCAAGGAATTAAAAGTACCGATGGCTATAAACTAAAAATGCCATTTGCTGAGACCGTTTCTTTTGAGCAGTTAAAACCAGGCATTCGTGCAATTACCAATGGTGTTATTCTCCCCAATTCTGGAACACAACCGTTCTATTTTGAAGCCGTTAATTTAAGTCATGTCGATGTACGAATTATCAAAATATATGAAAATAATGTTTTAGAATACTTACAAGAAAACAATCTAAATAGTAACAATAGCTACGGATTAAAACAAGTAGGAAGACGCATCACAAAGAAAACGATCAATCTACAAGATGGTAATTTCTCATCAGGAGATGTGGCCGATAGTCAGTGGCGTGTACATGGGATTGATCTTTCAAACATATTTCAAGCAGACCCAGGAGCTTTATATCGCGTAGAAATTAGTTACAAACAAAGCTATGTTGCTTATGAATGTGTAGACGATGGTACTGAAGTAGAAGAAGATACCTATGATGACTACTATGAAGAAGATTATTACGATGAAGATTTTACTGAGGTAGAAAGTACCAATGAAGACGAACGTGAAGAACAATATTGGGACAACAGAATATACCGCTGGCGAAATCAAGTGTATAATTGGCGACAAGAAGACAACCCTTGTCATCCCGCCTATTACCAAGAAGATCGGTTTATCCAGAGCAATATTCTAGGCTCGGATCTTGCCCTGATTGTCAAAAGAGGAAAAGATAATGGCTATCATTTTGCCGCCACCGATATCGTGACCACCACTCCAGAAGCCAATACAAAAATTACGCTGTACAATTATCAAAAACAATCCATTGGTACGGTGACTACAGATGCCACAGGACTTGCTACCATATCTCCTAAAGGATATGCAGTGTTCGCAGTTGCTCAAAAAGGCCCCAACTACGCCTATCTAAAAATAGAAGATGGGAATGCACTTTCTATGAGCAAGTTTGATATCTCTGGGAAACAGTTACAAAAAGGATTAAAAGGATATCTCTACACAGAGCGAGGCGTTCACCGTCCCGGCGATAGTATTCATCTTTCCTTTGTTCTGAATGATGCCAACAATCCGTTGCCCAAAGACCATCCTGTAAAGTTAGAAGTAAGTGACGCCAGAGGAAAACTTACCTATCGTAAGGTGCTCACGGCAAACACCGTATCAAAAACAGAAAAAGCACTTAATAACGTATATTATTTCCCCATTACCACGGCATCCACAGATCCTACTGGAAATTGGAATGCTACCATTAGTGTGGGGGGAGCTAGTTTTTCTAAAACACTCAAAGTAGAAACCATAAAACCCAATCGTTTAAAAGTCAACCTAGACTTTGAAGATGATATCATAGAGGCGAGTGGTACGTTGGAAGGCACCGCAAAAGTGACTTGGTTACACGGAGCACCCGCACGTAATCTCAAGATTAAATCGGATGTTACGATCCGAAGCTCTACTAGTGGTTTTAAAACCTTTCCAAACTATAACTTCTTTGATCCTATTCGCAGTTTTGATGATGTAGAATTGACCGTACTTGACGGACAATTAAATGAAGAAGGCAGTACAAAAATCAATCAAAAATTAGCGCTCAGTGAGCGGGCACCAGGCATGCTTAAAGGAACCTTTGTGACCAAAGCCTATGAAGGCGGTGGCGATTTCTCGCTAGATGTCGTAACCAAAGACATTGCCCCTTTTGATCATTTTGTAGGATTACAATCTCCCAAAGGACGTGCTTATGGTAGTTACTTTACCGATGACAATACGGAGTTTGACCTCGTGACCACTGATGCCAAAGGGAAAGCGACAGGCAATAGAACCTTGGAAGTCAAAGTATTTAAAATGAGCTGGCGCTGGTGGTGGAGTCGCGGTCGCGATAATTACTCTAATTATGAAGTAGGAACGGTACATACACCCGTAAAAGATTTTAAACTCACCACAGGCAGTAATGGAAGAACCAGTTTTACGGTCAATATTCCAGAAGATGAAAGTGGGCGTTATTTGATCAGGGTGATAGACCCAGAAAGCGGACATGCCACAGGACGTATTGCGTATTTTTATCGTAATTGGAGCGGACTTCAAAGCGATTCAGAAAGCGCTAAAATGTTGGTGTTCTCTTCTGATAAAGAAAAATATCAAGTAGGAGAAGTTGCTACGATTACCTTTCCGTCTGGCGATAGTTCGCGTGCGTTGGTCAGCCTAGAAAATGGCACTCAAGTTTTGGATAGTTGGTGGGTTGATGCACAAAATGGAGAGACACAATTTAAAATTCCGGTGACCTCAGAAATGGCACCCAATGTCTATGTTAATATCTCCTTATTACAAGCTCATGAGCAAGTTAAAAACGATCTACCTATTCGGTTGTATGGGGTGATTCCATTATTGGTAGAAGATCAAAATACCATACTCACGCCTAAAATCACCATGCCTGACGTACTCAAACCAGAGGAGTCTTATACCATCAAAGTAAGCGAAGCTAATAAAAAAGCTATGACGTATACCATTGCGGTGGTTGACGATGGTTTGCTAGACTTGACACGCTATAAAACCCCTGCGATTCACGATCATTTTTACAGTAGAGAAGCGCTTGGAGTGATGACTTTTGATATGTTTGATGATGTGATTGGCGCCTATTCAGGAAGTGTAGGAAATATCTACGCGATAGGTGGGGGTGATGCTGCGGCGGCTGCAAAAAACAGAAAAGCAGAGCGTTTTAAGCCTGTAGTGACGTATATAGGTCCTTTCGCTTTAAGCGAAAATGAAACTAAAACCCACACCTTACAGATGCCTAATTATGTCGGTTCTGTACGAGCGATGGTAGTGGCAGGTGATCACACGGCATCTGCTTATGGTGCTGCCGAAAAAACGGTGCCTGTACGTAAACCTTTAATGGTGCTGGGTTCGCTTCCGCGAAAGCTATCACCGGGGGAACACGTGACCTTACCCGTCACCGTCTTTGCGATGGAGTCTAAGATCAAACAAGCAAAAATTACCGTTAAAACATCGAAGGCATTTAAAGCAACGCAAGGCACTACGAAGACGATTAACTTTGCCTCTGTCGGCGAACAAATTGTTCCTTTTGAATTTGATGTGACCGCTGTTAATGATATTCAAACCATAGAAATCATCGCCGAAGGAAACGGAGAACGTGCGACCTACCAAGTAGAAATAGATGTTGAAAATCCAAACCCTATCACACAAAAAGTAACCGATTATGAGTTGCCAGCATCGGGCAGTTTAACTATCGATTATTCAACGTTTGGGGTGGCAAGTTCAAACGGATCAGCTATAGAGTTTTCTACCCTTCCTCCGATGGATTTCACAAAGCGAATGCAGTATTTGATACGCTATCCGCATGGCTGTGTAGAGCAAACCACATCGGGTGCTTTCCCACAATTATTTATGGATGATGTGTTTGATTTGACGTTTGAGCAAAAACGAAAAGCACAAGAAAACATCAAACGAGGCATAGAACGTTTAGGAGATTTTCAAAATGCAGATGGCGGACTAGGCTATTGGCAAGGAGAAACTGTTGCCGATGCTTGGGGCACTAACTACGCAGGACATTTTATGATCGAAGCTCAGAAAAAAGGGTATGCATTACCGCTTACGTTTATGAGTAATTGGTTACGTTTTCAAAAGAAAGCGGCACGTGAGTGGCGATCAGGACAACGTGCGTACAATACCACACTGACACAAGCTTATCGTTTATACACCTTGGCACTAGCAGGACAACCTGATCTTGCCGCTATGAACCGCTTGCGCGAAAGCAGAAACTTAAGCAACGACAGTAAATGGCGATTGGCTGCTGCCTATGCACTGGCAGGGCAAACTAAAGCCGCCCAAGAATTAATAGCTACCGCAAACATTGATTTTCAACCAGACAAAAGCAATTATCATACGTATGGATCTGTATTCCGTAATCGTGCGATGGCGTTAGAAACGATGGTTGCTATGGGAGATGCTAAACAAAAAGACCTAGCCATTTCTATCGCTAAAACCCTATCATCAGAGCGATGGTTGAGTACACAGGAAACGAGTTATGCATTATTAGCAATGGCTAAAATGGTCATTAAAAATGGAGGTAAATCGATTCAATTGGACTATACCAAAGATGGAAAAGCAATGACTATTGATACCCAACAAGCGATTGCATTGAGAGATTTGGAGACCAAAGAAGGAGCTAATACCATCATGCTTCAAAATAAGAAGGATAATGTTGTGTTTGTTCGTGTCGTACAAAGTGGAAAATTACCATTAGGCGAAGAGTTGTCAGGGAATAGTAAGCTCAAGGTGACCACTAGGTTTGTGGGTACAGACGGGAATCAAATTGACATTGCCAATCTGAGACAAGGCGAAGAATTTTTGGCTAAAATTAGTGTTAGTAATGACAGTCGTGATTTTGTAGACAATGTGGCACTTACGCAAATATTCCCAAGCGGATGGGAAATTGTAAATACCCGTTTTACAGAAGATGCTGGTGGTACAGAAGGAGCCGCCAGATATACAGATATACGCGATGATCGTGTCAATTTTTACTTTGATATGAGTAAGGGATCTACAAAAACCTTTACGGCACGTCTGAATGCATCATATCTAGGAAGGTATTATTTACCAGGTACACAAGTGGAAGCGATGTATGATAATACGTATTATGCGCGTACTAAAGGTGCTTGGGTTGAGATTGAGAAGTAGGTGTTAGTTGAGTTACTGGTTGGCCCACCTCGTCATTCGCTTGGGCGAATGCCACTCCTCCCTTTCAAGGAGGAGAGCTTCAAAAATAGAAGGATAGTTAGAAGTAAATAGCTTCTGAGTTTAGAATAAAATAATAAACCTAGGCGCTCCTTCCTCTGCGAGGGGAAGGTGGCTATTCTGAAACAAAGTGAAAGAATAGACGGAAGAGTTGCATACGAAAGAGATTAAAATATAACAGAAAACATAGCTTATAGTAAAAGTGAATATTAAAATACAACATATAATGACCAAGCTCAGAAAGCATAAAATCAAGCTTTCGGTTTTTGTGTTGGTGTTTTTGTACTGGTTATTTTGTTTGCCTTCTACTTTATTTAAAGACCCCACATCTACGGTGGTAGAGAGTAGTACTGGAGAGTTGTTAGGTGCTCGTATTGCTGATGATGGGCAATGGCGATTTCCAGCATTAGATAGTGTGCCGTATCGGTTTGAGCAGAGCCTTTTGTTATTTGAAGATGAGTATTTCTATACACATCCTGGATTTAATCCTGTGGCGATGGGGAAAGCAATCTACGGCAATATGACTACTGATAAACGACGAGGAGGAAGTACCCTAACACAGCAAGTAATCAGACTTTCAAGAAAAAATAGTAAACGAACTTACATTGAAAAACTTTTAGAACTTGTAAAGGCAACACGTCTGGAAACGCAATATTCAAAAGATGAAATTCTTGCTATGTACGCTACCTATGCCCCTTTTGGAGGAAATGTTGTAGGTCTAGAAACAGCCGCTTGGCGGTATTTCAGGCTTCCTGCGCATCAGCTGAGTTGGGGTCAAAGTGCGGCGCTTGCAGTACTTCCTAATAATCCGTCGATGGTGCGACCGGGGAAGAATGAGCGTACGCTTTCGCGAAAGCGGAATCAACTTTTAGAAAAGCTTTGGAAAAAAGGAATTATTGATGAAAGTACTTATCGGCTTGCTTTGTTAGAAGAACTCCCTGGAAAACCGTATCCATTACCACAAACAGCACCGCATCTCACTGAACGCATCCGAAAAGAACATAAAGGAAAACGAGTAAAAACCACTATTCAAAGTAATGTACAAAGAGAATTGAATAGATTAGCCCAAGAGCATCATTTACAATTGCAACAAAATGAGATTTATAATCTTGCTATCGTTGTGATGGATGTTACTACAAAAACGGTAATAGGATATGTGGGAAATGCACCAACAATAGCTATGCATCAAAAAGATGTAGATATTGTGATGCGTCCTAGAAGTACGGGAAGTATTTTGAAACCCTTGCTATATGCAGGAATGCTGGATGCGGGAGATATTTTACCAGAAAATTTGGTGATTGATATTCCTACATATATAAATGGCTATCAACCTCAAAATTTTAATAAAGAATTTCAAGGGGTCGTGCCAGTAAGTACTGCTTTGGCACGATCTCTTAATGTACCCGCTGTGCGTATGCTGCGTAGGTACGGATTAGATAAATTTTACAATAATTTACAAGAGATGGAAGTCGCACATATTGATAAGTCGGCGAGTTATTATGGGCTTTCTCTTATTTTAGGCGGGGCTGAGAGTAGTTTATGGGAGGTGACAAAAACGTATGCAGGACTTGCACATACCTTAAATACCTATACAACAACTTCTAGTGAATATACCAAAACCGCTTTTCAGGGATATTCCTATACGCCTCAAACCCCTAATGCTGACCCAGACCTTTTTGCTAATTCTCCTATTTTTGATGCAGGTGCTATTTACAATACGTTAGAAACTTTGCGGGAAGTAAATAGACCTTCGGGAGAAGAGAACTGGCAGTTTTATGAAGACGCACAACCCATTGCATGGAAAACTGGGACAAGTTATGGTTTTAAAGATGCTTGGGCTGTGGGAGTTACACCGCAATATGCCATCGGGGTTTGGGTAGGGAATGCAGATGGAGAAGGGAGACCAGGTGTGACAGGAATACAAGCAGCGGCTCCTTTGTTTTTTGATGTATTGCGCACGCTCCCTAATGAAGGAACTTGGTTTTCCAAACCGTATGATGCTCTTATAGAAGTTATTGTGTGTTCAAAAAGTGGTGCCTTAGCAAGTGTGTATTGTCCTCAAACGAAAACAATATTAACTCCAGATGCAGGGATTCACAATGCATCTTGTTCCTATCACAAACAGATATATGTAACTAATTCTGGGAGCTATCGTGTAAATTCAGACTGTTATGAGTTGGATCAAATGAAATCTGAAGTGCGGTTTGTACTACCTCCTGCTATTGCATATTACTATGCGAGCAAGCATCCTGATTATAGAGAATTACCACCAATGCATCCTGATTGTGATATTTTAGGAGAGCAACCGATGTCTTTTATATACCCAAAAAAGAACGAGGATATTATTTTGCCTAAAGATTTTGATGGAAAACGAAATGATCTTATTCTCAAACTAGCACATCGTAATCCTGACACCAAGGTATTTTGGTACCTGAATGATACCTTTATAGGAGATACGGAAACCTTTCATGAACTAGCTGTTTTGCCAGAAGAAGGAGACTATATAATTACTGTAGTAGACGCAGAAGGAAACCAATTGAAACAGCAAATTAAAATCTCAAAATCATAAATTTGTAAAAGTGTCGTTATATTTACGACAAAATATGTATATTTGTGTAAAATTATAAATGTCATGAACGATGATATGATATACAATACTCCTGGAAGCCTTGTTCAAAACTTAGTTTCGGGTAGTGATATTGATGTTTCAGGGGTTTCAGAACCCGCAATAGTAAGGCATGATGATCAATTGGATGATCGGTCTACCTTGCGATTAGTTCACGTATCAAGAGAAGGATTATCCTATCCAAAATTTTTACTTGCAGTAGAAGCTTTTGACTTTTCAAAACAAGAACTAGCGCAATTACTTCACATTTCCGAACGCACACTAGAGCGTATTCATAAAGATAAAAAACGATTATCTACACCTCAAACAGAACGCATTCTTGAGGTGTCTATCTTATTTGAAAAAGGGTGGGATTTTTTTGAAAGTAAAGAAAGTTTTAGAAAATGGTTGAGTATCCCAAATTATGCTTTTGAAAACCAAACGCCTTTGTCTATGCTAGATACAAAATATGGTATAGAGTCTGTAGAGATGTTATTAGACAGGATGGCTCATGGTATTGTCGTGTAGGTATGCGTGTTTATAGAATTACAAAAGGGAAATACGCACAAGATTTATCTGGAGAAGGAGCGCGTCTTTATGGAGGGAGATGGAATCGTAGAGGGACTTCAGTACTTTACACAGCGGGTAATAGCTCTCTGGCTATCCTCGAAAAACTAGTTCATATTCCACCCTATATATTCCCTAAAGATTTAAAAATTACAGTATTGGAATTTCCTGATACTATGACTATAGGGAGTGTTGCTTTAGATGATTTGCCAGAAGACTGGATGTATAGATCAGAACATCCCAAAGTATTGGATATAGGAGATCAGTTTGTCGCTCAGTCTGAATTTTTATGTCTAAAAGTACCCTCGGCTATTAACCCTATAGATGAGAATATTCTTGTAAACCCAAAACATCCTGATTTTTATATGGTTAAGATTATAGATGAGCTTCCTATTGAATTTGATAAACGGTTACTCAAAGAAGTATAAGGTTTATCGTAGGGGATATCCTTTCCCAGCCCACCAAGGTTTGATTTCCACAATAAGTCTTCCCGATTTCATCATAGGATCTAGATTGGCTAGACTATCTGCCATTTTGAGTGTAGGGACATTATACACCGTAATACCACGTAATTCTCCATCATCACCAAAAGGGCCTGAGATATCTGCATATCCTAATTCATACATACGACCTAGATGTGCTTGATGTGCTTCTTGAAGTTTTGTAGCTTCTTCTTCTGATTGATTTCGATTAGGACCACTTTTTAAGAAAGCCATAAAGTATTGTTGCATAATTACCGTATCTCCTGTTTTTTCATCTACGTAATCAAAAATCTGATAACCATCTGCTTTTAATTTTGCTATTTGAGAAGCCACTGAATTTTTTTTGTCTGCCGAAGATTTTTCAGTTTGTATTTCTTTTTGATTTTCAGTTTGTGCACAGGAAATGCATAACAGGATAAGTGAGACGTATGTGATGATTGCTTTCATGTGTTTATTATTTTATTTCCATGAAGTATATGGATGGTTACTAATATAAGAATTATAATATTTTTTATCTCCTGTAACTTCGTCTCCGATCCAAGAGGGTTTAGAAAAAGACTCATGTTCGTTACTAAGTTCTATTTCTGCAAGTAAAAGTCCAGCATTAGCTCCATAAAATTCATCAATTTCCCAGATGTGTTTTTTAATAGTGACTTCATATCGGGTTTTATCTATGATGCCAGGAAGGCAGAGTTTAAGGAGGATTTGCGCTTTCGCGAAAGCGATCTCTTCTTCCACTTCAACACGTGTTGTACCACTCTCATTTGATTTTCCTTTTATCGTGAGAAAACCTTTGTCTCCTTTTATGCGAACACGTACTGTGCGTTCGGGATCTGTACTGAGGTATCCTTGCGTGATTCGTGTGGAAGTCTGAGCTTCTTTTTTAAAAGCACCTGAAGTAATTAAAAATTTACGTTCTATTTCTAGAGGATTAATGTCATTCCCGTGAAGATGGGAATCTTCTGTAGTTTTAGCTGCTATTTCTGAGAAGGCAAAAGTCTTCTGCTCTTCAACTCCTATTCGCCACGGCGGATTCTTTCTATTATCTCCTGCGTAATATAAAATAAGCCGATTCCCATCGGGGTCTTTGAGTCGCGCTTCTCTCCATAACCAAGATTGATCTGTCGGTAATAGGTCAAAGATAGTTGTATCTCCATGAAGGTTGAGTTCTTGTAATGCTACTACTTTCTCATCTAGACTCTCTACTTCAAAATAGACGATGACACCCTCACCAGAAGGCAACTCTTCTACTTGATGAATAGAAAAGGTGCTGTCGCCATCTGGACATTCAAAACGAGCATATTTTTCATGGGTATGAACGATGAGGTGTAATCCTAACCGTTTGTAAAAACGGATGGATTGCGTAAGGTTTATAGAGGGAATGGTAATTTGATTAAGATTCATGGGTTTCGATTTGCCAAGGCGGGATATTTTTTGCCTGATTCCTTTGATATAAAATTACATAATTTCCGTCAGGATCTTTCAGGTGAAGCTCGTGACCTCCCCATGAAGAAGGAATTGTTGTTTTAATAAAATATACGCTTTCGCGAAAGCGGGCTTCCAACAACTCAAAATCAGTTACTTCAAAATAAATAACCACGTCATCCTCAGGTATTTTTGTATTATAATATACTGTAAATATGGTGTTGTGTGCTTTATTTTCAAAATGCGCATGGTGCTTGGGTTCTACTTCAATAAGCGTCATCCCTATGTTTGTGTAGAATACGATAGAGGCATCCAGATTTCTTGAAGGAGCTGTGATATGATCAAACGCTATAGGCATTACTTAGTTCTTTAATTTGAGCATTACCAATAGTAGAATCCTGATACCCGTGTATTCCTAGATACGCCATGGCTTTGGCTATTTGCATAGCTTGTGTAGAGTGATATTTTTTAAGAGGACCTACCATAAAGAAGTCCATAACTCGCATAAGGAGTTTAAGTGTTTTCTCCCCTTTTCTATCTTCATCTGGACGTCCATTTATAAAAGCAGGTTTCATGATGTAGGTGTGAGGAATTTCTATTTTTAAAAGATCACGTTCCATTTCTCCTTTGGTACGGACATAGAAAAACGGACTTTTAGCAGAAGTGCCAATAGAAGATATGACCATAAAAGTAGCTATGTTGTTTTCTTTTGCGAGTTGTGCGGCTGCTATCGGAATGCCATAATCAATCTTATGATAAAGATCTCGATCTGGAGTTTTAGCTTTTGTAGTGCCGATACAACAAAAAATAATATCTGCTGTAAAGTCTTCTTTGACGGCTTCCAGATGCAGTAAGTCACATAGTATTTCTTCAATCTTAGGACTGGAAAACTCTGTAGGTCTTCTAGTAAAAATCTTAATTTTTGAATACGTAGGATCTTTGATAAGAAGTTCGGTTAAGAGTCCTCCTGTAAGTCCTGTTGCTCCTAATATGATGGCTGTTTTTGACATATCTCAAATGTACAATATCTATTGAAAACTTCTAGGCGAATCCGTACCTTGCACGTAATGGAAACGTCCCTCCCTATCCGTAAGATTATTCATGTAGATATGGATGCATTTTATGCCTCTGTAGCGCAATTGGATGATCCTAGTTTGCAAGGGAAAGCCATTGCTGTAGGTGGTGGAGGCGATCGAGGCGTGGTGAGTGCCGCAAGTTATGAAGCACGTAAATTTGGTGTTCGTAGCGCCATGAGTGGGGTGCTGGCTCGGAAATTATGTCCAGAACTTATTTTTGTGCGCTCTGATTTTGCCAGATACCACGAGGTGTCCAAACAAATACGGGAGGTTTTTCATGAATTTACAGATCTTGTAGAACCGTTATCACTCGACGAAGCCTATCTGGATGTAACCGAAAATAAAGTAGGCATGCCCAGTGCTACGGTAATTGCTACGTGGATACGTCAAAAAATCAAAGAAAAGACAGGGCTCAATGCTTCGGCGGGGATAAGCATTAATAAGTTTGTTGCCAAAGTCGCTAGCGATATCAATAAACCCAACGGACAGAAAACGATTCCGCCAGAAGAAGTGGTTGCTTTTTTAGAAACATTAGACATTCGTAAGTTTTATGGTATTGGGAAAGTGACGGCTGAAAAAATGTATCAGAAGGGGATTTTTACAGGGCTGGACATGAAGAAGAAATCTAAAGAATATCTGGAGCAACATTTTGGTAAAAGTGGCGCCTACTATTATGATATTGTGAGAGGGATTCAATACAGTCAAGTAAAACCGAACCGGATTCGTAAATCACTTGCTGCGGAGCGTACCTTTTCTGAAAATATTACCTCAGAAATATTTATGATGGAACGTTTGGATCATATTGCAGAAGAGGTGGAGAAACGACTTTCAAAAAGTAAAGTAGCAGGAAAAACGGTAACGCTTAAGATTAAATATTCTGACTTTACACTTCAAACACGCAGTAAAACCTTGGATTATTATGTACGTACCAAAGATGTTATTCTAGAAACAGCCAAAGAACTTTTGTACCAAGAAAAGATGAAAGATAGTGTTCGGTTATTGGGAATCTCATTGTCTAATTTGAATACGGAGGACAAGAAGAAAGCTAAGACAGCACTTGAAGAAAAAGAAATTGACGTACAATTGCGATTTGAGTTTTAAGGTATGCTGGGAGTTAAGAGCGGGAAGTTTGAGGTATTTTTTGTTGTAGCTATTTTAAAAGAAAGTTTTCTCTCCCTCTGGGAGAGATGCCTGAAAGGCAGAGAGGGATTTCGCGAAAGCGTATACAACCACTTTTCAAGATGTATAAAAACCCGTATCTTTACCTCGATGTCAAATAAAAGTTGGACATATCTTCCTTTATTACTGAAATTTCTTATAAAGAGAAATCCAGAATAGTAGTTGATTGCCTGAATTTAAGTAACTTTAAAGCAATCTAAATCTTTACAACATCATGCCTTTTTATCATAAGTTAGGAGAGATTCCTCACAAACGTCATACGCAATTCCGTAAACCTGACGGATCGCTCTATTCAGAACAGTTATTTGGAACCATTGGTTTTGATGGGATGAGTACCAATAGTTATCACGTATACAGACCTACACAGGTCAAAGAGATTCGCAAACAATATTCTGTAGCACCCAAAATTGCTTTGGAAAACAGTATAAAATCGTATCGTTTTAGAGGTTTTCAGATCAAGCAAGAACAAGATTATCTGGAGAGTCGCAAACCTATTTTGACCAATAGTGATTGTACGATCATTCTGGCAGCACCTAAGCAAAGAACGCAAGACTATTTTTATAAAAACACTGATGCAGATGAGCTGATCTTTGTACATAAAGGTTCAGGAAAGCTACGCACGCATTTAGGAAACTTGGATTTTAAGTATGGCGATTATCTGTTAATTCCGCGAGGAGTGATTTATAAAATAGATTTTGATACCGAAGACAATCGTCTTTTTATTGTAGAGTCGCGCCGTCCTATTTACACACCTAAACGATACCGTAACTGGTTCGGACAATTATTAGAACATTCACCGTATTGTGAGCGTGATTTACGCCAGCCGTATGAGCTTGAAACTAATGATGAGAAAGGAGATTTCTTGATCAAAGTAAAAAAGCAAGACGATATTTTTGAAATGGTATATGCCTCACATCCGTTTGATGTGGTAGGCTATGATGGGTATAACTATCCGTATGCCTTTAGCATACATGACTTTGAGCCTATTACTGGTCGGATACATCAGCCGCCACCTGTGCATCAAACCTTTGAAACCGATGCTTTTGTGGTCTGTAGTTTTGTACCTCGTAAGTATGATTACCACCCACAAAGTATTCCTGCACCGTATAATCATAGTAATATAGATAGTGATGAGGTGTTGTATTATGTAGACGGTGATTTTATGAGTAGAGCAGATGTAGATGCGGGACATATTTCGTTGCATCCAGCTGGAATTCCTCATGGTCCGCACCCAGGGACGGTAGAAAAAAGTATAGGAAAAGAAGGCACTGAAGAGTTAGCGGTTATGGTAGACACTTTTAAACCTTTAAAAGTATGTGAAGCTGCGATGGAAATAGCTGATGAGAGTTATCACACATCTTGGTTGGATCATTAAATAATTTTAATCATTAATAGTACGCTTTCGCGAAAGCGAAGTTCATACGGAGCCAATCGAAGTAAGAAAGCATATAAAAAAGGATAGATGTCAGAAAATAAATTACCTGCAGATCCATTAGCATTAGTCTTGGGGATCATCGCCCTTGTATTAGGAATCGCAGGCTGTTGTTGTTATGGTATTACAGCATTAATACCATTGGTAATGTCTATTATAGGACTTGTCGTAGCCAATAAAAGTTTAAAAGCCTACCGAGAAAATCCAGAGGGATTTTCTGAGTTGAGTAGAAGTAATGTCTCCATGGCAAGAGTCATTAATATAATAGCGATTGTCTTTAATGGAATCATTGTTTTAGGATTTGTAATACTATTTATAGTATATGGGACTTTCCTCTCTTCCGAAATTATGGATTCTTATAGAAGTGGAGATTTTGATACCACCGATCCTTATGAGTGGGATACGGACACCCTATATGATGATGAAGAAGACTATGAATATGACAGAATAGAAGTAGATACCATAGTGACAGACTCCACCATCATATACGAGATAAAAGAAATAGAAACGATAGAAAACTAAATGTTATGAGTAAGGACATACAACCCGTAAACTACGGACTAGAAAAAATATTTGAAGGAGCACAAGATTTCTTACCCTTATTAGGAACCGATTACGTTGAATTTTATGTGGGGAATGCAAAGCAAGCAGCCCATTTTTATAAAACTGCTTTTGGATTTCAATCGTATGCCTACAAAGGATTAGAAACAGGATCTAGAGATGAGGTGAGTTATGTGTTAAAACAAGACAAAATCAGAATTGTTTTAACAACACCACTTAACAGTAAATCACCAATCAATGACCATATTGTCAAGCATGGCGATGGTGTAAAAGTGGTTGCGCTTTGGGTAGAAGATGCACGTAAATCCTATGAAGAAACCACCAAAAGAGGTGCAAAATCCTATATGGAACCTAAAGTCGAGACCGATGAGCATGGAGAAACTGTACGCGCAGGAATCTATACCTATGGAGAGACGGTACACATGTTTGTAGAGCGTAAAAACTATAAAGGTGCTTTTTTACCAGGTTTTAGGGAATGGAAGTCAGACTATAACCCTACACCAACGGGTCTTAAATATATAGACCACATGGTAGGTAATGTAGGTTGGGGACAAATGAATACGTGGGTAAAATGGTATGAAGACGTGATGGGCTTTGTTAATTTTCTATCATTTGATGATAAGCAAATTCATACAGAGTACTCTGCATTAATGAGTAAGGTAATGAGTAATGGCAATGGACGGATTAAATTCCCAATCAATGAGCCAGCAAAAGCACCCAAGAAATCTCAGATAGAAGAATATCTTGATTTTTATGAAGGCTCAGGAGTACAGCACCTAGCGATGGCTACAGACGATATTATCAAAACCGTAGCCCAATTAAAAGCACGTGGTATTGAATTTTTACCACCACCACCACAGACGTATTATGATGATATCCCACAACGACTAGGTGAGCACATGAAAGTGATGAAGGAAGATATTGAAAAGCTTCAAGAACTCTCTATCCTAGTAGATGCCGATGAAGATGGATATTTACTTCAAATTTTTACAAAACCTCTAGAAGATAGACCTACCTTATTTTTTGAAATCATACAACGTATGGGAGCTAAAGGATTTGGAGCTGGAAACTTTAAAGCACTTTTTGAATCTATTGAGAGAGAACAAGAACAAAGAGGTACTTTGTAATTTTATAACGTACTTAACACAATATTTATATAAAAACTTCGTCCTTTATAGGGCGAAGTTTTTTATTGTAGTATTTTTGGAATAACTATTGCAAATACTCTTCGTAAATAACCAATTGGTGCCAAACATGAGAACATCAGTACATCATATTACACAATTACTATTCATAGGAGTTTTTACACTAGTGACGACTTTAGGAAAGGCGCAAGAGATCAAACCCGCCTACCAAGAAGGAGAGTGGTTTAAATTTAGAGTTCATTACGGGCTCATCACTGCAGGATATGCCACACTTACGGTAGAAGATTCAAAGTATAAAGGAACTCCAGTATATCACGTAAAAGGATATGGAGAAACTGTAGGGCTTTCAAAATTCTTTTTTAAAGTAGAAGATCATTATGAAAGCTACATAGATAAAAAAACAGATTTACCTTATCAATTTGTTCGTAAAATTAATGAAGGGGGACACACCAAAGACAAAGTCATAGACTTTGATCAGAAAAATCACAAAGCACATATCTTTAATAGAAAGCATAATACCCGTGAAACAGTAGATGCCGCAGTAAATGTACAGGACATGGTATCGGCATTTTACTATTTGCGTAATCACTTAGACACGACAAATCTAAAAGAAGGAGACGAAACGAGTTTAACTATGTTTTTTGATAGTGAGAACTATCCCTTTAAACTTCGTTTTTTAGGACGCGAAGTAATGAATACTGAATTTGGTAAAATAAGATGTCTTAAATTTAGACCTTTAGTACAATCGGGACGTGTCTTTAAAGAACAAGAAAGCCTTACCGTTTGGGTGAGTGATGACGAAAATAAAGTGCCTATTCGCATTAAAGCCAGTCTTGCTGTAGGATCTCTCAAGGCAGATCTCGCAGCGTTTAAAGGACTTAAGCATTCATTTAAGATTGTAGTAGATAATTAATCAGATACTATGAAGAAAAAAATCGAACCAGATCTTGAACGTATCATAGATGCTCTTGATGATAAATATGAAAAAATAGATCAAGATCTTGACGATCATCTGGAAGGATTATTACAAAGTAAGCCCATTACCTATTGGGATTATATTCATACAGATGCCTTATTAAGCCTTCAGTCACCACGCACAAATTTTCCAGATGAAAATGTATTTATTATGTACCATCAAGTGACGGAACTTCTGTTCAAAATGGTCCTCTGGGAAATAGAACAAGTCGCACACCATAAAAATCTTACAGTTACTTTTTTTGCCTCACGTCTAGGTCGTATCAGTCGTTACTTTGATATGTTAACGTCCTCCTTTACGATTATGAAAGACGGGATGGATTTAGAACAATATATGAAGTTTAGAAAGACGCTAACTCCAGCTAGTGGATTCCAAAGTGCACAATATAGAAAGATAGAATTTGCAAGTACAGATTTAATTAATTTGATAGATGCTCGCTTTCGCGAAACTATAGATAGAAACACTCCCTATGAACATGCCTTAGAACATTTGTATTGGCAAGCCGCTGGAAAAAATTATCAAACTGGAAAAAAGAGCTATTTGCTCTATGCGTTTGAGGAAAAATATAAAAATGAGTTTATAGCATTTACAAAAGAATATAATACTATAAATTTGTACGCGAAGTTCAAATCCCTACCTGAGGCAGATCAAAACGATCCAGCGTTGCGACAAGCTATGAGACATTACGACTATACAGTAAATATAACATGGGTGATGTCACACTATCATACAGCAAACCATTATTTAAATAATGGAGAGCACGTGGTAGAAGCAACGGGAGGAAGTGAGTGGACAAAATATATGCACCCTAAATATCAGCGCAGAATATTTTTTCCAGATGTTTGGACTGCCGAAGAATTAGCAAACTGGGGACAAGATGTATAAAGGATAGATGATAAGACCTGTGAGATTAACAACCATATTTACCGCACTACTACTCGCTATTAGCCTTGTTGCTTGTGGCGAAAAAGAAGAAAAACCAACACCCGTTCAAGAAGTAAAACTCCCAGTAGAACCGCCTGCACAAGCGTATGGATATGTGCTTGACGACTATGTTGTAGAGCGTGACACCGTAAAATCGGGTGATAGCTTCGGAAAAATACTTTTTGAATCTCACGTTGGTTATGGAACGATACAACAAATTTCAGATACAATACAAGAAGTTTTTGACACCCGAAAAATACAAGTAGGTAAACCCTATGTATTATTAAAATCTAAAGACACTACAGAGACCGCACAAGTTTTTATTTATGAAAAAAATAAAGAAGACTACGTAGTGGTAGATTTTCAAGATGGTGTCGTAGCCGAAGAAAAATCACACCCAGTAACGATTGTAGAAAAAGAAATATCTGGAATAATTAGTAGCAATTTGTCTTCTACCTTTGATGAATTAGATACCAATGTGCTAGTTGCCTACAGGATGGCAGATATTTATGCTTGGACCATAGATTTCTTTAAACTTCAGGAAGGAGATCGATTTAAAGTAATTTATGAAGAACGCTTTGTGAACGATACAGTTCCTGCAGGAATAGGAAGAATCAAGGCAAGTGTTTTTGAGCATAAAGGAAAGTCTGTATACGCCTATTATTTTCAGAATGATTCCCTTCCAGGAGGCTCTGACTATTATGATGAAAATGGAGATAATTTACGACGTGCTTTCTTAAAAGGACCTCTAAAATTTAATAGAGTTTCCTCTAGATATAATTTAAAAAGACGTATAAAATATTACGGCTATAAAGTCCGTCCTCATAAAGGAACCGACTTTGCAGGTGCCATAGGCACCCCAATTCTTGCCACGGCAGATGGAACAGTTATTAAATCAGAACGTAGAGGAGGTAATGGTAACTATGTTAAAATACGCCACAATGGGACCTATGAGACGCAGTACTTGCACATGCAAAAGCGTATTGCAAGAGTAGGTGATTATGTAAGACAAGGAGAGGTAATAGGAACTATAGGAATGACAGGCAATACAGGTGGACCTCACGTATGTTATCGCTTTTGGAAAAATGGACGACAAGTAGATCCATTTAGAGAAGATCTCCCAGCTTCAGAGCCACTCGCCGACTATCTAAAGCCTATATATGATAGTGTTATGCAACCTCTACAAAGACAGTTAGACGCTATTCCTTTTGCAACAGAGTATAAAGAGATAGATGATTCTAGCACACTCCAAGAACAAGATTTATAATCTACAGTAAAGACTACTCAATGAAGAATATCAACCCAACAGAAACAAATGCTTGGAAGAAATTACAATTGCACTTTGAAACCATAAAAGACGTACATCTTAAGGAATTGTTCAAAGATCAAGGTAGAGTAGCAGCACTGACTATACAATGGCAAGATTTCCTTGTAGATTATAGTAAAAATAGAATTACAGAAGAAACCAAATCATTACTAGTTGACCTTGCAGAAGAAGTAGGCCTTTCAGAAGCGATTGCTAGTTATTACGGCGGAGAAGTTATAAATAAAACAGAAGATCGTGCGGTAATGCATACGGCATTAAGAGATTTTTCAGCAACAGCTTATCATAAACAAGAAGTCGCAGGCGTACGTGATGCTATAAAAACCTTTACAAAAAGTATTATAGAAGGCGCACATAAAGGTGTTACTGGAAAAGTCATTACAGATGTTGTTAATATTGGTATTGGCGGATCAGATTTAGGTCCCGTTATGGTGGTAGAGGCTTTGCAGTATTATAAAAATCATCTGACCACACATTTTATCTCAAATGTAGATGGAGATCACGTGATGGAAACGATTAAAGACCTTAATCCTGAGACAACACTCTTTGTGATTGTTTCTAAAACATTTACAACCCAAGAGACATTAAGCAATGCGACAACGGTACGCGCTTGGTTTGTAGATCAGTTAGGAGAAGAAGCTGTAGGGAATCATTTTGTGGCGGTATCTACCAATCTGGAAGCCGTCCAAAACTTTGGCATTACATCCCACAATATTTTTCCTATGTGGAAATGGGTGGGAGGTCGTTTTTCACTTTGGAGTTCTGTGGGGCTTTCTATTGCATTGGCAGTAGGATATGATCATTTTGAAGATTTATTAAAAGGAGCTCACGAGATGGACGTTCATTTTAAAGAACAGCCTTTCGGCGAAAATATACCTGTCATCACAGCCTTATTAAGTGTTTGGTACAATAACTTTTTTGGCGCCGAAAGTGAAGCAGTCATTCCATACACACAATACTTGCATAGGCTACCTGCCTATTTGCAACAAGCTATTATGGAGAGTAATGGGAAAAGTGTAGACCGTGATGGAAATCCTGTCACTTATGAAACAGGAAATATTATCTGGGGAGAGCCTGGAACCAACTCACAACATGCGTTTTTTCAGTTAATACATCAGGGAACAAAATTGATTCCTGCCGATTTTATTGGATTTAAGAAAAGCCTTTACGGTAATACAGATCATCATGATAAATTAATGGCTAATTTTTTTGCACAAACAGAAGCATTAATGAATGGTAAGACCAAAGATCAGGTGACAGAAGAATTTAAGGAGCGTACGCTTTCGCGAAAGCGTATAGAACAACTCACCCCTTTTAAAGTTTTTGAAGGAAATAAACCAACGACTACCTACCTCATAGACACACTTTCTCCAAGTACTTTGGGGGCATTAATCGCTATGTATGAGCATAAGATTTTTGTACAAGGAGTGATCTGGAATATTTATAGTTATGACCAATGGGGTGTAGAACTTGGGAAACAACTTGCAAAACAAGTGCTTAGCGACTTTAATGATGTTGAATCTTCAAATCACGATGCGTCTACAAAGCAATTATTGATTTCTTACAAAAATGCCTAAAAAAATATCAGATTATTAAGGAATAATTGTTTTTATCAATAAAAATTATAATTTATTAATAATTAAAGTGATATGTTTATAAAAAGAGTTATAATGTTAATTAATTAACGTTGTGATAATCTTAACAGATACATGAATTGGTTAATTTTGCTTTGCTTAATTCAATCAATTCATTATGAAGAAAATTACATTTTTATCCGTAATTGCTCTTTTCTTTATGACAGCTATGTCATTTGCACAAGGGGTAACTACGAGTTCGATTAACGGTCGAGTATTAGACAATAATGATGGTCCATTACCAGGGGCTAATATTATTGCTACTCACGTTCCAACAGGTTCTGTTTATGGAGCCGTTACAGATTTTGACGGTTTTTACCGTATTTCAAATATGAGGTCAGGAGGTCCTTATAATTTAACAATATCGTATGTAGGTTTTGAAGATTTCAATGAAGAAGGTTTTATGCTTTCTTTAGGGGAAACAAAGAACATCAGCACATCAATGGCTGAATCTTCAAACGCCCTTGACGAGATTGTGATTACTGCTGTAGCAAATGGCGGCGTTTTTGATGCAAATAAGACGGGATCAGAAACAACAATTAATCAACAGAAAATTGAGGCGTTACCTAATATTTCAAGATCTATTGCAGATTTTGCACGTCTTACGCCAGAGGCGCAACTACGAGGAGATAATCAATTATCTATAGGAGGACAGAACAATCGTTACAATGCTCTTTATGTTGATGGGGCTGTAAATAATGATGCTTTTGGTCTTTCTGGTTCAGGAACCAATGGAGGGCAAACAGGAGTAAATCCGATTTCAATTGATGCAATCGAATCATTCCAAGTAAACGTTGCTCCTTATGATGTCACTATTGGAGGTTTTGCAGGAGGTTCAATTAGTGCTGTAACAAAATCAGGAACTAATAAATTTCAAGGATCAGCTTATTATCTTTTGAGAAATGAATCCCTTGCAGGAAAAACTCCTGGAGATTTAGAGGATGACGAAAGAGAAAAATTAGCAGAGTTTTCTGCAAAAACTTTTGGAGTAACAGCTGGAGGTCCACTTATCAAGGACAAATTATTCTTTTTTATAAATTATGAAGGTCAGGATGATGAGACTCCACAACCATTTATGGGTAGTGACTATATTGGGGAATCAGGGATAGAAGGTGTTAATCAATTCAGACAATTCTTAATAGATGAGTATGGTTATAATCCTGGTACTTTTGATAACAACACAAGAACTTTAGAAAGTAATAAATTCCTATTAAAATTAGATTGGAACATTAATGAAAACCATAAGTTATCATTTCGTAACAATTTAGTACAGGCAGATTTCTTCGGAATTGGTCGTTCAAGTGCTAGAACAATTAACTTTACAGGTTCTGCTCAAAACTTTGAGTCTAATACAAACACTGCTTCTCTTGAACTTAATTCTACATTTGGAAACAAGTATTCAAATAGATTTATTTTTGGTTACACAAGAGTACGAGATGACAGAGGTATTAATGGAGATCCATTTCCTTTTATTGAAATAAATGATGGTGATGCAAGAATATTTGCAGGTTCTGAGCCTTTTTCTACAGCCAATTTATTAGAGCAAGATATTTTTACACTTACAAATAATTTCCAAATTTATTCTGGACGTCATACAGTAACGCTTGGTACTCACAACGAGTATAGTTCTGTAAAGAATGTATTCTTTGGACGTAATTTTGGAGAGTATACGTATAATACATTAGAAGATTTCTTTAATGATCAAGCTAATGAATTTCGTAGTAGTTATTCACTATTAGGAGGTACAGGTGATGAGTCTATAGGTGCTGCAGAATTTGATTTATTCCAATTAGGATTTTATGCTCAAGACGAAGTGCAAATTTCTAATAACTTCAGACTTACTGCAGGTTTAAGAGTTGATTTACCAGTATGGGATGATGGAAGAGGAAACGAAGATTTTAATACTAGAGCTATCGCTTTATTAGAAGATGCTGGAAAAGATCTTCAAGGAGCTAGAGTTGGACAAGGACCAAGAACTAAAGCTCATATCTCACCTAGAATAGGTTTTAACTGGGATGTAAAGGGAAATAAATCTACTCAAATTCGTGGAGGAGTTGGCTTCTTTACGTCTAGAATACCTTTAGTATGGCCAGGAGGTGCTTATAACAATACAGGTACGGTTGTGGCTAATACAAGAGTTTTTAGACCAAATCCAGATTCTGGACAAGAAAACTTAGTGCCAAGTTTTAATCCTGATGTAACTTCTCAATTTAGACAAGAAGGAGAATTTCAAGGAAATATTGATTTACTTGCAGATGATTTAATGTTACCACAAGTATTTAAAAAGAGTTTTGCAATAGATCAAAAACTTGGGAAAGGATTTATCTTTTCTGGAGAGATCTCTCACAGTAGTGTCATCACGGGTCTTAAATTAGAAAATCTTAATATTCAAGAACGTTTCACAACTACTGGAGCTGGACCAAGAGCCAATTTCGGAAATATTGGTTCTAGCAGACCTACGTTGATAGATGATACGTATGAAGGAATCTTCTTAATATCAAATACAAATGATGGAGAAGCTTACAATGTATCTGGTACCATTACAAAAAACTTTTATTCATCTAAAGTAGATATAAGATCAAGCGCTACGTATTCTTACGGAAGAGCTACGACTGTTTTTGAAGGAACGTCTTCTCAAAACATTTCTAACTGGGCTTTTAATGAAAGTGTAAATGGATCTAATAATCTTGGAACATCTATCTCTGATTTTAGTCAAGGACATAGAACATTAGCAAATGTTGTTATAGATGTTAAATGGACAGACAATGTAAAAACTACCATAGGATTATTTTACGAAGGAGCAGAAGGAACACCTTTCAGTTACGTTGTAGGTGGAGGTAGAAGTAATCGTTTAATCAATGATTCTGGAGAAGGATTTACTGCTTTACCATTTATCCCATCTAACTTCCAAGAGGCGCAGTTAATTGATGATGGTGATGTAAGTGCAGAAGAGCAATGGATTGCTCTTAACGCTTTTATTGAAGGAGATGACTACTTGAGAACTCGTAGAGGTCAGTTTGCAGAACGCAATAGAAGTAGAGCAAATTGGAGTCATGTCGTAGATTTAAAATTTGCACAAGACTTTTCATTAAAGTTTGGTGAGCAAAGACATGCTTTTCAAGTATCTGCAGATATATTCAACTTTACGAATTTTATCAATAAAGATTGGGGAAGAAGATTCTTTACAAGTGGATTTGATACAGCAACTCTTGTGAATTTTGAAGGCTTTGCAGCGGATGGAACAACTCCACAATATACTTTTAATAATAGAGTAGAAGGTGGTCTTAATCAAATTGATGATGCTGGCTTTAATTCATCTAGATGGCAAATGCAAGTAGGATTACGCTATATCTTTAACTAATTCATAGTATATCATATTTTCGCTTTCGCGAAAACTTTCAAAACCGACACTGCTTTTAGTGTCGGTTTTTTGATTTAATAACTTTAAATTAACAATAATTAATTAATAATCAGTTAGTTTAAGGAAACTTAAAAATTAAGTTATAATAATCAACTATTTTATTGCCTTTTTATTTTATGAAAAAATGTTATAAAAAGTGGGTAAGAAACTTTTAATAATAGAACATCTTCATGAATAACAATAAAATACAAAAACAACAACTATGAGATTAAACATTACAACGTTCAAAATTTTACAATTAATTTTCCTTATGGCATTCTTCTTTTCCTGCTCAACCGAAGAATCATTTGAGATTGATGAACAGCAGGATATTACAGAAGATTTTGTTCTTACCACTGATGCAAACGGAGATATTACTGTTACGAGAGGGACGTATTCCCAAAAATATCCTGTGGTTAATAGACTTACCACTCAAAGACAGTATCAAATTGATGATATGATACTTACTGCTGAGCAGTTTAAATCTTTTTTTAGAAATACTCGTGAAAACGAGAGAGGTGTAGCTACAAGTGATGAAGGTCGTAGATGGGATAGCTTAGATATATTCTATTACATTGAGCCAGGAGTTCCTAATAGTGGAATTATAGAAAATGCAATAGTGACAGCTCAAGCCCAATTACCTTGTTTTTCATTTATCGAAGTAGACTGTGCTACTAGTAATTGTAATCTTTTAGGAGGTTATATGAGATTTCGATCAGTTGCGGGTAACGTTAGTAGTTCACCAGTGGGGAAAAACTCTACAGTGAATATCATAAGCATAGGTACTGTAGTTTCAGAACGTGTAGTCATCCATGAAATCGGCCATTCTTTAGGTTTGTTTCATGAGCATACAAGAGCAGATAGAAATAATTTTGTTATTTACAATCAGAACTGTGTTCAGTCTGGTCGTGAAAATAACTTTAACATCAGTAGCAACCAAATTGCAGTTGGTCCCTTTGATTTCAATTCTCGTATGCTTTATAGTTCTACAACATTTAGTGATGGTTGTTCCCCTTTGACAGACTTAAATGGTAATGATTTTTTTAACTTTAGTAACGATTTTTCAATTGGCGATATTGAAACCATACAATTTATACACGATTTGATGGCAAATTGTACAGGACCTCTAGCTACGCTATCTAGTGTGCTAGTAGATGCAGAAGCTACACCAGAAGATCAAGTATTTACCTATGATTATTTTGTGAATCTTTCTGAGAATGGTGTGGCAGTAGCTGCTACTCAAAACTTAACGATTAACTATAAAGTAGTAGAGGAAGTAACGTATGAAGATGGTAATTTTACAGTAAATGAAACTACTAAAACAGCATCTATAAGTACAGGTCAACAGTCCACTTTTCTTGAGACTTTAGTTGCCCAAGAAGCACATTATGATTACGGTGATCAAGATGGTCCTGCGTATGAAAGGTATATTGTTATTTTACCAGGTAATGGTTATGAAGTTAATTAAGAGGTTTTCTATCTTATAATATTCTTAATAGAATTAGCATAATATATTTTCACTTTCGTGAAAACTTTAAAACCGACACTATTTTTAGTGTCGGTTTTTTGCTTTAAAATGCCCTATCTTTGAATAGTTATTTATTTAAACACAACCATTATGTATTCTACGATTCAATTTGTACACTCTATATGGGCATACCTAGTGCTTGCCGTATTAGTGATTACAACTATTAATTCTCTAGTGAATTTTTTTGGAGGAAAGGAGTATGGAGCTAAAGATATGCGTCTGGCGCTTTTTACATTAATTACCATGCATATTCAATTATTAATAGGATTGGTATTGTTTTTTGTGTCTCCTAACGGACTCAATGCTATTACCTCAAACGGTATGGGAGGGTTGTCTAGCTCAGCACGTAGACTTGCTGTAGAGCATCCAACATTAATGATTATCGCTGTTATACTCGTCACGATAGGATATTCTAAACATAAAAAGCAACGATTATCTACACCTAAATTTAAGAAACTAGCGATATTTTATACATTGGCATTGATTGCCGTATTAGCTATGATTCCTTGGAATCAATGGTTTTAATAGCTATCTAAACACCATATAAAAAGAGGGAAGATATGTACTATCTTCCCTCTTTTGTTTTTTGTAAGTACGCTACTTTAACAGGCTCAATATACCATTTCGCGAAAGCGTATAAAAAAGATTGACTATTCTGAAACTTCTTTAATAAGGATAATATATACGGGATAATGATCACTGTATCCTCCTGTGTATCCTCCATTGGCAAAACTACGATACGGATACCCTTTATAACGTCCTTTAGGATTACTTAAATAATTCTTATTGTAGATTCCTGCTTTGAAATATCGATACGAGCTGTAATCATCACGAAGCAATGGCTCGGTAATTAAGATTTGATCAAAAAGATTCCATCCATCTCTATAAGCGAGTGTGCCAATTCCTTTTTTAAACATAGGCTCCATAGGATTATAGATCATCTTATCTTTTACCTTGTCTTTATCTCCTTTTGCTTTTAATACCTTTTTAACACTTGGGCTGGTAGGGTCGTCATTAAGATCTCCCATAGTAATAATCTTTGCATACGGGTCATTACTTTGCAGGCTGTCTATAATCTTTTTATTAAGTGCTGCGGCTGCCATACGTTTTTTACGACTTCGGGATTCTCCACCAGAACGCGAAGGCCAATGGTTTACAATTACATGAATCATATCACCATCTAATAGTCCAGAAACTAAGAGTTGATCACGAGTATATCTACGCTTTTGAGAGTCTTCATTATCGTAAATAATAAGTTCATGTTTACTTATATTTATAGGTGTGAATAATGCTTTTTGATACATAAGAGCGACATCAATTCCTCTTCGGTCTGGAGAGTCAAAATGTGCAATCCCATACTCTTTGTCTAGTAATTGAGGATCATTGGCAAGTGCCTCTACCGTTTTTCTATTTTCTATTTCAGCAAGTCCGATAATGGCGGGAGCATTATTAGTGATATCTTGCCCTATTTCTGATATCACACGAGCCATTTTCTGTACTTTATCTGCATAAATAGCTTCCGTCCAATGATCTTTTCCATTTGGAGTACGGTCGTCATCAAATGTAATAGGATCGTTTTCTGTATCAAAAAGATTTTCTACGTTATAGAAAGCGATAGTATGTGGTTTGTAGGTTTTTTGATCTTGCGCTTTCGCGAAAGCGGTTACAAGTAAAACAACCGCTAGCAGGTAATTTTTAAAATTCATTTAGGCGAATATATTAAGTTTGTGTAAAGAGGTCTACATATCTCGTGCCAAAGGTAATGAATATGTCTAAAATCAGTATTTTTGCACCGCAAAATGTAACAGTTTCTTAATAAGGAAACTTGATGTTAACTAAACTAATTTATGAAGTACATTATTTTTAAACTTTTACTGGTTTTTGCAATGCTACCAGTCATTGCTCAAACTTCTGTAAAAGGAACAGTAATTGACAGAATTACCACAGAAAAACTTCCCAGTGTGACAGTTCTTCTTGAAGGTACAAATCTGACAATCGAAACAGATGGCAATGGAGCATTTGTTTTAACAGGAGTACCTCTTGGAGATCAAATTCTTTCGATCTCAAAAATTGGATTCACAACCAGACGCTTCCCTATCATTATTAATGAAGGACAAACACTAGATTTAGGAGAAGTTACTCTTGATGTAGATGTTAAAAACCAAGAAGAGTTAAACGGTCTTATCTCACTATCTGACAATGATCTTAACGGAGAAGACGATGATGTAGGAGGATTGAATGTTTCAGGATTACTTTCTGCGGGTCGTGATACGTATTTAAGCGCCGCCGCTTTTGACTGGAGTGCTACTTTTTTCAGACCTAGAGGTCTTGACAATGCCAATGGTAAATTATTAATCAATGGTATTGAAATGAATAAGCAATTTAACGGTCGTCCACAATGGGGAAATTGGGGAGGCTTGAACGATGCACAACGTAATCGTGAATTTACACAAGGACTAGCTGCCAATGAGTATACTTTTGGAGGACTCGCAGGAACGACCAATATAGATATGAGAGCTTCTCAATATCGTAAAGGAGGTCGTGTTTCGTATGCATCGGCAAATCGTTCATACCAAGGAAGAATGATGGCAAGTTATAGTTCTGGTCTGCAAGCAGACGGATGGGCATATACTATTTTAGCTTCAAGACGTTTTGGAAACGAAGGATATATAGATGGGACATTGTATGACGCAAATTCGTTTTTTGCATCTGTAGAGAAGAAAATTAATGACCAACATAGTCTTAACTTTACCTCTATCTATACACCTAATAGAAGAGGTCGAAGTACAGGACTTACACAAGAGATCTTTGATCTTAAAGGAAGACAGTACAATCCTTTTTGGGGATTTCAGAATGGCGAAATACGCAACACACGTATCAGAGAGATAGAAGAACCTATTCTGATGCTAAATCATACCTGGGATCTTTCTGAAAAAACAACCATCAATACAAATATTGGATACCAGACAGGAACCATAAAAAATAGCCGAATAGATAATAACGGAACCACCCTTGTGGAGTCCAACGGACAGCAATTTTTTGCAGGAGGAGCTCGTAATCCATCTCCTGATTATTATCAATTATTACCAAGTTTCTTTTTACAAGGTGAAAACCCAACAGCAAATGACTTTCAAAATGCGTTCTTAGCACAAGAGAAGTTTGTCAATGACGGACAGTTTGATTGGAATCTCTTATACCAAGGAAATGCTACTTTAAGAGAGCAGGGTAAAAATGCACTGTACGTTGTTCAAAATGATGTGATAGAAGACAATCAATTGAGTGCTAATATTATTGTGAATAGTGCGATTACAGATAATATTACAATCAATGGAAACGTGAGCTATCGCGCGTTGGATAGTGAAAATTATGCAGAAGTTTCAGATTTACTAGGTGCTACTGGATATTTGGACGTAGATAACTTTACCGAGGCTGAGTCTGGAGATTCATCAGGTATCATCTCAACAGATAGTGCACAGAGTGATGTGCGTAATCCAAATCGAATTGTTGGTGTAGGAGATCGTTATAAGTACAATTATGAAGTAGATGCTGATGTTGTATCCGCTTTCGCACAAGCGCAATTCAAATACAACAAAGTCGATTTTTATATAGGTGGTACAGTCACTCAAACGACATACCAACGTAATGGACTTTATGAAAACGGAAACTTCCGAAATGTAGAAGGGTCTGTTGGTTCTTTTGGAAATAGCGAGAAGTTAGATTTTTCTACTGGAGGTGTAAAAGGAGGATTTACCTATAAAATTACAGGGCGTCATATTATAGATGTTAACGGAGGATATTATACCAATGCGCCTACGATACGTAACTCTTTTGTAAATGCACGTCAAAATAATGAAGTGGTAGAAGGATTAGAGAGTGAGCAAATACAGTCTGTAGATGTAAGCTATATTTTTAGATCGCCACTTGTAAAAGCAAGATTAACGGGATACTATACAGGATTTGAGAATGGGACTGATATAGGATTTTATTTTACAGAAGACCTTGGAGGTTTAGGAGTCGATGGGGATGCTTTTGTACAGGAAGTCGTTACGAATATAGGGAGACGTAATATGGGTGTAGAATTAGGTATCGAAGCACAGGTGTTACCTACACTTAAATTAAAAGCAGCTGCTAGTGTTGGACAGTATACGTTTACAAACAATCCTAACTTATACTTACGAAGCGATGATTTTGATGGCGCATTACGTTTTGGGGATGGAACTACCAACCTAAAAGATCTGCACGTAGCTGGAGGTCCCGAAAGAGCTTTTCAGTTAGGATTTGAATACAGAGATCCTGATTTTTGGAATATTGGGCTAACGACCAATTATTTTTCTAATGCGTATATTGATGTAAGTAATCTAGCACGTTCTGCAAATTTTGTGACTGACGGTGATGGATTGCCAATTAATGATTTTGACGCGGGTGTTGCAAGAGGTTTATTACAGCAACAACAGTTTGATGATTATTTTTTAGTCAATATTACAGGAGGAAAATCATGGAGAGTAGATGATTACTTTCTAGGATTTTTTGCCACCATAAACAATGTATTAGATCAACAATATGTTACAGGAGGTTTTGAGCAATCTCGTAATGCGACTTTTAGAAATGTACGCGATGATCAAGCAAGAGAAAACGGACCTGTATTTGGACCAAGGTTTTTCTTCGGAAACGGAACTACATACTACATTAACTTTTACGTTCGCTTTTAATTAAAATATCAAGAAATTATAGAATTATATACGATTATGAAAACAATAAAATTAACACAATTATTCACAATGCTAGTTGCTTTAGTAGCCCTAGTATCTTGTGTTCAAGATGATGATTTCTCTGTGCCAGAATTAGATGCTGGAGTTGTAGAAATAGAAGGACAAAGCGTAAGTATTAGCAGTGTTGCAGGACAAGTAGCACAAGCTGCTGACAATGGAGATGAGATATTTACATTTGATGGCGTTGATACTTTTATAGAAGGATATGTAATCTCTAGTGATGAGGGCGGTAACTTTTTTGAAGAATTTATTATTCAAGATAGCCCAGAAAACCCAGTAGCTGGTGTCAGAATTTTAATAGATGTAAATCCTTTATTTACAACCTATGAAGTAGGAAGAAAAGTCTTTGTAAGATTAGATGGTCTTACGGCAGGTATTTCTAATGGAGTGCTTTCTATAGGAATTGCAGATGGAGGATCTTTAGGTAAAATCCCAGCGCCTATACAAAACGATGTCATTGTAAGAAGTAATGAAGTAGCACAAATTATTCCTTTACCACTTGCTTTTTCTGATTTTACAAATGATAAAACAAACTTATTTATTGCACTTCAAGATGTTCAATTTAGTGCAGATGAGGTTATTAACAATCAAAGAACATACGCTTCAGAACCACAAGATGAGTTTGATGGTGAGCGCGTATTAGAAGATTGTGCTACAGGAGGAAGAACGATATTGAGTACAAGTACCTTTTCAGACTTTAAAGCATTATCACTTCCAGCTGGAAGAGGAACGATAAATGGTATATTAACAAAAGATTTCTTTGGAGAAGTATTTAATATTGCTATTAATAGTCCTACAGATGTTGTATTTGCAGAGGGGAATCGTTGTGACTTATGTGGACTTGCAGATGAGAGAGGAAGCGGTGTTGTTTTTGCAGATAATCTATCAAGTGGATCATTAAGTCCTCTTTGGACTAATTTTGCACAAGAAGGTTCTGAGGTTTGGGGAACATTTAATGCAGGTGGTGGTTTTGGTACTGCTGCAAATATAGGATCTTTTATGTCTGGTGATGCTAGAACAGTTACTTGGTTAATCACACCAGAGATTGATTTTGATGCTCAAGAAATGGAGACGCTTAATTTTGAGACATCCAATAGTTTTTCTGATGGGAGTGAATTAACATTACTTTTTGCAGATGATTGGGATGGAGATACTGCCAATATTGACGATGCTAACTGGAGACCTATATTAGAAGGAACTATTGTTTCTGATGACACTTTTTTCCAAGATTGGGTAGCTTCTGGAAACATTGATTTATCCTGTATAGAAGGAACAGCTCATATCGCATTCAAATATGTAGGAAGTGGAGAAGAAGATTTTGACGGAACATTTGAGTTAGACAATTTTGCTATTAATAGTGCGGATGATGGAGGAAATAATGGAGGAGGTTCTGTAGATTGCGGTACGGCAAGTAGTGCAGGAGCGACTGTGTTATTTGAAGACTTTTTTGAAACACAAAGTAATAACCAGCCTATTTCTGGAAATGGATGGACCAACTTCCAAGAAGCAGGAACGCAAGAATGGTCAGCTTTTTCAAGCACAGGACAAAATCCTTCGTTAGGGATTTCTGCTAGAGTAGGTTCTTTTATGTCTGGAGATGCATCTACCATCTCATGGCTAGTAACCCCAGAGATTGATCTAGACGCTCAGGATGGAGAAACGCTTCAATTTATGACATCCAATAGCTTTGCTGATGGAAGTACGTTAGAATTGCTTTTTTCAAGTGATTGGGATGGGGTGCCAGCAAATATTCCTACAGCTACTTGGGAGGCAATTCCTGCAGGAATTATTGTAAGTGATTCAGATGATTTTGCAGCTTGGTTTGATTCTGGAATTGTAGATCTTTCTTGTATTGACGGAAGTGGTTATATCGCTTTTAAATATGTAGGAAGTGGTGATGCAAATTCTGATGGAACCTACGAGCTTGACGAAATTCAGATCAATGCACAATAAGTAAATAGAGATAGTATCTTTTAAAAATCCCGATGCTGTTTAGTATCGGGATTTTTTATTTCATGCTTTATCTTATATAGGGAGTGTTGCTTTTTACGCTTTCGCGAAAGCGGAATAAAGATATTTAAAACAGGAATTGTGTACTGATGTTACTATAAATGCTCACATATAAAATAGCTTACGGAAGCCATTGATTTGAGATATGATTTGTGTAATATATTATTCATTTTATAAAAGCAGTCATCTTATGATATAGAGGATACGATTCTCATGATTAATGACTAGATATTCTATGGGTAAATTACAGTTATATTGACAAAAATAAAAAGACTTCCTACAGGTAGAAAGCCTTTTTAATGAGTGAGTGTTTAATCTATGATTTGTTATTTTATGATCTTAAAGACACAGCGTCTATTTAATTGGTGCTCTTCTTTTGTGCAAGCAGACTCTTCACAAGTAATTGCAGGTTCTGTTTCTCCTTTTCCATCAGCGGTAATACGATTTGCATCAATTCCTTTACTGATTACATACGTACGCATAGACTCGGCTCTTTTTTGAGAAAGTATCTGGTTGTATGATTCTGGCCCACGAATGTCTGTATGACTTTCTGCAGAGATTTTCATCTCAGGATATTTTTTCATAACAGCGACAAGACGATCTAATTCTGCTGCTGCATCTGGGCGTATATTCCACTTATCAAAATCAAAATAAATAGGGTTTAATACGACTTCGTCTGGTGTAATGACAGGCTCTTTTTGAAGTGTAATTGTAATATTTATAGATTTTTTTGCGACAGATACAGTGCTTTCTCCAGGTAAATATCCATCTGCAGAAGCCATTACTTTATAATCTCTTTTACATGTAGAACTGAATAAGTATTTACCAGTAGTTGTTGCGGTATCAGAATCTGTTGTATTTTCTGTGATGTTCATAATCTCTACAAAAGCTTTAGAGATTCCGTTACCATCTACATCTTCTACTGTGATGGTTACATCTACATCACAAGGAGGTAATTTGCCTAATATGTAAATATCATCACCGCCTTTACCGCCTTTTCTATTTGAAGACATATAGCCTGTTCCTTTTTGAGCATCAATGTTTACTCCAAAATCATCATTACCACTATTTACGCCAGGACCTAGGTTTTCAGGGAAAGCATAAGTGCTCCCTTTTTTTTCTGCAAGGAAAACATCAAGACCTCCTAGTCCTAAGTGTCCGTTACTAGAAAAGTACAGAGATCCGTTGGTGTCAATAAATGGGAACGCCTCAGTAGCTATTGTATTGATTTGATTTCCTAAATTTTTTGGTTCTCCATAAGTGCCATCTGCTTTAAGTTCTACCATATAAATATCAGAGCCTCCTTGACCTCCAGGTTTGTCACTAGAGAAGTATAAAGTTTTTCCGTCTGGACTAATCGCAGGATGCCCTGTTGAATAGTTATCATCATTAAAAGACACAGGTTCGATATTTGTCCATTCGCCAGCTACTTTTTCTGCGGTATAAAGGTTGATTTGATTCACACCTTCTTCATCTTTTTCTAGATCTCCTTCAAAATAATTATTACGATCAAAGAACATACGCTTTCCATCTGGAGTGATGGCTACTGTACCTTCATGATATTTTGAATTTACATCTCCTTCTAGTAGCTCAACATTACTCATCGTAGATCCATCTGTAGTAGCAGTATAGATATCTAAGAAGGGCTCTCCATTAAGATTATGGTTTTTACGGTCTGTATTCCTAGAAGAAGAAAAATAGATTTTATTATCTTTTATAAAAGATCCGAAATCAGAATATTTGGTGTTGATTTTATCGGCATTAGTAATCGTATATAAAGGATCACGATCTTCTAGTTCTTCTAAGTAATCTTGATTTTTAAGATAGATAGCTGCTCTTGGATCATTTTCATTTGCACTTACAAATCGCTTCATCCATTTTTTATACTCACTAGACTTTCCGTTTGCTTTTAAGATTTCTGCATACGCAAATAATGTTTCAGGATTTGCTTTTTTATTTTTAACCACACGCTTATAAAAAGATTCTGCTTTTTTGGTGTCATTAAGGATGGTATATGTGCGAGCTAATTGCGTATAAACATACTCGTCAGCTTTTCCTTTTTCAATAAGGCTGGTATATTCTTCAATAGCTTCTGTATATGCGAACCTATTAAATAATTGATCTGCCTTTTTGGTGTCTTTGCTTTGTGCATTTGCAAAATTAATACTCGTAGCAACAAGTAGTATGTATATGTAAAACTTCTTCATCTTGTACAGTATTTTATTTTAGAAGTATCTTGGTGAGCGTAATGCACGCTTATTAAAGATGATATTATAGGTTAGTATTATTTCGTGTGACGATGGGGCAACATTATTAATTTCAGAGACCACCGCATCATACGCATATCCTATTCTTAATTCAGGAGTGGCTTGAAAACCTACAATCCCACTAAAAGAATCGTCGAGTCTGTAAGAAACTCCTAGTTCAAATTTTTCTAAGAATAATGCATTAAGATTGACATCAAAAGAAGTGGGAGCGTCAAAAGCTGATTTTACAAGCACAGATGGTTTTAATTTTATGTTCTCTGTTGTTTGGAAAACATAACCAGAGGTAACAAAATAGTGATTTGTCTCTGAACCAAATTGCAACCCATTCTCATCTAAGTGAAGAGAGTTTAAGATATTAGGTACAGAAGCTCCGACATAGAAGTTATCACTATATAAAAACACTCCAGCTCCTATATTTGGAGTTGTTTGATTTATATTTTGAGAAAAGAAAGGATCTCCTGGATCTTGCAATTCTAGGTTGGCGAGTCCAATATCATGAAAAGTAGCTCCAGCTTTTAATCCAAATGCTAATTGATAATTGTTGCTCACAGGAATTGTATAAGAGAAATCTATATAAGCATTAGTCTCTTTTACAGGACCTAGCTCATCTTTAATAATTGAGATTCCTAATCCTGTTCGTTCCCCAACGGGTGCATGTGCATTGAAAGTAAACGTTTCAGGAGCTCCATCAAGAGCAGACCATTGGTTTCTATACAATAAACCTAGAGAAAGCCCCTCTTGTAAACCAGCATATGCAGGGTTGACTACATTCTGATTATACATATACTGTGTATATTGAGGATCTTGCTGTGCTGTTGCAAAATCAACACACAAAATGCTTGTAATAAGGGTTAATAAAAATAGTTTTTTCATTTTTAAAAATTTATTTATTGCATAAATGATGCGTTATGCGCGATAATAAATATGATCTATTAGTCTCTTTGCTATCCTTTGTTTATTCTCCTCGGTTAATATAAACCCATCCAGTAGCCTGTCTTCCATATACGGGATCTTCTTCTTCAAGGTTGATCACATAGAAGTATGTCCCTGTTGGTAGATCATTTCCATTGTCTGCTTGACCTCTCCATTGGTTTACATAATCACTTTGCTCATACACTAGTGTACCGAGTCTATTATAGATTTGAAGAACATCAATTCCAGTTCTAGAAGCTAAAAACTCTAAGTCTAATGTGTCGTTAAATCCAGGAGTATCATCTGGAGAAATTCCTTGAGAAATTACGCAGTTTCCTATATCAAATAATGATACATCTACAGAATCCTCACCTGTACATCCAGCAGCTGTAGTTACAATAACAGTATATATCTGAGTTCCTACAGCAGTTTCTGGCACAGAGAATTCTAATGTACTAGATGTCTCTCCGGTAATGATATCTCCGTTAAGTAACCATTGATACGTAACATTAGCATCATCACTTACAGATGATAGCGTATTAGGAAATTCTCTACACGTGGTAAAGTCGTCTCCAAGAGATACATTGACAGGATCAGCAATAGTAATGGTAATACTATCTGTAATAGAACAAGGTCCTACAGTGACAGTAAGGTCATAAGTTCCAGATTGATCTACTATAATAGTACCTGTGGTTTCTCCTGTACTCCATAATAATGTTGCATCTGTCAGATTTCCACTTAGGTTTGGAATAATCTCAAAAGATTCATCATCGCATAATAAAACATCTATACCAAGGTCTACAACAGGCGCTTCAATAATGGTAAGGTCTATTGTGAATGTTTCTTGACTACAAGGCAATAACTCAACAACAACGGTATAGACACCAGCTACTGTAGGAGTAAACTGAGCATCTGTAGATACTGTTGTGTTAGATGCATCTGTCCAAATATACGTTACAGAAGTTAGATCTATTGTAGTATCTATAGGTGTCGCATCTAATACAGGTATTGCATCTATAGAACAGATATCAATAGTTGCAGGAAGATTATTTGCTAGAGAGAAAACCTCATTCAGTATTAAATCAAACTCAACAATACTGAAACAGCTTGCATCTGTAACTCGCTCAACACGGACATAGATGGTTTCTGGATCTGTAGTGTTTGGATATGCCCCAGGTGTTCCAATCGGACTTGCGTTTGCTTCTGCATCTAATTGTGTTGTATGGAATGAGATATTAAAATCTGCGGGATTCTCACCATCTAAAATAGTAGGTATTTGAGAAGTAAGATTAAAAATTTCTACCATATCTCCAAGATCATCACAAAGTTCTAAATCTGTAGGAGTTGCTAAAACTGGAGGAGTGCCACTAAATGAAAGTGAAATATCGTCAATAGCAAGATCATTTCCACAACCACCTATTGAGTTATTGACTAATACAATCTGAACCGAAGTATTCATAGCAGAATTAAAATCGATAGTAAATTGTTGCCAGTTTGGATCTGCTTCATTAGGTATATCACCTGTATCAATTTCAGCAAGGGTAGCTCCTGAAGCATCTTCAACTCTAAATGTTACGTTTGCAGGAATACCATTATTAGCACAGATATTGGTATCTGTATCATATACTGTTGTGATAAATGCATTGAATGTGTAGTTGGTGTCTGCTAAAAGATTGTCAACTGTTCTTCTATAAAATTCATCTGTATTGAAGTCAGCATTCACAAATAATGCACGTCCATTTACATCTCCAGGAGTATTATCCTCAAGATTGTCATGCCATCCGTTATTTAATTCAGCCGAAGTATTTATAATAGCATATTCACCGTCATTTACTTCTCCAGGTCCAGCATTAAATGTATACTGAGTGAAAGGAGTCGAGACACGTTCTGTACCTGTTCCAAAATCTTCTAAGAAATCTATAACAAGACAGTCAGAATCTATAGTACAAGGACTCTCTACAAAGGTGATGGTTACTTCATCCATCATCACACATCCATCTACGGTAACTTCAATAGTATAGGTTCCAGATGTTGTAACAGTAATGGTCTCTGTAGTTTCTGCAGTACTCCATAAAAATGTAGGGTTCGTTACATCGCCAGCAAGTTCAGGGATAATCTCATAAGAGGTTACATCACAGAAAACAAGATCGTCGCCTAAATCAACAGTATAGTCTATAACATTTGCAGTCACCGTGACATCATCAGAGATTGTAGATTCTGTTCCGTCAGGATTTGTAAATGTTATTGTTGCCGTATATGTAGTTGTTTCAGTTGGGCAAACATTAAACATAAGATCGTTACTCAATACTGTTCCATCTTCATCCGTCCACGTAAATAATACGTCATCATTTAATTCTCCGTTAGGAATGAATCTCCAGCTTTCATCAAAAGCCTCCCAGTCACCTGTGTTTCTTCCATCTGGAACAGCAAATTCAGTAATGTCATTACCCATAATTCCTAGGGTTGCTAGACCGTCATTCCAAGTTGCACATACAGGTTTGTTAATGATATTAACTTCTATCACATTTAAAGTTTCGTAAAGTACAATTTGTTGTGATGTCAATAAATCATTACAACTGAATTGCGGCACCATATCAAAGTTTAAAACAAACGTTCTAAAAGGTGCATCGCCGCTTACAAAGAAATTAATCGCATCAGGTTCAGAATTTACACCTGGGTCTATATCGTGGAAAGCTCCGTAAATTGTATTGAAAGGAAACGTAGCCTGATCATTATTAGGAATTGTTTGTCCAGGATCAATATTCCAGTCATTAAATCCATTTGCTAGTGAAGCATCAAATGAAATTTGACCATTTGCCCCTATAACAAGGTCTGTGTAATCATTTTGATAATACGTAAATGTAAATGGTAAATCTATAATGCCACTCCAGGTATCGTCCATTGTTAAATTAGTAGGATCTCCATCTGTTGCTGGATTAGGACATTCTATTTGTTCTATTCTGTAAGAAGATGTACCTGTGAATGGTAATGACACAATAGATGCATTTAAGTCTACACAAGGGTCTTCACAGTCAACCTCTACATCTGGTCCAGCATCAATATCAATAATCGTACAGTCTGACTCACAAGAACTCGTGTCTGATGTAACAATAACATCATCAGAAATAGTAGAAATAGACCCATCAGGATTTGTAAATGTTAACGTAGCCGTATAGGTGGTTGTCTCTGTTGGACACACATTAAATATTAAGTCATTACTTAATACATTTCCATCTTCATCCGTCCAAGCAAACTCGGCATCATCGCTTACAGCTCCATCAGGAACAAATCTCCAGCTTTCATCAAAAGCTTCCCAGTCGCCTGTATTTCTTCCATCAGGAACAGCAAATTCAGTAAGGTCATTACCCATAATTCCTAAAGTTGCAAGCCCATCATTCCAAGCGTCACAAACAGGTTTATTAATGATATTAACATCTATCACATTTAAAGATTCATAAAGAATGATTTGTTGCGTAGTTAATAAGTCAGTACAACTGAATTGTGGCACCATATTAAAGTTTAAAACAAACGTTCTGTAAGGTGCGTCGCCAGAAATAAAGAAGTTAATTCTGTCTGGTGAAGTAGGTGCAACTCCCGGGTTAATATCATGAAAAGCTCCATAAATGGTATTAAATGGAAACTCGGCACCTGCACCCTCAGCTGCTTCATCATTAAAAGGGAGAAGTTCTCCTGGTTCTGAGTTCCATCCGTTAGGTTGACCAGCAAGTGCAGTGTTGAATGATATTTGACCATTTGCGCCTACAACTAGACTTGTATAATCATTTTGAAAATATGTAAAAGTAAATGGTAAGTCTATAGCATCACTCCAAAGATCATCTGTCTCTAAATTAGTAGGATCTCCTTCTGTTGGAGGGTTAGGGCATTCTATTTGCTCTATTCTATAAGAAGATGTAGACGTAAGCGGTAATGTTAAGATAGAAGCATTTAAGTCTACACAAAGATTATCACAATCTACTTCTAAATCTGGGCCAGCACTTATTATTGTACAATCCGTTGGTTCAGGTTCTGTACATGCAGACCCGTCAGGATTTGCTTGTGTAACCGTAATGGTATCTGTATTAGAACAAATTCCAGATGATACGGTAACTTCATACGTTCCTGCCTCTGTTATGGTGAGCATCGAAGCCTCTTCTCCAGTGATCACATTGCCATTAAGA
>NZ_CALEMI010000125.1 GCF_937910895.1 uncultured Dokdonia sp. | reverse complement strand
TGATGTCATAACCGTAAAAGACTATTATACTAATTTCTAAAACTATTCACTTCCTACCAAACCCTTTTAGAGTTTACCACATTACTTGTGAAAAACAAAAAAAATGATTTATAATAATAGCCCCTCGAGGGCAATCGAACGGACAATAGATGATGATTAGGTATGGGCTTCGACATGCTCAGCCTGACAAAAGTAGGGCTTTACACTACCTTCTTAATCACTCGCAATTTATGCGTATGTTTCTTTTGATGTACGTTGTAAATACCTGAGTGATCGAGGCGGTCAAGGCGCACTTCGCCGTGGGCGTGTATGATATAGTTATCTTCCATGATGATGCCTACGTGTACAATGTTGCCTTCTTCATTGTCAAAAAACGCTAAATCCCCAGGTTCGCTTTCTTCAATAAAACTGAGGGCTTCACCTTGGGTGGCTTGCTCTGAGGCATCGCGTAAGAGTCGGTAGCCGTTTAAGCGATACACCATTTGTGTGAATCCAGAACAGTCGATGCCAAACGGCGTTCTGCCTCCCCATAAATAAGGCGTATTTAGGTATTGTAAAGCAGTTTTAATGAGATGGCTTTTTTCTTTTTTACCGGACACACTTGAACCTTCGTAGGTATAATTCAGCAGGGAACAGGTGTGTACCGATCCACCGAGAAGGACGGTGTGTAATTGCCCGTGAGCGTCAGACACGAACTGTACGGGGTCGGAGATGAGTGCGGGTGTTTGCGCTTTCGCAAAAGCGTATTCCTCCTCACTAATCTCCCGATATTGTTTATTATCAATCCAACCTACATAATTGTCATGGGCTAAGCGAATCCGACTCCAAGATTTCCGTTTTTCAGGCACCTTAAAGACTTCTCCAAAAAGAAGCTGATTCACCATCTCACTGCGATCAGTGGTTTCTAATCGCATGGGGATGCTACTCAAATGACAAATTCCGTATTTCATATAGGAAGGGAGGGCGTACTATAGGTTTTCGATCACGATGGCAGAAGCACCACCACCGCCGTTGCATATCGCAGCAGCCCCTAGCTTTCCATTGTTTTGTTTTAATACGTTCAATAAGGTAATCAGGATTCGCACCCCACTACATCCCAACGGATGTCCTAGCGATACAGCACCACCGTTTACATTTACATTTTTATCTGTGAGCCCTAAAATCTTCATATTCGCTAGACCAACCACAGCAAAGGCTTCATTAAACTCGAAGAAGTCAATCTCATCTTGTGTGACACCTGCTTTGGCTAGTGCTTTTGGTAAGGCTTTAGATGGGGCTGTGGTGAACCATTCTGGCTCGTGTGCCGCATCTGCAAATCCTTTAATCACACATAATGGCGTTAGATTCAGTTCTTTTGCTTTTTCTTCACTCATTAAAATCACCGCACCTGCACCGTCATTAATCGTAGACGCATTAGCAGCCGTTACCGTTCCGTCTTTTGTAAAGGCAGGGCGTAGGGTAGGAATTTTGTCCATACGCACGTTGGTAAACTCTTCATCTTTACTTACAATCACATCGTCTCCACGACGTTGTGGTACAGCAACAGGTACGACTTCTTCATCATATTTTCCTGCTTCCCAGGCGGCAGCACTACGCTCGTATGATTGAATCGCAAACGCATCCTGATCTTCTCTTGAGAATTTATATTCGGTGGCGCATTGGTCTGCACAAACACCCATCGCATTGCCATCATAAGCGTCGACAAGACCGTCTTTTTGCATTCCGTCCACCATAGTTTGTGGTCCAAATTTATGTCCGTTACGTAAGTGTACGTAATGGGGGATCTGGCTCATGTTTTCCATACCACCAGCAACAACTACATCGTTATCACCTAGCATAATGGATTGTGCACCTAGCATTACGGCTTTCATTCCTGAAGCACATACTTTGTTGATCGTGGTACAAGGAACGGTATCTGGAATCCCAGCGCCAATAGCGGCTTGTCTTGCGGGTGCTTGACCTACGCCAGCTTGTACTACATTTCCCATAAAAACTTCGTTTATAGAAGCGGGATCTAATTGTATTTTATCCATAGCGCCTTTAATCGCAATGGTTCCTAATTTACTGGCAGATACAGAGGAAAGGCTTCCTAAAAAACTTCCTATGGGCGTACGTGCAGCAGCAACAATAACTACATTTTTACTCATAACTTATGGTATTTATGATATGATAAAATCACTACGCGAAAGTACTAAAATTTAGGATATGTGTTCTTGATAGTTATGCACGTTTTTTGAACAATATTTTTTGTCTTTTTGGCTCATCCTAATCTTCTTCCAGCGGTAGAAGGAATTACTTGTTTGCAGTGTTTGCAAATAGAGTACTACTCTAAAATAGAACAATACTCTATTTGTGCAGTGAAACCTTTAGGAGATTTTATGTAAAATTTCGTGTGCTTTCCCTTCTGTCTATATCTCGTTACTCGATATAGCTACCTTTCCTCGCTGAGGGAAGGTGCTATTTTGGTTTGCGTATAAGTTATTTCGCTTTCGCGAAAGCGTATAAGGATATCACATATTTTAATTCCTCCTTTGAGGATAAGGGGGGCTTTTTTTAGTACTTTAGCTTTGTTAGAAAATATGATAACAACTGTGGTAAAAACATTTTATAAAAATCAAGACCTACTCTATAAGCTTTTACTGATTGCTACTTGTGCGGTGTTGATTGTTTATTTCCTTCCCAAGAGTGGAAAATTTCAATATGATTTTCAAAAAGGATTTCCTTGGGCAAACGAAAATTTGTACGCCGATGAGGATTTTGCCATTCTAAAAAGCGAAGAGACACTGGAACAAGAGCGCGAAGAGATTCGTTCTCAGGCGTTTTTATATTTTGAATATGACGAAAATGTGGTGGATGATGCCATCGCTCGTTATGATGCGGCATTTCCAAATGTATTTAAAGATTCTTTGATTGTTAATGTATCTAAATCAAGACTTAAAAAATTTGGTCGTGATCTTTTAACGGAGATCTATACAACTGGAATCGCCAAACAAAAACCAGCTTTAGATACGAGTCGCTTGGCATATCTTAAAAATGGAAGTGAAGTCACACAGGTAAATTTAGGACAGATTTATGAAGCAAGTGAGGTACCGTCGGTATTGCAAGAACGCTTGGATGATAGTAATTATGCAACGTACAAAAATCTCTTTTTGCAAGTATTTTATGACAGTATTTTACCCAATGCGGTATATAACGCGACACTTACACAAAATACGATTTCTGATGAGTTATCACAGCTTTCTCCTACAAGAGGAGTTGTGACAAAAGGGAGTCGGATTATTGCGAGAGGAGAACTTGTAGAAGGGGAGGCATTGCAGAAAATGATTTCGCTTAAAGCGAAATATGAAACACAAAACTTTAGCGACTCTCGATATAATTGGATTTTGGTGGGGTATATCGTTTTAGTCGTTTTGGCATTGGTAATGCTATTACTTTTTATACGGAATTATCGCCCAAAAGTATACGAGAATAATACACAGATTACCTTTATTCTTTTTAATGTTTTATTAATGGTATTGCTGACTACAGCAGTTGTGAAGTTCAATCCTGCGTATGTGTATGCCGTTCCTTTGTGTATCCTCCCGCTGATTATTAAGGCGTTTTTTGATGCGCGATTAGGATTGTTTACACACGTGATTACGATTCTGCTTCTTGGGTTTATCGTACCTGATAGTTTTGAGTATTTCTTTTTGCAAGTCATCGCTGGGATTGTAACAATACTAAGTACACAGGAATTGTATAAAAGAGCGAATCTCTTTATTTCTGTGGGTCAGATCACGTTGATTTATATCATTGCCTATTTTGCATTTAATAGCATCCATCAAGGTGGTGTCGAAAACCTAGAATGGGAAAATCTAGGACTTTTTGTACTCGCTGGACTTGCTACCTTATTTGTACAACCATTGATCTATATTTATGAAAAGATTTTTGGATTAATGAGTGATGTGTCATTATTGGAATTATCAGACACCAATTCTAAACTCCTTAAACTACTCGCCGATAAAGCACCCGGAACATTTCACCATAGTCTAAATGTTGCCAACTTATGCGAAGCTGCAGCAAACGAAATAGGGGCTAACGCAATGCTCGTGCGCGTAGGGGCTTTATATCATGACATTGGGAAAATGAATAATCCTACTGATTTCACCGAAAATCAGTCGACAGGTATTAATGTGCATGATGAGCTTTCTCCTAAAGAAAGTGCTCGTATTATCATTGATCACGTCATTGATGGGATTGAGATCGCACGAAAAAATAATTTACCAGATCGTGTGATTGATTTTATCCGTACGCATCACGGTACGAGTACCGTACATTACTTCTATATGAAAGAAAAAGAGGTCAATGAGGATGCTGTAATCACTGATTTTCAATATCCAGGACCGCTTCCTTTTAGCAAAGAGACGGCTATTCTGATGATGTCTGATAGTGTGGAGGCAGCTAGCAAGAGTCTAAAAAATCCTACGTCTATACTTATTGATTCTTTTGTGGAAAAGATCATTAAAAAACAAATGGACGATGGTCAGTATCTAAATGCGGATATTACGTTTAAAGAAATCCAACAGGTCAAAAAGGTGCTTAAGAAAAAGTTGGTTAATATTTATCACTTGCGTATTGAGTATCCGGAGTAGGGTTTTGGTCTTTAGTCTTTATTCGGTGGTCGTTGGCAGTTAGTCTTTAGCTGTTGGTAGGTGGTCGTTAGTTTATGTTTTTTTGTCCAAATTACCAAAATACTAAATCATATAAATAGAGTAATACTCTATTTGTGATCTGAGATCCCTTAAAAGTTCCTGGACAAGATCTCATGTTTCTCTCCCTTCCGTCTATATCTCGTCCCTTGATATAGCCACCTTCCCTCGCTGAGGAAAGGGGCTTTAATTTGAGTTGATTTGATTTTCGCGAAAGCGAAAATTGTATCAAAGGAATGAATTTGCTATGTTTCTCCTTTCGGGTTAGGAGGCTTATCGAATAGGAGGATACGTATCAGGATCTGCTTCGTGCATCATCTCGTATACTTTTTCAAAAATATCTTCGGCAGATGGTTTTGAGAAGTAGTCTCCGTCGGTTCCGTAGGCAGGTCTATGTGCTTTCGACGTTAGTGTTTGTGGTTTACTGTCTAGGTATTGATAGGCATCTTGATCGTCAAGGATGTGTTGTAATAAATACGCACTCGCACCTCCAGGCATATCTTCATCGATCACGAGGATTCGATTGGTTTTTTGTACACTTTTTACCACATCATGGTTGATATCAAAAGGTAATAAGGATTGTGCGTCAATGACTTCAGCATTAATATCAACAGTGAGTAATTGTTGTGCAACTTCTTGCACAATGCGTAACGTACTTCCGTAAGAAAGTAGAGTAATATCAGTTCCTTCTTTGACGGTTTCTACCACACCAATAGGGGTTCTTAGTTCACCTAAGTTTTCTGGCATTTGTTCTTTAAGACGGTATCCATTCAAACATTCTACGATCAAGGCAGGTTCATCACTTTCTAATAGTGTGTTGTAAAAACCAGCAGCTTTGGTCATATTACGAGGGGTTAAAATATACATTCCTCTTAGTAAATGAATGGCTGCTGCCATTTGTGATCCGCTATGCCAAATTCCTTCTAGTCGATGACCTCTGGTACGTACAATAAGCGGTGCTTTTTGTTTTCCATGGGAACGGTAACGCAAGGTGGCTAAGTCATCGCTTAGTATTTGGATGGCATAGAGTAGGTAATCTAAGTATTGTATTTCGGCAATAGGACGTAGGCCTCTCATCGCCATTCCAATCCCTTGTCCTATAATAGTGGCTTCACGGATTCCTGTATCAGCTACACGTAATTCGCCATATTTTTCTTGTAGTCCTTCTAGTCCTTGATTTACATCACCTATGGCTCCTGCATCTTCTCCAAAAATAAGGCTGTTAGGATGTGTGTTGAAGATGTGATCAAAATTTTCACGTAAAATCACACGTCCGTCTACCGTGGTACTATCGTCTGTGTATATAGGTGCTACTTCTTCAATTTGAGTGGCATTACTAGAAGACTCGCTATATAAGTGCGCACTATAATCTGGTTGTGTTTTTTCTATATAGGAAGTGATCCACTCCTGGAGTGTTTTTTTGGCAGGAGAATTTTCTCCTATCACATAGTGCAAAGCTCTACGAGAAATCCGTAAAAGATCGCTTTTAAGCGGTTCTTTATTGGAGGCGAGTTCTGTATGTAGGGGTTGTATAAAACTCCCGTTAGCGGACCCTTGAATCAGGTCTTTAAGTATAGAAAGTACTTTTTGTTGTTCGGTTTGAGTAGGGTAAGAGAACGCATTCCAAGAGGCTTTTTTACCATCTCGTACTTCTTTTTTGATTCCTTTGTCAATCAGGTCAAGTTCTTCTTGTGTGGCAAGACCTTGCGCAATGATCCACTCTTTAAATTTTACATTACAATCGTGTGCTCTTTCCCAAGCAAGACGCTCTTCATTTTTGTAACGTTCGTGTGATCCAGAGGTAGAGTGTCCTTGTGGTTGGGTTAATTCTAATACGTGTACAAGTACAGGAATGTGTTCTTCACGAGCAATTTTTCCAGCACGTTCATAGGCTTCAATAAGCGCAGGATAATCCCAACCGTTTACGCGTATAATTTCGTATCCGTTTGCATCTTCCGTACGTTGGAAACCACTTAGGATTTCTGATATATTTTCTTTGGTAGTTTGATGTTTTGCGTGTACTGAGATTCCGTACTCATCATCCCAAACACTAATGACCATTGGGACTTGTAACACGCCAGCGGCATTAATGGTTTCAAAAAAGAGTCCTTCACTAGTACTGGCATTTCCAATCGTTCCCCAAGCGACTTCATTTCCGTTTTCGGAGAAGTTTTCTTTTTGGGTCGTTTGTACGTGGCGATATACTTTTGATGCTTGTGCAAGTCCTAATAATCTAGGCATTTGTCCCGCCGTAGGGGAGATATCTGCACTTGAATTTTTTTGTGCTAGTAAGTTTTTCCAGTTTCCATCTGCATCCAAACTGTGTGTTGCAAAGTGACCTCCCATTTGCTTTCCGGCACTCATAGGATCAAAATCTATGTCTGTATGTGCGTAGAGTCCTGCAAAAAACTGTTCTATATTGAGATGGTTGATCGCCATCATAAAAGTTTGATCTCTGTAATATCCAGATCTGAAATCTCCATTTTTAAAAGCACGTGCCCACGCAAGTTGTGGTAGTTCTTTCCCATCTCCAAAGATACCAAATTTTGCTTTTCCTGTGAGTACTTCTCGTCTTCCTAAAAGGCTACATTCCCGACTCGTTACCGCTATTTTATAGTCTGCAAGTACAGATACTTTAAAATCTTCAAAAGATAACTTTGCAGTTTGAGTCTTTGTTGTTGCCATAGAGATGTGGTATAAAAAGTTGTGCGAAATTACAAAAAACAACCCTCAAAAGCAAGGAGATTTTGCGTTAACAAATTCGATATAATTTAGTATAACTATGTTTTTAATGAGAATAATCCAATAAAACAGAAATAATTAGATTTCTATTAAGAAATTGACAACTATAAAAGCGGTGGTATACGCTTTCGCGAAAGCGTACACAGGACAACTACAACGTTTTCTATATTAAAGTGAGTTCTACGTAAACAATTAGTGAGTCTTTTAGTGTAATTACGTTAAAGTTTAATGTAATTTACTTATAATCAAGTTATTTGTTCATTTTCTTTGCTCGTTCAAAAAATACCTAACTAAAAGAAAATACTCTTTTTATGCATGTGATTTCTA
>NZ_CALEMI010000124.1 GCF_937910895.1 uncultured Dokdonia sp. | reverse complement strand
AAAAAAGGAATGTCCGCAGAAAATTTTTGACAATGTATTTTTAAATATTGAGTATCATATTAGAGAGCTTGGGCATGGAGATGTAACAGTAAACAAAAAAATGAAAATTCTAACTAGAATTTTTTACGACATACTTCTGAAAATAAATAAGCGTCAATTAGAAGGCTTTGAGTCAAATATTGAAATTTTAAAAACGGAAAACTTCAGTGCCGTTACAGGTAAAGGGGTAGAAGGAATCGTAAAAGGCAAAACACTCGCATTAGGAAATGCCAAAATGATGGAACAGGCGAATGCCACGCTTACCGAAGTTATGGAAAACGAAGCGCAATCCTATCAAAAACAAGGTAAGACGGTTTCCTATCTCGCGATCGATAGTAAGGTTACTGGATATGTGGTCATAGGTGACAAAATAAAAGAAACGAGCGCAAAAGCCATAAAGGATTTGCAGAATAAGGGAATTGCAGTCATAATGCTTACGGGCGACAATCACGACACCGCCAAAGCTGTTGCAGATGAACTGAACCTTGCAGATTTTCAAGCAAGTATGCTACCAGAAAATAAGTTGCAGGAAGTCGAGAAACTACAAGAGCAAGGTAAAGTGGTTGCAATGGCAGGTGATGGTATTAATGATGCACCTGCATTGGCTAAAAGCGATGTAGGTATCGCAATGGGCACGGGAACGGATGTTGCTATCGAGAGTGCTGCCATTACCTTGGTTAAAGGGGATTTGCACGGCATTGTAAAGGCACGCAATCTTAGTCACGTAGTAATGCGCAATATTAAGCAAAACCTCTTTTTTGCACTTATTTATAACACATTAGGAATACCGATTGCGGCAGGACTGCTGTACCCCTTTTTCGGAATACTCTTATCCCCAATGATTGCGGCTTTGGCAATGAGCTTCAGTTCTGTCTCTGTTATTGCCAACGCCCTTAGATTACGGACGAAGTCAATTTATTAATTATAAAACCAAAAATTATGAATGCAAACAATCACACAAATTCAGGAAAATCAAAAAATCATTACACGCGCTTTGTAGCGATGCTGGCTTGCTCTTTTGTAGCAATGTACATCACAATGTATTTAAATACTTATGAATGGGACCACGTATGGTTTAGTCTTACACGATTCTATATGGTATGTCTTGGTATTGCTGCGATGTCCATCATAATGTTTGTGGCAATGCGTGGTATGTACCAAAATAAAAAGAAAAATTTAGCCATAGTCTTGGGAAGTATCGTTCTCTTTGTAGGTGCATTGGGGCTGGTACGTGACCAAAAGTCAACCGTAGGCGACGTACTTTGGATGAAGGCAATGATACCACATCATTCAATTGCCATTTTAACAAGCGAACGTGCCGACATTAAAGACCCAGAAGTCAAAAAATTGGCTAAAGATATCATCAAAGCACAACGCAAGGAAATTGCCGAAATGAAGGCGATGATTGAGCGTTTAGAAAACGAAAAATAAGATTATGAATAAGAACATTTTATATATAGCAATAGCCGTAATCATAGGTTTGGGCGCAGGCTGGCTCATTTTTGGAAATGGGTCGAGTGATTCAAATAAGAATATGTCTGAAATGTCAGAACACGACCATTCTGGCGAAACCGAAAACCAAATGTGGACGTGTTCAATGCATCCACAGATAATGCAACCCGAAGCTGGCGATTGCCCTATATGTGGGATGGACTTAATTCCTGCCGAATCGAGTGCTGAAGGTCTTGCTGCAAACGAGATTAAAATGACCGAAAACGCAATGGCGTTGGCAAATATCCAAACTACCATTATAGGTAATGCAGAAACAAGCGATGATGATGGGATGATATCCCTTTCGGGAAAAATTGCGCAAAATGAAGAAAACAATACCGTGCAAGCCAGTTATTTTAAGGGAAGGATTGAGCGACTTAATGTTAATTATGACGGTCAGCAAGTAAACCGTGGTCAATTATTGGCAACTATCTACGCACCAGACCTTGTAGCGGCACAGCAAGAATTAATTACCGCAGCATCGCTTAAAACATCGCAACCAGCTTTATACAAAGCGGTGCGCAATAAACTCAAAAACTGGAAACTTTCGGACTCACAAATTAATGCCATAGAAGAAAGTGGAACGGTGCGAGAAAACTTCCCTATTTATGCAACTGTTTCGGGAACTGTTTCAGAAGTAATGGCTGCGCAGGGCGATTATGTAAATCAAGGACAGCCTATTGTGAAATTGAGCAATCTTAATTCAGTCTGGGCAGAATTTGATAGCTATGAAAATCAGATAGCACAATTTAAGGTTGGACAAAAAATCAATATTACGACCAATGCCTATCCCAATAAGGAATTTGAAGGAACTATCTCTTTCATCGACCCTATGCTTAACAATGCCACACGTACAGTAACGGTGCGTGCAACCTTAAAAAATCGAGACGACCTATTTAAGCCAGGAATGTTTGTGACAGGTAAGGTAAAAGGTGCAACACAAACTATGGAAAACACCCTTTCTGTTCCCGCAAGTGCTGTACTGTGGACGGGCGAGCGTTCATTGGTATATATAAAAACAAATCCAAACGAGCCTGTATTTGAAATGCGTGAAGTGACCTTGGGAAATCGCTCTGGCGAGAATTACCAAGTAACGGCTGGACTGGATAATGGCGATGAAATAGTAACCAATGGAACATTTACAGTAGATGCAGCTGCGCAACTGCAAGGTAAAAAATCAATGATGAATCAGCAATTGATGCAGGATGAATCAGCTATGATGGGCGATATGGAAATGAGTTTCAGTAATAGCTTTAGTACTGAATTCAATAAAGTATTACCATCATATCTTAAAATGAAAGATGCTCTTGTGGCAAGCGATGCTGGTCAGGTTTCCGCTTTCGCGAAAGCGACATCAAAAAAATTAAAGGAAACTTCTACAAACGATTTAGGTAAAATGGAAAAGCAACACTATATGAAAAGTATTGAGATGTTGGATGCTATTGCCACCAATGAAAATCTGGAAAACCAGCGCGCTCACTTTGTAATCCTAAACGAAAATATCGTGCCTATTGCTATGAACATAGAAAACTCAACAAATTACTATGTCCAAAAATGCCCAATGGCAAACAACAATAAAGGGGCGGTTTGGTTGAGTACAGAAGAAGAAATAAAGAATCCATATTACGGCGATGCGATGTTGACTTGTGGTAGTGTGATTAATGAGATAAAGTAAGTATGGATTATCCAGAAAGAATTCCCAACCATATTAAAGAAACTACATCGTACAAGATTTTTGCAAATCATATTCCTGACAGCTGGATAATTAGAGATGTAACTGAGAGAGATTATGGAGTGGACTGTTATGTGGAAATGGTAAACGAAAAGAACCAACTAATTGGAGATTTGGCCTGTGTTCAGTTAAAGTCAATGGAGACAATCAAATGGAATCTTGATGGAACATATTTATTTTCTAAGGCTAAAATATCAACATCAAACTATTGGAAGGGGATACCAGTACCTGTGTTTCTCTTTTTAACGGACAACGAGAAAGGTAGTGCCTATTTTTTATGTGTTAAAAATCATATAAGAAATCACTATTTAAAATTCGCAAAGCAAAAGTCCTTTACCTACCGATTTAGTCGAGGTTCAGATCTATTTGATATAAATTCTGGTCCGTCATTATTTAGGTTGAGATATTTATGGCAAGGTCGCAGGGAACGTTTTGAAACTGAAATGAAGATGTTTCTATCAAACTTACTGAATTATCAAAATTTTTTAGATGAGCATAATCACAGAGACTACCATCTTCCGATAGAATCCATAGAATTGATATTTTTTGAATCGATGTTCAAAAATTTTGAGTTTTTAGCAGATTATCTTCTAATTCAATCTAATGTTGGTACTCTAAAAGAGTTGAAAGCAAAAAGCAAAGAGACGTTTCCTAATGAAGATTACTATGAATTGTTCGAGCACGATTTAACACAAATAGGAGAGCCACTGAGAGAACTTTCTAAAGAAATAATAAAGTCGCTTAAGGCACTTGTTGACAGAGAAAATGAATATTGGATGCTAGTCAACTTAAATCTTTTTAACTATGTAAATAATCTCAATGAGGATGGAGACTATCGTTACTAACAACTACTGAGTATATGGAAGCTGCTGCTATAGAAATTGAACAACTATTTGAACAGGCTATTGAAATTAGTGAGTTCGATGTGGTACTCACGCTAATAAACTATAAGGGTGTTAGCTCGCAAAACCTTAATTCCAATTTGCTTGAGTTTTTTGATGCTATTCCTTTTTATACGAAGTTGTATAGAGAACTAGAAGGAAAGGAAAAAGCGAGAATGGGTTTGCAGCTATATTCAACATTTTTTGAAAATAGCGATTTCTATAATATGATAGGTAGTCTTTGCCGTATCACGCTTGGGTACAAAGGATCTTCTTACTTATTTTGGAAAACTCGTAAATACGAAAGACTATTAGGTATAGGGGAAAAGCAAGATTTCTTAATGGAACTACTTGCAGATTCTGATAAAGAAAATATTATTGATTTTTACGAATCAAATCATCACAAAGAAATACGTAATACTTTTTTCCACTCAGCATATTCTATAGAAGGTAGCGAGTATGTAATGCACGATTCTGACCCTATTACAATTGAAGGCGTTCAAAGAGCTTCTTTTGATTTGGAAACATTTTTCTATCCCAAGGTTGAGTCCGTAATTGCCGTTTTCGAAGCTTTCAAAACTAGCTATTGGAATTTATGGAACTCATATCAATCAGATAGAGAAGTTATCGGATATTTTCCTGTGCGCTCAAAGGTTACCATAATGGGTTCTGACCAAGGACTGAAAGGATTTAGGATTAAAGATTCAGTTAGTTTGTTTGGTAAACTACACGACTCTGGTATCTGGTATGATGAAAAGTACAAGTTTTGGTGTGGTCACAACATCCGTATGAATATGGCTCGTATCGAGGATATAGAAATAGACGACCAGCTAAAACGTTATGAGAATAAAGACGATATTGTAAAAAATGATATGGACTTTTTTAACCTTATTGATAAGATTGTAGAGAAACAAGATCCCAGAAACATACGTCGTGCAACAATATTACTTTTGAAATATGGAGATGTCAGAGTGGCCAAAATGAAAGCTGAAGAAAATCATTATAAAAAGAAAAGTTTCCCAAAAATGATATTACCTTATTATAGGCTTGCGTTAGAAATAGGAAGTCACGTATTTAGGGATGTGCAAGAATTTAAGAAAACAATTGCGGGCTTAGAAGCACAAGTTTAAAATCCCTTTGCAACTCAATTGCATCATTATTCTTTTATCTTTGTATAATTAATGAAAGCATTTTATTCTATATCAATGTCAATGTTATTCCTTTTTCAAGGAATAACGGCCAATATGGAAATATGTGAACAAATAGAGAAATTCTCACATTTTATTTCACATTATCAAATGCATAAAGAGTATGGTGGAGATACCTTTTATGAATATGTAGTAGAGGTAATTTTCAGTGATCAAGCCGATAATAAAGACCATCACGACGGCCCGCACGATGATAGTGCACCAGTACATTCACACCATCAATGCTGTCATCCTACAGTTTTTTTAACACCTTCTAACGCGTTAGCCTTAAAGCCACTTCTTTTTAAAGAAAGAGCGACATATTCACATTATTCTTTTCAATTTAATTCCAGATATCTGGAATCTCTTTTGCAGCCACCACGGGCATAATTCAGTTTTCATAGGATAACTATATCCTTTTTTGAAGTTTTCCTAATGGGAATGCTCAACTATGTTTTTGCTTTCGCGAAAACGCAAACTCGTTTTTTAACTGAATTAATACATTAATCTATGATTAACAGAATCATTGATTTTTCAATCAATAACAAATTTATCATTTGTCTTTTTACGTTGACTCTTATAGGAGTTGGCATTTGGTCAATGGCAACAGTAAACCTTGGGTCTGTACCAGATATTACAAATAATCAGGTGCAGGTCATCACGCAATCGCCTAATCTGGGAACGGAAGATATCGAACAGTTCGTGACGTATCCCGTAGAGCTATCTATGGGTAATTTACCAGGCGTTACCGAAATTAGATCCATTTCACGATTTGGGCTCTCTGTAGTAACCATCGTTTTTGAAGACGATATGGGAACCTATCTTCCTAGACAACTGGTAGGGGAAAAACTCAACGAACTTGGAGAATCTATTCCTGAAAAATTTGGAAGTCCATCTATGGGTCCTATTTCCACAGGATTAGGTCAAATTTATGAATACACAATTCAACCAAAAGAAGGTTTTGAAACCAAGTATTCGCCTATGGAACTGCGCACCGTGCAAGATTGGGTTATCAAAAGACAACTCACATTATTGGAAGGTGTGGTAGAAGTCAACTCTTATGGCGGTAGCATAAAACAATATGAAGTTGCTGTCGATCCAGAGAAGTTAAACAGTATGGGCATCAGCATTTCACAAGTGTATGAGGCTCTCGCAAAGAACAACGTAAATACTGGTGGCGCGTATATAGAGAAAAATAAAATGTCAAATTTTATAAGAGGCGAAGGTCTAATTCGCTCTTTGGAAGACATTAATGATATTTCCATTATTAATGAGGGCAACATTCCTATTACTATTGGAGATGTGGCAACACGCGTCCATTTTGGGAGTCAAGTACGTTATGGTGCTTTTACACAAGACGGTAAAGAAGCTGTGGGCGGTATGATAATGATGCTCAAGGGCTCTAATCCCAATGCAGTCATTCAAAATGTAAAGGATCGTATGGCAGAAATTGAAAAATCTCTGCCAGAAGGCCTGACTATCGCCCCAATAATTGATCGTAGTGAGCTTATTGCAAGAACCACCGATACGGTTAAAACCAATCTTCTCGAAGGTGCCTTGATTGTGATTTTTGCACTTGTCCTATTGTTGGGTAGTTTAAGAGGTGGAATTATAACTGCCACTACGATACCATTGTCCTTACTTTTTGCCTTTATTCTTATGAAGCAGTTTAATGTATGGGCAAACTTGATGAGTTTGGGAGCAATAGATTTTGGAATCATCATAGATGGTGCTGTGATTATTATTGAAGGAACGGTGTATGAAATCCAAAAAAGAATAAGGTCTGGTAAGCTAAAATTCAATCAAGGAGTGATGGATAAAGTTGCCTATGATGCCGGAAGCACGATGATGGGTTCTGCGTTCTTTGGACAGATTATTATTCTCATTGTTTTTACACCTATACTTTTTCTTACTGGTGTAGAAGGTAAAATGTTTAAACCTATGGCATACACCTTTGGGTTTGCAATGATAGGTGCCATCATTTTATGTCTTACCTATGTTCCTATGATGGCAGCACTTTTTATGAAACCAGTACAAAACACCAAAAATTCGTTTGGCAAATTTGAGCGCTGGCTCGAAAAGATAAGTGATAAAATCATAGGTGCTATTCATAGTGCGTATATGCCTTTATTAAAAGGTGCTCTTAAACTGAAGTTTATCGTTTTATCAGCTGCTGCCGTACTACTTGTTATAGCTGGTTTCATATTTTCTAATATGGGAGGAGAATTTGTACCACAGCTTGATGAAGGAGATTTAGCAATGCAGGCACTTATAAGACCAGGAAGTTCGCTAACAGAATCTATTGAAGTTTCCAAGAAAATAGAAACCATACTATTAGAAAGTTTTCCTGAAATCAAGACGGTAACTGCTCGTATAGGTGTTGCAGATATTCCTACAGATCCTATGCCTATGGATATTGCAGATATGTACATTATCCTTAATAAGGATATGGACGAGTGGACAACAGCTTCTACTAAAGAAGGTTTAATAGATGCTATAAGAGATAAACTGGATGATGAACTGGTAGGTGTAAATTTAGTTTTTACCCAACCAGTCGAATTGAGATTTAACGAGCTGTTAGAAGGCGTAAGAGAAGATATTGCTGTAAAGCTGTATGGCGAGGATTTAGAGATTTTATCAGAAAAGGTTCAGGAAATGGCAACTATTATACAGACCGTTCCTGGTGCTGGTGATGTGAGTGCAGAACGTACTGCTGGATTACCACAGATGACCGTAAAATATAGGCGTGATAAAATGGCGCAATACGGACTGAATATTCAAAAAGTAAATGATTACGTAAGTACCGCTTTTGCTGGCGGAACCGCTGGAGTCATCTTTGAGGGTGAAAAGCGATTTGATCTCGTGGTACGATTTGATGAAAGCCATAGAAAAAGTATTGATGACCTACGTAATATGTATATTGACCTTAAGGATGGTATTCAGGTGCCCATTATCGAAATAGCCGAGATTGAATATGTCCCTGGACCTATGCAAATCTCACGTGACAATACGTATAGAAGAACGTATGTAGGTGTAAATGCACGAGGCAGAGATGTAGAATCTGTCGTAAAGGATATTCAACAAAAACTGGATGATGAATTGGACTTACCATCAGGGTATTATATTACCTATGGTGGAGAGTTTGAAAACCTACAAAGCGCAAAGGATCGTTTAATAATCGTTGTGCCCATCGCCCTGTTTTTAATCTTAATACTGCTATACTTTGCATTAAAATCCTTTTCACAATCTTTAATGATTTACATCGCGATTCCCTTGGCAGCCATAGGTGGTGTATTTGCTTTATGGCTTCGCGGTATGCCATTTAGCATCTCGGCGGGTGTAGGATTTATAGTACTATTTGGTGTCGCAGTTCTTAACGGTTTGGTACTTATTAACCGATTTAATTCTCTTAAAGAAGAAGGCGTTATAAGCATAAAAGATAGAATATTTCAAGGGACTAAAGAACGTATTCGACCTATTATGCTCACGGCCACCACAGATATTTTTGGCTTTTTACCTATGGCATTTTCCACATCGGCTGGTGCAGAAGTGCAACAGCCGCTTGCGACGGTGGTTATAGGTGGTATGCTTACGGCAACGCTGCTTACATTAATCGTTCTTCCCGTACTTTATACATTTATAGAAAAGAGACGTGAGCGCAAAGATCTGAACAAGATTGGTTCTTTTAATTCGCAAGCGTTAACTACGATTTTGGTAGTTGGTTTTATGTTAGGTGGCACCGCTTTCGCGAAAGCGCAACAACCACAAGCACCTGTGCAAGACATTGTTGTACAGGACAACATCATACCCATCGCAATTTCACAAGCCATTGAAATTGCCAAAGAGAATTATCCTGTGCTGAAAGCGAGCCAACTCGAAATCGAAAGACAGAACGCACTTAAGGGCATTGCTTACGACTTCGGTAATACCCAAGTTTTTACTGGTGGCGAAGAGATTGCAGACGGTCAAGGCATTTATACCGTGATAGGCATTGGGCAACAGAATATTGATCTATTGGGCATAGGAGCCAAAAAACGTTTGCAACAACAACGTATCGAGTTGGCACAAACTGCATTTAACCTTTCTGGAATTCAGATAGAACTAGAAGTCAAAAGAGCGTGGTCAGAAACATTTCAAGCAAAAAAGAAGTTCTTTTTGTACCGTGAATTGGATAGCATTTATGGTCAATTTTCAAAATCTGTAGAACTCAATTACGAAGTCGAAGCTATTTCACGGTTGGAATATGCCGCCGCGCGTAATCAGGTCTTGCAAATCAATAACAAATTTCAGCAGGCAGAAATTGATTATTTCATCGCGTTACAAAAACTCAATCTTTGGTTAACACCAGAAACGATGTATACCGTAACTGATGATTTGGAAGCTACCGAAATTTCGATTTTGGATGCCGATGATACATTAGATGAACATCCTGATTTATTGCTTTCGCGAAAGCGTATAGATGAAGCACAAGCAAGCTACGACGCAGCTAGAGCAAACTTATTACCCAAGTTCAATCTGCAAGGTGGATTACAACGTGTAAATGGCGATAGTGGTTTTTATACCTATCAAGCTGGAATTTCCATTCCGTTATTTTCTGGTCCAGACCGCAGTCGTGCAAAGACTGCAAAACTGGATACACAGATAGTAGAAACAAATGCTACTTTCAAACAACGAGAGTTGCAATCACAATTCATACAGGCACGGCAAAATTTTACAAAGTGGCGAGACACCTGGTTTTTCTATAAAACCGAAGCGCTGCCACTTGCCATAGACCAGCGTAAAGGCGCATTGCTCGCTTACAAGGAAGGAGCGCTGGATTATGCCGCATTCACGCAAATCATACGCGATGCCATACAAACAGAAATAGATGCGCTGGACGCACTCGATAATTATTTAGATGTCTTGTTTGAATTACAATATTTTCAAAACTAAAAATATGAAAACGATAAAATATATACCTATTACAGCGATGCTATTAGCATTATTATTGACCAGTTGTGGCGACTCAAAAACTGCCAAAGATGAAACTAAAGAAAGTACACAAACTGAAGAAAGCCATACAGAAGGCGAAACTGAAGAAGTGATGCTCACAGCACAACAGTTTGAAGCCTTGCAGATGGAAATTGATACGCTCTCTCAACGCAGTATGAGCGGTTATGTAGAAGCAAACGGTACGTTGGAAGTGCCACCGCAAAATGAAGCAAATATTACAGCGCTTACGGGAGCAAATATTGCATCCATAGAGGTAATAGAGGGCGACCAAGTCAAAAAGAATCAAGCAGTTGCCTATCTATCTCATCCCAGTATTATACAGATACAGAGTGATTACCTAAATGCATACAGCAATAGTCGGTTTTTAAAACAAGAATATGAACGTCAAAAAAAGCTTTACGAAGCTGGCGTAGCATCTGGTATGAATTATCAAAAAGCCACGGCAGATTATCAAGCATCTACTGCAATGGTAAACGGGCTGGAAGCACAATTACGACAGTATAATATTAATGTGAGTGGCGTGCGCAATGGTACAATTTATCAGCGTGTTGCATTGCGCAGTCCTATTGCAGGTGTGGTAGAAAAAGTTTTCATAAAAACTGGTCAATACGTGGAGCCACAGACCAATCTAATGGAAATAGTAGATACAGACCACGTACACGCAGATTTGATGGTTTTTGAAAAGGATGTGGACAAAGTGAAGAAGGGACAAAAGGTACGGTTCAGCATTCAATCTCGACCAGGAAAAGAACTGGAAGCAAAGATTTATTCAGTCAGCCAGACTTTTGAGCAGGACCCAAAAGCAGTTCACGTTCACGCTGAAATCGAAAATAAAGAAGGTGGTCTTATCCCTGGAATGTATATTAAAGGTAAGATTGAAGTTGATAATGAGAAGACTACAGCATTTCCTGAAAGTGCTATAGTTACAGAAGCTGGAAAGAACTATGTATTTACAGCGCAAAGGGAAGACGATGCGTGGAGTTTTACACCAGTAGAGGTTACTAAAGGCGAGAAAGATGGCGAGTGGATTGCCATACGCTTTTTTGAAACTCCAGATCCTAATGCTCTTTTTGCATACAATAATGCCTATTACCTGATGGGAGAAATGAAAAAGGGAGAAACTGAACACGAACATTAATAACTATGGATAAGACAAGAAGAAATAATCTAAAACAAGCCAGAACGCTTCAAATCTGGAATGTTATTTATGATGTTATAGAAGTAGTTGTGTCACTCATAGCAGGAATCACGGCAAATAGTTCAGCCTTGATAGGTTGGGCTTTAGATAGCGTTATAGAAGTAATAAGTGCAGCAACATTGGGATGGCGATTACACGGCGAACTCAAAGGCATCGATGAAGAAAAAGTAAAGCGGAGACAAAAAATCACTTTGAACGTGATTGCAGTTTCATTTACGCTCATCTGCATTTTCATTTCCTACGACTCGATTACCAAACTTATCACTAAGGAAACTGCAAGCTGGAGTACTCTTGGACTTATTATACTATTGGTCTCGCTAGTCGTGAATCCTATTTTGATTTATTACAAGAGAAAGTACGGTAATAAGTTGGACAGTCCAGGCTTATTGGCAGATGCCAAGGATACCTTTATTTGTTTGTATCAGACTGTAGTTGTATTGATCGGATTGCTATTGGTCAACTGGCTGGGCTGGTGGTGGGCAGATCCCGTAGCAGCATTACTTATCGTCCCGTATGCAGCAAAAGAAGGTTGGGAAGCGTACAACAAGGCAAAAGATATTAATTATAACATCGCACAAAATGACTGAAATAGAAAAAACATTAAACGATCACGAAGTGCGTCCTACAGCTATGCGCATCTTAATTTACAAGCATCTAGCACAAAAAGATAATGCACAGGCATTATTGGACATAGAAACCGCTTTCGCGAAAGCGGAACGATCTACCATTTTTAGAACATTAAAGACTTTTGAAGAAAACGGTATTGTACACCAAATAGAAGATGGAACAGGAATCACAAAATACGCATTGTGTGAACCAGGTTGCAATTGCGAGATAGATCAAGATTTACACTTGCATTTTCATTGCAGTAATTGTGACGAAACTGTTTGCTTGACAGAACATAAAATACCACACATCAACCTACCTGATAAATATATTGCAGAAGATGTAAATCTTGTTGTGACAGGTATTTGTGAAAAGTGTAGTGGTTGACTTTGCACAACTGTTGCGCAATCATTTCATTAAATTTAACAAATTAAAAAAACTGATAAAATGATACAGATAATAAGTTCGGATAAGGAAAATGTAATTGCAGCTCGCATCACAAAAAAGGTTTCAAAAAACGATGTAGAAAAAATTCATACACTCATTTACGATATTATTGATAAAGGAATGAAAGCCCATTTCTATTTTGAATTGGTCGATTTTAAAGGCTATACCCTAAAGGGTTTTTGGGAAGATATAAAAGTAGATGCGGCTCATATTTCAGACTACGGAAAAATGGCTTTTGTAGGCGATAAAGATTGGCAAAAATGGGTAGCAAAAGCTACTGATTTCTTTACCAGTTCTGAAGTAAGATTTTTTGAACTAGAAAATAAAGATGATGCACAAGAATGGATTAATCTATAAGTCGAATAAATGAAATTTAATATTGCCATTCCCACAGCATTAAAAGCGTACTATGATAAAGAGATAGAATCATATCGAGTTGCTTTAAAGGAACAAAACTGGTCAACAGCGTGGCAACACTTGGAACGCTCTCATATAATTGGTCAATCCTATCCATTTGAGCACAGCTACTCGCATTGGTTAATGTTGAAATTTGGTTTTAGACATAAGGACTTTAGAGAAATTGTTGGACAATTGATACGGTTACTTGTGGGTGGGTGGAAATCATTCATTGATCACGTCCCTAAAGGTAATACAGGTGGTTCAAATGTGCCGCCATTAAAGAAAATGGAAGTTCCAGCAGATTTGAAATTTATTTTAAATCAACACAATTAAATAGAATGAAAAAACGAAAACAAAATTTGAGGGATATCGATCCCAAAGAACATCAAGGCGAACATAGCCACGATGATGGACACGATCACGATCACGGAGATGGTAGTTCATTTAAAACATACATTCCTGCGATAATTAGTTTTGTAATGCTAATTGTAGGTATTGCGGTAGACTATTTTAATGCTATCCCAGCATTTGAAGGTTGGGTACGTATTGTCTGGTATACTATTGCTTATTTACCTGTAGGTTTTCCAGTTATTAAAGAAGGTTGGAAAAGTATTATGCGTGGCGATGTCTTCACAGAATTTTTCTTAATGTCTATTGCCACCTTGGGTGCATTTGCGATAGGAGAATATCCAGAAGGTGTAGCCGTAATGTTATTTTATGCCGTGGGCGAGCTCTTCCAGAACGCAGCGGTCAATCGAGCAAAGAGCAATATAAAAGCACTACTCGATGTACGACCTAATGAAGCTCTTGTATATCGCAATGGAAACTACATAGCGGTAGATCCCGAAACTGTTGAGATAGGCGAGAAAATTCAAGTACGTGTGGGCGAGAAAGTACCATTAGATGGAATTTTACTTTCAGAAAAAGGCTCGTTCAATACCGCAGCACTCACAGGCGAAAGCAAACCTGATACTATTGCAAAAGACGATACTGTTTTTGCTGGAAGCATTAATCTCGACGGTGTTATCGAGGTTGAAACCACGAGAGAATTTAAGGACAGTTCCATTGCCCGAATTCTCGATATGGTGCAAAACGCCACAGCAAGAAAATCAAAAACCGAATTATTTATTAGGAAGTTTGCGCGCATCTATACCCCAATTGTAGTATTTCTCGCTATTGGCCTGACCTTCTTGCCATATTTCTTTATTGATGATTACGTGTTTAGAGATTGGTTGTATCGTGCATTGATATTTCTTGTAATTTCTTGTCCTTGTGCCTTGGTTATCTCGATACCGCTTGGTTATTTCGGTGGTTTGGGAGCTGCATCACGTAATGGAATTTTATTTAAGGGCGCATCATTTTTGGATGCAATGACACAAGTTAATACCGTAGTGATGGATAAAACGGGAACTGTCACTAAAGCAGTATTTAAGATTAAGGAAATTGTTACTGGTTCCGCTTTCGCGAAAGCAGAATTTATGAAATACCTAATGGCAATGGAAGAGCAATCCACACACCCAATTGCAGTAGCCATTATGGAATATAAAGCTGAAGGAGCAGATTATAATGCTACAGACGTTTCTGAAATCGCAGGTAAAGGTTTAAAAGGTAGCGTAAATGGAAAAACAGTCTTAGTTGGGAATAAAGCATTGATGACAGCACATCAGATAGAAGTTCCAGCAGAAACCGACAACATTGTTGAGTCTATAGTGATGGTAGGCATTGATGGCGCATTTGCAGGTTATGTAACAATCGCCGATGAATTGAAAGACGATGCACATCAAGCGATCAAAGAAATAAGAGCAGCAGGAATCGATAAGATTATTATGTTATCTGGAGATAAGGATTCTATTACTCAAGAAGTAGCAAAAGAATTAGGCATCGACTGGGCAAAAGGTGGAATGCTACCAGAAGACAAACTTAACGAGGTAGAAAAATTAAAACAGCAACCAGATACTAAGGTGGCTTTTATAGGTGATGGTATTAATGATGCACCTGTACTTGCTGCCAGTGATGTAGGAATCGCGATGGGTGGTCTTGGCAGCGATGTGGCCATTGAAACCGCAGACGTTATTATACAAACAGATCAACCCAGTAAAATCTCAAGAGCGATAAAGATAGGTCGTTCAACACGTCGGGTTGTTTGGCAAAATATCATACTTGCCTTTGGCGTGAAAGTTATTGTTTTAATATTAGGCGCTGGTGGTCTTGCCACAATGTGGGAAGCAGTTTTTGCTGATGTAGGTGTAGCATTGCTTGCAATTTTGAATGCTGTGCGATTACAGAAAATGAAGTGGGAGTAAACATTACAATTTAATAGTGTTTTCAATAAGCATTGATTTTGAGAGTATTAAAGAAATATCACTCTTCAAAAAGTTCGAACTCTGTCCCGTTGAGTTCACGAATAAATCAAAAGCAAGCTAAAACAAATAGCTTGCTTTTTTGTTTTAGTGAAGTTTTGATTTTCAAAGCGGAGCTTTGTCTGGAAAGACGGAGTCAATCCAGTCGAGGTCACTTAAAGCGAAAAGTCTACATGAGAATGCAGACTTTTTTGTTTTTCAAACTGTCAAAAGCAACGCTTTTTCTGCGTTGTGCACTTTTCATTTTCACACGGGAGCTCAATGGATATGTAATCCAGTCGAGGTCATACCTTCAAAGAAACTCTTTAAATATTTACGTAGTTCTCAACGGCAATCGAACGGACAGAAAGCTTTTGTAAGGATTGGAAAACAAAAAGAGTTAGAAAAAGTAAGGAAGTTGCAATAAAAAAAGTAGCTGTATAAAAGTTCTTTTAGTTTTTTAAACTGAACTCATTTAATTTTTAAATCTTTAGATTATCGAGACCTCTTTAACAAGCTCAAAGTAAAAATTAAGTTATTTTATCTTTTTATACAGTCGCTTCTTTTTCGTAGGTTTTTAATTCCACAAAAGTAATAAGATATACTTTTTGAGTGTATTTAAATCATGGCTTAACATCCATCGCAAGCAACATACCTAGGAGACGTATTATTATTCTCATTGGTCTCTGGGATATTATTATTCGGATCTACTACTGCAAAAAATACATGTGTAAAATTGGAAGATGGTACGGGACAATCACAAGGACCTAAAAAGTACGTTCTCTGAAAAACAAGTGTCCCTCCTGAGCTTATTCCACCGTGAGAAATAGTTTGCAGCTGTGATGAACCTGTCGTAAAATCTGTCCATTCAACGTCCAAACTTCCTGCGGGGAGATTTCCAGGACCTACATTTGTAACGGTAGCAAATGCTACAAAACCTCGCTGTCCTCCACAACTTACATCTGGTAATGATACCCCTCCGCAAGCGGTAGTCCTGGTGGCGCTAGGAATATTGGTCGTATAGCTAGAAATAATCAGATCCAATGCAGGAACAGGATTTATAGGAGTAGGCATCCGTACGAAATCTAAACTGGTTGTTTCATTAGTAATTTCTTCATCACCAGAGCAAGCTATAGTAACCATCGCAATTATAGCTAATGAGAAAATAATTTTGATTTTGTTCTTCATAATATAATATTTTTTAAGATTCATAACACACACATAAGTTAATCAAAATAATTAACAACTAGTCACTTACGGTTAAACCGTAATTGCTTGGTTTGTATATTTTTAATATCTTTATTTTTATTAATCTTAAATTTTATACTATGTTAAAAAACATTTCAAGTTTAGGTACGGTCTTAAACAAAGCAGAACAAAAATCTATTAGTGGAGGTCTTTCTGATTTTCTTTGTGTAGCTATATGCGGCCCAGGAGATGGTAATACCCCTATATATGATAATCCATTTGATTCCCCAATACCTGAAACCGTTGGTTGTATTTGTGGGTCTTAAAATAATTTATAAAGCGGACTTCGGTTCGCTTTTATTTTCTTCCTGCTTAATTGTTAGTTTTTTCTTTTCAATCCTCTATTTCTGAATTATTGGATGTTATCATATATACATATTACATAATGTAAACACTTAAAAATAGATTCATGTTTAGTTGGAAGCTCTCAGATTCTTTAAAACGCTTCGGCGATAGTGAAGTAAAAATAATTAGAATTTTGTCCAAACCCGTAGTCAAATCGCAGGTTTAAATTTTCGGTTTTATCCAATTTAAAACGTATACCAGCACCATAATTAGGCCTTAAATTGGAGAATTTAAAATTAGATACGCTGTTTGCCACATCACCCGCACCTACAAATGCTACAGCACCCCATCGAGAGTCTCCAAAAGATCTACGATATTCCATTTGTCCAGCAACTAGATGCCTATCTACATATCTGCCTTCCCTGTACCCACGCATAATTTCGTTACCTCCTAGTAAAGACAATTCATTAAAAGGAACATCGCCACTTGAAAAACTCCCAAGTAGCTGAAAACCTAAAACATCTTGTCCACTTTCTGATAATCCAAGGAAATGACGAATGTCAAAACGGGTTAACTCAAAAGAATGTGTTCCACCCAATACTTTTCCATAAATTCCATAGGTAGCCTCTACATACCATCCATTTTCTGCATTGAGTATATTATTCCTGCTATCATATAAGACCGCAGCTTCGATACCTGATGAAGTACTTCCGTTAAACCCGTTTATACTATTTTGATTCATTTCTAATCCATCCTCTAGATCAAATTCTACATTCGAAATGGTATTGTAGCGGATACCAGCTCCAATAAAAAGGTATCTCGCAAACATCTGCTTTAAAAAAATAGGCTCGAATAAAAACTGATAATAATTATACTCAAGTTCATTTTCTTTAGGGCTATCACGTCCTATCCCATAAAACAAACGTGGATAATTTTGAAAAAGTAAATTCCCTTCTATCACCCATTTCTCTTGATTTGTAAATACCTCGAAACCAGAGTAAAATATAAATTGATTATTGAGCGTGTATCTTACAGACATAGGAATATTTGAAGCCCTTGTCTCTTCTCCACTACCATTAAACTTAAAAAGGTATTTAGCACCAGTACCAATGGCCAAGTTTGTTTCTGGACTATACGTCATCACTGGCGCTGCAATAAACTTCTGTAAATAGAGTGTAGAATCTTTCTGGTGCGCCTTTTTATTAGGATAGAAAGTGAAGAACTCAGCTATTTTTTCTAAATTTTGGCTTTGTACGAGCTGGCAATTAAAAATAATTAGAGTAAATAGGATAGCATTCCTTAAAATTATTAACATCGTTGTAAACTAAATATTTGTAATGCAAGTTTAACATCTTTTGATATAGAATAATATTAAATAGTACATTTTAACGTATAATAAACCTTTTTAAGCTTTATTCAATTAAAATTTACATGTCATTGTAAGTCCATTTTTTTTATTAAATTGAAGGGAATTTAAATCAAACTATTATGGGTGTAGGAGCAATTTTTTTTGCAAGTCTTGCGATTTGCTTGGTATTAGGCATTATGGCAATGCTTCAGGGCGAATAATTTAACTATTTCGTTACAACTTGAGGAAGCATACAAAGCAACCTCCCCACTACCCCTTTATCATGTAAGATTCAGAGGGGCTCAAAGGATATGTCATCTTGTAAAATCACTTAAAAATAACCAACAGTTCTGCACAATACTCGAATCAACAAACTGAATAATAAAATAGCAAGCTTTATACTATACTCTTGTAAACAGATTGACGCATAAATACAAAATAACTATTTCTAAAAGACATCCGAGACAAAGTCTTGGGGAATCCATTGATTCACCTAAATCGCACTGACTTTGGACGAAAAAATCATATCAACATTAATGATTTTACAATAGTTCCTTTTATTGTCTAAAAAACACCTTTTTTAATTAATTAAACACTATCATAAACTCTCACTATAAAGAAATATATAGCTAGATAGCTCTATGACAAAATCAATATTCAAAATCGATACTCGCTCTTTGGATCTATTATTTTTTTAAAAAAAATAAATTAAATTGTAAAAATTAAAAAAAAATAATATATTTAACTTACTATTAGTTAAACCTTTAAAAAGAAATATTATGAAAAAATCATTAGATGAATTCAAGTTTGAAAAATTAGAAATTAAAGCATTAAGCTTTTTAACAGGTGGTGAAGGAACAAATTGTGGAACTGCCGTTACCGCAACTGGAGGAGCAGATAGTGACTCTGACAATTCAACAGGGACTTCAGATTCGGATACTGAACCTGGAGGTGGCAGCCCTAAACCAAAACCTATTATTGTAGAAGCTTAATTAAGTTCTAGGACAAGATCTTTTTAAGTACATAAGTTCGGTTATAATAAAATTATATAACAATTGTACTTAATTAACAATCCAAATTGTTTTATTATTTGGTAATTTAATTAGGGAGGAGGATTACCTCCTCCTATTTTTTTATGATATTTATATTTAGCTCAAAAGACGATTTCACAACTAACAAAGTTTGTGACTGGTTACGGTATTATGAACATCAATATATCCGTTTAAACAAAGAAACTCAAAATGTTCGAATAGAAGAATTTGATTTAGGTAACGATTTAATTATTTTAAATATTGAAGGTTACAAGATCAATATAAAAGATATAACTGCAGTTTGGTTTAGAAGAGGAGGATTATCTGATGTTTTGAGTGAATGGAATGACCCTATACATATACCTAAAAATCTTGGTATCATTCAAAACATATTGTCACACAAAATAAAAAATGAAATAAATCAATTAGCTTTATTCATACAGTTTAAAATCGAAAATGGAAAAAATATTGGAAGTTATTTTAATAAGGGATTAAATAAATTAAAGATGCTTGACCTTGCTAAAAACGAAGGGTTTAAGATTCCAGATACTTTTATTGTTTCTAAATTAGATGAGTTAGAGAGCATTTTATCCAAAAATGAGGTGGTCACTAAAGCTATAAGTGATGGTTTATATGAATTTACAGATGATACCGCATATTATACATACACAGAAGAAATTAATAATAGTACACTAGATACTTTCTCTGATAGTTTTACACCTTCTTTATTACAATCTAAAATACAAAAAAAGATAGAAATAAGGAGTTTTTATTTAGTAGATAGATTTTATTCAATGGCAATCTTCTCTCAAAAGAATAAAAAAACATCTACTGATTACCGAAAATATGACTCCGAAATACCTAACAGAATGATCCCGTACGAGCTTCCAAGTAATATCGAGGATATGCTTATTAGAATATATGAGAAAGTAGGTCTTAATACAGGTTCTGCAGATATTATAGTTGATGAGGAGAACAATTTTTACTTTCTTGAAATTAATCCTGTTGGTCAATTTACAATGACTTCAACACCTTGTAATTACTATCTAGAGAAAGAAGTAGCTCTAGAATTAATCCGTATAAAAAATGAAACAACCAAAGGTAAAGACCCTAAAATTAAAAAAGAATAATTTGCCATTATTCCTGAATTTTATTTTATACAATGAGATTGATTCAGTAGATGAATCTGTTTATTCTTATCCAAGTAAAAGAGTTAATGGTCGTGAATATTATGTGAATAATGATAAACACATATCGACAATAATTAATTATGATATAAAATTTGATGATTGATACTAAGAGATATTTACTCATTTATACTGATGTTATTTCAGTCTTAGGAGCTAAAAACATGTTGCTCATGGATACGTCTAGAAAAAACATATATAGCTTACCGTGTTCTTATTTTTCTTTAATAGAAGATTTTAGAAAAAAAACTATTGAAGTAATTAAGGAAACTTATAGTGAGTCTGAAACTACTGCATTTATAAATTTTATAATTGAAAATGACTTAGGAGAATTAACAGATAGCTTACATGAGTTTCCTAAGATTTCGTCAAATTTTTACTCTACAGAAAAGATTAATAATTCTATCATCGAAATACATAAAGATTCTGACATAAATAGCCTTAAGAAAATCATTCAGCAACTAGATGATTTGGACTGTAGGTTCATAGAAATTAGAAGCTACTCGATTATGAATCTTGCTCTTATATTTGAATTATTCGAAAATTTTAAATGTAATAGTCTTAGAGGTATAACTTTACTTCTTCAATATGAAGATTGCTCTGATTTTACTAAAAAATTAAAATCATTAATGTTTAAATTTCCAATAATTACTAAAATTTATATTCATAGTAGTATTGAAAACAAAATAGTTAAAGACGAAGAGTTATTTACTAATATAGGTACTCGGATAATCATTTTTACTACCCAAAAAATTCATTCAAATAAATGTTGCGGTATAATCAATGAAAAAAGTTTGGTTATAAGAGATATTTATGGGACATCAGAGAATATCAATTTTAATTCCTGCTTGTATAAAAAAATATCTATTGACGTTAATGGTGAAATAAAGAATTGCCCCTCAATGTCTAAAAGCTATGGCAATATAAAATCTAATTCACTAAAAGAAATAACAGCAAATACAAGCTTTAAGAAATACTGGAACATCAATAAAGATCAAATAAATATATGTCAGGATTGTGAGTTTAGATATATATGTACTGATTGTAGAGCTTACACAGAGAGGACACACATAAATAAGCAAGGTTTGGATATATCAAAGCCTTTAAAATGTGGATATGATCCTTATACTGGGAAATGGGAAGAATGGAGCAAAAACCCCTTAAAAGCAAAGGCTATTAAGGCGTACGAGAATAATTAAACATTTTAAAATTTTATTATGTTATCAAATAAATATATATTTTTATTGATATTCGTTTTCACATCTTGTATTCCTACTAAAAACAGAGAGATGGCTCAGCCAAATTATAAAAATCACTTAAAAAATCAATACGATTCTCTAACTTGGGATTATGGGTTACTCGAATTTGATAAAAGTTTTTTGACCGATAAGGGAATATTACCTTTCAAATATGGTGTATTCCCTGTATCTAAATATGATCTTTTCAAAAAAGATGGGTTCAAGGGAGTTGGTTCTTCTAGTAAGTTTTCTAAATTTAATGGAAACGACGTCTTCTTTAATTACTTTTTCATCAATAAAAGCTCATTAAATAGCCATCTATTAAAAGAAAAAAACGATGAAGTATTTTTTTTAATTGGAATTTTTACTGATTATATAGATACTGATCTCACCAATCAAATTTCCAATATGATTGTTTCAAGAAATCATCCTGATTACATTGGACAAGGGGTATTTAAAACCAAGAATGATCAATTTGATTATGTAGCTTTTAAAGCCTATGAAGGTAATTCTCATGCAATAGTTAATATGAAAATGTTTGATTTAAATTATGGTAATATTATATTAATTAAACCCAAAAAAGATTCTACTTTTAGATATCTCCAACTTGATCATAAAGAGATATTTTCAACAGATGAAATTCAAGAAATTATTGATAATCTCAAAAATGATAAAAATATTTTAAAGTTTTCTAACGACTAAAATTATGAAAATTCTTTAGTGAGTTTATTTATCCTATAGTTATATTACTAATTACTAGTCATATTTAAAAAATTTAGCAACCTCTCCACTCCTACTTTATCACGTAAGATTCAGAGGGCTCAAAGGATATGTCATCTTGTCTTGACAACTAGCTGTTCTTAGCACCACTCCAACTGACAGCAGAGTTATTAATAAGGTAGAAATAAAACCCCTCCTTTTTCGTACTGTATCTAAGCTATTTCCAAAAATTAAAATTCACTATATTTGTGATAGTGAGCAAACTATTCGCCATATCATTTTCTTTTTTTATCCTGATACAAAGTATGGGACTTAGTATCAACGATCTATCTCAGATAGATGATTTTATTGAGCACGCACAATTTCATAGTGAGCAGTATGGAGATAATGTATTTGTTTTTATCTCAAAACATTATGGTGAGTTGAAAGTAGCGCACAATAAAGAACATCAGGAAGAAAAAGATGACCACGAGCAATTGCCCTTTCAGCATCAGTCTCATGTATCTTGTATGAGCGCTTTTATAGCCATTACTACCAAAGACGAATTTAAAATTCCTGAGTTTACAGAATATAAATCACATCAATTCTTTTATCAGGAGCCTTCATCATCACTTCATCTAGAAGGGTTATTCCAGCCGCCACGGCACTCATAAAATACATAGTTCAACTAGTTAGTTTCCATTCGCAATTGTGTGCCATTGGAGCTGTTAATGTTTATTATTTTATGAAAAATGCTATCTTATATCATCAATTTCAGTATAAAGAATAAGTTCATTGTTCTTTTATTTACAACCTTTATCATAGGATTTGGGCTGTATTCCTTATCTCAAATTCCCATTGGCGCTGTCCCAGATGTGACCAATAATCAGGTGCAAGTCATTACCACCTCTCGCAATCTTTCTACACAGGACATGGAGCAGTTCATCACCTACCCTGTAGAGTTAGAAATGGCTAATTTACCTGGAGTTCAGGAGATTCGTTCAGTGTCTAAGTTTGGCTTGTCCGTAGTGACCATTGTCTTTGACGATGCTATGGGAACCTACTTGCCAAGACAGTTGATTGCCGAAAAAATCAAATCGGCTTCAGAAAAAATTCCCGAAGGCTTCGGAACGCCAGAAATGGGACCTATTACAACAGGTTTGGGTGAGATTTACCAATACACTCTAGATGTCAAACCTGAATTCAAAGACCAGTACACTGCCGAAGACTTACGCACTATTCAAGACTGGATCGTAAAGCGCCAACTTTCAGGCATTCCTGGTGTGGTAGAAGTAAATACGTGGGGAGGCTTTTTAAAACAATATCAAGTTGCCATTGACACCGAAAAGCTAAACGCTATGGACATCACCGCTAGTGAAGTCCTAACCGCATTAGAAATGAATAACAGTATCTCAGGTGGCGGTTATATTGAGAAGGTCAATCAAGCTTTTTTTATTCGGGGTGAGGGCTTAATTTCTTCCTTTGAAGACATTAATGATATCGTAGTAAAGAACGAGGGAAACTTCCCTATTTACATAAAAGATGTCGCTACGGTTAGTTTTGGCAGTGCTATCCGTTTTGGGGCTATCACTGGCAATGGCGAAGGTGAAAAAGTACTCGGACAGGTCATGATGCTTAAAGATGCTAATTCTAAAAAAGTAATTGAAGCGGTGAAGGAACGGGTGAATGTGATTTCAAAATCATTGCCTGAAGGAGTGTATATCAATGCTTTTTTGGATCGAAGCGAACTCATTGCCAAAACAACGTTTACCGTTTCTGAAAACTTAATTTTAGGCTGTTTGATTGTCGTCTTTGTAGTCGTATTACTTTTAGGAAACCTGCGTTCTGGATTGGTGGTCGCCTCCGTAATTCCTTTGTGTTTACTGTTTGCTTTGTCATTGATGTATATTTTTGGGGTTGATGCCAACCTGATGAGCCTGGGTGCTATTGACTTCGGGATCATTATCGATGGAGCGGTGATTATCGTTGAGTTTATCGCCTTTCAAATGACGCAAAAGAAAGAGGAGTTATACGCTTTCGCGAAAGCGGAACAACAAGCTATCAAAGATAAAATCACGTTTACAGGCGCCTCAAAGATGATGAACTCTGCCATTTTTGGGCAGCTCATTATTTTAATTGTATTTATCCCCATTCTCTCGCTTTCTGGTGTAGAGGGTAAAATGTTTAAACCTATGGCGCTGACGTTTAGTTTTGCCTTAATTGGCGCTATGTTACTGTGCTTTACGTATGTGCCTGTAGCCGCTTCTTTATTTCTAAAACCCTCTAAGGCATCAGACAAAAATATCTCGGTACGCCTCATGAAGTGGCTAAATAAGATGTATGCGCCTGTGATTCATTGGGCATTAGAAAGTAAACGATGGGTGCTTGGTATTGCAGGACTGTTACTGGCAATTTCTGTGTATCTGTATGCTACGATGGGAGGTGAATTTGTCCCTACGCTAGACGAGGGCGATTTTGTGATTCAGCCTATACTTAAAACGGGAACGTCTTTAAGTAATACCGTAAAAATCACCACCGAAATTGAACAGATTTTACTTGAACAATTTCCAGAAGTCAAGCAAGTGGTCACCCGAATAGGTGCCGCCGAAGTCCCCACAGACCCGATGTCTATGGAAGAAAGTGATGTGATTATTGTCCTGAAACCAAAAAGCGAGTGGACTTCTGCGACTTCCAAAGACGAGTTAGCAGACAAGTTTAAAGAAGCGCTGGCTATTATTCCTGGGATGGAAGTAGAATTTACCCAACCTATCGAGATGCGTTTTAACGAACTCATCACAGGAGTACGCGCAGATATTGCGATTAAGATTTTTGGTGATGATCTTGATATGTTGGTAAAAAAAGGAAATGAAATAGGCGCTTTAATTAAAGACGTACCTGGAGCCGCAGATATTTCGGTGGAGAAAATAGCAGGTCTTCCTGAAATGAATGTAACGTTTGATAGAAGAAAAATCGCACGCTATGGACTTAACATCCAAGAGGTAAATGATATGGTAGCGTTAGGCTTTGCTGGTAAAACCACAGGAAGTGTTTTTGAGGGCGAAAAACGTTTTGATCTTGTGGTGAGATTAGACAAACAAAAACGACAAGACATTGATGATCTCAAAAATTTATACATCGATGTACCTAATGGTGGTAAAATTCCTTTGAGTGAATTAGCCACGATTTCGTATCAAAAAGGAGCAGCCAAAATAGCACGAGATGATACGCGACGCAGAATTGTTGTGGGGATTAATGTTCGTAATCGAGATTTACAATCTGTCGTAAATGATGTACAACAATTAATTTCTAAAAACATAAAACTACCAATAGGCTATTCCATTACGTACGGAGGACAATTTGAAAATTTACAAAGTGCCAAAGCACGACTCATGGTGGCAGTGCCTATTGCCTTAATTCTGATTTTTATTTTACTCTACTTCGCTTTTAAATCGGTGAAGGAAGCCTTGATGATTTACTCTGCGATTCCCCTCTCCGCAGTAGGTGGCGTTTTGTTATTATGGATACGGGATTTGCCTTTTAGTATCTCTGCAGGGGTTGGTTTTATTGCCCTCTTTGGAATTGCCGTTTTAAACGGGATTGTACTCATCGAGCATTTTAAAGAACTTAAAAAGGAAGAAAAATTCGACTCTATGGAGGCACTTATCAAACAAGGAACAAAGGATAGATTACGTGCGGTGTTGCTCACCGCCATGGCAGCGGCATTAGGATTTTTACCAATGGCGATTTCTACCAATGCAGGCGCCGAAGTACAACGCCCACTAGCGACTGTGGTCATAGGTGGTTTGATTACCGCTACGCTACTTACCTTAGTAGTACTCCCAGTTTTGTATGCCTATTTTAATAGTCCTAAAGAGGAAAAGAAAAGATCTAAAGGCAAGAATGTGGCTACATTAAGTGTAGTACTATTTCTAGTTACGCTGAGTAGCCATGCGCAAGAAAATCCACTAAATCTTGAGGCATTACTTCCATTAGCACTTGAAAATAATGCGGGTCTTCAGGGAAATCGTCTTGAAGTAGATCAATCGGATGCGCTTGTAAATAGTGCGTTTAGTTTTGATAAAACACAGGTGTATTACGAATTTGATGAAAATAATCTGGCAGTAAATAATGAGCCTATACGTGTTTTTGGGATTCAGCAAGATTTTAGATTTCCAACGGTATATTTCTCTGAAAAGAAAGTCAATCAAGCCAATGTCGCCATAGCGACCAGCCGATATGAGATTCAAAAGAAAGCCATAGAGCGCAACCTAACAACTGCCTATTATACCTATCAAATTGCAAAAGAAAAAGAGCATGTACTCAACACCTTAGATAGCTTGTATTCTAACTTTGCTACCATTGCGGCCAGGCGTTTTGAACTAGGTGAGACCAATTATTTGGAAAAGATAACCGCGGCTTCCAAGCAAAAACAAATCAATCTTCAGTATGTAGCGTCTCAGAAAAATGTGTTATTGGCGTACAATGACATTATAAAGATTGTTCAGCCAGAAGATTCATTGATCATTGCGAAGGAGCTTATTTTAAAAGTGCCACTTCGTACCTTAGATATTGCTTCCAGCGCAGAATTGAGATATTATCAGGATAGAATTTCGCTATTGCAAGCCCAACGAAGGTTTGAGAAACAACAGCTTTTACCAGACATCAGCCTCAATTACTTTCAAGGAACCAATACTGGATTGAACTCTACTTTGTACGGTTACCAAGTGGGCGTAAAGATTCCGCTTTTGTTTGGAGGACAGTCATCTAAGATCAAAGCTGCGGGTATTGCCGAAGAAATCGCCACCGAAGTCTCTAATGAATATACCATTCAACTTCAAGCTAAATTGAATGCACTTCAGATGCAATTAGAACAGATACGTACAGCACTTACCTATTATGAAGAAGAAGGTACTGCACTGTCTGATGAAATTCTAAAAACGGCAAACGGTAGTTTTAGAAATGGCGAAATAGACTTTTACCAATACATCCAAAGTATTGAAAGTGCGTATGAGGTCAAGCTCGAGTACTTAGACAAGCTAAAAGAATACAATACCATCATCATCAACATCAACCATATCACCTTATAAATCAAGCTTTATGCAACGTATTATATATAACATAGTCGTAGTAACTATAACCCTTTCGCTCATTGCGTGTGGCGATAAAGAAGTAACCAACGAGCAGGCAGACCTACAGAATGAAACTACAACAGATGCTCGGATTTTTGTTTCCAAAGCACAATTTAAAAACAGCAATATGATGCTAGGAAACTTGGAAGAAAAATCGTTTCCTATCACGGTAAAAACAACAGGAATGATTGACGTGCCACCAGAAAATCGTGCAGTTGTCAATGCTACGATGGGTGGTTATATTAAAACCACTCCCCTATTAATAGGTGATAAAGTGCGTAAAGGGCAGAAACTGGTCACCATTGAAAATCCTGATTTTGTATCGCTACAGCAAGAATATATGGAAGTACACGAGCAACTTACCTACTTACACTCTGAGTTTGAGAGGCAGAAAACCATGAAAGCAGAGAATATCACTTCGCAGAAAAGTTTTCTACAAGCAGAGAGTGCCTATAAAACGGCAAAAGCACGCCACAACGGATTACGCAAGCAATTACAGATGCTCCATATTTCACCTGCTTCCGTTGAGGCTGGAAATATTAATTCGATAGTGACCATTTATGCGCCTATTTCGGGAAGTATTACAAAGGTTCAAGTCAGCAGAGGCACCTATGTTTCCCCCGCTACTGCTATCCTGGAAATTATAGATAATGACCATATTCACTTGGAATTATCGGTGTTTGAAAAAGATATTTTAAAGTTACAAAAAGGGCAAGAAATCAATTTCAACATTCCAGAATCTTCCACGGAGACCTACAAGGCAGAAGTGTTCCTTATAGGAACTGCCATTGAGAAAAATAGAACCATCAAAGTACATGGACACATAGAGAACGAGGCAGGTGTAAATTTCTTAACAGGTATGTTTGTAGAAGCTACAATTATTACGGAGTCCGCTTTCGCGAAAGCGTTGCCAGAAACAGCAGTAGTAGAAATTGATGCTTTATTTTATGTTTTGCAATTGGACCAAGAAACGGAGGAAGGATATTATTTTAATCAGCGACAAGTTGATGTAGAAAACACCTATGATGATTTTGTATCCATAAAAAACACCGACGAAATAAAAGATTCAAAAGTTTTAATAGATGGAGCGTTTCATTTGATACGTGAAGAGTAAAATCTTTTATAAAACTGCGATTTTTGACGGCACTTAAAAAGACTAACCAACATTTTAGAAAATCAAGTAAATAACTTTGAGATGTAAGAATTAAAAAAATGCGTATCACCATAAATTTGACAGTGTAATTACTGGATGAGCTATCATTTGTCTCGTATGGATTCAATAATTAAATGAGTTCTCGTACCTTGCAATCTAAATTACTTATTTGTATTTTAATGATCCCTAAAACAAAAAAATTCATCTCATTCACTAATAAAATAATTCCTTCAGAGTTAACAGAAGAGGCTAAAACAGCACTTTCTTTTTATCCTGAATTAATTTCAGTCCCTATCGAATTTCGATTTACTAAAAAGGTAAGTTCTTCAATCATGAAAGCGCAACCTGAGTTTTTGAGTCTGTTGAATAAAAAAAGTGAGCGCAAATACATCATTTTTATTAGTCGAAGCTTTGGGATTAAAGGCAAAGAACTTTCAACGGCAAATATACCAACAGAAGTCATGGTTGGATGGTTGGGTCATGAGTTAGGGCATATTATGGATTATATCGACAGGAGTTCCTTGAATTTAGTTGCTTTTGGAATAGGATATTTATTTTCGAGTTCATTTATAAAAAAAGCAGAACAGAGAGCAGATCGTTTTGCTGTCCAACATCAAATGAAAGACTATATTCTAGCAACCAAAAACTTTATTCTCAACCATACAGAATTATCGGATGAGTACAAAAATAAAATAAAACGATTGTATGTATCTCCAGAAGAGATTATAGAATTCGTTAATGAACAAACTACCTCTATAAGTTAGAAATATGTCAATAATAGGAGCAATAATAAAGAGCGCTATTCATCTTAAAGATGGATTAACACCAAGTGTAGATCATATCCAAGCACAAAAAGAAGTCTTAGATCATTTACTAGATACTGCTAAGAACACCGCTTTTGGAGTTGCCCATAATTTTGAGGCAATTATCCAATCAGATAATCCGCAAGTAGCATTTTCAGAAAGCATTCCCTATTTTGATTACGATAAAATTAAAAAAGAATGGTGGAATAAAGTAATAGATGGAGAGGAGAACATTACATGGCCAGGTAGCCCTGATTATTTTGCGCTCAGCTCAGGTACTACTGGAAAGACAAGTAAGCGTATTCCTGTTACCGAAGCCATGGTAACTGCGATACGAAAAGCGGGAATCAAACAAGTAGAAGCGCTTTCAAATTTTGACCTACCCATTTCCTTCTTTGATAAAGATATTATGATGCTAGGAAGCTCAACAGATCTGGAAGAACGTGACGGACATCTGGAAGGAGAGATTAGCGGAATTACGGCAAGTAGGATTCCTTTTTGGTTTGAAAATTACTACAAGCCTGGAAAGGAAATAGCCAAAATTGATGATTGGGACGAACGCGTACAGAAAATAGCAGAACAAGCAACAGATTTTGATATTGGTGCCTTAAGTGGGATTCCCTCTTGGATGGAGCTGATGTTAAAAAAAGTGATTGATTATCATCAAGTAGATACTATTCACGACATCTGGCCCAATTTACAAGTGTATACCTCTGGTGGGGTTGCATTTTCACCCTACGAAAAGAGTTTTAATAAACTATTAAAGAATCCTATTACCGTCATTGATACCTATCTCGCATCTGAAGGATTTATTGCCTCACAACAACGTCCAGAAACAGATGGGATGCAACTCATTACCGATGGGGGTATCTATTTTGAATTTGTGCCTTTTGACGCAAATTATATAAATCAAGACGGATCAATAAAACAAGAAGCACCATCCATAACCCTAGACCAAGTCGAGCTTGATCAAGATTATGTTTTATTGATTAGCACGGTTTCAGGAGCGTGGCGTTATGTAATTGGAGATACTATTGAGTTTACAGATGTAGAACGTGCTGAAATAAGAATCACAGGGCGTACAAAGTTCTTTCTTAACGTTGTGGGTTCTCAACTTTCTGTAAATAAAATGAACACGGCCTTGCGTGCCTTAGAAAAGCAATTTACTATTCAAATACCTGAATTCACCTTGGCAGCTGTGAGAATAGATGGAGAATTTTACCATCATTGGTATTTAGGTACTGATAGTAATGAGGACGAGACCGCTTTCGCGAAAGCGCTAGATCATTTACTACAAGAGGCTAATAAAAACTATAGGGTTGCAAGGACCAAAGCACTCAAAGGCGTTAAAGTCACAACTGTAGATCCACTTTTATTTTCAGAATGGAGTGGCGCTCAAAAGAAAAAAGGAGGACAAGTCAAAATGGAACGCGTGATGTCTGAAGAAAAGTTCAAAGAATGGGAATCTTTTATTGACCAAGCTTCAAAATAAGAAGGAATATTCATTTCAGAATGAAGCGATCCTCTTAAGAAAAATTCGCACTATATATTTGTATTAAAGAGATATAACCTTTCTGTGTCTCTTTCAATTCCTCTCACCATAGCATTTCAAAACGGAAGCTCGTTTTCAGTGTTACCTAGTGTGTATTTTATGAACCCAAGAAGGTAAATCTTCTAATTTTAAATATCATATAAGCAAGCATTTAATGGTATTAAGTCACTTAAATCCCTATAACTATTAGAACTTTATAGTATTACAATCAGTGATGTAATCAGCAAGCATCCTCCTTTTTGCTGAAAGAATATAACACGATATTACTATGGGAATTTTTGAAGAAAGTACAGAAAACAAATTAAATGATTTGGTAGAAAAAGCGTACGATGCTGAAAAAGGATTTAAAAAAGCTGCAGAAAATGTATCTGATGCTCGTTTAAAGAATTTTTTTATTCATAAAGCTAATGAACGCGGACAGTTTCGATCAGAATTAAAAACGGAATTAAAAAGCATGGGATTGGAAGTTAATGAAGATGACGGAAGTGTTGCTGGAGCAATTCACAGAACATGGATGGATACAAAAGCACTTTTCTCAACAGACAACGAAGAGTCTATGTTAGAAGAAGTAAGAAATGGTGAAAAAGCCGCATTGAGCGATTATGAAGATATCTTAGAAGATAAAAAACTACCTCCAACGACTGCTAATGTATTACGTCAACAACATCAGGCTATTAAAAAAAGTCACGATACAGCAGATTATTTGGAAGATATTAGATAATTTATTTTACATACTAGTCTTTACTATGAAGCCTTGCTATCTTCAAGATAATGAGGCTTTTTTCATAGTAAGATGAAAGCTACTCTTTTTAAAGAGTTCATATTCTTTATGAAGACGTTTTGTGAATTAAATTTTTAAGTCGAACTTCCATATATTATTATTTAACAATTTATAATGAGCCATATTCCTGCAAATAGATTTAAAAAAACACTTCACGGAAAGTCGATCTCTATTTATACATTGAACAATAATAATGGGGTTTCTTTGCAAGTCACCAATTATGGTGCACGTATAGTGAGTCTCTATGTACCAGACAGAAATGGTGTCCCTCAAGATATTGTATTAGGATATGATTGTATTGAAGATTACTTAAAGACAAAAAATAGCTATTTTGGAGCTACTGTTGGCCGATTTGCAAACCGAATTGCCAATTCGCAGTTTACACTTAATAATAAAATCTACACACTCAACGCAAATGACACAACCCATTGCCTTCATGGTGGTGCTGGAGGTTTTCATAATGTAGTTTGGGATGCGCATCAAATATCTGATACTGCATTGGAATTAACGTATGTTTCCCCAGATGGAGAAGAAGGGTTTCCTGGTACGCTATCGGTTAAAGTGATCTACTCCATCGGTGACAACAGCGAAGTGTCTATAACGTATTTTGCGACAACAGATAAAACAACAGTTGTCAATTTAACACATCATTCGTATTTTAATTTACAAGATGCAGGTAAGACTTCTATTGAAGACCATCAATTGGAGATTGATGCCTCAAACTATACGCCAGTCAACAGATCATTGATTCCGAGAGGTCCTATTGAAACTGTAAGTGATACCCCTTTCGATTTTAGAATAGCCACCAAAATAGGCAAACGAATTGATCAGCCAAACGAACAACTAAAAATAGGCTCAGGATACGATCATAATTACGTACTTTATGGTAAAGACCTAAGAAAGGCTGCAACGGTTAAAGAACCTATATCAGGACGTGTTATGGAAATAGTAACTACTGAACCCTGTATACAGTTTTATAGTGGCAACCTGATACATAGTGACATCCTTGGAAAGAACAAAACATTGTATGGAAACAGACATGGCTTTTGCCTTGAAACACAAGGCTTTCCAGATAGTCCGAATCAGTCCGATTTTCCTTCAACGATTCTAACTCCCGAGGATACGTATAGATCTACTACCATCTATACATTTACCACCGTGCCATAATTAGCATAAGCTTCAAAATGTAAAAAGAACACATACTCTAATTATTTCAATTGAATTGTCTTTGTCAAAACATTGGTGGTTTTTGCATCTGCCAATCCTTTAAAATTCGGTTGCTTCCCTCCTACACTTACTGTTAATGCTCCTTTGGCAAACGCTGGCTGACCATCTTCATTGAGTACTGCATATTGTCTGGGAGTAATTAAGAATTCAACAGTTTTAGTTTCACCAGCTTTCAAATGTACTCTTTGGAAACCAACTAAGGATCGGATCGGAGCGTTGTTTGTACTATTTACATGGCTCAGATATACTTGCACCACTTCGTCTCCATCTCTACTTCCAGCATTAGTGACATTCACTTTTAGAGGCATCTCTTTTTTGAGTAAAATTTCATCATCTAACATCAAATTCTCATAGCGAAACGTCGTATAACTTAATCCGTGTCCAAATGGAAATAAAGGATCCCCTCTGAAATATTTATAGGTCCTGCCTTCCATATCGTAGGACTTAAAATCTGGGAGGTCCGTCACAGATTTATAAAATGTAATAGGTAGTTTTCCCCCAGGATTATAGTCTCCAAAAAGAACATCGGCGATGGCTTTACCACCAAATTCACCTGGATACCATGCTTCGAGAATGGCAGGGATCTTTTCTCCTGCCCAATTCACCGCCAGCGCACTTCCGTTCATTAATACTACAATGGTTGGTTTTCCAACCGCTTGTACTTTTTTCATTAACTCAATTTGTGTTTTAGGAAGTGTGATCTCTGATCGATCTCCTTTGTCAAAACCTTCTAATAAAACAGGCATTTCTTCTCCTTCAATAGTTGGCGATAAGCCTAAAAATAATAACACCACATCCGATTTCTTTGCGGCATTGATGGCTGGGGTTAATAAATCTTGATCTCTTTTTGCCCACACAAAATGTGCTTGAGGATCTGTATGATAGTTGTAATACTCAATCTTCACATCATACGAAGTACCTTTTTTCAATGTGCGATCAAAATATCGAGTTTTTGGTTCGTGATCATCACTAAACTCAAATTGAAGTTCTCCATTAAAATATACTTTCCCACCACTGCTCGCTTTCAATCCTACGCGATACTCGCCATCTTCCTCAGGGACTAATTGCCCTGTCCATTGTACAGAAAAGACATCCTTTTCAAGATCATCTATAGGTTTTTGCGGGGTCCATATAAAATTGATTAAGGTATCATTACGCACAAATGCGGGTTCTCCTTTCCAATCCATCGTCTTGAAATAGCTTCCCTTCAATCCAGCTTCATTTCCATTTTTAAGCACAGATGACGGAATTGGATTTAAAATTGGCCAACCTTCGGCAACATCACTTCCCAACGTATAATTGATCTGTGTATTTGGCAATTTATCTTGAATGGCTTTTAAAGGTGTTATAAATTGAAGCGGTGTTCCGTGGTAGTTTCCTAACAAAGCTTGTTTTGAATTAGCATTAGGACCAATCACAGCAATCGATGCAAGATCCTTTTTTAAAGGCAGTGTGTTATTCTCATTTTTTAATAAAATCATCGACTCACGAGCCACTTGTTCAGATAAGGCATAATGATCTTCACTTGCGACCACATTGTATGGTATTTGTGCCCATTTCACATCTTCATCAGGATCAAACATCCCCAACTTAAAACGTGCCGTAAACAATCTTATCAAGGCTCTGTCTATCTTAGATTCGTCGATCAGTTCTTTAAGAACGGCTTCTTTTAAATTGGGATCATACACACTTCCGCAGTTCAAATCTGTCCCGCGATCAACAGCTAGTGCCGCTGCTTCTGGTGCGGTATCTGTGATTCCATGTCGATTAGGTTCCCAAAAATCATTGATCGCCCAGCAGTCAGAAACAACATAGCCATCAAAGCCCCAATCATCTCTTAATATTTTCTGAAGTAACAAATTACTCCCACAACACGCTTCATCCCGATACCGATTATAAGCACACATCACCGAATGCACTTTTGCTTCCTTTACGGCTGCTTCAAAAGCAGGTAAATAGGTTTCGTATAAATCTCTATTGGAGGTCTGATAATTATCTTCATGTCTGGATTTTTCAGGACCACTATGTACGGCAAAATGCTTGGCAGTCGCTACGACTTTTAGATATTTTGGATCATCTCCTTGCAGTCCTTTGATGTAGTTGACGCCTATTCTACTGGTGAAATATGGATCTTCTCCATACGTTTCTTGTCCTCTTCCCCAACGTGGGTCTCTAAAGATATTGATATTGGGAGTCCAAAAGGTTAATCCCTGATAGATACCTCTTTTACCCGCTTTCGCGAAAGCGTGATGCTTCGCACGAGCTTCGTCCGAAACAGCGATTCCCATCTGATGAATCAGTGGCGCATTCCACGTCGATCCCATACCGATACCTTGCGGAAAGACAGTAGCTTCACCTGCACGAGCGACGCCGTGTAAACACTCATTCCACCAGTTGTATTCAGGCACGCCCAAACGTTCTATAGCTGGCGCATCGTATCGCATTTGTGATACTTTTTCCTGTAAGGTCATCTGAGATACTAGATCTGTCACACGTTCTTCTAAACTCAAGTTAAGATCTTGAAATCGAAATTCATACGTTGCTTTTTCTTCGCAAGAAGATATCAGTAACATGCTGATGAAGGCGATGATACATAAGGATATATTTTTCATAACGGGTACTTTTTTATTCGTTTCCTTTTAAGGGCTATTCTATGATTCTAATAGATATTTACTTCCATAATTCTTCCATTTCCTCCAAGGTCTTTCCCTTGGTTTCTGGAACGAATTTCTTCACAAATAGCAATGCCAATATGCCCATAAAACCATACACCCAATAGGCGAATCCGTGATTAAACTGTTCGGTGAGATATCGGTTATCATCCATCATCGGGAAAGTGATGGATACGGCATAATTAGCAATCCATTGCGCAGCAACCGCAACCGCCATGGCACGCCCGCGGATTTTATTTGGGAAAATTTCAGATAATAATACCCAAGTGACAGGTCCCCAACTCAGTGCAAAACTCGCCACATACACCATCATACATAGCAATGCGAGATAGCCTGTAGATTGGGCAAAGAATACAAAACCTAATGAGAACATCGCAATTGCCATTCCTAGAGCACCAATCATCATCAATGGTTTTCGACCGTGTTTGTCGACCGTTTTTATGGCGACAATGGTGAACAAGAAGTTGACAATCCCAACGATAATGGTAAGCAATAGCGCCCCATCGGTATCTGGGTTGATATTTTTGAAAATTTCTGGAGCGTAATATAAGACTACATTAATTCCTACAAACTGTTGGAGTATAGACAGCACAACACCGATGACAATGACCAACCAGCCAAAAGATAACAGTTTTCCTGTGGCTGGTTTATTGATTGATTCTTTGATTTCGTCTAAAATTTGATGGGCGTTTTCTTTTCCATTGACGTTGATCAAAACGGCTAAAGCTTCTTCAGGCTTATTTTTCAGCATGAGCGATCGTGGCGTATCGGGTACAAAGAATAAAAACAGCAAGAATAATCCAGCTGGAATGACTTCTGAAGCAAACATCCATCGCCAACCCACTGCATTCAACCAATCATCTGAACCACCTGATTTTGAGATGAAATAATTTACAAAATAGACGACCATAAATCCAGCGACAATGGCTAGTTGGTTGTAGGATACTAGGCGTCCTCTACTATTTGCTGGCGCAATTTCGGCGATATACAAGGGTGAAAGCATAGATGCTAGTCCTACACCCATACCCCCAACGATTCTGTAGATGATAAATAGGGTTGAAAATGTATGATCACCTTCACCAATAGATCCTACTAATAACTCTGGCATCGCAGAACCTAATGCCGAAATCAAAAATAAGATTCCTGCCAAAATGAGTCCTTTTTTCCTGCCTAACCATTTACTGATAAGTCCACTAAAACCACCACCAATAATACAACCTATTAAGGCGCTTGAAACGATAAAGCCTTTAAAAGCGTTGGCAGCATTTTCACTTAATCCTTTTGGAATCACAAAAAAGCTGTCCAAAGAACCTACGGTTCCTGAGATAACACCTGTGTCGTAGCCAAACAATAGTCCGCCAAGGGTAGCAACCATCGTGAGTTTAAGAAGGTATTTAGAATGGGTTGATGATGACATAGTGTTGCGTTTATAGGTACTGATTTATGATGTTTTCGAAGAGTTCTTGCTTTCCGCTTTTTGGTGTTAACTCTCCGTTTTCTTGTGCGATTTCATACAAATCTTTGAGACTTAAATCGCCCTTCTCAAACGCCTTCCCTTTTCCAGTATCGAATGACTGATAGCGATCTGTTCTTAATTTCGCGTAAGCGGAAGAATCCATAATTTTTTCAGCCGTCAATAGTGCTCTTGCAAACGTATCTGCGCCACCGATATGTGCGTAAAATACGTCCTCCAGATCTGTGGAATTTCGTCTAATTTTGGCATCAAAATTAACGCCTCCACCCTTCAGTCCGCCTGCTTTTAAAAAGACAAGCATTGCTTCGGTAGTTTCTTGGATATTATTTGGAAACTGATCGGTATCCCAGCCATTTTGGTAATCACCTCTATTGGCGTCAATACTCCCGAGCATATTTGCCTTTGCCGCCACCGCTAATTCGTGCTGAAACGTATGCTGTGCGAGCGTGGCATGATTTACTTCGATATTTAATTTAAAGTCTTTATCTAAGCCATATTCTCGTAAAAAACCGATAGCCGTAGCCGCATCAAAATCGTATTGATGCTTCATGGGTTCCATAGGTTTTGGTTCGATAAAGAAACTTCCTTTAAAACCTTGGGATCTTGCGTAGTCTCTTGCCATGACTAAGAACTGTCCCATGTGATCTAGTTCTCTTTCCATATCGGTATTGAGCAAAGACATATATCCCTCGCGTCCACCCCAAAACACATAGTTCTCACCGTCTAAAGCGATGGTGGCATCTAAGGCTAATTTTATTTGTCCTCCTGCTCTAGCGAGTACATTAAAATCTGGGTTTGTAGCGGCCCCATTCATATAACGTGGATTTGAAAAACAATTAGCAGTACCCCATAGTAATTTGATTCCTGTCGCTGCTTTTTTCTCTTTGATATAATCGACAATGGTCGCTAATCTTTTTTCTGATTCGGCGAAGGTGGGTGCTTCTTGTACAAGGTCAAAATCATGAAAACAGAAATACTCAAATCCTAGTTTTGAAATGAACTCGAAGGCGGCGTCTGCTTTATCTTTGGCTGCTTGAATAGGATCTGATGATTGATCCCAAGGAAAATTCTGAGTACCCGGACCAAAAGGATCTGCTCCTTGTCCGCAGAAGGTATGCCAATAGGCAATTGCGAATTTAAAGTGTTCCCTCATGGTTTTTCCAGCGACTACTTTATTGGGATCATAGTATTTATACGCCAAAGGGTTATCTGACTCTTTTCCTTCGTAGGCTATCTTTTCAATTCCTTTAAAATATTCTCGACTTGCCATAGTTCTAATTGTTTTTTAATATCGTTTCTAATTCGTTTCTCCAATGTTTATATGCATTTTTATACCGTGTAGTATCTTTGCTGGGGTGGTAGGACATCACATAATCATTGTTATTGATGTTTTTTGTATAGGTATCAAAATCACCATCGATCAATCCCGCAGCTCTTGCGGCTCCTACGGCGCCTGTGGTGTTATATATTTTAATTTCTTGGTTGATGAGTGTTGCAATGGTTTCAGAAAAAATGGAAGACTGAAACAAATTGTCATTTCCTACGCGTAGCTCGTCAATAATCGTTTTATCCTTTTTTAATAGCTCCATCCCATAGACAAAAGAAAAAGCAATGCCTTCTAATGCGGCGCGATACAGATGTGCATCTTGATGTCTGTTTAAATTAAGGTGCTTGATTTGAGAACCGATCATTCGGTTATCAAACATACGTTCTGCGCCGTTCCCGAAAGGCAATATGACCAAGCCATCAGAGCCGACGGGAATAGCCTCGGCTTTTTCATTCATTTCTTGGTAAGAAGTTGCGGCTGTATTTTTAAGTAACCATCGAAATTGAATCCCTGCTCCGTTGATATTGAGCAATCGACCTACGGTAGGATTCGTTTTTGAATAGTTGACGTGCGCAAAGTGATTGACTTTACGTATTTCCTGAAAGGTCGCTTTTTGAGTCACTGCATAGATTACCCCCGAAGTTCCTCCTGTGGCTGCTACTTGTCCAGGGTTGAGTACGCCTAGCGTCAGTGCATTATTGGGTTGATCCCCTGCTCTGTAGGTAATGGGCATTCCCGCTGGCAATCCAGTTTCTTGAGATGCTTTTTGTGTAATAATGCCTTGCGTGATGAAGTTTTCTACAATGGTTGGCGTAAGATGAGTATCTATATTATAATACTCTAGTAACCAATCTGCAACACACTCATTTTGATAATCCCAGAGGATACCTTCAGATAAGCCATTGCTAGTCGTATTGATCTCACCACTGAGCTTATAGGCGATGTAATCGCCAGGGAGCATATACTTATAAATCTTATTATAAATGGCGGGTTCATGGTCTTTTACCCATTTTAATTTGGATGCGGTAAAATTACCTGGAGAATTCAAAAGTTGCTCGGCACATTTTTTTACACCTAATTCTTGAAATGCCTTCTTTCCTATGTCAACTGCTCTACTATCGCACCAGATAAT
>NZ_CALEMI010000123.1 GCF_937910895.1 uncultured Dokdonia sp. | reverse complement strand
ACAAGTACCTGATAGGTGGTTGCTCCGCTAACAGGATTCCATTCTAAACCGGCTATATCAACAGAGACATCCACAGCGCCATTGAAAGGATTTAGTAAACTGGTACAGGAACTAATGGTTGTAAAACTTTCTTCCACACAATTGATTCCTAATGGGACACCGCTACTGTTATAAGGTATGATTTGCACATAATAGGTGGTAGCAGCATTGAGTATTCCCAGAGGAAATGGATATACAGATGTTGGGCTTGTGTCATTGATTAGATTATAATTCCCCGAAGCATCCCCAACAAGTACCTGATAGGTGGTTGCTCCGCTAACAGGATTCCATTCTAAACCGGCTATATCAACAGAGACATCCACAGCACCGTTTACGGGACTAATCAAGTTAGTGCAAGCGCCACCTGTAGTAAAACTTTCCTCGGAACAATTGAGACTTAATGGTATTCCTGAGAAGCTATATGGAATAATTGATACGTAATAGGTAGTAAAAGGATCTAAATCACTTGGAAAATTAAAACCAGTACCAGGCGTTAGAATATTGGTAACACTAAAATCTCCTGGAAATAAACCAACCAATAGATTATACTCTGCTGCTCCGGGTACAGAGCTCCAACTTAAATTTGTGTCTACTGGAACATCTATTGATCCGTTGATGGGTGTCAGTAACGTAGGACATTCAATATCTGTCCTGAAAAACTCTTCATTACAATTAACACTTAGCGGAGTTCCTGAGCTATCAAGAGGTGTAATTAAGACATAATGATTCGTTAAACCATTTAAATCATTGGCAAAATTATAAGTAGTGTTAGGAGCTATGACATCTAAAATGTTATAATTTCCAGAAAACGAACCTACTTGTAGTCGATAATTTATAGCCCCAGAGACAGGATTCCAGGTTAAATCAGTATCTACAGGAACACCAATAGTTCCATCTATAGGATTTGTCAAATTAGTACATACACTAGCTGTTGTAAAACGCTCTTCGGTACATCCCGTTAAATCTCCACTAGGACTATATGGAGTGATTTGAACAAAATAGGTAGTAGCCTCATTGAGATCTGTTGGGAAAATATAGGTAGTGACATTCCCAACATCAAGATTATTTATAATATTATAATTACCTGCACTACTTCCAACATGAAGTCTATATCCAGTAACATTAGGGACAGCATCCCAAGTAAGATCAGTGCTAATTGGAACACCAGTTTGCATATCCGTTGGAGAAGTTAATGTTGTACAAGAGATGCCTCCTGTCACGATAAGCTCAATACGATTACGTTCTAATGTTAGATCAGTAACAATGTTACTATTGACAAGTGCGTAGTAAAACCCATTATCTATTGCTTGTACATTGGTTAAAGTAAGTGTGGCATTTGTTGCTCCTGTAATGGGAGTTCCTGCACTAACAGCATCTGGAGCTACATACCATTGATAGGTGTTCTGACTTCCACTACAATTTACAGTCATGTTCACACTATCTCCTGCATTTGAGTTTTGTGTATATGCAGTGTCTAGTAAGGCCTGTGGATTGTCTCTAAAGAGTGCAATATTGGCGTCATATAAAGGAAATTCGTTTTCAAAATCACCAAATTGGAAAGCATTAGTGTCAATATAAAAGAATGATAATCCAGCATTTGAAGTAAGATTAGGTACTGAGCCACTAAAGTTATTATTATTAAATTGTACAGAAAGTAAATTGGTTTTTGCGCTTAAACTAGGAGGCAAGGTTCCTGTAAAATTATTAGAAGAAATATTGACTCTAGTTAAGCTAGGTTGGGTTATAGCATTAAGAGGAATTGTACCCGAAAGTTGGTTGTCTTGTAAAGTAATATTTAATATTGAACTTAAGGAAGAGAAACTAGTAGGAATAGGTCCAATCAAGTTGTTTTCAGCTATGTCCATGCCTTGGAGAGAATTAAAAAATCCATAAGACGTAGGGATGCCTCCAGAAAGTTGATTATTAGATAGCCATAATAGAATCAAATTAGGAAGTGCATTATTTCCTAATGTTGGAGGTAACCCTCCTGATATTTGATTATCATTTAAATTAAGCTGTTGTAAATTGGTAAGATTAGATAAAGAAGCTGGGAGTGTCCCTGTGAGCTGATTGTTATTAGCCCAAAATTCTAACATCGTTGTATTATTCCCTATCTCTGTAGGGATAGCTCCTGATAAATTATTACTGAATATATACAAATACTGTATGCTATTCAGATTCCCAAAAGTAGTTGGAATGGCTCCTGACAAATCATTATCCCGAAAATCTAAAAATTCAAGACTGGATAAGTTTCCTATGGAGGGAGGAATAGACCCAGTAAATTCGTTGCTACCTAGATTAAGTGTTTGTAAATTAGAGAAATTTCCAATAAAGGAAGGTATAGCGCCTGTAAGATCGTGTCCAGAGAATGAAAGCCAAGTAAGGTTTGTCAGATTAGCAAAAGAAGCAGGAATAGGTCCGCTCAAGCCTCCAGCAAAAGCTCTTGTAATATTAAGTGTATTAAGATTGGTCATGGACCCCATAGATGTAGGTAAAGTCCCAGTAACATTGGTGCGGTTCAAGGATAAAAAAACCAGCTGTGTTAATTGCGATATTTCTGAAGGTAGTGTACCCGTTACATTGAGATCATTCACAATATTAATAGACCAAACTCGCCCTGCAGAACATTGTACGTTAGGGTAAGACGCTGTATTACAAGGATTGCATTCTGATATATTCCAAGGCTGATTCCAGTTGGCTCCATTCAGGTTATTGTACAAAGCAACCATAGCAGGATAATCTGGATGACAATATGCTATTTCTTCCTCTTCTTCATGATTTGTTGTAGTTGCTATAGTATCTGAAACCGCAGAATAGGTAGGTGTATTTAATTCTTCTTTTAAAGAAATAGGAGTGTCTAGTGATCCCCAGCCTTGGGATACAAAAAGAGAGGCAATACAAATAAGGATGCACTTTGTAAAATTCCGCATATACGTGATGTTATATCATAACATCGATAAGAATGTATAAAGTCATCACTTCAAATACTATTATTTGACCTATTAGAAATAGGTGGTATACGCTTTCGCGAAAGCGCACCCATTCTCAATCCCATTAAGTAGTCGCTATGGAGTATTTTAGAAACAAAAAAACACCGAATGAATGTTCGGTGTTTTTCGGGACGCAATTCTTAGATTGTGTCATTTACATGTCTTTTCTTTTCAGAAGAAGACTATATTTTCTCACGTGTGAGTTCGCTATTTGAACTTGCGATAGCAGGAGGATACACTTGCATGATTTCTTTTACAATTTCTTGTATACGCGCTTCTCGTTTGTTTATATCGTTTTCTATTAAAGTAGCAGTTCCTTTCCCTTGCCAAACAAGTTGTTTTTTATCTACATCTAGTAAATCAATGTAGAGGATTCCTTCTGTACGTTCAGAGATGTTATTGCCATAAAAGGCGCCACCGCCCCAAGGTCCAAAACCTCCCCAGCCCCAGCCTCCAAAGCCAAAGTTGTTTTGATATACATCAACACGTTTATTTGCTTTTGCAAAAATACTGATAAGTACTTCAGGGTTTTCGGATTTTACAAATCCTTTGGTTTCCATTTCTTTTTCGATGGCTTTAAGAACACGTCTTTTATCAAGGTCAGAAATTTCTGCTTTGTCTATACCAGGCTTATAAAACGCATACGTTTTATATTCGTTAAAGTTAACAGATTGATCATAATCAGATGTCACTCGGACAGTGCTACAAGAAGAGATCAGTAGCATAATAGCTAGTAATGGTAGTAATCGTAATGCTTTCATAGATTCTTTTTTTAAGTGTTATTGTCTAAATAAACTGTCTTCTACAATATTTGGCAAAGTTACTTTCAAGTCAGGTTGTGATTCCATCGCTCTTTTTATAGCAAAAACAGCACCTTCATTACGAGCCCAACTTCGACGTGCAATACCATTATTTACATCCCAGAAAAGCATGGATTGCAAGCGTCTTTCGGCATCATTACTACCATCAAGAACCATACCAAAACCGCCGTTTATTACCTCTCCCCATCCTACGCCTCCGCCGTTATGAATGCTTACCCAAGTAGCTCCTCTAAAACTATCTCCTATCACGTTTTGTATCGCCATATCTGCCGTAAAACGGCTTCCATCATAAATATTACTTGTTTCTCGATATGGAGAATCTGTTCCCGATACATCATGGTGGTCGCGACCTAAGATGATGTATCCTATTTCGCCATGAGCGATCGCATCATTAAAGGCTTGTGCAATTTTCATACGTCCTTCTGCATCTGCATACAAGATTCTAGCTTGGGAGCCAACCACAAGTTTATTTTCTTGAGCCCCTTTAATCCACTGAATGTTATCCTGCATTTGTTGTTGGATTTCTGGTGGAGCATCTTCAGCAAGCTCTTCCAAGACTTTACACGCAATCTCATCAGTTTTTGCTAAATCTTCAGGTTTTCCAGAAGCGCATACCCATCTAAAAGGACCAAAGCCATAATCAAAACACATAGGTCCCATAATATCCTGTACGTAGCTAGGGTATTTAAAATCGATCCCATTTTCGGCTAAGATATCAGCGCCAGCTCTCGAACTTTCTAACAAAAAGGCATTTCCATAATCAAAAAAGTAAGTGCCTTTTACGGTATGTGCATTGATGGCTGCTGCATGACGGACAAGGGTGCTTTTTACGCTTTCGCGAAAGCGTACTGGGTCTTCAGACATACAAACGTTTGCCTCTTCAAAACTCATCCCTAATGGATAATACCCCCCAGCCCACGGATTGTGAAGTGAAGTTTGATCACTCCCAATATCAATATGAATTTGATATTTGTCAAAGGCTTCCCATACATCCACAATGTTTCCTTGATACGCGATAGATACGACTTCTTTTGCAGCTTTTGCTTTGGTAACACGGTTGACAAGTGCTGTTGTATCTGTGATCACTTCATCTACCCAACCTTGTGAGTGTCTCGTATGTACTGCTTTTGGATTTACCTCGGCACAGACCGTAATGCATCCAGAGATATTCCCTGCTTTGGGTTGTGCGCCACTCATGCCTCCTAAACCTGAGGTCACAAATAAACCACCTTCTAGCGGTTTTTTTATTTTTCTAAATGCATTCAGAACGGTAATCGTTGTCCCGTGCACAATCCCTTGCGGACCAATATACATATAGCTTCCTGCGGTCATCTGCCCATATTGGGTAACACCAAGGGCATTAAATTTTTCCCAATCATCTGGTTGTGAATAATTAGGAATCATCATTCCGTTAGTCACGACCACACGTGGAGCATCTTTATGAGAAGGAAATAACCCCATAGGATGTCCAGAATACACTGCTAAGGTTTGGTTGTCATTCATTTGGGCTAAATACTGCATGGTAAGCAGGTATTGTGCCCAGTTAGAAAAGACGCCTCCATTCCCACCATAAGTGATCAATTCGTGCGGATGTTGTGCTACCGCAGGATCCAGATTATTCTGAATCATAAGCATGATCGCAGCAGCTTGTTTAGATTGTGCAGGATATGCTTCTATGGGGCGAGCATACATATCATAATCTGGTCTAAAACGATACATATAAATACGTCCATAAGTGTCTAATTCTTCTGCGAACTCAGGCAGCAATGCTGCATGATGTTTTGGCTCAAAATAGCGTAATGCATTACGAAGCGCTAACTCTTTTTCTGGTGCTGAGAGAATTTCTTTACGTTTAGGCGCATGATTTACAGAAGGATTGTATGTTTTTTTAAGTGGAAGTTCGCTTGGAATTCCTTGAAGTATATATTCTTGAAATGTCATGTGTTGATTTTTTTAAATTCCTTAAGAGGGTTTTATGACCCGACCTTTTATGTTGAAATTGTAAATTTAGTATCTAAATCTTACCTAACTAGTTTATTCACAAGTGGGTGATTGATAAAGATACTTGTTGAAGTATACTTCAAAAATCAGGGATAACGCATGTTTGCCCTATAGTAGGATGTAAATATACATTTGCGATATGATAATACCGTAGTATCCATCTTAAGACTGGGTGTTTGTTTTTTTGTCAAACCCATACGGGCAGTGCCTGCAACCGCTTTCACAACAATAGCCGCGTTTACGATGATATTGCTCTGTAAAACATCTATATCCTTCGGGAGTGAGATAGTAATCTCCTTCTTCAATAGGAATATGTTTTTTTATGAATGACATTGCTTTTTTTATGATGACTACAAATATACTAAGACTCTGCTAGGATTACTATTATAGGGTTGTTAATAGATGCGTGGATAAATACGTGTGTACATTGTTTTGATTACTAAGAATATAAAGTACTTTTGAAATATGTTTTTGATAGTAAATAAATATTTGTTGAGGAAACGTTTTGTAGGGCTTACGCTATGGCCTTTTATTATTATGAAACGTGCAACATTAAAAAACGATGTTGTCTTTATAAATCATGAATGTATTCATTTACGTCAACAAGTAGAGCTGTTGATACTTCCTTTTTTTATCTGGTATACCATAGAATATGGAGTGCGTTTGGTTCAGTATAGAGATTCATATAAAGCCTATAGTAACATATCTTTTGAGCGAGAAGCTTACCAAAATGAAAATAACCTTGATTATTTAGAAAAAAGATCTTTTTGGTCTTTTGTAAAGTATCTATAGGAATCGGATGAGAGGTTGTCTTTTTATGGTTTCGTTTTCCTAATTTTGACAGTGTGATAGAAGTACCCCAGAATCAAGACTTGCAAATTCCTTATGACGTGTCATTGTCGTTAAAAAGAGAGGATCTGATTCATCCCTATATTTCAGGAAATAAATACAGAAAGCTTAAATATAATATCGCTTTCGCGAAAGCAAATAACTATACAACCCTACTTACTTTTGGAGGTGCTTATTCCAATCATATTGCGGCAACAGCAGTCGCCGGAATGAAATATGATTTCAATACCATAGGAATTATTAGAGGAGAAGAACTCGCTATGGATTTAGATAAAACGCTTGAAGAAAATACGACGCTTGCGCAAGCAGTTTCTTGTGGGATGAAACTTATATTTATATCAAGAGAATCATACAAACAAAAGGAAGAAGCTTCTTTTTTAGCATCTCTCAAAAAAGAATATCCTGAGGCATATATTTTGCCAGAAGGAGGCACCAATGATCTTGCTATAAAAGGATGTGAAGAAATACTAACTCTGCAAGATCTTTCGTTTGATTATATATGTTGCGCCATGGGTACTGGAGGTACTATTGCAGGTATTTGTAATGCTTCTAGCCCTTCTCAAAAGGTCATTGGATTTCCTGCGTTGAAAGGTGATTTTTTAAAAAGCGAACTACAAAAAATGACGAATACCTCACATTGGGAATTACAACAAGCGTATCATTTTGGAGGATATGCCAAAGTCACCCAAGAGCTTGTGAATTTTATAAATGAATTTAATAAAACATACCATATTTTATTAGATCCTATATATACAGGTAAAATGATGTATGGGATTTTTGACCTTATTTCAAAAGGGTATTTCCCGCAAAATTCTCGTATTTTAGCAATTCATACAGGAGGTCTTCAGGGAGTTGCAGGAATCAACAAAAAACTAGAGAAAAAGGGGCTTCAAACTATAGCTATTTAGAAGATGATAAGACGTATTGTGTTTTTGTTTTTAATGGGATGTATACTCGGGAGTTGCGGTTCTTCAAAAAGAACAACACGTAAAGTCACTCCAAAAAAGGAGCGAGAAGAGCGAGTGATCACACCTCCTAAAAAGGAAACTCCAGAAGAAGAGAATGTAGTAAATCCTATTCCTAAAACGGGTGTAGAAGGATATATAGAAACGTATGCCGCCATCGCTCAAGAAGAGATGCGTCAGTACGGAATACCAGCAAGTATCACTTTGGCACAAGGAATTTTAGAGTCTGGAGCTGGAAATGGAGAATTAGTAAGAAAAGCAAATAATCATTTTGGAATAAAATGTCATGATTGGAAAGGTGCCAAAGTGTATCATGATGATGATGAAAAAGGCGAGTGTTTTAGAAAGTATAGTTTAGCGAAGTTTTCATACAGAGATCATTCTTTATTTCTGACAAACCGAGGTCGATATGCAGCACTTTTTAAACTTCCTAAAGATGATTATAAAGGATGGGCTAAAGGATTGAGAGCTGCAGGATACGCGACAGATAAAAAATATCCAGCGAAACTTGTTTCATTAATAGAGCGCTATGAATTATATCGTTATGATGGAGAAGTACTAGGTAAAGCAGAAGAAGATTATAAAAAAGTAAAAGACAAAAAGAATCAGCATACAGTAGAGAAAGGAGAAACCTTATACCGTATTTCTAAAAAATATAAGATCAGTGTAGAGGATCTTAAAAAAATTAATGGACTTGAAAACAATGATATTTTTGTAGGACAAGTACTGTATGTAGAACCATTTGATAGCCGATATTAATTCATGATATATAAAAGAAGTAGTGCTTTGTTTGTAGAAGCACAACGTGTGATTCCAGGAGGTGTTAATAGCCCAGTACGAGCTTTTAAATCTGTAGGAGGTGATCCTATTTTTGTAAAAGAGGCAAAAGGTGCTTATTTGTATGATGAGGATGGTAGGACATTGATAGATTATATCAATTCTTGGGGACCTATGATATTAGGACATGCCTATCAGCCTGTAGTAGATGCTGTGGTTGCTAAAGCCAAAAAAGGAACATCGTTCGGAATGCCAACAGAAATTGAAACAGAGATTGCAAAACTAGCTATAGGGATGGTACCCGGTGTTGATAAAATACGTTTTGTAAATAGTGGTACAGAAGCCTGTATGAGTGCCATACGTTTGGCAAGAGGGTATACTAATAGAGAGAAAATCATAAAATTTGCAGGATGCTATCACGGACATTCTGATTCTTTTTTAATCCAAGCGGGGAGTGGAGCTGTTACTTTTGGAACGCCTAATAGCCCTGGTGTTACTAAGGGAACCGCTAAAGATACATTGCTCGCAGATTACAATAATCTAGATCAAGTAGAAGCACTTTTAAAAGCGAATCCACAGGAGGTTGCAGCCATTATTATAGAACCAGTTGCTGGGAATATGGGATGTATAGTTCCTAAAAATGGTTTCTTAGAAGGCTTGCGAAGTCTATGTGATCAACACCAGACATTGCTTATTTTTGATGAGGTAATGACTGGTTTTAGATTGGCTAAAGGCGGTGTACAAGAACTTAAAAATGTACGAGCAGATATTGTCACTTTTGGAAAAGTAATAGGAGGCGGACTGCCAGTAGGAGCGTTTGCTTCTCGTGATGAGATTATGAATTATTTAGCCCCTTTAGGACCTGTATATCAAGCAGGGACTTTAAGTGGGAATCCGTTAGCGATGGCAGCAGGTTTTGCTATGCTTACAGCTATTCATAACGATGAGCATCTTTTTACGCGCTTAGAAGAAAAGACAGCATATCTCCATAAAGGAATGACCGCGGCTCTTGATGCTCATAAAGTAACACATACGATCAATCGTATTGGGTCTATGATTTCTGTGCATTTTGCAGAAGATGAAGTGATTGATTTTAAAACAGCTGCCGCGGGAGATAATGATACCTTTAAAAAGTTTTTTCACGGTCTATTAGAAGAAGGTGTTTATATTGCCCCTAGTGCGTATGAGACTTGGTTTATAACAGACGCCTTGACGTATGAAGATTTAGACAAAACGATTGCTGTCGTGGCTAAAGTCGCAAGCACTTTAAACTATACAAGAAAGGCAGATATTTTATAAAATATCTGCCTTTTCCAAACAACATCTAATCTATCTTCTTTGGGTGTGGTGTTTCCCTTTTCTTTTTTGATTCTTCTTGTGCTTCATCTCATGCCATTTTTTAAATTGATCAGCAGTGAGAATAGATTTCATTTCCTTTTGAAGAGCAATCTTATGGTCTAGTTTTTTCGTTTCAAGTTCAAAGCGTTGTTCTTTTGTTAACGCTTGGCGATCGTCTTTTTTGCGCTCTGAAAGAAATGCTTCTCTCTTTTGTGCTTGAGCTAATTGTACCTTATACACTTTATCTACTTGCAGTGTGTTTAGGTCTAAAGCAAGTGTCATTTTTTTCGTTGTTAGCGTAGCGTGTTGCTCAGGGCTTAACTGTGCTCTTTTCTGGTGATCTTCTCCTCTTTGCGCAGTTATTGTCATCGTTAAACACAAAAACATCGTTGTTAAAATATATTTCATCTTCTTTAATTTTTTGTTACGCTACTATGACCTTGAATTTTCGATAAGGTTTAACGGTTTTCCTTAAATTAACGTAGTCTTAAGAAGCACGCTTTTGAAGTTTAAAAATCTAAAAAGAAAATAATAATAAGATTTTGTTATCATTATAGGTCTGGATAAGAAAAAATTATTTAAAAAATTTAATTCAAATATTCTTCGTTCGTACCGTTATACTACCTATTTGTCTTCCAGAAGGGTTGATGATTTCGAATACGATAGCTTCTTGTACTATTTTTCCTTTTATAGTATTGATATAATAAACATTACCATCTTTATTACTTTTAAACGTAAAATTGTCTAATAGTTTTTCTTTTTTCAAGTCGGCATATACCCTTACTTCAATGTCACTTTCTAAAGCAGTTGTGTATGGGTTAATTACGATGTAAGCTTCTTCAATTACGGTGTGTTGATCATATAATGGAAGTGTAAAAGTGTGTGGTCTATTATTTACAGTTAACCTTCCATCAGAAGTGGTTTGTTTGGTAAGTGTATTCACATGAGTTGTATTCACATGCGACGATGTTAAATTTAATAAACTGATATTACTTACCCCACTACAATCATTATAACTTATTACTGGATGACCAAAACCATTAGAAATAGTTGTTCTTTTTACTCTTTCAGGTAGAACGGGGTCTGGGCAATTTAAAAATTTAATAAAAGATTTATTATCAGTAAGTAAGGTTGCTTGAGCTATGGTTTCTATGCTTGAATTTACAAGAGAGCATTGATTAAAAATAAGTTGACTGTTAGAACCAAGTACAATAGTTTTAGCAGACGGGAGAGGTTGTAGAGTTGAACTTAAGCCACAATTATAAAATGACATATTTACATTTATATATTCTCCAACAGCTTCCACAATTTTTGTAGCGACTATGCCTTTATAATTGGCGCTATATTCTCCTTTTACATTATACAATGAATAATTACTTGATGGGCCGTACTTTTTAGGAATATTTGCAAACTTAAACCAAGTGCCGCCTACCACAATACTACCTCCTCGTAACGAAGTATGCCCATAACCTGCTATATCAAAAACATCTCCCCCTCCATACCAAGAGCACTGTATGTATTCATTAACTACTGCTTGTGTATTACGCGAATATAAAAAGGTGTTGAAATTTTTAAACGTGCTTCCTATCGTTAAACTAGTATCGTTGTTTCCGTTAAAAGTGTTATCATGGGTTATTACTCGATCAAAATTTATAGTAGTAACTCTCTCTAATGAAAATCGTCTACCTCCTCCTTTACCTTTTAATTTAAAACAAGAATTTGACCAAGTACTCCTTTTCTCATTAACTGGATCATGATAGATAGTCATATCTTGAAAAAGCACATTTATATGAGCATTAAATTCAAAACATATATCTGTGTCGTTTCTAAATGTAATTTGAGTTGCGTATTCTCCAGCACCAATAAATTTTGCTCCTATGTAAGAACTGCTATTAAGTAGTAAAGGCTTATATACCAGATACTCCCCTTTGTCAAAATAAAGGGTATTTTGCCCCCATCCGTCATTTCCTATTGGAGAAGTTCTCTCTTTATTTAATGCTACTATTGCGGCTTGAATAGCAGCAGTGTCATCAGTAACTCCATCACCAATAGCTCCAAAATCTTTAACGTATATCCCTGATTTTTCGATATTAATATTATTTTTGGTTTGTGATGTTAGAAATTCAGAATTATATTCATTAGAAGAATAACAGCTATTATAAATGAATAGAAAACATATAAATGTAAAAATTTTCATTTTGTTCGTTTTAATACTAATCAAGGAGGTTTAAGTTTTAAACGCTTTTATCCTAAATGACGAATATATATAAAACTAAAGTATATCAATCTTATGAGATATGTTCTTAAATAGATTCGAATGCTATTTAGAATGTAATAATTGAATATATTTTATGTAAAGTAAGTTCAAAAAGAGGTTATCAAATTAATTTGATAACCTCTTTTTGAACTAGTTATATGTTTTATTTAGGATCTAATATGAGATCAATACGTTCTACCAAATCAACAAGATGTATCCTGCTGATCTTATCTCTCATACGCCCTGTGTTACTTTGTAACGTACGTTTTAAGTCTTTAAGTTCTTGACGTACAATGGCACGAATATCACTTTGACTCACGTCTATATTGGTGCGAGAAGAAAAACGTGCAGAAGGACCAGATAAACTTGTTTGTTCCTTAGTCATTAACGTTTCTAAACGCTCTACGTACGCTCTCTGTAAATTACGACGGTAGATATCAATTCTTCTACTATTTCTAAGTTCACTAAATAGCCCATTACGTAAGTCTGCCATCATCTCCATGGTGGTGTATGCTTCTTCATCATTTAGCGTTTCGTTTTCCAACATACGTGCTACTCTACCAAAATCAAGTAGGTTGTCTAACGTACGTGTTTGAAAACGACGAATGCGCTCTACACTTCCAGCAGATTCTACTTTGTCAAAGATGCTCTCATCTATAAGCCATTGCGGTGTTTCAAACAACTCCTTTTGTAAAAAGGCTAAAGCTTCTTTTTGTCTATCAGCAGCTACGTGTGTATACACAGCACCTTCTTGATCGTAGGTTTTGTATATTTCATATACACCTCCAATATTCGCAGTGACATGTCCCATGTATCTATTGTATTGTGATAGTACTTGATTGTACATAGTCTCTAAGTCATCGTAGTTTTTTCCGTCTTCAGCAGTCCACTTTGTAAGATTAGGAACAATACGCTTTAAGTTTGCAATACCATAGGTACTTGCTTTTACAGCATCATCTCCTAGGTCTTCTGTTTGTGAACTCGGATCAATCACGCCACGTTGTTGTCTTCCAAAACGATACATAGGATCTCCAGCATGTTCTAGAATCCAATTGTCTAGCGTTTTCTTTTCCTCTTCTGCAGAGGTGTCTAAAATAGGCTTGTACCCCCACTTGATAGCATACTTGTCATAGATTCCAATGTTAGGCATAAGTGCTACATCTCCGTCTCCTGGTTGTGCTACATAGTTAAAACGAGCATAATCCATAATAGAAGGTGCTGTACCATATTTTTTTGTAAACTCAGGATCACGCAATTTGTCTACTGGATACGCAACACTACTTCCCATATTGTGTGGTAGACCTAGGGTATGTCCAACTTCGTGTGAAGACACAAAACGAATCAAACGACCCATCACTTCATCTTTAAACTCTAAAGATTGTGCATCAGGATTGATGGCAGCGGTTTGTATAAAAAACCAGTTGCGTAATAATGACATGACATTATGATACCAGTTAATATCACTTTCTAAAATTTCTCCACTTCTGGGGTCGCTTACGTGAGGACCATTTGCATTAGGAATAGGGGAAGCGAGATAGCGCACCACACTATAGCGCACGTCTTCTGGACTCCAATCAGGATCTTCTTCTGGCGTAGGTGGATCTTTTGCAATAATAGCATTTTTGAATCCAGCCGCTTCAAAAGCAACTTGCCAATCTTCAATACCTTGTTTGATATAAGGAATCCATTTTTTTGGAGTGGCTCTATCTACATAATATATAATCTGTTTTTTGGGCTCTACGAGTTCACCGCGATTGAATTTTTCAAGGTCTTCATCTTTTACTTCTAATCTCCATCTGTCTAGATATCTGATAGTCTTACTCTTTTGAGCTTCTTGTCCATAATCAGTTTGACCACGAGCAAACCATCCTACACGTTGGTCAAAATATCGACGCTTCATAGGTGTTTCAGGAAGTAAAATCATAGAGTTACTCATCATCAAAGAAAGTGATCCAGTAGCACTATTACTAGGTGGCTCTGATGCAGCATACGTTTTTACGTGTCTTGTCTCAATGTTTCTAGGATAACTACGTATGGTGTCTATGTACGAACGCTTTTCGTCAAGACGGGTTACTTTATAACCTTTTCTTCTAGAATCTGGTAGCCCTAAAGGTTTGACGTCTTTAGTAAAAAGTTCTGATGCATCTATAACTGTATTTCTAGTATTGTTTACAGTGTCTTTGTGATATGCTTTAATGTCAAAAGCGTATAAAATAGGTTCAAAGTTACTGTTCTTTACAGCTTCAGAAATAGGTAATGAATCTGCAGCATAGATTTGATGTGATACAACACGCAATAATACTTTCTTGTCTTTTACTTCCCAGCGTAGTACAGAGGTGTTTTGCTTACCACCTCCAAATCCCAATCCAGTAGCTGTTTTAGCAATACGAGTGACCATCAGCATTTCTCTTCCAAAAAGCGAATCAGGAATCTCATAAAAATAAGAGTCGTCTATTTTATGAATGGTAAAAAGCCCTTCATCGGTTTTTGCTTCTTTGGTAATCACCTTGCTGTAAGGTTCTATTTCTCCTTTTTTAGGTTTGGGCTTTGGTTTTGAAGCAGTCGTGGCCTTCGATTTTTTGGATTGCAAGGCTCCACAACCTGTAATAGATATTGCCAGAAAGGCGAGTATCAAATAGTGTAATTTTATACGCATAATGAGTTTTTTAGGATGCACAAAAGATAAGTATTGTTAGAAGGGGATTTTGTGAATATATTGTTAAAGCCTTGTAATATATTGGTGTTTTGTTATGAGAGTAGCAAAAAAACTGAGATTCCTTGATTTTACTAGTGTATTTGTGCTGTTCAAATGAAAAATTAATAATAGTGTATGTTTCTACCTATAACAATTCCAGTGTGGTTTCGTACAAGGGTTTATGCATTGTTTTTGAAAGAATCCAAGCAAAATAACTCAACATAAAAATATCTTCTTTGGCTTTATTCTCTGTAGTAAAGAGGTTTTTTACGCTTTCGCGAAAGCGAACTCCTTTTACTTCTTCTGGGTATTTATAAATAATTTCTACCGTTTTAAGAAAATCTTGCAACCTGTTTTCGTGACGAATAACGTGTTTATAGGTGCGCTTAAAACGCTTCAAAAGGGATTCGACAAGATCACTGTTTTCTAGTTCGATATGGGTGATCAATTGAAGCAGATCATGTTTGATCATCCAGTCTTCTCCCATTTTGGTCACATACCAGTTGACACTGTGTTTTAATTTATTAAGCACACTCAATGCTTGTTTATGTTGTTCTTGTTGCGTGAGACAAATACATAACACAAGGATGAGATCGGGATTTTGTGTTTTATTTTTTCTTGTTATTTTTTCAATATGAGTTTCCAATAATCCAATAGCTTCGGTAGCCTTTCCGGTGTAATTGAGAAGGAGGGTGCGTAGTAAGAGTTCGCTTTCGCGAAAGCGGAATTCATAAGAACCCCGCTCTTCTTGCATACGTTCTTTCATCACATCAAGATATGCAGTCGCTTGCTCAAACTGCCGATTCCTGAAATAAGCGTTTGCCATGAAATAAAGCAAGTGAATATGGTAATATAGATGCTTATTGGTCATCGTTTTTTTAACGGTAATCTCTGTATACACACGTTCAAAAAAGGGCAAAGCATCATAATAATTGTTTTCTAATCGCGCTACGGTATTGATGATTTCAAGTAATTGGTACAGCGATTTAAAGGTGAGCGATTCATCAATATTGATATTGAATTTTTGAAAAGCATCCGTAAGAAGTTGGTTGACATCTTCTGTAACGGTATTGTTTGTTTTTGAAATCCGATCCTTAATATATGCGTAAGCTAAGTTGAGATTCTCTTGATGTTGGTGGCGCTTTTGGTTGGTGTGAAATTCTTGGATCAATTCAGGAAGATTTATTTCAGGGTGTATGTGTGCGTATTGTATTTGGGTATGATATATTTCGCCTAGCATGCTATACAAGTCATGGGTTTTTGCTATAGTTACTGCTTTTTGAAGCGTCTTTTGGGCAGCGCTATATACTTCTTGTTCGTATAGAATACGAGCAGTAAGAATACGTTTTAAAACATCAAACTCTTCGGTAGTTTCAGATGCTAGACTATTGCTGGCTATAAAATCAATTACGTTGTCATGGAGTCTTTTACACAAGGCATGATATGCGTTTTTAGAAGCTTTTCCATAGAGTGTATTATCAATGTTTGTAGGAAGGTGCGATTGCCTTAATAGTTTAAGGAGCGCTATGTTTTTTGTGTCAGAGCGTTTGTTTTTATGACGCAGATAGGATTTGAATTTTTCATAATCTTCTGTGGAGAGTGAGTTTATTATATCAAAAAGTGTCATATAATATCGTAAGTAATATCATCCAAATGTACTTTAAAATATGAGTAATTAGTTTAAAAATTATAAATATATCATAAGTTTTTGATAAAAATTTGATTTTTAAACTGAATAGGCCATTGCATATTTGCCCTGTCATTTAACCAATGGATCATGGATTTTAAGTAGTGGAGCAGATTATTTTTTAAAGTGGAAAACGGAAATACAGATCGGGTACGTTAAAAGTTACCCTTTATTGTTGCCATCGCGGACTCCAACTTTTTAAAAATTATAATACTTGTGATACTAAGAATTATGCATACGTACCACATCGTTATTCTTTTGGAAATACAATACTAAATGACATTAACATTAAAACACACAACAATGGAAAATCAAGTAAAAATTCAAACAGAAAAAAAGGAAAAAGTAAAAGAGGATTTTAACAATAAACCGACAGCCGCTTTTATATCGGCATCTTGGGCATCTTTACTCATCGGGATGGTCTCTTTTTGCGTGGGATTATGGAATGCTACGATGGATCTTAACGAAAAAGGTTATTACTTCACCATCTTGTTATTTGGTTTATTTTCAGTGATTTCCGTTCAAAAAACGGTAAGAGATAAACTAGAAGGAATTCCCGTAACCGATATTTACTATGGAGTTAGTTGGTTTGTTACTTTGACCTCTATATTATTACTCGTTATAGGTTTATGGAATGCAGAATTAGATCTGAGTGAAAAAGGCTTTTATGGGATCTCATTTTTCTTGAGTCTCTTTGCGGCTATTGCAGTACAAAAGAATACAAGAGATGTTAAGTTTATAGAACAAAAAGAGAAGTAGACAACAAAGCACAATAGTAGAGTGTTGTGCTTTGTTGTGTGGTGCGAGAAACCCGGTAGTAAGTAAAATGCTATCGGGTTTTACGTGTAGATAGAAAAGTGATGGTAACTTGCTGTTAGTAAGTGAACAAATGCTGAATATAAATTGCTGTTTATGAATACGTGTCTATAGGTGGTTTTTGTAGTAAAAAGTTAAAAAGTAGGTTAACTATAGATACTCATTGTAAGACAGTCAAGATGTATTTGGCAAGCGTCACTCTCATCCTAATTTATTAGGAATCATACATTACTTATCTCAAAAGAGTGGTGTTTTAAAAAAAAACGGATGGTTCTCGCCATCCGTTTCTTTATAGTATATTATCTGAAATCTATCGTACAACTTTTAGAAACCCCAAACCATTTGACTCGATGGCGGGAAGCTGTTTTATAAACATAATCTCTAAGCATTCTAGGAATAAAAGCAAGTAATGCAGCAACGCGTTTCCACTTTGGGATTTCAGCTACGATTTTTAAAAATCCATCAGAATGGGTATGTATGCCTGTTTGATTGATAAGAATTACAGTATCTAATCTATCTGTGGGTTTATTGTAATCCTGTAAAAGTTGCTGTCCTTTAGGAGATTGAAAGGGGATAAAATCAAACATTGCAGTAGGAGCAAATTTTATAAGCCAACCTATAACACCATTGCATAAATTACATTCTCCGTCAAATATGATGATGTCTTTCTGATAATCTGTTTCCATAACTGTCTTATAATAAAATAATGTGAAGTACAGGTATTGTGTCGAGCTTATGATAAATTCATTACTAAAAAAATAAAACACATAAAAAAGCCTTTCATGTACAGGACATAAAAGGCTTTTTTATCAAGAGATATACGCTATTCTTTTCTTCTTTTATTCTTTAGTAAGTGTTACTTGCCATACCCTATTAGAAGCCGCAGATTTGCCTTTTCCATACGTTCCAGGATTAGACTCGTAGGATTCTATACCACCATATATATGACCTATAACAATCTCACTTTTTGTACCTATAGTTGTTTTTAAATCAATGATTTCTGTATTTTCCATAATCTTTTTGCCATTCACTTCATAAGGTACCTTAGAAAAAATACTACTTTCATTTTTAATTAAAATAGATTCAGCACCATAAAAATTAGAAGTATTTCCAAATACATTTTTAAGCGTATCTACAATGGCACTTTGCATAGGCTGCTTTTGTACATCCATGGTAATATGTAATCCTGTATTTGAAAAACCAGATAATGCACTAGAGGGTTTTCCGTCTCCAATACCTCCTAATAAGAACGTATGTAATAAATTAGTATCACTATCAAACCCTACAAAGTTACCACAGGCATATACATTGTAGTTATTTTGATTGTAAGCAGTATCATTGGTATACAATTTATTTCCTGTTGCCCAATCTGGATGTACATAAAGCGCATCATTCCATGCTTGTAAATCTTCTCCCGGTTTAAACACACCTCCGTAAAATGTAAGACTTTGCTCCATTTTTTTATAAGTCTCATTATAATACATAGAAGGCACTACAGGCCCATCTCTACGTCTAAAAATAGAATTATTGTCAGCCACAGAATCTGTAGGATCAGATACATCAGAAATAGGAGTTGATACACTCACCCCTAAAGATATGGTTGTTTCAGAAGGAGATACTGAAAACGGATATACCGCATCTAGATATTTTTGGCTATTGCTCGTAAAATTGTGCCCTCCCGCTACATAAAAAGTAGCTCCCATTTTAAAGACTTCTCCACCAGTACTTACAAGAGCAGTTGCTGTGTCATAACGAAAAACGTCTGACCATTCTGCATCACTTAGTGTTTGCTTTTTTGCAAGTTTGATCATAGAGGCTATGTTTAATCTTGCTACCTGATTATAGGTGATGTATTCTTGCTTCTTTTTATCTGTTGCCGTGGTATCATTTTTCCAGTTAGGAGTTTCTTCAAAATACTCAAAACTCTTAGGGCCATAACCACCTATCACATATAAATATCCATTGTCATCTTGTGTGACAAGCGGATTTGAGTTAACAAAAATAGATGTAAAATCATAATCTCCATTGGATAACGATTGACACATCTCAGACGAGGGATCTTTACATAAATTTACTTTTAAATCATCTAAAAATGATGTGTAATTAATGCTTGACACCTTGTCTTCTGCCAAATTATAAGCATAAATATTTTGATTATAAGATCGCGGAATAAAAGATTTATCTGCATAATTAGCACTTAAATTGTGTAGTCCGCCTATTAAAGAATCTTGATTAGTACGTCCCGCAAATAACAGCCAGTCTGCTCCCGAAGTGGCATGCGCAAACGACTGTAATGCTGGTGCATTTGCAGTAGACACAGAGTCAATACTCACTTTGTAGGTTTGGATGGTTACGTCAGGTTTGTCTCCCGAATGGTTGTCAGGACCAGGACACGCGGTACACAAGAGTAATACAAGTCCTACAGATAAAAATGTGTAGATTTTTTTCATGGGGATATAATGGTTTTGGTTAATTAATAATTTTCAAAAATAATTAGAATCTGTTTTTCAAAAATAGGTGTTTTTACGGGTATTTTACGCTTTCGCGAAAGCGTGTAAAGAATATAAAAAACCTACTTGAGAAAAGCAGGTCTTTTTGTGTGTAATACGTTAATTTTTATGAATTTACATTGGTTAATTAAACGGAATCGGTCCAGCCCATTCTGAAACATTACCATCTAAACAATTTGCCCTGACGTAAAAATATCTAGTGTCACCACAAGAAAAAGGAGAAAGCGTTATTTGGGTATTAGACGTTGTAAATTGACTTACTGGTGGTGTAGATTCATCACTAGGAATAGATACATCAAAAAATGAGGCATTAGAACTTGCTATCATATAATCCCAATCAAGAGTATATTGCCTGTTACCACAAGATCCTCCATTAAATATAGCTTGTAATCCAGTTGGTTTTGGACAACTCTCTGAAGTTGTAAATGTTGTAATTGCATAAGAACTATAATCTGCTCCAGAACATCTAGCTCTAGCGTAGATGTCATAGGTAGTGGAAGGATCAAAGTCTGTAATGTCTATGATTGATGAAGAATCATTAATCACGACCCCTGTTCCAAGGGTAAAGCCTTCTACTCCATATTCATATTCAAAATCTTCAATAAAAATATCATCAGTATAGCTTAGAACAACTAATATTTCATCTAAATTAAACTGCTGTGCACTAAGAGTTTTGTTGAAAACACATTGCGACTGACTTGTTGTAACAGCAAATAGTCCAGCGGGGACACTACGATCTTGAGCATTACAAATACTAGTGACATAAATATCATAGGTAGTATTTGGGGTTAGATTCTCTATTGTAAAATCATTGGAAGTTATATATCTAGTGCCCGTACCCAAAGTGAAGCCAGTAATACCATATTCTATTTCAAAAGAATTAGCAGTAGATGAACTACTATAGTTAAGTGATATTTGTGTTGCACTAATATTAGGACTGTCAAGTTCTATAGAAAGACAACTTGCTAACTCAGTGTCTTCATCAGAATCAGAAGAACAAGAGTACAATAAGGATGCTACTATAAGTGTGAAAAGAAATTGTTTTTTAAGCATAATATTTGTGTTTATAGATTTGGGTTTTATTGAATTTTAATTGTCTAACGTTACGGTAAGCCCAGCATCATCCTTAGTGACCTTAGCAACGCCTAGTTTGGTAAGGCCTTTAATCCCTTTGTCCCATCCTTTGTTGCTTAATCCAGAAGCCGTTTTAAGTGCATTAAGTTCGATGCTTTTTTCTTTTTTGAGAACTTCAAAGATCGCTTTTTCATTGTCGTTAAGTTCTAAGGCTTTCTTCTCTGGTTTCATTTGAGGGAAGAATAACACTTCTTGTATCGACTGATTGTTGGTCATAAACATCGCAAGACGGTCAATCCCGATACCGATTCCAGAGGTAGGAGGCATTCCGTATTCTAAGGCGCGTAAGAAGTCTTGATCGATGAACATCGCTTCATCATCTCCTTTTTCAGAAAGCTTCAATTGATCTTCAAAACGCTCACGTTGATCGATAGGATCATTCAACTCTGTATAGGCATTGGCAAGTTCTTTCCCATTCACCATGAGTTCAAAACGTTCAGTCAATCCTTCTTTACTTCGGTGTTTCTTCGTCAGCGGACTCATCTCTACGGGATGATCCATGATAAAAGTAGGCTGGATGTATAAATGCTCACACTTCTCTCCAAAAATCTCATCAATGAGTTTTCCGATACCCATGGTACTATCTACTTCAAGCCCTAGAGCTTTGGCAGCATCACGGACTTCTTCTTCCGATTTTTGATATAAATCATAGCCTGTATGTTCCTTAATAGCATCCAGAATTCCGATACGCTTGTAAGGAGCTTTATAGCTAATGATATTTTCGCCGAAAGGCACATCAGCCGTACCATGAAGTTTTATCGCTACTTTCTCAAGTAACTTCTCTGTGGTGTCCATCATCCAATGGTAATCTTTGTAAGCAGCATACATCTCCATCACCGTAAATTCTGGATTGTGTGTACGATCCATCCCTTCATTACGGAAATCTTTTGCAAACTCATATACGCCATCAAAACCTCCCACGATTAATCGTTTTAGGTATAACTCATTGGCAACACGCAGATATAAAGGAATGTCTAGCGCATTGTGATGGGTCATAAATGGGCGTGCAGAAGCACCGCCTGGAATAGGTTGAAGGATTGGAGTTTCTACTTCTAGGAATCCCATCTCATTATAAAAATCGCGTATCGCGGTGGTGATTTGCGTGCGTTTTACAAAAGTGTCTTTTACTTTTGGATTGACGACAAGATCTACATATCGCTGACGATAGCGTAATTCTGGGTCATTAAACTCATCGTGTATCTTTCCGTCTTCGTCTACTCTAGGCTGCGGTAAGGGACGTAAGGATTTGCTTAGTAAAATGAAATTCTTCACCATCACGGTGATTTCTCCTACTTTGGTGGTAAACAATTCACCTTCGATTCCTACAAAATCTCCAATGTCCAATAGTTTTTTGTAGACTTCGTTATACTTTGACTTATCGTCTCCCGTACAAATCTCATCACGATTAAAATACACTTGAACACGTCCTTCTGCATCTTGAAGCTCAGCAAAAGAAGCAGACCCTTGAATACGTCTAGACATCAAACGCCCTGCAATGATTACCTTCATCCCTTCTTTATAGTCCTGTTTTATCTTGGTAGATGTATTATTCACTGGATATAAAGGAGCGGGATAGGGGTCGATACCCATTTCGCGCAAGCGTGATAATTTATCACGACGTACTTGTTCTTGTTCTGAGAGTGCCATACACTATTGTTTTAAGCGTGCAAAGATACTCGTTACTTCATTAAAATTCAATGTTATTATGAGGAGGAATTTGTTCTATTTAATATTCTCTTTCATGGTATTTATGGCATCTTGAATTTTTTTATTGTCAGGGTCTAGTGCTAGTGCTTTTTGATAGCTTTCTAAAGCCTCATCGGATCTGTCAAGTTTTGCTAGCTTATTACCAAGATTTAAACAGGTACTCGCTTCTTTGGGGTGAAAATAGGATATTTAATGAAGTTTAAAATTGAGGCTTATCTTGTAAACTTTGAATAAACAAGGGTATGTAGAGGGGCTAGCCTTATAAGAAGCTACATTCGAGTATGATTAAAATAAAAAGCTTATCTATCATAATGGTTTAAAACGCTACTATAAAAAACATAGGTTTTGAATAGTGAAAGATGTAACAATATCTTTCTTTTGCAGACGTATAGTATTCATCAATCAATCATATTCTACTGAGAAGTAGTATAAAAATCAAATCTTATGAGTTTCTGGCGTGTACTTTTAGCCATATTTTTCCCGCCACTTTCCGTTATAGGAAGAGGATGTGGATCTGTATTAATCGTTTTCTTACTTTGGCTATGTGGATGGGTCCCTGGTGTTATTGCCGCCTTGGTCATACTCAATAATCCAAAAAATAATTAAAATGACAAAAAAAATAGTAGTGCTATTCAGCTTGGTGATATTTTTTCTAGTGAGCTGTAGTGTTCAGGAACGCATTGTTTTTAATAATGATATGGGCGGTCGTTATGAGAGTTCCTTTGATCTTTCTGCTATGATGGCTATGGCAAATTCAATGGGAGCAGGAGCTTCCAACTCCGATAAAGAAAAAACAAAAATAGATACTGTAGTCGTATTCGCAAATCTTATTAAAGAACACAAAGATAGTATCGCTACATTACCAAAAGAGGAACAAGCAAAATTAGAAATGCTTAAAGACTTTACCATGAAAATGAAAATGGATGGAGACACTGGAGAGTTTAAAATGAATATGTTTAAAGATTTTGCTACATTTTCCGAAATTGAACGCGTGTCTTATGAGATAGATCAAGTGTTTGATCAAGCAAAAAATGAGGCGCGGCAAGGACCAAAATTAGGATCTGCAGATGAATTAGTGTCTATGGATAAAGTGGTGTATACGTTTGAGAATAATACCTTCAGAAGAACAGACCCTAAGAGTTTAAGTAAATATATAAAAGATGATGGGATCCTAAAAGAAGAGACTCGTATGGATCTTGAAGTATTGAAAACTAATTTGGAAACAGATGAAGGTGATAGTCAGGAAACTGTTATGCTCAAAGGGATGATGGAACAGTTTGGTCAAGAGTTTGAAAATTCTACTATGAAATTAGAATACGTATTTCCTCGTAAGGTAGTATCGGTATCACCAGAAGGTGCCGTCATTTCAGAAGACGGAAAAACAGTCACTTTTGAAATTTCTTGGAAAGAGCTTCTTGAAGATAATAAGAAAGTGCTAGAGAATTTTGAAGTGGTTCTTGAAGACTAAATCCTACAAAACACTTTTAACAAAAAATCCTTCTAAACAATGTTTAGAAGGATTTTTGTTTCTCCGTATCTTTGTACCGTGAATAAGACAATCCAACTTCAAGACTTAGGCAACCGAGATTATAAAGAAACTTGGGATTATCAAGAGGTGCTTTTTAAAGAAATTCTAGATATAAAAATTAAGAATAGACGTGAAGATGCAGGGCTTGAAACACCTAATTATTTCCTTCTAGTAGAACATCCTCATGTATTTACATTGGGGAAGAGTGGTGATTTTGATAATTTGCTTGTCAGCGAAAAAGAACTCGCAGCCAAAAACGCTACGTTTTATAAAATTAATAGAGGAGGCGATATCACCTACCATGGACCTGGCCAAATAGTAGGGTATCCTATTTTAGATCTTGACAACTTTTTTACAGATATCCATAAGTACCTAAGATTTCTGGAAGAAATGGTCATTCTAACACTTGCAGAATATGGTTTGAAAGCTGAGCGCTCTTCAGGAGAAACTGGCGTCTGGTTTGATGTTGGAACTCCGTTTGCACGAAAAATATGTGCGTTGGGAGTACGTGCCAGTCGTTGGGTCACGATGCATGGTTTTGCCTTTAATGTCAACGCAGACTTAGGCTATTTTGATTTGATGATTCCCTGTGGGATTAAAGATAAAGCAGTGACGTCTCTCAATGTCGAATTAGGAAAAGCGACGGTAGATGAAGCCGAAGTAAAAGAAAAATTACTCAAGCATTTTACTACTTTGTTTGAAGCAGAAATACACCAAAAAACCGAAGCCTAAGCTTCGGTTTTTTTAATGCACAAAAAGTAATTCTTATTGTAAGTTGTAGTAATTAGTTACTTCTTCATAATTGTTAATGTTGACCTTATTGTCACGTAAATCCTGTAAAATATCTTCTTTTGATGAAAGATGTGCTCTACCCCCAGCTTCATTTGTAGGAATAATAAAGTACCTTATTCTTAAGATTGCTGCGTTTATTGGTCCAGCAGAGTCATAAGCATATACAGTGATAGTATCTTGTCCGTATGTATATGTAATGATTTCATTATCGCCATCGTCAAAAACAAACGCATACGTCATAGGGAACCATACATCATTATTAGGAAGTTGAAAATATGCCAATACTAGGGCATCATCTGCCATTTCTTCTGTTAGCAAAGGTTCATCTATTTCTACAAAATTTGCTTGTTGGCCTAAGTAAATACCTTCTGTCCAACTCGGAAATGGATCTACGGTAACTCCTATCACATTTGCGTTTCCATCTTCTCCATCTTGCCCTGGGATTCCTTGTTCCCCGTTTATGCCGTCTATTCCGTCTATTCCGTCCATTCCGTCTTCTGCATCACAGGAAGTACATAAAATGGCAAGCATAACAAATGAGTAATAAAATAATTGTTTCAAAGTTTTCATAATATCGATTTAAAAATGTTTTGTTTGCTCTTTTATGATCGCAATCTTTAAAAGGTTAACGCGCACTACATATTTTTTTAAAAAGTAATAACTTCTGTTGGATGATTTGCAATAGAAATATCTAAGACGGCTTCTGTGATATTAAAAGGGGGACCGCTCTCTCCTCCAAAATCTTCTACCCGGATATAAAAAGTCTCAAACAGTATATCTTCACTTATGAGGGTAGGTGTAAAAGATCCTGTAAGAATTTGTGCCGTAATCGCATCATTCCGGTCTCCGCTAAATCTAATGACGGACGTAAACCCATTATTGCTTTCTGTCCAAGCAGAGGGAATAGGTGTGCTAATAGGTGTTGAAATAGGTGAATATTGAAACTGAATATGTCTCACTCCACCAGCATCAACGCCAGCCAGTATAAAGTCATACGAGACTCCTACACGAAGGTTGAGTTGTAAATTATCAAAATTATCCTCTTGCGTAAAGGTTCTATCAAATCCATCTCCTGTAATTTTTATGGAGAAGGTTGGATCAATGGTATCTGTTTCAGGAACGTCTGTATCGCATGATACGATAAAGATTGCTACGAGTAGGAATCCTATGTTTGCTATATTTTTCATAAGTGTAGAATTGTTTTAGATTATAAAAAGGCAGTAATTCCCAACCCAACAAATACTGAAGTAATAACGTCAGATGGGGTAAAATCTCCAGCGTCTTTAGGCTTTTGGTTTTCCCAAGAATAATTAAGTGTGGGTTCTAAAGAGATGTGTTGCCCCAAAGGAATATTATAACCAGCACCCAATCGCCATCCAAATACATTGCTCTTTTGCTCTCCGAAGATATCATTAGTAGTCTTGGTAGATCCTATCCCTATCGTAGCTTCTCCAAAAATGCCTTCATAGATATAATACCTAGCAAAAGGAGCTACAAATACTGCCGAAGTAGTTACGCGGTCGTCAAGGCTTTCAAATTTTGTAGAGGTAGATGAGATAAAAGTTTCTAAACCTACAGCAAGGTTGTCTATCACAAAATAACCTGCTTTTGGACCTGCTTGAATTTCAAAAGTAGATGCTACCTTATTTGTAGTACCGTCTAGTTTAGCTTTTGTTGTTGTGTTAAAGATTCGTACAGTTCCGTTTGCGAGCCAGTTTCCTTGTGCTGTTTGATTAAATACTTCTTGCGCTTGTAGAGAGATGCTTAGCACAAAAAAAAGTACTGTGATTTTTATTGTTTTCATGGTTAAAATAGTTTTAGTTTAGTGTATTTTTTACGCTTTCGCGAAAGCGTTTACTTTATAAACCCAATACTAGGCTAGTGAGAGAAGTCTTATGGTTGTAAAACTTAGAGAGATGCCTTAGTATTGGGTTTTGGCTATTCATTTTTAATATTATATGTCAGATACTTCTGTTAATTCAGAACGACTCACAAGCCTACCATTTTCCTTAAAGGTTTCTTGCTTTACCATCCCAATGCCTTCTGCAATCCAATCGGTGCTTTGATAGTTTCTTGTGCCAAGACCCCCAGCCATTTGATTGGTATAGGTAATCACATAGCAGTCAAAAGTGCCTGCGGGTGTTTCTATTTGTTCTCTTCTCACTACTTTTCTATCAGAAAGGTTAATATCAAAGCTTATTGCCATGATCTGCGCGTCCACACTGATGGACGTGCTTGCATCAGGCAATGTCTGTCCAATCTGTAAATTGTTAGGAATCGCAAGTCTGTCTGTGGTAGTGACCGTATATTCAATACCTTCATATTGACTTAAGATATCTGTCATAATAGATTCTGAAGCTAGATAGGTTGTTCTGTTTTCACATCCCAGCGTTAACTCACCTCCCGTGATATGTTTGTCGCGTTTATCCCAAAGGTTAAAAGTGACATTGATCCCTGATGGCGTTATGTTTTCTATCTTGTATTCTGTAGTTAAACTATGACGGTCTCTCTTGTCATACGTTTTATGAATGAGTTTCCTTCCTGGTGTTGATGCATAGTATTTACTGCAATTATTTTGTGCGAGTAGTGGTGTTGTTATGCAAAAAATGAGGATGATAATAAGTGTTTTCATGAGTGTGATATTAGGTTTTTAATTAAAGTTTTATAAACTCAACCCTTCGGTTTAGGGCTTTTCCATCCGTTGTTGTATTAGGTGCGATAGGTTGACTTTCTCCCATTCCGTCGGTTAGGATTCTTGCGCTATCAATTCCATAAGCAGTCGTCATCATATTCTTTACAGCTTCGGCACGCTTTCGCGAAAGCGTACGATTCCCATCATCCGGACCATCGGCATCGGTATGTCCTATAATCTTAATGTTTACCTCAGGATTTTCTTCTAGTACTGTAGCAATCTCACGTATGATAGAAAACGAGCTGTCTTTAAGCGTTGCACTCGCCGATTCAAATAGAATATTATTGGTGGTTAAGCGACCTTCTGTTAGTAATTTACTACGATTGTCTTCTCCTGCTTTTGTGATTTTGATGTTAGAAATATACAGCTCATCAACGCCATCAGGATCTCTTAATCCTCTTACAGCAAGTTTGAAAACATCAGCGCCTTCTGGAACGAGCCTTGGAACATCTACCAGCTTATTATCATTTAACCATACCCGCATACGGGTTTTGTTTACAGCAATAGCAATATGTGACATCCCATTAATGGCATCTCTATAGTCTTTTCCTATCTGATTACGAAGCTGGCGTTTACCATTAGCTACTTTTTCTACAACCCCTCGATTTCCTATAAATTGACATACAGAAATCTCTGTCATACACCAATCTTTTGCGCGTGTAAATCCTGTATTATCTTCAATGAGGAGTGTGAGAAAAGCTTCAGAACTTGTTTTGCCATCTAACCCGTCTGTAAATAAATCAAACTCTACAGTATAGTTTTCTGGAAGTGCTTCTTTAAGGATAGGGATGTATTTAGAGTTACCACCTAATCGCATCCATTTCTGGTTGTTAATCATAGTAATCTCGCCACTTCCATTGGTATCCCATTGTGCGGGGAAATCACCTGGATTGTCTTTGGTAAATTGATCGTCAAAGACCGTAATATTGCCAGGCGTAAAGTCAGCACTTCGCTTTATGGTATAGGTTGGAACTGTAGACGCTTCATCAGCGCTTGTGGTATCTTTTTCGTCTTTATTTTTATTCTTGTTTTTGCGTTTCTTTTTGTTTTTCTTTTTCTTCTTTTTTGAAAAAACGCTATCAAGTGCTTGATCTGTTTTTTTAGAAGATTCTCGAGACACTCGATCTTCTACAGTGCGTTCTGCAGCTTTTTCGGCTACTTTCCCTAATTTTTTAAAGAGTTGTGCGTTTGCTCCAGTACCACATAAAAGAAGGCAGAATACTAGAATAATTTGTAGTGTTTTCATAGCTGTTATCCTTTTGTTTTTAATGTGTCTTTTTCCTGACTTTCTTTTAATGCTTTTTGCAACATTTTAGATAGTTTAAGCTCCATTTCTTTTTTCTTTTTTGGGTCATCACTTAGCGCAATAACTTTATACTGCTCAGTCAATTTTTTCTTGAGCTCTGGACTCACATCACTTTTATTTAAAAGATCCATATAGCCTTCTATTCCTTGCATTTCTTTCATTCCTCCTAAATCTCCAAAGATGTTACCCAATACTTGTGCTTGTTGATCTAGTGCGTTTCCATCTGCTGGAAGGTTATTTTTAGTTTTAGGCTTTTCTTTTGTTGTGGTGGTTTGCGCTTTCGCGAAAGCGAATACACTCATCATTACGATAATAGTTACATACAATTTTGTTTTCATAATATAGAAGTTCATGTGTTAGTTATTTATTTTTATAGAGCCAATTGCTCCTGAGAGTCCGTCACTTTGAATACCTCCAAAAAGCCAAAGTTCATTTTCATAGACGAGTATATCATGTGCATATAATCCGTCAAAAGGAATTTCTCCGTCGTAGTTGATCCAGTTGATGCCATCTTGTGAATACCAGATGTGATTATTGTATTGATTGGTGCTACTCCAACCGCCTATAAGCCATAAAGCGTTGTTATATGTGTTCAGGGTGTGAAAGACAATAGGGTCAAAGTGTGTTCCTGTTGGGGTTATTTGCGTCCAAGTAATTCCATCTTCTGTCGTCCAAATATCATTAAAGAAGTTTGTGTCATTACTGCCACCTATAAGATAGATTTTGTTATTAAAGACAACCGTTTCTGCTGCGGTGCGTACTGGAAATACATCGGTAGCGATAAGGCTCCAGTTGAACCCGTTGTTAGATCTGTATACAGCCATCATTTGCGTGCCATCACCATCTTCATAATCATCTGTAATGAGATAAAGTTGCCCATCATAAGCTACCGTATTATGAAAAGAGACAGAGCCAAAAGGGAGTATTTCGGCTCCGAGTGTCCAATTAAATCCATCGTTACTTACCCATACTTCTTCGAGCTCGTTATCATCATTATCTGCGCCTCCTATAAGAAATAAATCCCCATTAAACTCGGTAACAGAATGTCCTCTACGCTCACTCCCAAAAGAGATGTCAGAAGCCCAAGCAATACCATTATCACTATGCCACACGCCTAGATTATAAGGCATCTCAGTGGTTGCTCCCAATCCAGCACCGTAATATGAGTGTACGCTTTCATTAAAGACAGCCATCTGGTGAAAAGCAAAATCGCCTATTTGATCTTGTTGGGTATGAAGTGTAAAGGTGAGATCAAGATTTGTAGGATCAGGTTCTTCAGGATCCATCATCTCTTCTTCTGGCATCTCATTTACAACTGGAGTTTCGTCGTCACTAGAACAACTCAGAATACATATACCAAGTAGAAATAGTAAAATGTATTGTTTTATTAAAATGTGCTTTTTCATAATAGTGTGGTTTCAAAATGATTGTTAAAAAGAAGTGGGTGCGTATCTGCTAGTTCCTAAGTGAACATTAGCTCTTAGGGTAAAAATGTCAGAAAGATCAAGGTCGCTTTGCCAAATCTTATTTTGTGTTTTATAGTTATAAAATTCTGTAATCGTACTTTCTCCAGAACGCCCCATAAGAATGAGTAGATAGTCACTAAAAGCGAGTACTTCAATTTCATCTATATCATCAGCTGCTATAGGGAGTGGGGTATTGAAATTAGATAAAATCGTTCCTGTTGATGCGTCTAGCTCGTTAATCACAAACCTATTTGCGTTAAAATCTTCAGTCACGGACCAAATGCTAGTGCCGTTGTTAAAAAACTGACGGATAAAGAGATCAGGAAATGCTTGTGACCAATTGAGATCACCCGTTTGTAGATTGACAGCATAGATATTCTCATCTCTTGAATGAAAAACAAACTGATCGCTTACAATGATTCCTTTCTGTACATTACTTCCAGTAGTAGAAAAAGTCCAGTTAAGCGTAAGATCTTCTTGAATACTATAGACAGCATTGCTCCATGACATGACGATCATTTCATTAGTGCCTGATATAAGATGTGATACACGCTCTCCTAAATTCCAGATATTTAAAATAGATCCATCAGAAATATTTCTACTAACAATAGATGTATTGTTAGAAGGACCTTCTGCTGTAATGATGGTGTTATTAAGTATGTTGAGACGTTTATACTCACGTGACTTTTGAGGAACACTCCATGCGACTGTACCATTTGTCAGGTCTATGGCTTCTATATAATTGAGAGGTATGGGTATTAACTCATCAGGTTTGCTGTACGTTAAGTACAATGTAGTCCCTTGAATTTTTACTGTTTCAGAGTTAAATGTGCGCTCAAATCCCTCTAAAATTTCAAAGGAATATTCCCAGATGAGATCCCCTGTAAAATCAGTTTCACTACTTCGTACCAGACGGTCAGGAAAAAGACCTATAAAAGAATCTTCATAGACCATGCTTGCGATAAGTTGATCGTTTTGTGTCGTAATGGTCGTGCCCGTTTGTAAATCTATAGTAGCTAGTTTGCTAAACGAGGCAATAGAAGCTTTTGCATCTATTAGGGCTGAAGTATCTATTTCTGGAATAGTAGCGTCATCATCATTTTTACAGGAAAATAATAGGATAGATAGGACTAATATGAGTAATGTGTTATACGATTTCATAGGTTATTTTTTAAAAGTTGTTTTCTTGATCACTTTGTTTTTATGGATAATTTTTAATTCGTATGCTCCCTCCTGAAGCGCATTTACATTAAGGTAAATCTCATGGTCAGGCATTGGGGGAAGTGTGGCTTTTAGTTTTTTAGGCTTTTTGTTCATAGTACTCTAAAGGAGTGGACGACTAACTTTGATACAAAGCTATCTGAGAAGAGTGCTGAGGATTAGCACAGATGTAACAAAGCCTGTCACGTATGTAACAGGCTAGTAATAATGGGGTTTTAGCCCCTAAGAGAAAGGGTTGTTTATGATTTTTTTGCGTAATCAGAAGGGGAGACTCCGTACTGCTCTTTGAAGCATTTTGTAAAATAGGAATGGTTATTAAATCCAACAGCATATCCTACTTGTGATACATTAATGTCAGATTTTTTAAGGAGTTGTGCAGCAAGTTTAAGACGCTGACTTCGTATAAATTCGGTTGCCGAAAGTCCTGTGAGTGCTTTTAGTTTTCTATGCAATTGCATACGGCTCATCCCAAGCGCTTTTGAAAAGGATTCTGTAGTAAAATCAGATTCTATGATTTGCGTCTCAACAATTTCTTTAAGATTCTCTAGAAAACGCTCATCTGCACTATTTACAGCCATATCTTTAGGAATCAACACCACTTCCTGACTAAAGCGTTCCTGTAGTTTTTTACGAGTTTCTAATAAGTTATATACGGTTGTTTTAAGAATCTCAGTATTAAAAGGTTTTGTAATATATGCATCGGCTCCATTTTCTAAACCAATAAGTTGGTTTTCATCTCCAGCTTTTGCCGTAAGCATTATCATAGGAATATGTGATGTGGTTTCGGCAGTCTTACAATTTCGCGTAAGCGTAATCCCATCATCTTTTGGCATCATCAGATCTGTAATGATCAAATCAGGAACCATAGAAGATGCGATTTCAAATCCCTCGCTCCCATCTTGTGCGGTGTATATGGTGTAGGTGTCTTCAAATAGCGAACTCACATAGGTTCTTAGATCGGCGTTGTCATCTACAATAAGCAGTATAGGATTGGTATCTTTTGAGAAGATATCGGGTTCTTCGGCTGTGATTTCTGTTTGTGAAGAGGTTTTTTTCGCTTTCGCGAAAGCGGTCTCAACGATCATCCCTTTTATTTTTTCAGCATCAGAAAATGCACTTTCAGTTACTGGCAAGGTGATGACAAAAGAAGTCCACGGCGCTTCACTGTAGGCATGGATCGTTCCCTTGTGTAATGTAACTAATTCTTTTGAAAGCGCGAGTCCTATGCCTGTTCCAGCTGTTTGCTCGTCGATACGTGCAAAACGGTTAAAGATAGTTTGCAACGCTTCTTGCGATAGTGGCGCGCCTGAATTTTTAATAGTAAGGTGTAATTTTTGATGCTGTATATCTCCTGTTATTTTTATAGATTCTCCGTCGGGGCTGTATTTTAATGCATTGCTAATGAGATTAGTGATTATTTTTTCTAATGCATCGGCATCAAAATAATAGATGCTCTCAGGTATATTGATTTTTACAGCATAGGTTTGATTATTTTCATGTGCTAGATAGTCAAAAGAACTTGTGAGTGATTTTAAGAAAAGTCCTAAATCTCCTTGCTGTACTTTAAGCTCAAAATGACCAGCTTCTAGTTTTGAAAGATCTAACAATTGATCGACGAGTGTGAGTAAGCGTTTGGTATTTCGTTTTGCGATGGTGAGATTTTTTTGTTCAGAAGGGTCTATGTCTGGTTTTTGTAATTGTTGTTCTACAGGACCAGCGATGAGTGATAGTGGCGTTCTGAACTCATGGGAGATATTCTCAAAAAAGCTAGATTTCATCATATCTAACTCACGTAGCTTATTATTGATTTTTTTACGATTTCTAAAACCAAAAAACAGGAAGATTCCTGCGATTGATGTAAGTCCAAGACCTCCTAATAAAAGATTTCGCTGATTTTTCTTCTGGATTTCTACTGTTTCATTTTTAGCTTGAAGTAACGCAATTTCTTGCTCCTTTTTCTTAGTTTGGTATTTGGTTTCCAATTCAAAAACACTTTTTTCATTTTGTTTTATTTGAAAAATAGAATTAATACTATCTACTTCTTTAAACAATTCTAGTGCTTTTTTGTAGTCTTTTGTTTTTTCAAATAGATTTGAGTAGGATTTCAAAGTATTTAATTGATTTCTATGAGCATTTAAAGAATTAAAAATTTCTAAGGCTTGTTTAAAATGGTAATTTGACTTTTCTGTATTATTTATTTTTAAATAACTATCTCCTATGTACTTATGGCTTAATCCTGAATTTAGTGTATCTCCTGCATTCTTAAAAGCGACTAAGGATTCATCTAAATGTTGTATTGCTTCCCCATACTGATCTAATCCATAATACGCTCTTCCTAACAAATAGTTTGACTCCCCTTCTCTGTGCTTCATTTTAAGCTCTTTGTAAAAGATGTTTGTTTCAGATAAAAGATCAATTGCTTCTTGATACTTTCCTTGTTCAATTTTTAGATACCCAAAATTCTGTTTTACCGAGTTTAACCCCTCTATGTTATTGCCTTTTTTGTAATTGATTTCTGTTTTTTTGAGATACTTTTCAGCTTTTTCAAAATCTTTAATTTGTATAAAAACAATAGAAAGGTTATTGTATAATTTTGCTTGATATGTATGAAAGTTCGGCCCTTTTTTTATGGAGTTTAATGAATCTGCTTTGTTATAATTGGTAATTGCTAGACTGTAATAACTTTGGTCATCATTGATAAGGCCTTTCATAAAATAACCGTCAATGAGTGCATCAGATATTTCATCTTGCGCTTCTCCTTTAGCGATTAGTTGATTTGCGTATTTCTCAGCATTTGGATAATTATTTATGCTAAAATATATTCCAGAAAGTAACGTAAGGGATTTGTTACTAGTATAATCATCGCCTGCCTCAAAAGCAGTTTTTACAGCTGATTCAAAAAAGGGAATCGCCTCTGCAAAATTACCGTTGTAATAATGATAACGTCCCTCCCAATACATCGCAATACCTAGACATGTATTGCAAGATTCTTTTTCATGCAAGTCTTTAATTTTTTTAATATTTAGAAGCATATTATCTAGGTTTGTTGAAGATTCTATACTTAAAATCTTGACGTATGCTTCTAGTTTTGTATTAGTATTATCTGTAGTAGAAATAATAGTATTTAATGAGTCAATTTTTTTTTGAGTTTGACTTTGTACTGACTTGGAACAAATTATGATAATAAACAATGAGATTATTATTCGCATAACGAGAGAGGATTAGTGAGTGTTATAAATGTACGCAATTATATAAATACCAAGAGCCTACTAGTATCACGTATGTAACCGATATGTGTTACATATCCTTTAGTGTTGCAAAGTTCTAAAATATGTCTATTTGAAGCGAAGAATTCGTAAGTATAAAAAGGCTATCTAAAATTTTTTAGATAGCCTTTTTATAATTGAATCGTATGGAATATGATGCAATTTTATGCTAGATGTTTATTGTTTAACTGTCTTAGCCTAAGAGGTAAGAGTCAGATGTGTTAACACATTTACAACGATCACCCTTCATCAAATCTATGACAATCTGCTCTTGCGCCTACACGATCATCAGAGCAAAAATTATAATCTTCTTCCCCACCTTGGATGGATTTTAAATGGTTGGTTGATAATTTGATAACACCTTTAATTTGTGTGATTTTCATACTCATGATTTTTAAATTTAGTATTAGTTCTTTTTAAAAATACAAAGAATGTATGTAACGTCTAATTTTTTAAATCTCTAATTCACTTGATATATCAAAATACTATTTGCATCTCCTTGTGTGACAAATCCTAGATTCTTATCGCGTTCTAAATAGTCGAAATACGCTGGACCAATACCATATACGGGGAAGTTGTCTAGGGGAATTCCTTTTTCATTAAAGCACAGCACCTGACTTGTTTCTGTATTGGTAAGCGTGATTAAGACTTGTTTGCCTACCTTAAATATTTCTGGGGTTGTATACGAACCGTATTCTAAGTCGATGACTTTGTCGTTTATGATGAGCTTGTTTTCTAATAGTGAAGCCGTTGTATTTCCAAGTGTATTTACAATCGTGTTTGTAGCATTGTCGCTTTGTTTTCGCGTAAGCTTACCACTGGTGGTAATCGTTATTTTACCCCCATTAATATCGTAAGTAGCAAAGGTATTTTTTTCTTTAAATATCGGAGTATCTCCAAATTGTATGGTTTCTTTTACGTCAATACGTGATTTTCCTGTACGACTTAAGATATGAAGCTTTCCACCATTTTCGGCAATAACGATATAATCTTTATTGTTTATTTGTAGGTGCTTTGGCGGATAGATAATCCTATTTTCTGTACTTGAAAAGTCAAAACCTTTCACAATTTTAGCTTCCTTATCAAACATTTGCACTTGCTTTCCTTGTGTGATGATAAAACGATACTTACGGTTGTTTTCGTAATCAAAAATAGCTAAAGGTTGCGTGATGGTCTCATTAAAACTAACAGAAAAAGGTTTTACCTCATTCCCATTACGATCTAAAACATACCACGTTTTTGAAGTGACAAAGGCAAGTTGTAGTCTGCCATTACGATATAAATCTACTTGTTGTACGTCTCCTAGGATAGGGCCGTCTAGCTCTTTTTGCCATAATAATTTTCCCGTATTACTGATAAGATGTAGGATATTTGACTCATCTTGGAGAAGTACGTCAACACCTTTGGTACGATGATTTTTTACAAGTTGCGGAGCACGCGAAATAGAGGTCTCAAGTTTTGTGCTCGCTATTTGTGTGATAGCGCCATCTTTCTGAGTATTTTCATTTTTATTAATTACAACATTAAGATGCATAAAATTTGAATCTTGAATAAGTTGTAATGCAGCAAAGGGATAGGTAGGAATCGTTACTTTTTTGAATGCTTTTGCCTCTTCTTCAGAAACGAGATCTTCATACGCAATTTTTTCTGTATTGGTTATGCTGAGTAGGCTAGAGGCGCTACTTAGTTGTGATTTTGTATTTTCGTATACCGTGGTATTAATCAACGTTGCATTATTCTGATAGTTTGCAATGATGGTTTCCAGAAGCTCTTGCTTCTCTGCAAAAACATAAAAATTATCCAACACACAGTATAGTTGTATAGCAGGAACTTCTAAGAGTAATTCGTATGTTTTACTAAAAGCTGTGGTCTCTTTAAAGCGATATATAGGAACCTGTCTATAGATGGTTTCTTCTTCCTTTTGAGATGCCATTGCTTCTTCTGTAATTGTAGCATCTATACTATGCGCTGCGATTACAGTTCCCGCATCTAATTGGATACTTCCTATTTCATCAAAAGAGCTTAATACCTCTTCTGCTTTTAGTTCAAATTTTAAAGGATCTATTTTATGGAGATCGGCTAAGTTATTTTTATAGGTATTCCAATTATTATAAGAGATAGAAGTAACGCTTTGCGCTATGATAGGTGTAATTTGATCAATGGTATTGCTGACTGGATTGGTGTCTTTGAATAATAATAAGTGTTGCTCTGTGGCATCTTTTGTAAGCGTTACACCACTTATTTTAATATCGTTTTGAGAAATGTCTAAATCGCCTAGCGACCATGAAAATGCTTTACGTAAAGAATGTTTTTTTGAATTTGGATATAATGTAGACCATAGGTCATCTATTTCACTTCCTTTTACTAAAATACTAGCGGTAGCGTCACTTGTTGCATTATATGCTGTTACAAAATTTTCATCATCAGCAATGCCATTATCTTCTTGTTCTCTAAGCGTGTTTTCTAAAAGTAATTGAGAGGTGCTGGTTATAAAGATTCCATCTATTTCTAGCGTGTAAAAAGTAGCGTCAGATGATTGTATTTTTGTGATTGTTGGTGTAACACTTCCTATTTTTGTTTGTGTAATTTTGGTGCTGTCTGGCGTAAAAAGTGTAGGTGTTGTTTTTGTGAGTACACTTACATCGTAGGTGTTGTTGCCTATTTGAGTGTAACAGATGAGCGTTTCGTTTTTTGAATGTAGGTCTTTTAAAAGAGGCGTGGTACTCGTTAAAAAATCTTGATAGCGAGTTTTGGCAAACGCCTGAATAAGAGTATTGTTTTTAACCGCAGATTGCAAGCCTTTCAGGTTTGTTGTTTTTACAATCACACTAGCTTTACGAGGGATGTACTTTATGAGTGTTGACGTCTCGGTGCTTTGTTCCTGTTCGCAAGCAACAAAACACAAGATCATAGCCATTAAAAATAATCGTTTCATACGGTTGAATCCCTTTCTTCAAATGTAAGGACTTGTATAAAAGAAATCACAGATTACTTACAGGAGTTATCTACTAGGTTTTTAACAAGAAATCTATTCAAAATCGAATGTATATTGTTCAGGGAGTAATCTAAAACTTCTACGATGGTATTTTGTAACGCCATATTTTCTGATAGCTTCCCGATGTTCTTTGGTGGGATATCCTTTATTTTTTTTCCAGTTATACATTGGGTATTCTTCGTGAATACGTTCCATAAAGTGATCTCTTTCCGTTTTTGCAAGAATAGAAGCGGCAGCAATAGGCAAGTATTTTCCGTCTCCTTTGATCACGCAGGTATGCGAAATGTCAGGATAGGGTTTAAATCTATTGCCGTCTACAAGGATGTGTTGTGGTATACGCTTTCGCGAAAGCGTATGTATCATGGCATCAATACTACGATGCATTCCTAAAATGGAAGCATTCAAAATATTAATTTGATCGATTTCTTCCATCATTACATGCGTCACTGCAAAAGCAATAGCTTCTTGCTCAATGATCGGTTTTAAGGCTTCTCGTTTGCGTTCTGAGAGCTGTTTGGAGTCTGTAAGCACTTCATTTTTAAAATTATCGGGAAGTATTACAACAGCGGCAGTAACAGGGCCAGCAAGGCATCCGCGACCAGCTTCGTCTGTGCCACACTCTATGAGATCTGGATGAAATTTAAGCTTTAACATCGTTTTAGAGTTGTAAAATACGTGATTACGGGTAAAAAAATTAACTTTGGCTCTTCAAAATTATATATGAAGACATTTGTCGTTTTATTTTTTATACTCATTACGTCGTCTGTTTACGCTCAATTCCCTACACTTGGAAGACAAGATGTAGGTACTAGAACTGGAGGTGCACAAGGGAATGTAAGTAATAATAAGGTTGCAGATTTTGTAAGGCCGCCTATAGAAGATTATAAGGTCATATCTATTCAGAACGATACGATTACAGTAGATACCTCACTTACTATTGCAAAAGATTACAAGTTTAATTATTTACGTAGAGATCGGTATGGGTTATTGCCGTTTGCAAATACGGGGCAAACACATAATACGCTAGTATATGATTTTGATAAGCGGTCTACGCTTCCTAACAGTGTGGCACAATCAAGACATTTTAACTATTTGGAAGTAGAAGACATTAATTATTACTACTTACCAACGCCTGTCACCGAATTGTACTTTAGAAGTGCTTTTGAGCAAGGACAACAGTTAGATGCTTTTTTTACAATGAACACGTCTCCGAGGCTTAATTTTTCTATTGCCTATAAAGGATTGCGTAGTTTGGGGAAATATCAACATGCGCTGACGAGTACAGGTAATTTTAGACTTGCAGGAAGTTATAGAACAAAAGATGATCGCTATCAGATCAATGCACATTGGGTGGCTCAGGATTTATTAAATCAAGAAAATGGAGGTTTGCAAGATATCGCCATTGAACAGTTTACAAGTGGTGACGATCAGTTTAACGACCGATCGAGACTTCTCGTAAATTTTGAAGATGCAGAAAATATTCTTGATGGTACACGGGTATATGTAAATCATCATTATAAATTATTGGGTA
>NZ_CALEMI010000122.1 GCF_937910895.1 uncultured Dokdonia sp. | reverse complement strand
CATTGTAACATAATTTAGTGCTATTATCATATTCAGTACGTAACTGTTTTCAATACTAAAACTATAATGATTACTACAAGATCTCGTATTTATTTAGTGAATGGGGTAAATTAGTTAGTGAATGCAGTCTCTGGTTTTAAGAACTGCTTGAAATTTAGGGAATTCAAAACCATAAGAAACGTTGTTTATATCCCAAAGCTACTTGTCCTTTTTCAGGTATGTAATTATTCGCTTTCGCGAAAGCTTAAAACAATTTCTTTAGAGTTTTACGGGCTTTGGAGTAAGTACCATAAATGTAATTGAAGCGTAAGTGATTCCTTATTTATAGCAAAGCTATTTACATTTTTTTGGTATGAGGATATACGCTTTCGCGAAAGCGGCAAAAAGATTTATAGAGATGAGATATTAATGTACGCCTATTTTATTGAGCGGAAACTTAAGTGTTTTCTCTAATTTTCCGTTGGTGTAGTACTTCCAAGTTCCGTGTTTTTTATTGTCTTTATAATTTCCTTCACGCATGATGGTACCGTCAAGTTCATATAGTTTTACAGGACCGTGTAATTTTCCATCTACATGGGTATATGTTTTTACAACAACACCATTTTCTGAAAAATGAGTTTCTAAGCCATTTTCTTTTCCTTGAACATAGTTTATACGTTGTGCAACCGTTCCATTCTCAAAATAAACGACACGTTCTCCATCTAAAAGGTCATTTTTATAGAACTCTTCTGTCATAATACTTTTACCATCCTGATGATAATACACCCATTTTCCTTCTCGGGAGCGTTGTTTCATCTTTCCTTCACTTACTTTTTTTCCGTCTGTGGTATAAAAAATAACATCAAAAAGTTCGTTTTCTGCTTCATATATTTTGACTGCGGTTGGATGTCCGCCTTTTATATCATAAAACTTAAATGTCCCTATTTCTTGTCCGTGATTAAAAGTTCCTTCATATCGCAATTGTGTAGATCCCTCATAAAATTTATGCCAAGCACCATGCTTTTTGTTATTCTCATCAATTTTGTTAAATTCCTGAGCATTTCCGAAAAAACATGAATAAAAACAGAATACTGTGAAAATTAAAATTTGTTTAACCATTTTATAGCGTTTTGCATCGTTTATTTATGAGTGATACACATATCTTTGCAAAAAATTAATGTATCCCAAATTATGAAAAAAAAAATACTTATTACTAAGATACTATTCCTTATCATAACGACAATAGGAATACTTTCTTGTTCGGATGATGATGATAATGGAAATATCATTGATAACACACCTAGTAATACGATCTTAGATCTTGTTATTAACGAACCTAATTATAGTTCTTTTCTTGCAGCTCTAAATCAAACAGGTGTAAATGCTACTGTTGCAGGTAGTGGTAATTTTACGGTTTTTGCTCCTACAAATGCAGCTTTTGATGCTTTTTTAGGTGGAACAGCTATTGAAGACGTGGACAATACCGTACTTACACAAATCGTATTAAATCATATACTTAATGCAGAACTTTTTGCTGCCGATCTTACGACAGGATATCAAAAAACTATTGCTACTGAAGCTTCATCAAATGTTGCTATTGACATGTATATTGATACAACTAGTGGCGTTGTGATAAATAACCAATCAACAGTAATAGGAGTAGATATAGATGCTGATAATGGGGTATTACATGAAGTTGATATGGTTATTGACGTAGCTACCATCAATACATTTATAACAATAGATCCTTCTCTAGATGCCTTAGAAAGTGCCTTAACAGATGAAGGAAATACTGCTTTTACAGATTTATTATCTGACACATCTGCAGACTTTACCGTATTTGCTCCTACTAATGAAGCATTTATAACTTTCTTAGATGGTGCCATGCTAAGTGATATTGATAACGATGTGCTTGGGCAAGTACTTTCAAATCATGTAATTCCTGGTACTGTTGCAATATCTACTACATTAAGTAACTCTTATGTAAATACTGCGGCTGTATTTAATGGAGATATGAATGCACCTATAACAATGTATGTAAATACAGATGATGGCGTTCAACTTAATGGAGCTTCTTCTGTAACACAAGCAGATATTGTAACTTCTAATGGTGTTATACATATTGTAAATGCAGTTGTACCATTACCTGATGTTACAACTTTTATATTTGCAGATCCTAACTTTTCTATTTTATTAGAAGCTATTATAGCAGACCCTAATGTAGATTATATTGCAGCATTACAAACACCTATAGGAGAGGGTGCTACGCCGTTTACTGGTTTTGCACCTACAAACGATGCTTTTGAAAACTTTTTTACAGACCTTAATGTGACTGGAATATCTGATATCCCACTTATGGATTTATCTGTCATCGTAGAATTACATAATATTATTAATATGAACATCAGAGCAGCCGAATTAACTGCTATGGATGGAATGAGCTTTACAACTTTTTCTGGACTTGATATTACTATAGATGCAACAACTCCAGCGATTATAGGCCCTGATGGAGAATCTAGTCTATTACTTATGACTGATTTACAAACAACAAATGGTGTCGTACATTCGCTAAATAGAGTTCTAAGAAACTAGAGATTCACACACGAACGTATTCTTGAAAAAGCTTCGATATATCAATTATATCGAAGCTTTTTTGTTGATCCATTTTGTGTAGCAACATACTTGTTTTTTTCAGTAAATGCTAAATTTATCATAATGTGAAAATGGTAAACGTCCAAACGATTATCCCTAACCGTATATATTTTTAATTACAGTTTAGAAGCGCTTCTATAGTAATGAAAATTAAAACACATTACTCTTTGCTGTGATGTTGATACTCAATGATATTCAATATCATTTTGGAACCAAGAAAATAAAATATTAAAGAAAATTTATAATTTGTTTAATATTTTTAACTTTAATTTAAACGTTTTATTTGTTTAACCTTTTTAAATTTGTATTAAACATACAAACACAAAAAACTATGAAAACACTTTTTAATTATGCAAAAATAGCAATCCTTGCTATAGCCTTTACAGGAATTATCTCTTGTGGAGATGATGATGATAACAACATTGATCCAATTACAAGTAACACAATAGCAGATATTGTAACTAACAATCCTAATTTTAGTTCTTTATTAGCTGCTTTACAACAAACAGGACTTGACGCAACTCTTTCCGCTAACGGGAACTTTACTGTTTTTGCACCAACAAATGCTGCTTTTGATACGTTCTTAGGAGGAACTGCTCTCGAAGATGTAGACAATGATGCATTAACACAAATTTTATTAAACCATGTTCTTAATGTAGAATTGGCTTCAACAGATTTAACAACCGGATACCAAAAAAACTTAGCTACAGAGGCATCTACAAACGCCAATTTAGATATGTATATAGACACCACTAGTGGTGTTGTTATTAATGGCCAATCCACTGTAACCACTGCTGATATTAATGCAGACAACGGTATTGTACATATTGTAGATGCTGTTATTGATCTTCCTACAATTGTTACGTTCGCAACTACAAATCCTGCACTTAGTTCTTTAGTTGCTGCGCTTACAGATGAAGGAAATATGACTTTTGTTAATTTACTTTCTGACACAAATGCAGATTTTACAGTATTTGCTCCTACAAACGGTGCTTTTACAACGTTTTTAGATGGTGCAACTTTGGGTGATGTTGATAATGGTGTACTTGCACAAGTATTATCTAATCACGTGATTCCTGGAGCTGTTGCCATCTCTACATCCTTAAGTAATTCTTATGTAAGTACTGCTGCTGTATTTAATGGAGAAGCAGATGCACCTATAAGTATGTATATAAACACGGATAGCGGCGTAACTCTTAATGGAGTCTCTAATGTCGCTCAAGCAGACATCGTAGCTGTAAATGGTGTTGTACACGTAGTAGATGCTGTTATAGGTTTACCAGACGTTACCACGTTTGCTACCGCAGATCCTACATTTTCTTCATTAGTAGCTGCATTAACTGCCGATGCTTCTTTTGGGTATGTAGGCGCGTTACAAACAGCTAACGGAACAGACCCTGCTCCTTTTACTGTATTTGCACCTACCAATGATGCATTTGCAGATTTATTAACCGACTTAGGGCTCGCATCATTAGACGATGTTCCTGTAGGTACACTTGCTGCTACTTTAGAATTACATGTTGTTACAGGATCAAATGTAAGAGCAGAAGACCTCGCTGGAATAGATGGTGCTAATGTAACAACATTAGGAGGTGGAGAAATTACGATAGACGCTTCTACCCCTGCAATTATAGATCCTGATGGAGGTTCTAATCCCATTATTGTTACAAACGTACAAGCTGCAAACGGTGTTGTACACGCTGTTTCCCGCGTACTAAGAGATTTATAATCCGTAATTAAATACAATAAATCAATAGATTAGTCCCTTATTAGTATACCCCCAACTTTTATACTAGTAAGGTAAAAGCTCCGATGTTATAAAAACATCGGAGCTTTTTTTGGTTTTAGAATGAACCCATTTTAGGTATACTCATACTAAGCAAGAGACGGATAGGTAAAAAGTAAAAGATGAGTTAAGTTAAACAGCACATATAAAAACATAGCACTTTCTATTATTTTAGTTTTATAATATATATACCCATAAAATAATCCTGCCACAGAAGCCAACAGTATATATAAAACGCCTCCATTATAATGTGCCAACCCAAAGGCTAGTGAAGCTACTAACAGACTTACTAATAAAGCATATTTACCTGATACTGGATCATAGATTCTTTGTTGAATAAGTCTTCTAAAGATCGCCTCTTCGGCTAGGCAAGTAAAAAATAAATTCACAAGTATCCATATCGGTGTCAAAGAAGGTTATTTTGGTTCAAATTTAGAATATCCTAATAGGATGGCTAACACAAGGAAAAGGAGTCCCATAATGACTAAACTCACAACAATTTGTTTTAAAATAAATAGAAAATCTACTTTTAAATTTTAAAACTAAATGCGATGACAAAAATTCCTACGGCTGTTTTATCTAAATTAAAATAGAGACTATACGGTGTGGCATCTTCACTTAACCTAACACTGTCTAAATATTTATAATTATCAAATCCAATCACTGAAAAATGAAATATCAAAGGAATGGATAGTACAAGTATTAGAAACAATAAGAGTAGGCTCTTTTTTTGATAATAACAATATACTATAAACCCTACTACCGCTGTATAAACAAAAGATACCACAGAAGCTCGATCAAAGAACAACGCAAATAAAAATGATAACACCAAAAAAAGTAGTTATAACGGAACCTTATTAAAAAACTTGTATGGAATCCATATAGCTATCACCGCCACTAGTAAAGAGCCATACGTAAAAAAAATAGGTGTATCCATAATATCTTGATAGTTTATGATCTAAAAGACAAAATATTTATCTCAAGATTAAAGTAAGTATCAAGGTATAAGATTCCAATCTAAAATAGAGACAAGACTTTAATACCATTAAAAAACAAGTTTAGCTCAACTAGCTATTTTAAATGTATTGCTTTATAAACTTTTGAAAATAGCATTTCACTATAAAGAAATAGATGTAATATTTACTCTACACAATTCTAGAAAATTATCTAAACAAAAAAAGTGATCATCTTAGGTGATCACTTTTATATACTAAAACTAAAGGCTATTATTTACCCTTCGCATTTTTTTGCTTTTCAGCTTGCTCCATGATCTCAGCCATTTTCTTCTGGAAACGACCTTGTTTTTTAGGCTTTGCTTTCTTTACTTCAATTTTTGCTTTTATTTTATCTTCATCGATAATGTACTTCTTAATCACTAAAATAATACCAATGGTAATAAGGTTAGAAATAAAGTAATATAAACTCAATCCACTCGCATAGTTATTAAAGAAGAATAACATCAATAACGGAGAGAAATACATCATATACTTCATCATTTTCCCCATATCTGGCATCCCTTCTTGTGTAGGCTGTTGCATTGCTTGATTCCCGGTTGTTAATCGCATAGAGAAAAAGATCGTAACTGCGGCTAATATTGGAAATAAACTGATGTGGTCTCCATAAAATGGTATTTTAAATGGAAGCTTTGCAATCTCATCATAACTAGATAAATCACTTGCCCAAAGGAAACTTTCTCCTCTCAAACCAAAAGCAGATGGGAAGAAGGTAAATAGCGCATAAAAGACTGGAATCTGAAGTAATGCAGGAAGACATCCCGCTGCTGGACTAGCACCAGCTTTACTATAGAGTGCCATCGTCTCCTTTTGCTTCTTCATCGCATTATCCTTATACTTCTCAGAAATCGCTGCAATCTCAGGCTTCAACACTTTCATCTTGGCTTGCGATACATACTGCTTGTATTGTACAGGAGATAATATTAATTTTATAGCTATTGTCATTAAGATAATAGCAATTCCCGCAGGTAAGAATCCTGTTAAAAATCCAAAAAACGGAATCACAAGGTACTTGTTTAAGAAACCAAAGATTCCCCATCCTAACGGCATCGCTTCTCCCAGATTACGATCATATTCTTTTAATATTTTATAATCTGTAGGACCATAATACATATTCATCGCATAATCTAACTCGCCATTTCTTGGCGTCAATAAAAGATCTGCTTTATACTCTTTGGTAAACTCTGTCTCTTGATCGGCGTCAGTGGCATTTTTTAAAAGATCGTTAGAATATAACTTTGCTTCTTTAAATGGCGTATCTGTCAATAGCATAGAGCTAAAGAAATGCTGACGATAGTTCATCCAAGAAAGATCACTTACAATTTCGTCATCATCACCTGCCTGACCTAACTTATCGGTTTTACCACCATCATACTCATAAGTAAGACGCGTATATCTGTTCTCATATTCTATACTCTTTGCGTGACGCATGCCTTGGAAGTCCCATTGCAAACGCATAGGTTGTCCTGTATTAAATACACGTGCAAGCCCTTGTGATTTTAAGCCAAAATCAAGCATATAATCACCTTGCTTTAACTCATAACGGTATTCCAAGTACTCTGTAGGTGATACTTTTAAGCGCATCGTTAATACCTCGTTATCCCCATTTTTTGAAAGAACAGGTTCAAAAAATAGATCCTTCGTATTTAAATTACGATTATCTGTCGTACTGAACGAAATATTAAACTGACTGTTCCCATCTTTGATAAGATACACAGGAATCGAGTCAAATGTTTTGTGTTGTAATAATGTAGCCTTTACAATATGACCTCCTTTATTACTAATCTCTAGTTCTAACACATCATTTTTTAGAACGGTTACATCTTCTCTAGCAGAAGGTAATGTCCCTGAATAGGCAAAAGCACCTAATCTATTTTGTAATTGAGAACGCCCAATAGAATCTGTAGACGCTACTGTATTTGTAAATTCTGGAGTTGCTATGGTAGAAGCTTCGGGAGTTTCTTTTTCTTGAACTTGCTCCTGTTTTGCTTCCTCCTGAGCTTGAATCTCCTCTGGAGTAGGCCTCGTATACATAATGTATAAAATGATTGCTCCCATTAAGAGCATTCCTATCACCGAGGTTCTATCAAATTTTTTCATTAATTGGTGTTGTATAGATCGCTTTCGCGAAAGTAATATTTCTAGTGAGAGATAGCAATTCTATCTCCAAATGTTTCGTTTGTGCCATAGTGGCACTATTTTTTTTCTGAATATGTGAGCGCTGCTTTGATAAATGCAACAAATAATGGATGCGGACTTGCCACCGTACTCTTATATTCTGGATGGTATTGCACGCCTACAAACCACGGATGATCTGGCAACTCAATAATTTCTACGAGTCCCGTTTCTGGATTGGTACCTGTGATTTTCATTCCTGCCGCTTCAAATTGACTTCTGTATATATCATTAAATTCATAACGGTGACGATGGCGTTCTTTAATCACGTCTGTTCCATACACGTCTCTTACAATGCTCCCGGCTGCTAACTTACATTCCCAAGCACCCAGACGCATGGTACCGCCCATTTCGGTCACATTTTTTTGCGCTTCCATTAAATCTATGACTGGATAAGGAGTCTTGTCATCCATTTCGGTAGAGTTCGCTTTCGCGAAAGCGCACACATTCCTACCATACTCTATCACTGCCATTTGCATTCCTAAACAGATCCCTAAAAACGGAATCTTATGCTCACGCGCGTATTGTACTGCTTTGATTTTTCCTTCAATACCGCGCTCTCCAAAACCAGGAGCAACCAATACGCCATCTAGTTTTGAGATTTTATTTTTAATCACCTTATCAGTAATATACTCACTATGGATACTCTCTACGTTGACTTTTACTTCGTTTTCTGCACCTGCGTGAATAAACGATTCTAAAATCGATTTGTAAGAATCCTGAAGCTCTACGTATTTTCCAATAAGCCCAATGGTCACTTCTGACTTTGGATTTTTATGTTTGGTTAAAAATTCGTTCCAACGTTTTAAATCAGGAACGGTGGTGTCATCTAAGCCTAATTTGGCTAAGCTAATTTTATCCAGTCCTTCTTCCAACATTAAATTAGGTACGTCATAAATAGTACTCGCATCTATAGACTCAATGACCGCTTCGCGTTCTACATTACAAAAACGAGCGAGTTTTGAGCGTAACTCATCATTAAGCGTATGTTCTGTACGACAGACCAAAATATCTGCTTGAATCCCACTTTCCATGAGTGTTTTTACACTGTGTTGTGTTGGTTTTGTTTTAAGCTCTCCCGCAGCAGCAAGGTATGGGATAAGCGTTAAGTGGATCACAAGTGAGTTTTGTTTTCCTAATTCCCACTTTAATTGACGAATCGATTCTATATAGGGTAATGACTCGATATCACCTACCGTTCCTCCTATCTCTGTAATAACAATATCATAGTCGCCACTATTGCCAAGAATTTGGATGCGTTCTTTAATCTCATTGGTAATATGAGGAATGACTTGTACAGTTTTTCCTAAAAACTCTCCTCTACGTTCTTTGTCTATGACACTTTGATAGATCCTTCCTGTAGTTACATTATTAGATTGTGAGGTAGGAACATTTAAAAAACGCTCATAATGACCTAAGTCAAGGTCAGTTTCTGCGCCATCATCTGTCACATAACACTCCCCATGTTCATACGGATTAAGTGTACCTGGATCAATATTAATGTAAGGGTCTAGTTTTTGGATAGTGACTCTATGACCTCGTGCCTGTAGGAGTTTTGCGAGGGATGCGGCAATGATACCTTTACCCAATGAAGATGATACTCCGCCCGTTACGAAGATGTATTTTGTAGCTGCCATTAATGGAATTCTATTGTTCGTTTACGGGGCGTAAAGATACATAATTTTATAGGTAGCCTCTCTATTTTGAAGGGGTTATTTTTATTTAAGAATCAGTCATATTGGTACTCATTGAATCCTGATGTTATATATCTTCATGCTTTAAAAGAAAAATAACATTTTATTTTCGATTCTATTTTTTTAATTATTAGTTGTATTATCGTAACTAATAACTCACTATAAAATAAAACGATATGAACAGATTTGAAAATAGGCAGATGATTCAAAAAACTTCTCAAAGTAATGACAGCTTGGTGATGTTTGCTTTGATCTGGATTGTTTTTTCTAAGCTTTTCTTCTTTGTACTCCTCAAAATTAATGTTGAGTTTTTTGAATCTGACCTCTTTAGGAATATAAATATTTTATTTTCTATTGTTTGGGGATTTATTCCTTTATTATTAGCTCTTTCTATAAAAGACAAGACAAAACAAGGTTTCTTTTTGATCCTCGCAGCTATTTATATAGTGATCACGATATACGAACAAATTCAAGATTTTGTTTAGTCAAATACCTACTCACAAAAAGAGGCTGTCTAAAAAGGCAGTCTCTTTTTGTTTGTTTTTTTTGATTTCGTATCTTAATAACATGAAATCTAGTC
>NZ_CALEMI010000121.1 GCF_937910895.1 uncultured Dokdonia sp. | reverse complement strand
GATATAAAAAAAGCATCGGTAGCGAGGCTTTAAATGAGTTGTTTTTGTCAGAATTATGGACTTGTGCAACGGTTACCGGTGTTGGGCACAGTTATTTATGGAATAATGGTCCCATTCTAATCTCATTTATTTCATAATCTATTTTCTGTTTTTTATTTTTTGGATAAAAATGTAAACACCACGAATTATGATAATTTGCGAGCCATTCAAATTTCAAAAATATTTTGGAATTGTCACGATGTTTGGTGAGCATTTCCAAAATATAATTTTTATGAATAATTAAATCTTTTCCATTGTGATTTGGTTCATCAGTTCTATCATACGGCATAAAATTTATGTAGTCAATAAATATTTGTCTATCGGTTTTATCTTCCCAAGAATAAGTTTCTCTTAACCAGATTTGTTCATCATAATCACATTCCTCATTTACATATTTTATAAAATATCTAGGAATTAAAATTCTTGGATATATTGCCTTACTTGATTCATTGCGGTAGGCTTCTACTAAAGCTTTGCTAAAAATTAATCTATCATTCGAATAGTGCTTTCCGATTGCAAGTGAACCTCGAAGAAGTATTCCTTCTTGATGGAAGTTTTTCTGAATTCTTGGGATTAATTGCATAAATGGGTCAAAATTCCTTCTAGATTTAAGAATTGAAATGCAAAAACAATCAGAAAATAAGTTAATTTGAAATGAGTTTTCGTTCCATTTATTGAGACTTTTTAGCTCATCAATAGATTTTTTAATAAGACTATCTAGTTTCTGTATTAAAGTAATCGCTTCTTTGTCAGAAACAGAATCTATTAGATTCGCATATCCTAGAATATCAACAAACGCAACAAAATGATTTTCATATGAGATTGACTTCACTATCGATAGTTTTAAATATAAACGGTCTTGGGCACAGTTATTTAATTTTTATAAGTCGTATTACAATAAGGATGAGTTATTTGTCCATTTTCTGGATTTCCTTTTCCTCCATCTTGTTTTCTGTCAATATGGTCGATAGTAATTGAGTTTTTATGAATAAATCCTTTACAAATTTGACATTTGACACCATTTTTCAAAGCTTCTTTTATAAAAACTTCAGATTTGGAATCTGTTGTAAAGTTGCTGAAAATTTCTTTAGATTCTGGTGTTGATTGTAAGGTTATATAATCAAATTTAGTAGTTTGAATTATTTCTTGAACACTTTCTTTTACAGATTTACCGTCTAATAATTTTTTATTTATTTCGGTGTAAAATTCAACTACGTGTGGAATAGCTTTAAATGCACTTCTATATTTTCTTGATATTTGCTGAATAATATATTCATAACCGAGTAAAAATTCTTCAAACTTCTCTCTAGTCTTTATAAAGTCGTTATACTTGTTTCTTTTGTCTAGTTCTTTTACATACGCTAATGTGAAATAAAACGAAGCTGGCTTATGTTTGCCCTCTATTGAATAAAAATATACAATTGGATGTAAACCAAGAGACGAAGGATGAACACTATTTAAACGCCAAGCTAATTTCCTTACATTTTTTAAATATCTCAATGTTTGTGAACCATCTATATCATCATCTAGATTTTCTGAAAAATTTGGACCAATATTACTGCTCATATTTACAAACTCTAAAATAAGAGGTAAACTTTGTGCCGAAGCTAGTTTTCCACCAATTGGAATATCCAATGTTTTTACTGGTGTTCTTAATGTAGGATTGTAAATTATATTATGAATTTCTTTTGATATTTTTTGAATATCTGCTTGAATTTCTGCCGAGAAGTCAGACCAATATTTATGTCCTTGACCTCCTCGAATAATAGCTCTTGCTGCTATACAATTTCCTTTTTTTCTAGATTCAAGAATTTTTAATTCAGTCGGGTCAATTTTAGAGGGTTGTTGATTTATTTTAAAGAATGATTTTTCAGCTTTTTTGGCGTCTCCATCTACCCATTGAACTTGTATCGAAAAAGCACCTAAATTTTTTGCTTTTTGAATTAGGTCCTCATTTCCATTTTCTTGAAGTGGTGCATTTATTATATCTTGATATTTTCCAATCCTTTTGTTGATTAATTTCCTTGTTCTTTCTGCAATGTCCTTAAATTCTTCATTTAAACTGTCTCCAAATAATTTTTGAGAAATTTCTCCATCTCCATAATCGTCTTTTATCCAAGATATCAATGCACTAAGTCTATGAGCACCATCAATAACAAAATATAAACCAGTATTATTTCTCCAAAGAATAATTGCTGGTATTAATTCTCCATTAATAAAGCTCTCAATAAATTCAACAATTTTTTTCGCATCCCATTCATTCGTTTCTCTTTGAAAATCTGGTTTTCTTAAAAATGGGTAAAAGAAGCCACCTGTAAAATTAGAAATCGATATTGAGTTGAATAAATTAGTAGAGTTTTGACTTCCTATTACTTCAAAATCTTCTCTTGGTATAATTGCATCTAAGTTTACCTTTGCCATTCTTTATTTTTGTTTTTACTGCGTTTCCTCTAATTGTGCCCAACTACTGTATATCGTACATGTGTGATATTTCTATTGTGTGTGTTTATCAACAAATCTACTCTATTTTTCTCTAAAATGAATTATAACGTCTTGTTTCTGAGCAAACTTCATGTGATATGTTCATTTCGTAGTTTTTGTTTTGCTGAGTACAAACGACTAAAAGCACTTATAAACGTTTGTAACGCTTATAAACATACCTATCATATTTAGTATATCGTTACTGTTTTCCGTACTCTAATAAAATAAAAAGAATAGACTCGCTTATTTTAAATAGAAGCATTTCCCAAAACCTCTACTTCCCCTTCCTCACATCCCATAAAAACACCCCTACCATCACCACCATAAATAATGCAAATGGGAGGGAAGTGATAATCAATAACTTTTGGAGGGCTTGGAGTACGTCAACCTCTGGACGGGCATTACCCAGGACAATCATAGCGATAGCAAATAAGGCAATACCAACAGACCAAATAAGACGATGTCTGCGTTTGGGTTCGGGGTTGCCTTCATCGGTAAACATACTCAGCACAAAGACAGCGGAGTCTACTGAGGTGACGAGAAAACTAATTAATAAGATAATCGTTATGATGTTGAGTACACTGGCTAATGGGTAGTTTTCAAAAAAGACAAAAATGGAAGAAAATACGTTGCCAAATTCGTTGTTATAGCTTCCCCAACTTTCGATGAGGGTAAAGGCACTATCGCCAAAGACGCTAAACCAAAAAAATGTCCCCATCGCCGGAATGATTAAGACACCCAGCAACAATTCTCTGATGGTTCTTCCTCGAGAGATACGGGCGATAAAGATGCCTGTAAACGGTGCCCAAGCGATCCAAAATGCCCAGTAATAATAGGTCCAATCTGTTAAGAAGGCTTCGCCGGGATTGTAATCTCCCAACGCAAGACTGAGTGGAATAAAATCTTTGATGTAGTGGATAACCGCTTTCGCGAAAGCGGACAAAACCGCCACCATATCGCTTTGAATAAATATATAGATCAGAATGGCAAGCGTAATCCAAATGTTAAGCGTAGAGATGCGTTTGATGCCTTTGTGCATTCCTTTCCAAACCGAAAGAAAGGCGAGAATAGCGATGCACACGGTAATCCCAATGGTCGTCCACAATCCAAAATTTCCTTGGGTGATGTGATTGAGACCGCCATTGATTTGTGTCGTGCCTAATCCCACAGCGCCAACGAGTCCAAAAACAGTAGTGACGGTTGCAAGAATATCAATCCCATGTCTGGGAAGTCGGTGTTTGGTGATGCTATGAATAGACGCACTGATGAGCGCCGAACGTTTTTTGGTAAAAAGGGAATAGCCTATAACCAGCGCAAAGAGTCCGTAGAATGCCCAAGCGGTAAATCCCCATTGGTAAAAGGTGTATTCTAAGGCGATGATGTCTACCGAAGCATTCGTTTGTATCGGCGGATTTTGTTGCATAAATACAGGTTCTTGCACGGCTCGTAAGAGAATCCCTGCCCCCATGCCCGCACTGTAAAGCATAGCAATCCACGCCCAACGCGAAAACTCTGGGACATCATCTGGACTGCCTAATTTTTGTTTCCCGAAAGGGGAAATCGCCAAACCCACCATAAAGAGGACACAAAATAATCCTAGATACAGATAGAAACGTCCAAACCACGTGCGGACCCACAAAGAGGATTCCTCAATAGCCGTGTAAAAACCCTCAGTATTGATAAATACAAAGCCTGCAAATAGCAGGAGGATTCCAATAGAAATCGTAAGAACTGGGTATTTTTTGATGTGTGCTAAAAGTGTCAGGGAATATTGGTTTTATGATCAAGGACTAAGGTAGTTAAAATATGTTTTTTATTCCCGTCTTTTGACGATCGCACTTTGACAAGCTCAGTGTGATATTCAGAATAAACTCTGGCGGGAATTTCAAAATACTATCTTCTCTTCCTTGCCTCTGACGAATGACTTTAGGAATGAGAGGAAGGTAATGGGAAACGAAAGATGAAGAGATTTATATATTCTTTCTATTCTTTTTTTCATTGCCAAAAAAAGAACCAAAAAAGACTAGGCTGGCGAAACCTTGTCTAAATTTTTTGTTCAATTCCTGAATTTCATAAACTCGCTATGCTCAGACAGTATGAAATTCTACGGAATTTTCACTTCAAATTTTACGACAACCTTTCGAAGGCCAGAAACAAATTATTTAGATATTTTTGAAAATTGAAAATTTCAGTCGAATATCCCTTTTTACCCCGTCCTAAAGGGTGGGCATATTCTTTGCTAGTCATTGTGTTCTATTTTTCGCTTCCTTCCTTGCCTCCGACGAATGACTTTAGGAATGAGAGGAAGGCAATGGGAAATAAATAATAGATATGTCAGAATCTGTTTTCTTTTTTTATCAATAAAAAAAGGGACATCTTTCGACGTCCCTTTGGATACAATTACTTAAAAAGTAACTACTGTTTTACAGGTTTCGTTTTTATTTCATTACCGTCTTTGTCCAGCAAGATCACTTCATCAAAGCCCATTTTTTCAAATTGTGCGTATTGAGTAGCGGCATCTCCTACCACGAGGTACGCCATTTTTGATTCATCAAGGTATTTATTAGCAAGCGCTTTGTGCTGCTCTAAGGTCATATTACGAACGGTTGCTTCTTCATCCTCAATATAATTAGGAGCAAGATCGTAGGCACTCATTTCTTGTAACATCCCTAATAAAGCGCCTTGTGTTTCAAAACGTCGTGCATTTGACTTGATCAACGCATTCTTGGTAAAGTCAAGGTCTTCTGCTGTGATTCCTTCTTTGTAACGCGCAATCTCATCTTTAAAGATTTGTACAGATTCTCCTGTGGTATTGGTACGTACGCTAGAAGAAGCCGTAAAGGTTCCAGGAATTTTTGTACCGCTGAAATTGGTACGTGCTCCGTAGGTATATCCTTTCTCTTCACGAAGGATAGAATTTACAACACTATTAAAAGTACCTCCTAATTTATAATTCATCACTTCGGCAGGGTAGAAGTCTTTATCAGAACGTGCCAGTCCGATATATCCAATATTAATCACCGATTGTTTTGCATTTGGGACATCTACAAATAATAAAGAAGACTTATCTCTTTGTGTAGGAATCTCATAGGTAGGAATAGTAACTTCTTTTGCAGCCCATTTCGTTTCAAGATCTTTTAAGGCTTCAAGGACACTTTCTTTTTTGATCTTTCCTACAATATGGAATCTACTAACAGATGGCGAGAAATTGTTGTTGTAAAACGCTTTTAAGTCATCCATCGTAATATCATTTACAGATGCTTCTGTACCGCTTGTTGGATATGAGAAGATATGATTGTCTCCGTACAATGTTTTTGTATAGATATTATTTGCAATCACATTTGGATTGGCACTAGAACGCTTAATGCTATTAACGGTTGCTATTTTAATACGTCCAAATTCTTCTTCGTCCCAACGTGGTTCTAAAAGAATTTCTTCGATAAGATCCATCGTGGCGTCAAAGTTACGTGTCAGCGTATTTCCTTGTATGGTAATAGCGTCACGTGAAGTAAACATTCTGATGCTTGCCCCAAGGCTTTGGATTGCTTTTTCTAGTTCGGCAGGTGTCTTTGTCGCTGTTCCTTCCATCATGATATCTGTCATCAGGTTGGCAACACCGTTTTTATCTTTACTATCTAATAGATGACCTCCTTCAATCACAAGATTAAAGTTGACGGTAGGAATTTCATTTTGCTCAATACCGTATACTTCCAGACCGTTATCAAGTTCAGCTGTCCAGCTACTAGGGATGTTTAATGCTGGTGAAGGACCCTGTGCTGGCTCTACAGAGCGGTCAAAAACAGAGGGTGTTTTTACTGCTACAGCATCTACTTCTTCTTTTACTTCTTTAACAATATTCTCCGTAATCGCTTCTTCAACGACAGGCGCCTTTATAGAATTTTCTGCAATAAGATCTAATTGTCCTTTTGGTACAAAGCTGGTCAATACAAAAGGCTTGTCTTTGATATACGTATTATATACACGCATAATGTCTGCTTCGGTAACCTTCTTAATGTTTTCGATATCATCAATGATAAAACTTGGTTCTCCAGCAAATACATTATATCGTGCCATTTGGAAAGATTTCCCAAGTACACTACTGATTCCGTTATAGAAGTCGGTTTCCAGACTTGCTTTGATGCGGTCTACATCTCCTTCTTTAATTCCATTGGTTTCAAAACGTTGCATTGCTTCAAAAATTCCAGCTTCTACCTCGTCAAGATCTTTTCCTGCAGTGGCAGTGACTACAATATGAAACTCTCCCGCTAATTCTTGTGCATTGTTGTATGCAAAGGCATTTGAGGTCAATTCTTTTTCTTTGACAAGCACTTCATAGATAGGTGCTTCTTTTCCTCTGGATAGGATTTCTGCAAGGAAGTTGAGTGCATAGGCATCTTCTGTATATTGCTCTACCGTGGGCCATACCATATTTAATTGTGGCGCTTGCGCGAAATTATCCTCGTGGTATAAACGCTTGGTTTCTTCAAGAGTCACACGTTGTGGCTCAAGTTTTGGAACGTCTTGTCCTCGTTTGATTTCGCCAAAATACTTCTCGATCATGGCTTTGGCTTCTTCGGTTTCAAAATCTCCGGCTAGTACTAGTGTCGCATTGTTCGGACCGTAGTATTTTGCATAAAATTCTTTGACATCATCAATTGTTGCGTTCTGAAGATCTACTAGTTCTCCAATCACTTGCCAGTTGTACGGATGTCCTTCTGGATAGAGGTTTTTATCAAGTACCCAGTTGGTATGTCCGTAAGGATTGTTATCTACACGTTGACGCTTTTCATTTTGAACGACTTCTTGTTGGTTGTAAAAAGCAGCTTCAGTTACCGTATTAATAAGGTATCCCATACGATCACTTTCTAACCACATCACCATTTCCATCGCATTGTTAGGAACGACTTCATAATAGATGGTGCCATCTTTCCAAGTTCCTCCATTCAGAGTTCCTCCAGCATCTTGAATCTTTTTAAAGAATTGATCTTGAGGTACATTTTCTGACTCTTGGAAGAGCATGTGCTCAAAAAGGTGAGCAAATCCTGTACGTCCCGTTTTTTCACGATTAGATCCTACACCATACTGAATGGCTAAAGAAACAATAGGATCACTTTTATCTTGATGTAAGATCACATCAAGTCCGTTTTCAAGTTCGTACTTTTCATAGTCTACAGAGAGTGATGCGCTTTCTTCGCTATCACCACTGCTTGTACTATCTGTACATGCCATAAAAAAACTAGAGAATATGAGTGCCATAAACGCTAGTTGTAAAGATTTTTGTATCGTCATTTTTTCGTTGATTTAGAAGTGTACAAGGTACAATACTCTCATTGCCTATAAAAGTGTGTTTTAGTTAAAATATTTAACATTTGAAAGGGTGAATATGCTTTAAAAAGAAGTGTTGTTTTTAAGGGGTTTCGTGCTGTATACGTTTTCACGAAAGTGTAAAAGAATAGCATACTCATATCTGTGATCATTTTTTCCTACCTTTAAGGATGGCATATTGGGTATCAACATTAGTAGTCATTCTTATAATATATATCGTTATAAGTTTGTTACTGTATTATTTACAGGATTATTTTCTATTTAAGCCTGAGAAGTTACCCGCAGATTTTCAGTTCTATTATGAAAATCAGGAAGTCGATGAATACAATATAGAAACGCGTGATGGCGCTGTCCTCAATGGGCTTCATTTTAAGGTAAAAAAGCCGAGAGGGATCGTCTTATACCTCAAAGGAAATTCTAAGAGTATCAAGGGTTGGGGAAAATTTGCTGTCGATTTCACACGTAATGGGTATGATGTAGTCATGATGGATTACAGAGGCTTTGGGAAAAGTACAGGGCGGCGTAATCAAAAAGCACTCAAGCGCGATTTGCAAGTGATTTATAATAAATTGAAAGAGCATGTAGACGAAAAGCATATTATCTTATATGGACGTAGTTTAGGCTCTGGGCTTGCCACGAAGATTGCTTCTGTAAATAATCCAAGAATGTTAATTCTGGACGCACCTTATTATAGTCTGACCAAAGTAACGGCACGATATGCCCCTTTTATGCCGTTATCTCTGTTAATAAAATATCCCTTGCCTACCTATAAATGGCTTAAATACGTACAATGTCCTATTCATATTATCCACGGGACGGACGATAAATTGATCCCGTATAAAACCAGTGTCAAGCTTTCTAAGATCAAACCTAAATTGACAAAGCTCTATACCATTATAGACGGCGGTCATAAGAACCTAAATAACTTTGAGAGCTATCATAAAATGCTCACAGAAATTCTTACCTCTACACCTAAAGAAGCTAATTTAGAAGGTTCTAGCTTTAAAGTGATTCATAACACAAAACGCAAAAACGCATAACCCAACACTACAGTGTTTATAGTATTTAACACTGATATTTAGGTAGTTATGGTTTGATCTGTATTCCTGAAAACAGAGATACACTTCTTGTAATCCCTATTTTTTCTTTCCATCTTCGTACAAGATTTACTGATCTATTATTCAGTGGATCAAAATATTATATCTGTTATAAATTGAATTTAATAGAAAATAAAAAGTGATTTTATTACGGGAAGTTCAACTTATAAAAGGTATTAGAATACTCTGATCAGGTGTTTTTACAAAAGCGGAAACCGAAAAGCTTCATAAAGAGAGTAGGTACTATTTTTAATAATAAACTATTATGAAAAATTCAAAAATGATCATGGCAGTCGTATGTATTGCATTAGCATTAGTATATGCTTGTACTGTAGATGAAGATACAAAAACACCAGAAGCAGCAGCAGCAGTAACTGAGGTTATTGGTGTACAAGAAAACGGAGAGTTTCATATCAATGACCAAGAAGGACTTAAAGCAAAGTGGGAAAAGACGCTTCTAGAACAAGGATATGACGTGACCCTTGAGCGATTTGATTTTGTACCAGGTGATTTGGTAGGAGACGAAACATCTAATATGATCCTCATGGCTTCCAATGCAGAGGGAACTGTAAAAATTGCTACTGCTATTACGCTAGGGAAGGAGGTTAACAGTAAGCGTCCTGTTATCAGTAACCGTGGTACAGTGACTTGTTCAGGGTGTAGTGCAGGATGTAGTCCGACAGAGCACGCAGAATACGGTTGGATTTGTTCACCTTGTGTTACATCTGGTGGATGTACGAAAACAGAAACTATAGAAACAGAATCACTTCAAGGAAACTAACAGACCATTAAAGTCTATTTCGATATTAATATATACCTATTCAACATATTTTTAAGTGATCCCCCAAACCTTAGCTACCGTCGCAGTCGCTAAGGTTTTTTTGTGATGATACACATACGTAAACCTTTGTAGGATAATTAGATATGTTATTAAAATTCATGAATATTGGGCTAAGTTTCTTGGATGCAATTTGATATTATTATATATTTAACTCAAACATAACTAGTTATTTAGACAGAATCTCTGGATGTCTTTAATTGGTCAGAGTATGTATCATTTTAATTATTTAAGTGATGTTAAAGAAAATTTTAAATGTAAAAGGCGCTCAGAAATTGAGCAAAAAAGAACAAGAGCAAGTAAGCGGAGGATCTGTACCAACTACGTGTAATACTGATTCAGACTGTATAATACCTGGAGAACCTTTCTGTATTTATGCGTGTATAGATACAGGCGGAGGTAATAAACAATGTGTATATGACAACTTAACTTGTTTTGGTGGTTTAGGAGGATAACCCCTCTGTTTGTCAGCAGATAGGTATGAACCACAGCTTGTCTGCTGACTTCTTATAATTTTGCCAATACATTTTGAAGTGATTCAAAAACAAGTATCTTCGTGTATCACAAATTAATAACGCGTATGCGTACCTTAAAAAGAGGCGCAATCCTCCTGTTTATTTTGGCAAATATCTATGCAATTTTATGTGGCGGACTCTATTTTTTTCAAGAGAGTATGCTTTTTCATCCCGAACAATTACCTAAAGAATATGTGTTTGAGTTTGAAGAACCTTTTGAAGAAGTGTATCAATCTGGAAAAGATGGTGTACAACTACATGGGCTTCATTTTCCAGTACCAGATGCCAAAGGGGTGATTTTATATTTCCATGGGAATGCAGGCAGTGTAAGACGTTGGGGAGAGATCACTCGCTTTTTCGTTCAAAAAGAATATGCAGTGATCGTGATGGATTATCGCAATTATGGCAAGAGTGAGACGTCTAATGATCAAGTAACCCATCCAGAACAGGCTCTGTATAACGATAGTGAGGTTTGGTACGCTTTCGCGAAAGCGAACTATCCCGAATCCCAAATCCACGTATATGGTAGAAGCCTAGGAACCACTTTTGCTACCTACGTTGCCAGTAAAAATAATCCTAAAAATCTCACTTTAGAAACACCTTTTTATAGTATAGAAGATGAAGCAAAATCACGTTTTAAATGGCTTCCTGTAAAAAGATTATTAAAATACAAAATGCCTACCTATCTTCATATCGATGATGTTTCTTGCCCAGTTACCATATATCACGGAACTGATGATGATGTGGTTGCTTATGAAAACGGACAGAAACTGTTTGAAAAAGTCAGCACTTCATCTAAAGAATTTATCACCATTCCAGACGGAGGGCATAATAACCTTGTCAATTTTAAAGAATACACAGAGACTATAGACCGAGTTCTTGAAAAAGAATAGCACACGTAACGATGAATAAGAAGCGACGTCTAATAATTATTGTTCTTTCTTAGAAAGTGATTATGTATAAGAAAACACTTCGTACCCTATTAAAAATATACCTGAGTACATGGGGTGTGTTTATGCTATTATATTGTTTTGGAATTTGGAGAGCAAACGTTTCTTTTGTAGAAGGAATTAAACAATTAGGCGTTTTTGTGCCTACCCAGAATTTTCTCATTGGATTTCATGTTTTATTCACGCTCGTTTGCATCCTATTTCTCATTGTACGCTATACTATACTTGGCTTCAAGCAAAAAGGGTGGTCACTGGCACTGAGACGATTTAGCTTTTCTTTAGTGATTCCACTATTTGTAATATACATGAGTATCAAAGGAATTGTCTCTTTTAATAGCTCAGAGTTTTTTAATTATACGTGGGATTACAGCATAGAAAACACCTCAGGAAAAGCGACAAATCTTTATGAAAAAGATGGGAAACATAGAGGGATGAGTGTGTTTTGGTCGTATGATAAAGAAGATCTCCAAAAAGCGACGAAAGATCTAATAAAAGATAATATAGAATGGGCTACCGTCATCCCATTTATAGATCAACAAAGTGAAACAACGCCTAAGGTTAGCGGTCAAGTTCAACCCGGTGTTTGGTCCCGTCGAGATTCTGTGGTGATCGCACAGATTGGACGTTTACAAGAAAAAGGAATCCGAGTGCATTTAAAACCACATATCTGGTTAGTAGACGGCTGGCGATCCAATATTACACTTTCACAAGAAGACTGGTCAGGATGGTTTGAAAGCTATCAAGAACGGATGTTGCAATATGCACGTATTGCCGAAAAGACAGGTGTTCCCTTGTTTTGTATTGGTACAGAATTGCGAACTGCCATCCAACATCAACCTGATGCTTGGTTGCCATTTATCAAAAAGATTAAAAATATCTATTCTGGAAAACTGACATACGCTGCCAATTGGGACGATCCTATAGAACGGATTCCGTTTTGGTCGGCGTTGGATTATATTGGAATTCAAGCCTATTTTCCGTTGACTACTGAAAAAAGTCCAGACCTAGAAACCATTAAAACAGGTTGGGATACTCATATTGCTGCCTTAAAAAAAGCTTCTGCTCATTACCATAAACCTATTTTGTTTACAGAAATTGGGTACCGAAGTGATGATACTGCAACGATTGCTCCTTGGGAATGGGGCGCCATCACAGGAGCACTTACCAAGAAAAAGTCTGACCAAACCCAACAACTCGCTTATGAAGCCATGTTTCAAAAGCTGTGGGATGAACCTTGGTTTGCAGGCTGTTATATCTGGCAATGGCACACCCGTACGACCGCCGAAAGTGTTGAAAATAGCGTTGACTTCACCCCGCGTTTTAAACCCGCAGAAAATACCATTACCCGATGGTATGGCACTTTAGGAGCACAAACAATTACACCATAAAATGATGTTATTTTGTTTCTTCCCTTGTATCTTTGCACGCTGAAAACGAAGTGGGGTTATACCGCTTTCGCGAACTTGCCTGCCGTGAGGCAGGAGCATACAGAATAATCATTTTGAAGTATCTATTATGAAAGCAGGAATCGTAGGATTGCCTAATGTCGGTAAATCGACTTTATTTAATTGTTTATCGAATGCAAAAGCACAAAGCGCCAATTTTCCGTTTTGTACGATTGAGCCGAATATTGGGGTGGTCAATGTGCCAGATCCACGTCTTCAAAAATTAGAAGAACTCGTCAATCCAGAACGTGTTGTTCCAGCAACGGTAGATATTGTTGATATCGCCGGCCTTGTAAAAGGAGCAAGCAAAGGAGAAGGATTGGGAAATCAGTTTTTGGGAAATATCCGTGAGACCGATGCGATTTTGCACGTATTGCGTTGTTTTGACAACGATAATATTGTACACGTAGATGGAAGCGTAGATCCTATACGCGATAAAGAAACGATCGATATCGAACTTCAATTAAAAGATCTTGATACCGTTGATAAAAAATTAGATAAAGTAAAACGTGCTGCGCGAACTGGAAATAAAGAAGCGCAATCCGAAGAAGCGGTATTATTAAAATTGAAGCAAGGACTGGAAGCAGGGATTTCTGTACGTGCCATTGAAATAGATGACAAAGCACGAGAAGAGTTTGTAAAACCCTTACAGTTTATTACCGATAAACCTGTGATGTATGTTTGTAATGTCGATGAAAATAGCGCAGTGGATGGGAATGCCTATGTAGATCTTGTGCGAGAAAATGTAAAAGATGAGCATGCAGAAGTATTAGTGCTTGCTGTAGGTACAGAAGCAGATATCACAGAACTTGATGATTATGAAGAACGCCAGATGTTTCTAGCAGATATTGGACTAGATGAACCTGGAAGTGCTAAGTTGATTCGTAGTGCCTATAAATTATTAAATCAGCAAACCTACTTTACGGCGGGTGTAAAAGAAGTAAGAGCTTGGACGATAACTGTGGGTTCTACAGCACCACAAGCTGCGGGGGTAATTCACACAGATTTTGAAAAAGGATTTATTCGTGCTGAGGTTATTAAATATAATGACTTTGTCACTTACGGAAGTGAAGCCAAAGTAAAAGAAGCAGGAAAACTAAGCGTAGAAGGAAAAGGATATATTGTTGATGATGGCGATGTGATGCATTTCCTTTTTAACGTGTAAACTTCTTTATTAACATAGATCAAAGAGGCCGTCTAAAAACAATTTAGGCGGTCTTTTGTATTTTGAAGATTTTGGTTCTTTCAGTTTTTAACTCAGTT
>NZ_CALEMI010000120.1 GCF_937910895.1 uncultured Dokdonia sp. | reverse complement strand
GAATCAATGATCGGAGCTGAATACGATGCAGGATGTTGGACTACACAATTGATGTTTCATAGACTTCAACTTGCGACAACAGAAGAGGCAACAGATACATTCTTCATAATGCTTGAAATTGGTGATCTTGGATCGTTTGGCCAAGGAGATAAGTCAAGCTTATTTGAAAAAATGAATCGGACAGTTCAAGGTAGTTCATTTGCAAGTGATCTTCCTGATCAATACCGCGAGAAAAATTTTTAAAGCCTATATATAACGACTAAATGATCACTAAAGTTATTTTTATTTGTGTGCTGATAACCCTACAAAATATTTTTTTGGTAAATCCAGTTTATGCTGCCCAAGAATATATTGAAGTTGACAAAATCATTGCCATTGTTGAAACACAAACAATTACAAATTCAGAGCTTAATAAGAAAAAAGAGGAAATTAGAAAAAAACTATCTCAACAAGGAGAAGTTATACCCAATGATAAAAAAATTACAAAATTATCTCTAAAACAACTGATTACTGAAAAATTAGTTGTTGAGTATGCGCTAATGCAAGGTATAGAAATAAATGACGAAAGACTCAATAATATAATCAACAATATCGCTACATCTAATAATATATCTATAGTAAGAGGAGCTACCTTTAATCTTATATTTGATTTACAAAATAATACTACAGATAGTCAAGGAGTTGTTACTACAGCAGCAGCAGATTTGTCAGGATATTCTATTAATGCTGTTATTAAATTTTTAAGATCTCAGGGATTAAAAGCAGAAGATGTACAGACAGAGTATATTAATCTAAATAAGAATTACGATTACAATAGTAAAACGTATTCGTATAAAGCCAACCAATCGCTCACGGTACATCTTAAAGACATTTCCCAATATGAAGGGATTCTTTCAGGATTATTAAATTCAGGAATTAATCGTATAGATGGTATGCAATTCAAATCTTCTCAAGCAACAGCATTAAGACAAGAAGCAAGAGTTCTAGCTATTTTGGATGCTAAAAACCGTGCAGAAACCTACGCGACTGCTTTAGGACAATCTATTGGAAAAGCTGTTCAGATAAGTGAAGCTAGTGCAAATCCACCCCAACCACAATTTAGAAGTGCCAATTTTGCGATGGAATCTTCTGACGCTGGTGGCGAAAGTATTGCTCCCGGCGAATTATCAATCACCGTCATGATCTCTGCAAGTTTTGAGTTGAAGTAATTTTATTTTTTTTGTGTATTATACTATTGTTTTCTGATAGAAGACTGTCTATTTTGTTTTAAATTTATAAACCAAACTCTTATTAATTATATTAATCAATTTTATGAAAAACTTTAAATATTTTTTTCTTTTCTTATTTGCTGGAGTACTAATATCCTGTAATAGTGACGATAATGATAATGAAGACGATAACAATATGGATACGTCTGAAATTCTAACACTTAGAATAGGGGATACAGATTTTGAATTCGATACTGTTGTTGTTAGTAATGGAACTGGTAATGGTTTAGAATTAGTAAATATAAATGCAACCATGTCAAATAGCACTTCTCAAACTATATCTATGAGCTTTGTTAGTGGTGATTTAGGAACTGGAACATTTGAAGGTTTTTCTTATAATATAGATGGAACAGGATGTAGTAATTATCAAGGTAATATGAACTATAACTTATCTACAAATAACTCATCAGAAATAGTTGGTACTTTTTCAGGAGAAGTTAATTGTAATGGTGACGATGATGATGAAAGTATTATATCAAATGGAATTATTAATATTTCATTATAAATATTTTTAGTAAATAGATACTACGCTAAAAAACACCCATTTTGATTATATTTCAAAATGGGTGTTTTTATACAATTAAATCTATACATATATTAATCAATCCTATTCTCGATCTATCTGATAAATCTCCTCATCTTTAAACATACGTTCTATCTCATCACGAGAGTAGCCGTACATTAATTGACCATAATTAGCATCTGTATCAATTTCTGAAATGCCACTTCTTTTGTTGGTGACATACTCGTTGGGAATGAGATATATAGAGTCTTCTGTAATCTCCGCTATTTTAAGTGTGGAGTATTCATCATAGCCCAATTTATACCTATACACATCACCACTTCTAGGGCTTGTCATATACTCAGCGTATGTAGCATCATCTGCTTTAGATTGATAGATGAGAAACCCTATTAAAACCGTAACAAGGATCAATCCAGAAAATTGCCAAATAGGAAGTTTGGTGTCTTTTTTTGTCTCCTTATAAGCTCTACGTATATGCTCAGGCATACGCTTCGGTTTCAATTCTTCTCCACAGTTTGTACAACTTGAGAAGCCTTTACGTGTGTAAGGAAATACAGGAATCCAAAATACATGAAAATGGCTACTGAAATAACTAAAGGCCATTTGACCTTGTTTTTCGCAGTTAGCGCATTTTATAATTTTATTTTCAACAGTTTTTAGATGTACAGGCTTTGTTCCGTAAATAATCATATAGTGATGGTTGTGATGGCGCCAAATATAAAAGAATTATATCAATCTATTATTTGTACTACATTATCTAGAGAGTCTATGACGAGTTTTATAATGATAGTTTTATCTGTAATATACGTATCCATTTTATCTCTGAGTACTTTTAGTTCTTGGATAGTATCAGGATCATTTGCATAAAGTTCAGAGATTGGAATAAATAATGTATACGTGTCGCCTGTTTTTTCTGCGTATACATATTTTGCAGTGTCAAGATCAAAAAAAGCATATTCTATAAAACCATCTGCAATCTGATCTATTTCTGCTTCTGTAAAATCTAACCTATTATATTCAATTTCATGTTTTACAGTTAGACCATATTTTTTTGTAGCCATATTGCTTTCTTCAATACCTATAAACGTAAAAACGCCTATAAAAATAATAGCTACTGTTATAACTAAACCTAGTAACGAAACCCCAATGGTTCTTCCCCAATGATGATACTCACCAGAATTTTCAACTTGACTTAGTACACTAGGCTCTTGATATTTTTTAAACAATCCAGAAGCAATCGCTGTATATATTACAGGAATTAGGATCCTAGGAAAACGAGAGTTTTCAGGAATTAAAAAGGCTAATCCAAAAATAACAATAGTAGTAAGAATCGTTATGATCCAAGTTCTAGTTACTTTATCCGATTGATTAATAGCTTTAAAGTTTTCAGCAAAAAGATACCCACCAACTAAAGGACCTCCAATAAAAGTTCCAATAGATATCGCTTTATCCTTATACAATTTCTTTTTAAGAGTATGGTCTCTTGACATCAATGTTTCCATGTTTAAGAATTATGCGTCTTTGCCGATTTTTCTACCAGCCTATTAATTTCGTCGAGTTCTGCTTTTGTAAGATCTCTCCATTCGCCCACAGGAATATCGAGGGATACATTCATAATCCTATTTCGCTTTAAGCGCACCACATCATAACCTAAATATTCACACATTCGCCTAATTTGACGATTCAGTCCCTGCGTGAGTATAATTTTAAACTTAAACCGACTCAAACGCTCTACCTCACATTTGCGAGTCACCGTATCTAGGATAGGCACCCCATTGCTCATTTGCTGGATAAAAGAAGGGGTGATAGGTTGGTCAACGGTTACCTCATATTCCTTCTCGTGATTGTTACGCGCTCTTAAAATTTTATTGACAATATCCCCATCATTCGTCAGAAAAATAAGACCCTCGCTTGGTTTATCCAGACGTCCAATAGGAAAAATACGTTTTGGATAGTTGATGTAGTCTATGATATTATCTTTCTCCACACGTGTATCTGTGGTACACACAATCCCCACGGGTTTATGAAAAGCCAGATACACCAATTCTTCCTGATTTGGAGAGACCAACACCCCATCCACATGCACTTGATCGCCTTCAACCACTTTAGTTCCCATTTCTGGTACTTTCCCGTTGATGGTGACACGCCCTTGATCTATGAGCTTATCTGCGGCTCTTCTAGAGCAGTATCCTACTTCGCTTAAATACTTATTAATGCGTGTGGTTTTTTGTTCTTCCATAGATGACAAAATTAATAGATTTAAATAAGTAGTAGTTCGCTTTCGCGAAAAAATTAAAATACCGTACTTTGTTGTTCTAATCCTAGACCATGGCACTTACCAACAATGATATCTTTAAAAAACTACGAGTAGCACATAAACTGCGCGATGACGATATTGTAAAGATTTGTGCGTTGGTTGATTTTAAAGTCACTAAAAGTGAGCTAGGCGCTATCTTCCGAGCAGAAGATCATCCTAAGTATGTAGAATGTGGGGATCAGTTTTTACGTAATTTCTTAAACGGATTGGTCATTCATTTACGCGGTCCAATGCCTCCTAAGCAGAAGAAGCCTGCGGATTCTTAAAGTTTTCAGTAAGCAGTATTCAGTCTCAGTTCTCAATAGCAGTATTTAGTTAGGAATAATCCTGTATACGCTTTCGCGAAAGCATATATATAAAATTTCTCCTTTCTTTAATTTAAACATTAAACAAAATTTTACGCTCTCTTCACCCGAATCTTCGTTTTCTTTACCCTTGCGTTATCTAATTTTTTAAGCAGATAATGAACTTCTGATTTATGCACAGCGATATAGGCTGTATCTTGTTTTAGTTCAATCACACCCAATTGTTCTTTAGAAATCCCGCCTTGTTTAAAGAAAAGTCCGGCGATATCTCCTTTAGAAATTTTGTCTTTACGACCGCCCGTGATTTGAAGCGTTTCCCAAATCGAAGCAAGAGGCGTCTCTTGATCGAGTAGATACTCTTCTTCCATGGTCGGCATAAAATCTGGTAAGCGTTCGTTACGCCAATGCAAAACATAAGCAGCACCATCATTGTGCATTCTTGCTGTACGCCCATTACGATGTGTAAATTCTTCTTCTCGTATGGGTAAATGATAATGAATAATAAACTTGATGTCTGGAATATCAATCCCTCTCGCAGCAAGATCTGTCGCTAGTAATAACTGATGCGTACCATTTCTGAATTTAAGTAATGACAACTCCCGATCTCGTTGTTCCATACCTCCATAAAAAGATCCGTGATCAATTCCATGATCTGAAAGATATTCACTAATTCGCGCTATGGTATCTTTAAAATTGCAAAAGATAATCCCTGGCTGATTACCGAGGTGTCGTAATGCTTTTTCTAAAGTGGCAAGTTTATCTTTTTCTGGCGATACAATCGCTTTGATTTTTAGCTTAGAACTCCCTTGATGTAAATAATCGACAACAACAGGATTTATTAATCCTACAAAAGAAGGAATGTCTACTCCTTGTGTCGCTGAGGTTAAGATCTTTTTAGAGAGTTGCGGTAAGTAGCTGATAATTTCAGTCATTTCTCCTTCAAAACCAACTTCTAAGGATTTGTCAAACTCATCTAGTACGAGGGTTTTGATATATTCGGTAGAGAAGGTATCTCTCCGCAAATGATCGGCAAGGCGTCCTGGCGTTCCAATAAGAATCGTAGGTCTGTGTTTGATCGCTTGTCTATCAGTATTAAAAGATTGACCACCATACGCAGCATGTATTTTATAGCCAGTTCCCATCGTACGCGCCACTTGCTCTATCTGCGTAGCAAGTTCGCGAGAAGGCACAACAATCAATAACTGTACTTCTTGAATGCTAGGATCCAACTCTGCAATAACAGGTAATAAAAACGCTAATGTTTTTCCTGTACCTGTAGGAGAGAGGAGTACCACTTCTTTGGATGCGTGTATGGCTAGTTGAGCCGCTTCTTGCATCTCATTTAGGGTCTCTATGCCTAACTTATCTAGTATTTGCTGTTGATTTTTTTGATCACTTATCATACCGCAAAGGTACTATGATTCGCTTAGATATGGGTATGTTAAAAAACATAATATTAACGCAACCCTTTATTATTAATCAAGTCTTTACTATATATTGTAATCCTATAAAATGTATCTATGAAAAATAATTACACGTTTTTTTCTCTTTGTATCCTGCTTTTTACATCGTCTACTTTGTTTGCACAAAATGGATTCTGTGCTGATATTGAATCCTTATGTCTCACCAATAATACCGTCATTTTTCCTAATTGTTTTAATGGAGATGGTAATTGTGTTACAGCTGCAGAAACTGGACCAGACTACGGTTGCTTAGGGTCTACTCCCTATCCCACTTGGCAATTTATTGAGATAAGTCAAGCTGGAGATTTGGATTTTCAAATCACTCAAAATACAAGTTTTGATAATAATGGAGATCCATCTGGAAACCTTCTTGATGTCGATTTTATTGTATGGGGTCCTTTTGGAGAAAATGACGAATTATGTGATTATGATAATTTACAAAGTGCCAATTTAGTTGATTGTAGCTTTTCGACAGCAGCTGTAGAAAATATGTCGATTCCCAATGCCATCGCTGGCGAACGGTATGTACTAGTCATTACTAACTTTAATCAAAATCAAGGGTTTATAAAAATAGAACAAACAGCAGGTGATGGTGCTACTGTATGTTCTACTGGTATGGAAACTACCTTTGAAGCCTGTGAAGGCGATTCTATAGAATTAATGGCATCTGTGTCAAATGCATCTAATTACCAATGGTTTGTATTTGACGGAAATGATTTTGTCACAATTCCTGACGAGACCACCGCTTTCTTAAATGTAACCCAGGATGGCGTATACCGTGTTTCGTATACACTAGCGGATAATACGATGGTAGATGAGGATTTAACCGCGATTTTTAATCCGATTCCAGCAATTGTAACTCCATCTGATTATATAATCTGTGATGATGATAATGATGGTTTTGCTACCTTTATGTTATCTCTTAAAGATGCAGAAATTACCAATGGGAATCCAGATCTCGCGGTTACTTATCACGAAACAGAAGCAGATGCTTTTGCAGATGTAGCTCCTTTATTAGATCTATATACTAACGTGACTCCTTTTTTGCAAACTATTTATGCAAGAGCTGAAAATAGTGAAACGGGATGTTTTGCAGTCGTACCTTTAAATCTGGTCGTATTGGATTCTCCTATCATCATTGATACTATTCCTAATATTGAACTAGAAGACATCGATAATGATGGTTTTGAAGTTTTTGATCTTACGGCTAATGAGGCGCAAATCATAGGCGCACAAAATCCAGCAGATTTTGTATTAACCTATCATATAACGTTAGATGATGCATTAAATAATACAAACCCTATTGCAAATCCTTCGGCGTTTACAAATACACAGAATCCGCAAACAATTTTTGTACGACTAGAAAGTTTTGCGAACGGTTGTTTTGCAACAGGAGATTTTCTTCTCATTCTTTCAAGCACGTTTACAGATAGCGATAATGACGGGATTCCAGATATAGATGAAGACCTTAACGGTAACGGAAATCTAGATGACGATGATACAGATAGTGATGATATTCCTAACTATCTAGATGAAGATGATGACGGTGATACTGTCAACACAAGTATTGAGATTGAAGGGATTGGAGCGGGTTTTGCTCCTCAAGACTTTATTGATACGGATAATGACTTAATAGAAAATTATCTTGATAATGACGATGACGGTGATATGATACTCACGATCAATGAAGATTATAACAATAGTGGTTCACCGCTAGATGATGATCTTAACAACAATGATATTCCAGATTTTCTTGATCCAGAAGTGGCATTAGCTGTCTCAGAAGAAGCTTTTGTAGACTTAAAACTCTATCCAAACCCTACGCATGATATCGTAAGTATTCGTTCTTCTTCATTTACACAAGAGGCGACAGCAACACTTTATTCCATTGAAGGCAAACGTATAGCAACCTATACATTAGCTATTTCTGGTCAAATGATTCGTATGGATCTATCTGCGATGGCTACGGGTATTTATTTTGTGAATATCCAATCGGGGAATCAACAAGTGACAAAACAGTTGATTAAAAAATAGAAGTAGCATATATTTATATAATCAATCCCTTTAGTAGCAGCTGAAGGGATTTTTTATGCTATTACTTTCCAACATACAGATAGATTGACATAAAGTGGCAAAAACTACCAATCAACACAAAGACGTGAAAGATAGCATGGTTAAATGGGATCTTCTTGATGCTATATAATATCGCACCCACCGTATAGGCAATACCGCCTCCAAAAAGCCATTGCACCCCCGTAGGATGCAGATTGTTAACTAATGGCGTATATGCAAAAACAATAAGCCAACCCATTCCAACATACAAGATAGTAGACAAAATATCAAACCTTCCAGTAAAAAATAGTTTAAGAATCACTCCAAATAGCGCAATGCCCCAAGCGATACAAAAAATGAGTGTGCCCGTATCGCCTTGTAAAGTAACCAACGTAAAAGGCGTGTATGTCCCCGCAATCAATATATAAATCGCAGCATGGTCAAAAATCTGTAACCGCATTCGTCGTACAGGAGAAGTCGCACTGTGATAAATCGTAGATGCCGCATAGAGAATACAAAGACTCAATCCAAATACAATGGCGCTGATGGTATAGGTAGTGGTTATGCTTTCGCGAAAACTTAAAAAGGCCAATCCCACTAGGCTTACAACAAATCCGAAACCGTGTGTATAGATGTTCCATTTTTCTTCCAGCGGACTGTATTCGGCGGCTTTTTTTTGTGTCATAGCTGTTCGTTTAATAAGAAATCTAGTTGTTCTTTCAGACCTGAAACAGCAGCTTCAGGTTGTGAAATAATGTTTCCGCTCAAGAGGACGCCATTTTCTACAAAACGAACCTGCCCTCTTTTATCTATCAAAATAAGTTTAGGAAATGCATTGTTGTTCAGTTGTTTATGAAGATAGGTGGTGGCAGCTACCAAGTGTTCAAAATCAAACGCCTTTCGACTTAAAAATCGATCTACTTTATCTTTTGAGTCAAACGTAATGGCAACAAAATTCACTTGATCTTTGTAGGAATCTTTTAAATAATTGAGATAAGGAATCTCTGTGATACAAGGCGGACAAGCAGTAAACCACAAGTTGATGAGTGTGACTTTACCTGTATAATCGCTATTGGTTTTAAGATGACTCTCAAGATCTTGCAATTCAAAATCGGGCAGTGGTTTGTTAATAAAACGCTGCACGCCGGTGTTAATATCAAGGGGAGCCGTGTTGGATTGTGAGAGAATTACTTCTACCTCTTGGATGATAGAATCTTGACGCACTTTTGTAGCACGTACTTTATAACTAGCGGTTGTGTAGGTATAATTGGATTGATCTCCGTAGAGGGTTTCAATAGATGTTAGCTTTTCGCGAAAGCGTACTTCGTTAAAAATTTCGTCTTGAAAATTGTAATAGGTTTCTTGCCCGACCGAAAGTTGGCACATACCGAGAACAATAAAAAATAGATAGTATTTCATGATGTTATATCTGCTGTGTAAGTATTATAAGGTAACTGTAAAACGAAGGTTTTTATTCAGAATATGGCTAGGTAGCTAAGATATAAAAGAGTTTTGGTCTTATTTAATTTATAGATTGTTATAAATGTCTTATAAGCTTTTTAGGTTAACTTTTTTTTGTCTAGATATAAGCATATCTTTGAATACATTACAATTAAAATTTTTATGGGAAATAAAATTTTTGAAGATAACTGCTTTATTATATGTCCAATTGGAAGTGAAAATTCTACAGAGAGAAAACATTCTGATAAATTATTAAATCATGTATTCAAACCTGTTTTAGATGCTAATCAGTATAATACAATTCGAGCAGATCAAGTTGCAAAAGTTGGTCTTATAACAACCCAAATTATAAATCTTATTTTAGATAGTGAATTAGTTATTGCTGATTTAACTGATCAAAACCCAAATGTTTTTTATGAGTTAGCCCTAAGGCATGCAACTAATAAACCTTATATTCAAGTTATAACTAAAGGCCAGAAAATCCCATTTGATTTAAGTGGAATAAGAACTGTAGAAATAGATGTTAAAGATTTAGATGATGTAGCTCGTGCTAAAAAGGAAATAGAAGATCAGATTTTAGAAATTAAAAATGGTCATATTCCTGACTCTCCTGTAACTATAGCTACATCAACAAAATTATTACAGGATGATTATAATTTAGCAGAAACTATAGCTCAGCGGATAGGTTCAATTCAAGATTGGTCTGCAGGTTATGGGTACGAAGACAATAAATCTATTGAATCTATTTCTAGAAAATTGTGGGGTTTTAGAGAATTTGGAACTATAAGTTTAGAAGATTTAGAATCAAAATTAGATTCAATTATTGACAGACTTGATAATCTTGAATAAAATTAAAAAAAGATTTATTTTAATATCCTATATTATTTTCATTCAAAGTGAAATAGTATGTTTTATGTCTATAATTGATCTATAAATCCTTCCGATACGTTCTTCTACGCTTGTGGAGCTCATGTTCGTAATTTTTCCAGAGCTGTTGTATGGCTTTGTTTTCTTCGAGTTCAGGGTTGGTCTCTACATCGGTGATGCCTCTTTTATTGAAGAGATCTTGCATCATCTGGAAAATAACAGCTGTCACGCCTTTATTTTGATAATCAGGATCAATCCCTATGAGGTAGAATGCCGCTGTATTGGTTTTATTTTTAGCTTTTAATAAGTGATAAAAACCTGTAGGGAATAATTTTCCATTGGCTTTCTTTAATGCTTTCGAGAAGGAAGGCATCGTAATCGCAAACGCCACTAGTTTTCCCTCTTTATCTTGTACACACTTGATAAAATCTGGGTGGATGTATTTTATATATTTCTCTTTGTAATGATCAATTTGATATTGTTGGATAGGAACAAATGTAGAGAGCTTATCATACGTTTTGTTTAGCAATCCAAACATCTCATCTACATACGGTTTGATGTCATTTGAGGTTTTGAATTGTAACGGGGTAAGCTCATAGCGCTTGGCAATGATATCCGCAAATTTTTTAACTTTTGGATTCTGCTTATCTGGCGGATCAATTTTTATTTTAAATTCGACCCATTCGGCAGCTTTCTCAAAGCCTAATTGCTCAAAATGATCTTTGTAATAGCTATAGTTATACCAAGTAATCATGGTATTTAGGTAGTCAAACCCCTCAACAAGTAATCCTGCTTTTTCCATGTTTGAAAAGCCGACAGGACCTTCCATAAACTCAAGGTCATGTGCTTTTCCTATCTCGCGAACTTTGTCTAGTAATTTTTTGGTAACCTCAATATCATCTATAGCATCAAACCAGCCAAAACGCATTTTAGGTTTTCCTTGTTCTTTGACTTCTATATGGTTAATAATGGCACAAATACGCCCAACGGGATCATTGCCTTTATAGGCTATAAAGTAACGGGCTTCTGCATTTTTAAATACAGGATTCTTAGCAGGATCCATGCTATCTAACTCATCAGCAATAATAGGAGGAACCCAATGGGGTTCATTCTTGTACAACAAAAACGGATACTTAACAAACTGTTTAAGCTCCGCAGATGTTTTCATTTCTTTAAGGGTAATCATGTAGTCAAATACGTCTGTTTATAAATTATCACCATCGTCTCCACCATCGGGATCAACGCTATCTCTTCGTTTCCTTTTATTCTTCTTATTTATTTTTTCAGCTTGTCGTTTTGAAGCTGATTTACTTTTTTTCTTACCGTTTTCATCTAGATCATCTCCTCCTTTTTCTTCTATTCTCTCGTCTTTTTTATGGAGATCTAATCGCCAGGATAATCCCGCAGCAAGATTCCATCGAGAAGGCGTGTCTTTAAAATTCACCAATCCGCTCACATCTACTTGTAGGTTTTTTGTAATTAAATAAGCACCCCCACCAGATCGGAA
>NZ_CALEMI010000119.1 GCF_937910895.1 uncultured Dokdonia sp. | reverse complement strand
TAATCAATTTGCAGGAAAAAAAGAATTGATCTTAGGATATGGAGCTTACAAAAAGATAAAAGGATCTTGGATCAATAAACTCATCCGTTTTGAAACCGTACTGACTGCTATGCAATATTTCAGTTATGCTATGGGAGGAAGACCTTATATGGGTGTAGGTCGTAATCTTGCATATACGACACATCTCTTTTATGAGCAACGAGGTTTTATAAACCACATGAAAGTACAAAGTGGCGATGATGATCTTTTTGTAAATCAAGCAGGAACTAAAGAAAATGTTGCCGTAAACTTCAATCTAGATAGCTTTACAATATCTATACCTAAGAAAACCTTTTCTGAATGGTATACACAAAAACGTAGGCATGTGAGCACAGCATCACATTATCGCTTTAGAGATCAATTTTTTTTAGGATTGTTTTATACGAGTCAATTATTGTTTTTTATTATAGCGATCTTTTTACTTATACTTGGTTTTCAATGGGAATGGGTAGTTGGAATAATAGGAGTAAGATATCTTATTTCTTGGATAGCCATAGGAGCAAGCGCCAACAAGCTAAAAGAAAAAGATGTTGCCTTTTTATATCCTATTAACGAACTATTTTTATTATTTTTCCAATTGAGTATCTTTATCACAAACTTGATCTCAAAACCTAATCGTTGGAAATAAATCCCAGTACCATTCTTTCAGAAATTGAAAAAGCAAAAGAAGGCAAGCAAAGTGCCTACAATTTTTTGTTAAATACCTTCTGGAACGAAGTCTATAGATTTCAGTTGAAACGGACAAATGATGAGTATGAGGCTGAGGAAATTACCATCCAAACATTTTCAAAAGCTTTTGATAAGATTGATACGTTTAAAGAGCAATACAAGTTTAGTACTTGGCTTATTACAATTTCTAAAAATATTCACATTGACCTTTTAAGAAAGCGAGAATCTTCTATTCGATCTCAGATTACCAGAAAAGAAGAGGGCGTTTATAAAGTTCCTGACGAAAACCCTACTCCAGAAGATGCTCTGATTAAAGAACAAAATCTAGCACAACTTTTACGCTATATAAAAATGTTGAAGCCTCATTATCAAGAGATGATTAATTTACGGTATTTCCAAGAGATGAGCTATAAAGAAATGGAGCAAGCATTGGATGAACCTATGAATAATGTAAAAGTGAAATTACTTAGAGCTAGGAGACTTCTCGCAGATATTATTCAAAAAGTAGAACGATGAGTGGGATTTCTCTAAAAAGATTAGGACCAGGACTTCTTTTTGCAGGAGCTGCAATTGGCGTTTCTCATTTGGTGCAAAGTACCAAAGCGGGAGGCTATTATGGTTTTGGTTTATTATGGGCTTTATTACTGATTAATATTATAAAATATCCATCATTTCAGTTTGGACCTCGGTATGCGGCAGCGACTGGTAAAAGCTTACTACACGGATATCTCGGGTTAGGTAAAGGCGTTCTTATTACGTATGTTGTACTTTCTTTATTAACGATGTTTACCATTCAAACGGCAGTAACGATTGTAACTGCAGGATTGGCAGTCCAACTTTTTGGACTTGATTGGGATATTGCTGTTTGGAGTGTTGTGATCACCTTATTTTGTGCTATGATTTTAGCATTAGGGCGTTACAAATTGCTAGACAACTTAATGAAAGTTATAATTCTGGTGTTAACCGTGAGTACATTGTTTGCTGTGTTGTTCGCTTTTCGCGAAAGCATAACAACAGAAGGTCTAGGATCTTCAAAAGGACTGATACAGTTATTACCTACAGATGCGGTAGGTATTGCTTTTTTGATTGCATTTATGGGGTGGATGCCAGCGCCTTTAGATATTTCTATATTCCACTCTTTGTGGACTGTAGAAAAAGGGAAAACACAAAAAAATGATATAAAAACCTCCTTATTTGACTTTAACATTGGATATTTTGGAACCGTTGTTTTAGGAATTTGTTTTGTCACGCTGGGTGCTTTGGTCATGTTTGGGAGTGGCGATACATTTTCTGATAAAGGCGGAGTTTTTGCAGGTCAGCTTATTAGTATGTATACAAGTAGTCTTGGTGATTGGGCGGCAATTCTTATTGGGATTGCAGCTTTTACTACGATGTTTAGTACTACCTTAACCACGCTAGATGCTTCTCCGAGAGCAATGTCTACCGCAACAGAACTTTTAGGGTTAAAGAAAATAGCTAAGAGTTATCTCTTTTGGTTAATTGTCCTGATTATAGGAACCTGCGTGATTCTGTTCTTTTTTGTGAGTGAGATGGGACTATTAATTAAAGTAGCGACTATTTTATCCTTTTTGACAGCGCCTTTTTATGCGATTTGTAATTACTTGGTTTTTAATAGTACAGACGTACCCCAAAAAGCAAAACTAGGGCTTCCTATGAAACTATATGCTATCGTTAGTATTGTGTTATTAATTGCTTTTAGTTTCTGGTATGTGAGTACGCTGTTTTAATAGCTTTCCTTTTTGTTTTGGTTTCTATTAAAATATCACAATTTAAGATCTTTGATTAGTTTTTGAGTAATCTGATTTGCTCCAAAAGAATTAATGTGGTCACCATCACCAAAATAGTTATCTGGTAATTCAATTTGAGAATATTCTAAAATACTAACTCCCTTATTTTTTAGTTCAAGAATTACCTTTTCGAAGTTGCTAGTAGCATTCGTTGGTATTTGTGATTTATAAAGATTATGAACGGGTAAGTTAATGATGTAAAGTCCGATGCCTTTTTCAATACATAAATCGTGTATTTTTTTTAAATACTCAATTTGAACTTGGCTTTCATCATACAACTCATTTTTAGAATTGTAAAAATGAGTTTTAATTTTTTCATTGATTAAAAGGGTATCTAAGTTTGATTTTTGAGATTCTTTATAATTACCAATGTATGCGTTTCTTCCTTTTATTAATGTTTTGATATTGGTTTTAAGAATTAAATTTAAAACAGAATAAATATTTTCTTGGGAATTCTCATTTAATTTTTGAACTCCTTGAGGCTCTAGACTGAAAAAATATCTTGGGTACAAATTTTTATATCTATCTGAATTATTTAGAGCATAGGTTTTTTCGTCTTGAAAAAAACTCAGATTATGTGGAGATAAACTTAGAACAACTTTGGAAAGGTCTTCATTAGAAAGTATTTTTTTTAATTTATAATAAGTAAAAAAATAAGTTTCACCAGATTGAGAGATGTTTTTTATTTTAGGATTTAAGCCATCATTAATACCTGTCTCTGTATGAGAGTCTCCTATAATCAGAATTTTTACATCAGACTGCGAGTTGTTTTTTTTAAATACAAGGGCGTCTATAGATGCAATTAATACTGGGAATAGTATGACAGGTAGAATAAAAAGCAGTAGTTTGAAAATAAATTTTTTCATGTGACCCGTTTAAAATTGAAAGTAAATAAATTCTTGTTCTTCTCCCATAAACCAAAATATAGAAAATATAATGGCATAGTATAGCGCATAGCGAACAGGCTTTTTCAAAGTGAATTTTAAATTTGCAATTGCGTATTGCTCATTTCTGCCAAGCCATTCTATACCTAAAAAAACTAATATTAAAATTAACGTAGTTAACGCCTTAAGCATCCCCGGAAAATCAGGAATTGTAAATAACGATTTTGAGAAAATCGTAGATAGATAAGACCATGCGTGTCCAATGTTTTCTGCTCTAAAAAATATCCATGCTAAGACAGTCAAACTAAATGTGACTCCCATCTGATAAAGTTCGTTAAACTTTGGAAAAATAGAATCTTCTGCAACAACACCTGTATGTACTCTATTTTTATTAAGGATAAGTAATGGTAAAAAATATAAAGCGTTTAATGCACCCCAAACTACAAAAGTCCAATTTGCTCCGTGCCAAAATCCGCTAACAATAAATATCACAAATGTATTTCTTATTTTCATCCAAATCCCACCACGACTTCCACCCAAAGGAATGTACAAATAATCTCGAAACCATGTAGAAAGAGAAATATGCCAACGTCTCCAAAACTCTGCAATGTCTCTTGAAAAATAAGGAAATGCAAAATTCTGTTTTAAATTAAATCCAAACAGTCTTGAGGTACCTATTGCTATATCAGAATACCCTGAAAAATCTCCATAAATTTGAAAAGTAAAAAAAATTGCTCCTAATATCAAAGTACTACCAGAATAATCGCCCGAATGATTGAATATCTCATTTGCAATTTTTGCAGAGTTGTCAGCGATAACAATTTTTTTAAATAATCCCCATAATATTTGTCTCAGCCCATCTACGGCTTTGTCGTATTCAAAAGTTCGTTTGCTAAAGAATTGAGGTAGTAGATTTGTAGCTCTTTCTATGGGGCCTGCAACTAATTGTGGAAAGAAACTCACAAAGGCAGTAAAGGCAATAAAATCTTTTGTAGGCTCAAGTTTTTTCTTATAAACATCTATAGTATAACTAAGTGTTTGAAAAGTGTAAAAACTTATTCCAACAGGTAAAATAATATTTAATGAATTTGAATTTATTTCTGTTCCAAAAAATGAAAATGCACTTACAAAATTATCTAGAAAGAAATTATAATATTTAAAAAAACCTAGAAAACCAAGATTCACAAAAATACTTGTAAATAATAATACTTTCCTTTTTAATCTATTTTCTTCACTAGATAATTTTACTCCAATAGCGTAATCTACTAATGTGCTGAAGAAAATTAAGGAAAGAAACCTCCAATCCCACCACCCATAAAATAAATAACTAGCTACAACAATTAATAAATTTTGAATGCTTAAATTTTTATTAGTAACAAACCAATATAGCACGAATACTATTGGTAAAAATACAGCAAAGTCTATTGAGTTAAATAGCATTTATTTATTTGTGATTTTAGGAGTGAAATATAGAGTTTCTTTTTTTATAATATAATGCGTTATTTTGTCATTATTTAGAGTGTATTTACTTTTAAAGGAGTAAAGCACATATTGTAAATTTGAAATTTATTAGTAACAAAAGGCTTGTTTTATAGTTGTGATCCATATTTAATTCTAACGTACTCAGCCTTTGTTAATTTATATTTAAGGTTCTTTTGATCTTAAAAAATAATTATTTGCAAATAAAATAAAACTAAGGAGTTAATTGCTAATGAAATCTTCTAAATATTCATAATAATGATACTTTATTATAAAACTTGCCTTTAACGAGATTTTATCAAAAGCCCTATGGCACATCGTATTTATAAAAACTATCTTTGCGCCCTATGCAATTTGACCTTCTTACAACAGATCCTGCTAGTCAAGCTAGAGCAGGAACCCTTACAACAGATCATGGAGTGATCGAAACGCCTATTTTTATGCCGGTTGGTACGGTGGCTTCAGTAAAAGGAGTACATCAACGTGAGTTACGGCAAGATATCAATCCTGATATTATTCTTGGAAATACCTACCATTTATACTTACGTCCAGGGACGGGTACCTTACAAAAAGCAGGAGGATTGCATAAATTTATGAATTGGGATCGTCCTATCCTTACTGATAGTGGAGGGTTTCAGGTATATTCACTGTCGGGTCGTCGTAAGATCAAAGAGGAAGGGGTGAAATTTAAATCGCATGTAGATGGATCTACGCATTTATTCACTCCAGAAAATGTGATGGAAATCCAACGTCAGATAGGCGCAGATATTATCATGGCTTTTGATGAATGTACGCCCTATCCTTGTGATTATAGATATGCACAACGATCTATGCACATGACCCACCGTTGGTTAGATAGATGTATTACACATTTTGAAAAAACACCTGCATTGTATGGATTTGAACAAGCATTGTTTCCTATTATACAAGGCAGTGTCTATAAAGATTTAAGAACACAATCTGCAGAGTATATTGCAAATTCCAATGCTTTTGGAAATGCCATTGGCGGACTTTCTGTAGGAGAACCTGCCGAAGAAATGTATGCCATGACTGAGGTGGTTACCGCCGTATTGCCAGAAGAAAAACCACGATATTTAATGGGCGTAGGAACCCCTATTAATATTTTAGAAAATATAGCCTTAGGTATTGATATGTTTGACTGTGTTATGCCTACACGTAATGCACGTAATGGGATGTTATTTACAGCCCACGGAACCATCAATATCAAAAATCTAAAATGGGCAGAAGATTTTTCTGCGATAGATGAGATGGGTATCACTTGGGTAGATACAGAATATAGTAAAGCCTATTTACGCCATTTATTTAAATGTCACGAACTTTTAGGAATGCAAATAGCCACGATACACAACCTAGGATTTTATATGTGGTTGGTACGAGAAGCACGCAAGCAAATTCTTGAGGGTACCTTTGTAACTTGGAAAGAGATGATGGTAAAACAAATGGATAAAAGATTATAAATGAAAATCCTAGATTGGTATATATTAAAGCGTTACATCGGGACTTTTCTCATGATGCTTATTCTATTTATACCTATAGGGATTACTGTCAATCTTGCGGAGAAAATTGATAAAATTCTTGCAAATGAAGTTCCGTTTTTGGAAGTAGCTTTGTATTACTTAAACTTCACGGTGTACTTCGCCAATCTCCTTTTTCCGTTATTTCTTTTTCTCTCTGTGATTTGGTTCACGTCAAAACTAGCCAACAATACAGAAGTAATTGCATTTTTAAGTAGTGGGGTTTCTTTTTGGCGATTCTTACGCCCCTATATGATAGGCGCAACGATCGTATGTTTAGGCGCTTTTGTATTAGGTACATATTTGGCGCCAAAAGCAAACAAAGGCTACAATGAGTTTATCTTTGAGTATCTTAAAAGTGATAAGAAGAAAAATAATAGCCAAAAAACAAAAGATGTCTATCGGCAGATAGCAGACAATGATTACATTTATGTAAGCTCATTTAACACAAAAACAAAGACAGGTCGTGACTTTACGTGGGAACATTTTGAGAATAATGAAATGACCTATAAAATGTCTGCCAGTAAAATTAAATACAATCCTGAAGATACAACCTATACGTTGTTTACATATAAAAAACGTATCGTGGGTGTAGATGACGATATTCTAGAAAGCAGAGCCAAAATAGACACTATATTTCCCTTTGATATCGATGATTTAACTCCTGTAGAATATATCGCAGAAACTTTAAATACGCCTGAGTTAAGGAAGTTTATTGCAAAAGAAGAACTAAGAGGATCATCGTATATAAGTAGGTATAAGGTAACCCTCCAAAAACGATTAAGTCTACCTGTAGCTGCCTACATACTTACGATTATCGCAGTAGCCGTGTCTGCAATGAAGCGTAGAGGTGGTATGGGCGCCAACTTAGCTTTTGGTATTTTACTAGCCTTTGTGTTTATTTTTTTTGATAAAGTATTTGGGACGCTTGCCGAGCAATCTGATTTTCCACCATTGGTAGCTGTATGGTTTCCTAATGTTCTGTTTGCTATTTTAGCAGTATATCTATTGCGGAATGCAAAACGCTAAACTCCAAAGTTACCTCCATTTTCATTTCATCGTATTTATATGGGGATTTACCGCCGTACTAGGTTCTCTCATTAGTATAGATTCGGTGCCATTGGTATGGTTCCGAATGGGCATTGCTTCTCTATTTATATATGCATATATCAAGTGGAAAAAAATAGATATTTCGCTTTCGCGAAAAGCCTTCCTTTCCTTTTCCATCGCAGGCATTATCATCGCCGTGCATTGGCTTACATTTTTTGGGGCTATCAAAGTGTCAAACGTTTCAATCACACTAGCGATGATGAGTACGGGTGCTTTTTTTACAGCCATTTTAGAACCTATTTTTTATAAACGGAAGCTGATTTGGTATGAGCTGCTCTTTGGAGCTATTGTGATAGGCGCATTATATCTCATTTTTGAGGTACAACCAGAATATAGATTAGGAATTGGACTTGCCTTATTTTCGGCGTTTCTTTCGGCTGTCTTTACGTTGGTCAATGGCAAGTTTGTGCATGATCATAATCCTACCAAAATCTCGTTTTACGAACTGCTTATTGGCACCCTTTTTATTACGGGATATTTAGCTTTCGCGAAAGCGGACTCCTTCTTTACCCAAGACTTTTTTACGTTGCCATACACAGATTGGATTTATCTATTGATTCTTGCCTCTATCTGTACAGCGTATGCGTTTATTGCTTCCGTCAAAGTAATGAGACACCTCAGTCCGTACACCATTATGTTGACGATAAACTTAGAACCAGTTTACGGAATTTTACTAGCATTTATGGTACTAGGCGATAAAGAACAAATGAAGACAGAATTTTATTACGGAGCAGTGGTGATCTTACTTGTGGTCATTGCAAATGGGATTCTGAAAAATAGAAACCGTTTACGTTCAAAAAAAGGCATAGTCAAGTAGAAACTATTATATTTGTATTATAAACCAAACAAACCATTACGAGGGATCGTAAAAGGTAACAAACTGAAAATGGAATATTTAGATTTCGAATTACCCATTAAAGAGCTAGAAGAGCAATTAGAAAAATGTGCTATTATAGGAACTGAAAGTGATGTAGACGTAAGTCAGACCTGTAAGAAGATCGAAAAAAAGCTCGAGCAAACTAAAAAAGATATTTATAAAAACTTGACCGCATGGCAACGTGTGCAATTGTCAAGACATCCTAACCGCCCATATACGTTAGATTATATTAAGGCGCTTTGTGGAGACACCTTTCTTGAACTTCACGGAGATCGTAATGTAAAAGATGATAAAGCAATGATTGGAGGTCTAGGAAAGATCGGTGATCAGAGTTATATGTTTATAGGACAGCAAAAAGGATACAATACAAAAACGCGTCAATATCGCAACTTTGGGATGGCAAATCCAGAAGGCTATCGTAAGGCACTTCGTCTTATGAAGAGTGCAGAAAAATTTAAGGTACCCGTAGTGACGATTATAGATACTCCAGGTGCGTATCCAGGATTGGAAGCAGAAGAGCGCGGACAAGGAGAAGCTATTGCACGTAATATCCTAGAAATGACACGTCTCAAGGTGCCTATTATCGTTTTGATTATAGGAGAAGGCGCCAGTGGAGGAGCCTTAGGAATAGGCGTAGGTAATAAAGTATTAATGCTAGAAAATGCATGGTACTCTGTGATCTCTCCAGAAAATTGTTCTTCGATCTTATGGAGAAGTTGGGATCAAAAGGAAATTGCTGCAGAAGCTTTAAAACTAACAGCAAAAGACAGTCTGAAACTTAAAGTGATAGATGAGATTGTTAAAGAACCTCTTGGAGGCGCACACGCAAATAGAGAAGAAACTTTTGTAACCGTAAGAGGAGCGATTGAAGCATCTTTTAATGAATTGAAAAACTTATCACCAGAAGAATTGATGAATGAGCGGATGAAGAAATATTTAGAAATGGGCGTCTTTAAAGGTTAGTCCCCATTTTTTCACTTACTACCAAATCCGAACCTATTTGAGTTTCGGATTTTTTTATGACTATTAACAATAAATAAGAGTTATTAACAGTTGAATTGTTGATGAGGTGTTAAGATTCACCTAGCAAGATGGGTTTCATTAGCATCACAATTTGACTACATTCGTAACCATGGAAAAAATCAAGCCCACTCCAGCATATAACATATCCTCAGGACAAGTAATTTCTTTGGAAAAAGGAAAAATACCACCACAAGCACTTGATTTAGAAATAGTTGTGCTTGGTGCTTTAATGATTGATAAAAAAGGAGTTGATGAGGTAATTGATATCCTCTCTCCAGATGTTTTTTATAAAGATCAGCATAAACACATCTTTGAAGCCATTAGAATTCTCTTTGAAGAAGGGCAACCCGTTGACTTATTAACGGTTTCTGAGCAATTAAAGAAAATGGCAAAGTTGGAAGCTGTAGGAGGTGATTATTATTTAATTCAGCTTACGCAAAAAGTAGCTTCTTCGGCACATATTGAGTATCACGCTCGTATTATCTTACAGAAATATATTCAGCGTTCATTAATTAAAATTTCGAATGAAATTATCGAAGAGGCGTATGACGATACCACCGATGTTTTTGATTTATTAGATACCGCAGAATCTAAACTTTACGAAGTTACACAAGGAAACGTAAAACGAAGTAGTGAGTCTGCGCAAAACTTGGTGATTCAAGCCAAGAAGAAGATTGAAGAAATGTCTAACAAAGAAGGAATGTCAGGGATTCCGACTGGATTTACAAAAGTAGACGCACTTACCTCTGGATGGCAACCAAGTGATTTAATTATTGTGGCAGCACGTCCAGGTATGGGTAAAACTGCAATGACGCTAACTATGGCGCGTAATATGGCGGTAGATAATAATATACCTGTGGCTTTCTTCTCTCTAGAAATGTCTTCCGTACAGTTAATTACTCGTTTGATCTCCTCAGAAACAGGACTTTCTTCAGAGAAGTTACGTACCGGGAAGTTAGAAAAACATGAGTGGGAACAATTAAACGTAAAAGTAAAAAGCTTAGAAAAAGCACCCTTATACATTGATGATACGCCATCCCTTTCTATTTTTGATTTAAGAGCAAAGGCGAGACGTCTTGCTTCTCAATTTGGGATTAAGATTATTATGATTGATTACCTGCAATTAATGACAGGAGGATCGTCACAAAAAGGAGGCGGAAATCGTGAACAAGAAATCTCGATGATTTCTCGTAACCTAAAAGCATTAGCAAAAGAACTATCGATTCCTGTAATTGCACTTTCTCAATTATCACGTGCGGTAGAAACTCGTGGAGGAAGTAAACGACCACTCCTATCTGACCTTCGTGAATCTGGGGCGATTGAGCAGGATGCTGATATTGTATCTTTTATTTACCGTCCTGAGTACTATAAAATCGAAGAGTGGGATGATGAAGAACGCAGCCCAACCGAAGGACAGGGAGAGTTTATTGTTGCTAAACACCGTAATGGGGGATTGGATAACATCCGACTGAAGTTTATTGGGCATCTTGGTAAGTTTGATAACCTAGATGACTTTAGTACGCCTTATGAGTTTCATAGTAGTATGAACGCCGCTGCAAATGATGATACGTTTAAAACAGATAGTCTCCCTTCACCCGACCAAGCCTTTGGTGGCGAAGATGATGGGGTTCCTTTTTAGAAAATCACATTTTCTAGTATTTTAAAAAATTAAAGGTTTTTTGAATGCCTTTGTCATTCTTTAGAATTGCTATATAGACTCCTTTGTCTAGGCTATCTAAGAGTAAGGATTCGTTATTATGAGTGATAGAAACCTCTTTTTGTTTTTGACCGAGTGTATTGTAAACCGAAAACTGGGCAGGTTCTTCTAAGTTAAAAATAGCTAGTGACTCCGTGTTGTTAGTATAGGAAATTCTTATGGTGTTCCTTAAAGATTCTTCTACACTTAGATTAGCTGAATTATTATAAACAATACTATCAAAGCTAGCGTTTTCATTAACTATCGCTAATTCTAAAGAGCCATCTGCTCGTTCAATGATTAAATAAAAAAAGGTATTCCGAGCTATGTCATCATTAAAATAGAAATTAAAATGTACTTCTATAAATTCAGCAAACTCTGAGATTTCACATGTGTTTTCATCAATAGTAAATGGGGATAGTAAGTCGAAAGAATCTCCCTCTAGATATTCTATCTCAGCGCTAAATCCTACTTCGCATTGTGGATGTGTAATGACAAGCATATCTTCAGAAAATTGAGCAATAGCATTAAAATTTTCAGGACAAATAAAGATTTGAGAATTTGGAGGATCGTCTACAAAGGGAGCCATTATTTCTGCATACCAAGTATTTTCAAGTAATTCTACACTCTGGGCGTCTACAACAAAGGAATTTAAAAAGAGGAGTAGGGTTATACCTATTGATTTACACATATTGTAAGAGTTCTATATACTAGACCAAATAAATGATAAAAGGTTGCGTTTACAGTATAAGGTAGGAACTTATTTGTAAATTAGTACATCAATATGGTATGTTTTTTGAACGTTAGATTTTTATGAAGAAAATTTTATTTTTAGTTATATTTTTATTTACATATGCTTTCGCGCAAGCGTCCTATATTTTATTACCCATGGATGTAGACGGTCAACGAGAACACTTAAAAGCCTATGGAATCACTTATTGGGCTTTAGACCAACAAATCAAAGTAAAATGGTTACTCAACTATAGAGGCGGTTCCTTTTTAGTACCCGACACAGAGGACATCCGAAGAGAATGCACCATCCGTGGAGTTTCTTATGAAGTATTATCTGACGGAAGTACCGAAGAACTCTTAACGATGATTAGTAGCCCTTCTCAAAATATGGAAGCCGTCGTTCTCGAAAAAGCACCTAAAATTGCGGTATATACACCCGATAGTAAAGTGCCTTGGGATGATGCCGTAACCATGGTATTGACGTATGCTGAGATTCCGTATGAAACAATTTATGATGAAGAAGTACTAAGCGATCAATTGATTTTATATGATTGGTTACACTTGCATCACGAAGACTTTACAGGACAATACGGGAAGTTTTATGGTGCCTACCGAGCAGCACCTTGGTATATAGAAGAAAAGAAAACGGCTGAGAACTTAGCTACAAAATTAGGCTATGATTAAGTCTCTGAAGAAAAAAGAGATGTTTCTTTAAAAATACGTGACTATGTAGTAGGAGGAGGTTTTATGTTTGCCATGTGTAGTGCTACCGATAGTTTTGATATTGCGCTTGCCGCCGAAGGTGTTGACATCTGTGAACCGATGTTTGATGGGGATGCCTCAGATGCCGATTACCAATCTAAAATTGATTTTGGTAAAACCTTTGCCTTTAAAAATTTTACTCTAGAACGTTCTCCTACCGTATACGAGTTTTCATCTATTGATATGACACGTAAACGCGGGATCCCTTTTGAAACCGATTATTTTACGTTGAAAGATTATAGTGCCAAGTGGGATCCCATCCCAACAATGCTTTGTCAAAATCACACAGCGTTAGTCAAAGGATTTATGGGGCAAACTACCTCGTATGATTCTAACTTGATTAAGTCAAACGTGCTGATTATGGGAGAGAATCTGACGAACGGGGAAGCGCGATACATACACGGTATTAAAGGAAAAGGTTTTTTTACATTTTACGGAGGGCATGACCCTGAAGATTACCGTCATCGTGTAGGGGATCCTAAAACAGAATTAGAATTACACCCTAACTCTCCGGGCTATCGTTTAATTTTAAATAACGTGCTTTTTCCAGCTGCCCGTAAGAAAAAACAAAAGACCTGACATGATGATACAGAAATTTAAAGGACTCTTAATTGCTTTAGTAATACTATCTTCATTTACGGTAGTTCCTGATCGTATTGCTTGGCAATCTAACACAATGTTGTCTTGGGCAGATTTTAAAGGAAGTCCTAATGGAAAAGGTAATTTTGTAGCGAGTACTGGTAGTGGTATGAGTCAGTCGTATGTAATAGCAAGCAATGGAGTATTAGATAAAAAAAGAACCCACGTGATCGCGCATTTTTATCCTGAGTATTCTTGGTATATAGCTAAAGATACCACAGCAAGTTTATTGAAACATGAACAAACCCATTTTGATATTACAGAAATTCATGCGCGTCTATTGAACGGACGTATTCAATCTTATCCTTTTACATCCAATTCTAAAGCAGAAGTAAAAGCATTGTATGGACAAGTAGAAGAAGAGCGTCGCGCGATGCAAAAAACCTTTGATAAAGAAACCAATCACTCTATCAATACAGAAGAAGAAAAAAAGTGGGAAGCAAGAATCGCAAGATTGCTTTTACCTCAGTAATTAAGTACTACATAACAAAAAAATGCCTTCCCATTGGGAAGGCATTTTTTTATACTAAAAATAAGTTTTTTAGTTGTAGAAAGGTACTTCAACACGTGTTGTTCCCCATCCCATGACAAGGTGGTATCCAGCATCAACGCCTTTAAAACCTATAGAGAAAGATTCAACATCTTTTCCGCTTGATACAGGCACTTTTATACGGGCAACATCATTACTTTCATTGTACGCATAAGAACCCCAATCATCAAGATCTGAATTTAGAATAATCGTCCATTCTTTTTCTCCAGGAATGGTGAATAAAGAATACGTTCCTGCTTTTATGGTTTTGTTACCAAACTTATAATCTTTAAATAATTTGATCTCGGTAGCTTCATCTGCCCCCGTACGCCATACTTTTCCATAAGGAACTAATTTTCCAAAAAGTTCGCGATCTTTTTTCTGTGGGCGACTGTAAATTACTTTGATAGTCGGTTTTGCACGACGATCTGTTTTTGCATAAGCAATATCTGTTGGGCTTTTTTGAAGACCTTCAAATTCTTGAGCATTTGCAGTTGGAGTAGCTATAAAAGCCATTACGACAAGAGCAAGTGTAAATAATTTTTTCATGGTATATTTGATTTTGGTTTAAAGATACTGTGGGTTCTAATTCTAGGCTGTTAAATAAAGCTTAAGATTTATTCCATCAACTAATTGACTAGCACTGTTGATGTCTGTTTTCCGCGAAATGCGGGTGTCTTTTCCAGAAAACACATAGCCTTTACTTGTTTTAAAGTGTGATTTCAATATATGTTTGTATCAAACAAAAAGCAGAACACAATAAAATAAGTCGTAGCATCAGATAAAAACTTTCAAAATTTTTCTAAATACGCTTTCGCGAAAGCGTATACCTTATGCATTGAACTTATAGTGTTGTTTTTTGTTTCATATTGTAATTAAATATGCGTTATGGATTTTGTTAATGAAACCATAATTAGATATTTGAACTATAAATTATTATAAAAAATTAAAAAATATTAGCTATGTGTGGAATTATATGCGCCTTCGAATTAAAACAAGATATGACAATCTTGCGTCCTCAATTATTAGAAATGTCGAAAAAAATTCGTCATAGAGGACCAGACTGGAGTGGTATTTATGCTACAGAAAAAATGATTTTCTCTCATGAGCGTTTAGCTATTGTTGATCCAGCTTCAGGAAAACAACCTTTAGTAGATGCTTCTGAAACTTTAATTCTAGCGGCTAATGGGGAAATTTATAACCATAAAGAATTAAAGAAAACACTCAAGACAGATTATGCTTTTCAAACCCAATCTGATTGTGAGGTTATCTTAGCATTATACCAAGAAAAAGGTGTTGATTTTCTAGACGATCTTAACGGTATTTTTGGTTTTGCGTTGTATGACACCAAAAAGGATAGTTATCTTATTGCGCGTGATCACATGGGAATTATCCCGTTGTACATGGGCTGGGACGCACATGGGACTTTTTATGTTGCATCCGAGTTAAAAGCATTAGAAGGTGTTTGTTCCAAAATAGAATTATTTCCTCCAGGGCATTATCTTTCTAGTACTGACGGAGAGTTGGTACAATGGTACAAAAGAGATTGGATGGAATACGATGCTGTAAAAGATAATGAGACCAGCATTGAAGAGTTGCACGATGCACTAGCAGCTTCTGTAAAGCGCCAATTAATGAGTGATGTGCCTTACGGAGTTTTACTATCTGGCGGACTCGACTCTTCTATAACAAGTGCTATTGCAAAATTATATTCAGAAAAACGAATAGAGTCTGGTGATGAGCAAGATGCTTGGTGGCCACAATTGCACTCGTTTAGTATTGGATTAGAAGGATCTCCAGATCTTGCTGCCGCTCAAATTGTGGCAGATCATATTGGGACAGTACATCATCCTATACAATTTACAATTCAAGAAGGACTAGATGCGATACGTGATGTGATTTATCATTTAGAAACCTATGATATTACGACCATAAGAGCTAGTACTCCTATGTATTTAATGGCAAGAGTGATCAAATCTATGGGGGTAAAAATGGTGCTTTCTGGTGAAGGCGCCGATGAGATTTTTGGAGGCTATCTATATTTCCATAAAGCACCAAACGCAAAAGAATTCCATGAAGAAACTGTACGTAAATTAGATAAATTGCACATGTATGATTGTTTACGTGCTAACAAATCACTCGCGGCATGGGGAATAGAAGGACGTGTACCGTTTTTAGACAAAGAATTTATGGATGTAGCGATGCGTTTAAATCCACAAGATAAGATGATTACCAAAGAACGTCGTGGGATGGAAAAATGGGTATTGCGTAAAGCATTTGAAAAATATCTACCAGAAAGCGTTGCTTGGAGGCAAAAAGAACAATTTTCAGACGGTGTAGGCTACAGTTGGATAGATACACTTAAAGAAGTAGTAGAAACCGCTGTGAGCGATCTCCAAATGGAAAACGCACACCATCGTTTCCCCATCCATACACCACAAAATAAAGAAGAGTTTCATTACCGTTCTATTTTTGAAGAGCATTTTCCAAGTGATGCTGCTGCTTTATGTGTGCCTTCGGTGCCTTCTGTAGCATGTAGTACCCCTATAGCTTTAGAGTGGGATGAAGCGTTTAAAAATATGAATGATCCTTCGGGGAGAGCCGTGGCAATGGTGCACGATGATGCCTACTAAAACACAAGTCTTTTAAGAGTTAAAAACGCTGGCAATATGTCGGCGTTTTTTGCTTCATTTCACCTCTTTTGTAAATAAATTCGATTTTGAGTAAGTACGCTTTCGCGAAAGCGCATAAATACTGGGCTTATCGCGTTTTTTGTTTTTCACAAATTGTTGATAACTTCAAGGCTTTTAGTGCTATTTTTAGCCTATACGAGACACCCTTTTTCTATATTTGTTAACATTCGATTTTTAAGACAATTTAAGAAGATATTTATGAGCGAAGACGCTAACAAAAATCAGTATTCAGCAGATAGTATTCAAGCCCTTGAAGGGATGGAGCATGTACGCATGCGACCATCGATGTATATCGGTGATGTAGGCGTAAGAGGATTACATCATTTAGTATATGAAGTTGTTGATAACTCTATTGATGAAGCGATGGCAGGACACTGTGATACGATCAATGTGACTATCAATGAAAATAATTCTATTACCACGCGTGACAACGGTCGTGGGATTCCTGTAGATTTACATAAAAAAGAAGGTGTTTCTGCCCTTGAGGTAGTCATGACTAAAATAGGTGCTGGTGGTAAGTTTGATAAAGATTCGTATAAAGTTTCTGGAGGACTTCACGGAGTTGGGGTTTCTTGTGTAAATGCACTCTCAGATCATTTGAGAGCAACGGTATACCGTAATGGTAAAATATGGGAGCAAGAGTATGAACGCGGAAAAGCGATGTATCCTGTAAAAGCCATTGGAGAAACTGACTTTACAGGTACAGAAGTTACTTTCCTTCCCGATCGTAGTATTTTCCAACAAACAATAGAGTACAATTATGATACGCTTGCTTCTCGTTTGAGAGAGCTTTCCTATTTAAATAAAGGGCTTACCATCACGCTTGTAGATAAACGTCAACCAAATGACGATGGTACGTATGAAACAGAGACCTTCAAAAGTGAAATAGGTCTTGCTGAGTTTGTACGTTTCTTAGACGGCACTCGTCATGCGATCATAGGAGATGTGATCTCTATGGAAGGTGAGAAAAACGGAATTCCTGTAGAAGTGGCGATGATTTATAATGATAGCTATTCAGAAAACTTACACTCGTATGTAAATAATATCAATACGCATGAAGGAGGAACGCATTTAGCTGGATTTCGTAGAGGATTAACAGGATCACTTAAGAAGTTTGCAGATAACTCTGGAATGCTTGATAAGCTAAAGTTTGATATTGCGGGAGATGATTTCCGTGAAGGATTAACTGCTATTATCTCTGTAAAAGTAGGGGAGCCTCAATTTGAAGGACAAACCAAAACAAAATTAGGAAACCGTGAAGTCACCTCGGCTGTCTCGCAAGCAGTTGCAGAGATGATTGAGATTTACATGGAAGAGAATCCTAACGATGCAAAAATCATTGTTCAGAAAGTAATCCTTGCTGCACAAGCACGTCACGCTGCTAAGAAAGCACGTGAGATGGTACAACGTAAGACCGTGATGAGTATCGGAGGTCTTCCTGGGAAATTATCTGATTGTTCTGAAACGGATCCATCATTATGTGAAGTATTTCTTGTCGAGGGAGATTCTGCAGGAGGAACGGCAAAGCAAGGTCGTGATCGTGAGTTTCAAGCTATTTTACCATTACGCGGTAAGATCTTGAATGTAGAAAAAGCGATGCAACACAAAGTTTTTGAAAACGAAGAGATCAGAAACATCTTTACGGCGCTTGGCGTTAGTATAGGGACAGAAGAAGACAGTAAAGCGTTGAACCTTTCAAAATTACGTTATCATAAAGTAGTGATTATGTGTGATGCCGATGTCGATGGTAGTCACATTTCTACGCTGATTTTAACGTTCTTCTTCCGTTATATGCGGGAACTTGTAGAAAACGGATATGTATATATAGCAACACCTCCCTTATATCTTGTGAAGAAAGGTCAGAAAAAGCAATATGCATGGGATGATGCACAACGTGATCAAATAGCTGATAGCTATGGAAATCAAGGGGTGTCTATACAACGTTATAAAGGTCTTGGAGAGATGAATGCAGAGCAGTTATGGGACACCACGATGAATCCTGAGTTTAGAACACTAAGACAAGTAGCGATTGACAATGGTACTGAAGCAGATCGTATCTTCTCTATGCTAATGGGCGATGAGGTGCCGCCTCGTCGTGAATTTATAGAGAAAAATGCAAAATATGCAAATATTGATGCATAACACGTTCGTTACAAAATAAATAAGTGCTTGTCTATTATTTTAAATATATAGACAAGCATACTGCTTTTGTAAAATAAGGTACTTCTTTAGGTTTTCAATAACTATTTGTAAATAGTAGGCTGGATGGTGAGAAGTAGCATCCGCTTCTTTTAACCCTTCCTTAGGAATTAAATGTTAAAGAAATCGTATTTTGCAACGAGTAAAAAAACAATAACAAATCCAAAAAAAATAATTTATGAAAGTTACCGTAGTAGGTGCAGGAGCCGTAGGAGCAAGTTGTGCCGAATATATCGCTATTAAGAATTTTGCAAGTGAGGTTGTATTATTAGACATTAAAGAAGGGTATGCCGAAGGCAAAGCCATGGATTTAATGCAAACAGCTTCTCTCAATGGTTTTGACACAAAAATCACTGGATCTACTAGTGATTATAGTAAAACTGCAGGCAGTGATATTGCGGTAATTACGTCTGGGATACCTCGTAAGCCAGGAATGACACGTGAAGAACTTATAGGGATCAATGCAGGGATTGTAAAATCTGTTGCGAGTAGTCTTGTAGAACATTCTCCAAATGTCATTTTAATTGTAGTGTCCAATCCTATGGATACAATGACGTACCTAGCACATAAAGTAACGGGACTTCCTAAAAACCGTATCATTGGTATGGGAGGCGCATTGGATAGTGCGCGTTTCAAATACCGTCTAGCAGAAGCTTTAGGAGCGCCTATTTCTGATGTAGATGGCATGGTAATCGGAGGACATTCTGATACAGGAATGGTACCTTTAACTCGTCTTGCTACACGTAACAGCGTACCTGTTTCAGAATATATAAGTGAAGCACGTTTACAACAAGTATTGGAAGATACCAAAGTTGGAGGAGCAACGTTAACAAAACTCTTAGGAACATCTGCTTGGTATGCACCAGGAGCTGCTGTTTCAGGATTGGTGCAAGCCATCGCTTGTGATCAAAAGAAAATATTCCCTTGCTCTGTATTATTAGATGGAGAGTACGGACTTTCAGATCTTTGTATTGGCGTACCTGTTATTTTAGGAAGTAATGGGATTGATAAAATTGTAGAAATCAATTTAAGTGATGCAGAAAAAGCACATTTAGCAGAAAGCGCAGAAGGGGTGAAGAAAACCAATGCACTTCTAGACGCATAAAAATAAGAATGGATACGCTTTCGCGAAAGCGTATAAAGCAACACATAAATTTAAAAAGGGAGGTCGTTGAAAAATGATCTTCCTTTTTTTGTTAGAAAAATAACTCCTAAGTCAGAAAAATCAATTCTAGGAGTATAAAAAATATTGGCTAATCGTAATTGAAATCCTATATTTGCACGTTTTGTAAAAATGACCGAAACGTCTATACTGCAAAACACAATCTTTATTTTTGGCGCATGAGAAACAAATGGTACGTAAGTGCTTTGATTTTTGCCCTAGCTATCGTTGGTATAAGCTTGGAGCAAGTTTCTGTGCCTAATCAGGAAATTGTTCTTCAGTTTGCAGATCTTGAAGTGACACTTGATGAAACTCAAGATGCAATCACTCAGATTAAGAGTCAGCTTGAAGCGTTAGAGGTCGACAATATACAAATACAAGAATCTGGAAACGGCACATTAAAAATCACCTATTACAGTGATATTGACGTTAGTGAAGTAAAAAAAATATTTTTAGAAGACATAGATCTCGCAATAAGTCATACTTCTTATGATTTTGATAAAGAGAATACTAGATTACCTTCAAAAGAAGATAGAAAACCGTATCAACTTGATGTTTATGAAATTCAAGAGAATATTGATATAGCAGGTTCTAGTGGAAATATCGTAGAATTAAAATCAGAAATCATTCGTTTTTTTACTCCAGACACCTATGCTTCTATTAGTAAGCAACGTAACGAGGAAAAAAATAAAACTGAAAAATTAGCATACATAGTACACAGGAATATTGCCATCGCAATAGATGACGCATCTTATAATATACCTGAAGTGAGGGCTGGCCCGACAACGTAATGAAACTCTCGATATAAGTGATTTTAAACTTACCGTATGTATTGACATACGTTTCATCACTTATGAACTCCGTTTAATCATAAAAAAGAATGTGAAGTGGTAACACGTTAGAATTGTATCTTTTTTAAGGTTGAAAACCAACAATAAAATATCAATAATATAACGATCAAATGATACTAGACGTCTTTTAGTATCAATATTGATGACAAAAAACACAAAAATGCAAAATAAAGGACTCATTCGAATATTTGCTATTGTATTTGGTTTGGTATGTATTTACCAACTCTCATTTACATATTTAACAAATAAAACAGAGACAGCAGCAAAGGAATTTGCAATTAGTAAAGCAGGAGATGATGCAGATCAAAGAGATGTCTATGAACGCATCTATCTAGATAGCGTAGGGAATAAACCAATTTATGTTGGAATCACCTATGATGAAGCTAAAGAAAAAGAATTAAATAAAGGACTTGACCTTAAAGGGGGGATTAACGTAATCCTTCAAATTTCTGTAAGAGATATTTTGGGAGGTCTTGCCAATGGAAAAAGAGATCCTGCGTTTATTGCAGCACTAGATGCAGCAGATGAAGCACAGAAGAATAGTCAAAACACCTATTTTGAAGATTTCTTAACCGCTTTTGAAGATCAGGGTGGAGATGTAAAATTAGCGTCTCCAGATATATTTTCTAACGTCATATTAGGAGATAAGATTGATCCTAACATGAGTAATGACGAAGTAGCTGTTGTACTTAGAGGAGAGATTAAAGAAACAATTCAATCTGCTTTTGAGACTTTACGTAATCGTATTGATAAGTTTGGGGTAACACAACCTAACATCCAAAACCTTGGAGATAATGGACGTATTCTAGTAGAACTTCCTGGTGCAAAAGATATTCAGAGAGCTGTACGTTTCTTATCTGCAAAAGCGCAATTAGAGTTTTATGAAACGCATTATGCAGGAGATGTCATCAATTATTTAGGATTGGTAGATCAGACATTAGCAGCAACGATCAAAAAGGATGAAAAAGAAGAAACTGAAGTAGTACAAGATTCTACAAATGTAGATAGTGTTGTAGATGACTTATTAAAAGACGCCGAAGGTGACGAAGATGAGGATGTAGCGCAAAATAATCCTCTTCTTGAGATATTCACACCCAATGCAACAGCATTTCAGTATAGAGAAGTACCTACTGTAGGATATGCCGCTGTGAAAGATACTGCAACGATTAATGGATATTTAAGAACGCCGTCTATTGTACGTTTACGTCCAGCAAATTTACGTTTTGCAAAATTTGCTTGGGGAGATGCAGAAACGGTTCAGATAGGTGATGGGGATGAAACTATCGAAAGAGTGCCTTTATACGCATTAGAATCTAATCGTTCTGGTGAGCCTTATATGAGTGGAGACGTTGTAAATGATGCACGTCAACAGTTTACACAAACCCAACAGCCTTCTGTAGGTCTTGATTTTGAAGGTCAAGGGGTAAGTCAGTGGTCAAAATTAACACGTACCGTAGCACAAAAAAGAAATGCAATCGCCATTGTACTTGATAATACCGTACAATCTGCGGCAACCGCAAGACAAGAAATTAAAGGAGGAAGCACAGAGATTTCTGGAAACTTTACTGTACAATCTGCACAAGATCTTGCTACAGTTTTAAACGCTGGTAAACTTCCTGCTTCTGCAGATGTGATCGAAGCAGAAGAAATTGGAGCTACTTTAGGTAAAGAAGCAATTAATAGTGGTGTGATTTCGTTTATTATCGCACTTCTTTTTGTATTAGTATGGATGGTATTCTACTACGGTAGAGCAGGACTATACTCAGATGTTGCACTTGTGGTGAATATTTTATTCATTTTTGGAGTATTAGTGAGTTTTGAAGCGGTATTAACCCTTCCTGGTATTGCAGGTATTGTATTAACCATAGGTATGGCGGTAGATGCCAATGTACTTATTTTTGAACGTATCAAAGAAGAGTTGCGTAAAGGGAAATCTCAAAAAGATGCGATTAAAGATGGATTTAATAATGCATTATCCTCAATTCTTGATGCAAACATTACAACCTTCTTAACGGCATTGATATTATTCTTATTTGGAACAGGACCTGTAAAAGGATTTGCTGTTACCTTAATGATAGGTATTGCAACCTCTTTATTCTGTGCGATTTTCATCACCAGACTCTTTATAGATGGATATGGAAAGAATGGAAAATCATTAGCATTTTCAACAGGAATCACAAAGAACTTATTTGTAAATAATAAAGTCGATTTCTTAGGGAAACGTAAGATCGCTTATGCAATCTCATTGGTATTAATAGGTATTGGTATTTTCTCTTTAGTAACTGGCGGATTAAATGCTGGGGTTGACTTTGTAGGAGGACGTTCATATACTGTTCGTTTTGAAAAAGCAATCAACTCTTCAGAAGTAGGAGATCTTTTATCTAGTGAAGATGTATTTGGAAGTGCTATCGTAAAAACGTATGGAGCAGACAATCAATTAAAAATCACAACGAAGTATAGAATTCAAGAAACAGGTCTAGAAGTAGATGAGGCTGTAGAAAGAAAATTATATACGTCTCTTAGTAACTATCTGCCAAGCGACTTAAGTTTTGAAGACTTTAGCAGATCGTATGATGGAAAGGAAATTGGAAAGATGAGTTATAACAAAGTAGGACCTACCATTGCAGATGATATTAAGAGAGGCGCTTTGTTAGCGATTATCGGATCTCTCATTGTGGTATTCTTATATATCTTATTACGTTTCCGTAGATGGCAATTCTCTTTAGGAGCGGTTGCAGCGGTATTCCATGATGTATTAATTGTATTGGGAATCTTTGCGATCTTCAAAAACATTATGCCATTTGATATGGAGGTAGATCAAAACTTTATTGCGGCTATTCTGACCGTGATTGGATATTCTCTGAATGATACCGTGGTTGTATTTGACCGTATTCGTGAGTATATCAAGGAGCACGGATCAACACGCGGATTTGGTAAATTGATCAATCAAGCATTAAACAGTACATTAAGTCGTACGTTAAATACCTCTGTAACGACATTAATCGTGTTATTAGCCATCTTCTTCTTAGGAGCAGATTCTATTAGAGGATTAATGTTTGCATTAATAGTAGGGGTACTTGTAGGAACCTACTCATCACTATTTATCGCAACACCAGTGATGTTTGATACCGTTCAGAAAAAAGGATTAAAAGAAGAAAATAAAGAAGAAGTTTTAGAAGAAGCCTAATATTTTCTATTTGAAATACAAAACCCGCTATATGTCATGTATAGCGGGTTTTATTATTAAAACGGCTCTTTCAATGTATCTCACTTCTTCAGCGAGATTTAAGATGTGTCTAATATTTTAGATAGTGATTTAAAAAGATACATAAGGTGTACACGCTTTCGCGAAAGCGTATAAAGTAACCCTCTAATTTGCAAACCATAAAAAGTTAAAAACAGATCCACACCTGACATAATTGCATTCTCAGTAAAAGGCATTATTTTTGACACTACAACCAAAAATCAAACATGAGTTTTTTCAAAAAAATATTTTCGAAAGAAAAAAAAGAAACCTTAGATAAAGGACTCGAAAAATCAAAGACAAGTTTCTTTGATAAAATGAGTAAAGCCGTTGCTGGAAAATCGAAGGTAGATGATGATGTCTTAGATAATCTTGAAGAAGTATTGGTCACAAGTGATGTAGGTGTCAAAACAACACTTAAGGTTATAGGGCGCATAGAAGCCCGTGTCGCTAAAGACAAATATTTAGGAACCGATGAGCTTAATAAAATACTTCGAGAAGAAATTGCAGGCTTATTAAGTGAGACTAATACAGGAAACGCTACCGATTTTGAACTCCCTGAAGGTACCAGACCACACGTGATTATGGTGGTAGGAGTGAATGGGGTAGGGAAGACGACGACTATTGGTAAACTTGCGTATCAGTTCAAAAAACAAGGAAAGAAAGTGGTGTTAGGCGCTGGAGATACATTTAGAGCAGCAGCCATAGATCAATTACAAGTATGGGCAGATAGAGTAGATGTTCCGATTGTAAAACAACAAATGGGAAGTGATCCTGCCTCAGTTGCGTTTGATGCGTTAGAAAGTGGTGTCAATCAAGACGCAGATGTGATCATTATAGATACTGCGGGACGTTTACATAATAAAGTCAACTTAATGAATGAGTTGACCAAAGTAAAACGTGTGATGCAAAAAGTGATAGGAGATGCGCCACATGAGGTATTATTAGTTTTGGATGGCTCTACAGGGCAGAATGCTTTTGAACAAGCCAAACAATTTACCGCTGCTACAGAAGTTACCTCCCTTGCCGTGACAAAGCTGGATGGTACTGCCAAAGGTGGAGTTGTGATTGGTATCTCAGATCAATTTCAAATCCCTGTAAAATATATAGGCGTAGGTGAAGGGATAGAAGATCTACAAGTCTTTAATAAAATAGAATTTGTAGATTCTTTCTTCAAGTAAAATGCACGTTTAGATAAAATAGAAAAGGCTTTGCAGATTTGTAAAGCCTTTTTCTATTTATACGACTTCGATTTTCTAATTTAGATGTGGTTCCATAAGATATAAAAAAGCATAGATTCCCTACATTGTTGTTTTTTTACTTTCTGTATCGCGACTATTTTTTAAAACGTATCTTTGCACCCCGAATAAAATAGAGGTATGAGAACAAAAACCCTGAAAAAGAATAAGATCAATGTAGTTACTCTTGGATGTTCTAAGAACGTGTATGACAGTGAAGTGCTGATGGGACAATTGAAAGCTAATGGTAAAGAAGTTGTTCATGAAGAAGAAGGGAATATTGTCGTAATTAATACCTGTGGTTTTATAGATAATGCCAAAGAAGAATCGGTAAATACGATTTTGGAGTACGTAAAACAAAAGGAGCAAGGGGATGTTGATAAAGTGTTTGTAACAGGATGTCTATCTGAGCGTTATAAGCCTGATTTACAAAAAGAAATTCCAGATGTAGACCAGTATTTTGGTACGACAGAATTGCCTGGATTATTAAAAGCTTTGGGAGCAGATTATAAGCACGAACTTATTGGAGAACGTATAACCACAACGCCAAAAAACTATGCATACCTTAAAATTGCTGAGGGTTGCGATAGTCCATGTTCGTTTTGTGCCATTCCTTTAATGCGTGGAAAACATAAATCAAAACCTATAGAGCATCTTGTCACAGAAGCTGAGAAATTAGCAGCAAAAGGCGTTTCGGAGTTGATTCTTATTGCACAAGATCTTACCTATTACGGACTAGATCTCTATAAAAAGCGTAATCTTGCTGAGCTTTTGGAAGCGCTTGTAAAAGTAGAAGGTGTGGAGTGGATTCGTTTGCACTATGCATTCCCAACAGGATTTCCGATGGATGTCCTAGAGGTAATGAATCGTGAACCCAAAGTGTGTAATTATATTGATATTCCGTTACAGCATATTTCGGATTCCATTTTAAAGTCGATGCGACGAGGAACCACAATGGCAAAGACGAATGCCTTGTTAGACCGCTTTCGCGAAAGCGTACCCAATATGACCATCCGTACCACTTTGATCGTAGGATATCCCGGAGAAACTGAAGAAGATTTTCAACTGCTGAAACAATGGGTAAAAGACCAACGTTTTGAGCGTTTGGGATGCTTTACCTATTCTCACGAAGAAAATACGCATGCGTATAACTTGGAGGATGATGTTCCTGAAGAAGTAAAAATGGACCGAGCCAATCAAATTATGGAGATTCAATCGCAAATCTCTTGGGAGTTAAATCAACAAAAAATTGGGCAAGAATTCAAAATAGTTGTCGATCGAAAAGAAGGAAATTACTTTGTAGGTCGTACAGAGTTTGATAGTCCAGATGTAGATAATGAAGTGTTGATAGACGCAACAAAATATTATCTAAAAACGGGTGGTTTTACAACTGTAAAAGTCACACAAGCGGAAGATTTTGATTTGTATGCAGTACCTCTTGAGATTTTAGAAAGACCCAAACCTATGCATGCAAGAGCTAAATCGTAACGATTAATAATTATGCGCGAAATGAGATCTGTTATTCTGCTACTAGTTTTGTTAGCTTTCACTTTTTCGTGCAAACAAAAAGAAGAAACTCCTAAAGTAGAAGAGAAACAAGAAATAGTATCAGAATCGCTACTTAAGAATATAGGAAACCCAAGTAAAGGAAAAGCACATTTACCAAGATTGGTAACTCAAAATGGAGCGCTGCACATGACTTGGGTAGAACAAGAAGATTCACTAGCAGTTCTAAAATATGCAAGCTATAAAGATCAAAATTGGTCAACGCCTAAAGAGATTACTTCTGGTACAGATTGGTTTGTCAATTGGGCAGATTTTCCAGCACTTGCTGTGAATGGAGAAACGGTACTGACGAATATTCTTCAAAAATCTGCAGACGGAACGTATGATTATGATATCAAACTGAATCTTATTGCTGGTAATAAAGTGGTAAAATCTAATTTTCTTTTAAATACTGACGGCATCCCCGCTGAGCATGGCTTTGTAGCTATGCGTCCGTATGATGATGGATTTTATGTGAGTTGGCTCGACGGACGCGATACTAAAAATAAAAAGAAGGAAGATAATCAGATGACCTTACGAGCAGCGATTGTAACTCTTGATGGAACGATTAAAGAAGATACGGTTATAGATTCAAGGGTTTGTGATTGTTGTAACACCGCTATTGGAATCACGTACAATGGTCCTATAGTCGTCTATCGAGATCGGTCTAAAGGTGCAGAAGAAATACGTGACACGTATATTGTGAGATGGGTAGATGGTTCTTGGACAACACCTAAAGCAGTGTATAACGATCAGTGGCAATTGAATGGATGTCCCGTAAATGGTCCTGCTATAGCGACGCAAGAAGAAAATCTTGTCGTTTCTTGGTTTACGGCTTCTCAAGATATGCCAAGAGTTTTAGTTACATTCTCTCAAGATAATGGCGCTACTTTTGGAACTCCCGTTCGTGTAGATGCAGGGATGGCGATAGGGCGTGTGGATACTGCGTTTTTAAAAGATGGAAGCGCGTTGGTCAGTTGGTTAGAGCCTTTGGGTGATCAGGTCGTATTGCAAGCCGTGCGGGTCTATCAAGATGGACGTAAAGAGGCACCTATTACGATTACGACAACTTCGGCAGCACGCGCCAGTGGTTTTCCTCAAATAGAAATTATGGATACAACTGTATATGTAACGTGGGCAGATCTACAGGGCGATTCGTCTCAGATAGAGATGGTTTCTTTTGAGTTGTAACATAATAATTATTAGGAAGATACTCGTATTCTCTCATTTTTTAAAATTCAACTTCTTTCAGGACATACAAAAACAAGACTTCCAATACGTATGTCTATTTTCAATTTTCAGGCTTTTGTTTGTGAAATAACGCTTTCGCGAAAGCGTATATATCTTGTATTGTTTATCTTTCTGGTAATGAGTAATTTAAAAAATTAAGGAATAGATAAATTTTTTGGGTAATGAATCTTTTATTCTACTACTTGTTTATAAAGCGCGGTCACCGAAAAGCGAATTATTAAATAGAGTAGGTCTGAAAATCAATATATTATGTTAAAAAATGTAGCTTTAGTAGTATTAGCAGTATTTTTTCTGTTTTCGTGTGAAACAGAAAACGAAGCAAATGATGCTTCAAACAATTTAGAAACCGCAAATCTACAGTCTTCAAATAGAGCATTATATGCCCCTTGGGTATTTGTGATGGATTGGAGATATGGTAGAACGTGCGGACCAGGCGGGGGAGTCTGTTTTAGTAATGGTGACGGTGATATCCTTATCTTCTCTAATATTTCAGATTCAGGCAATGATACAGGGTCAGCAGGTCAGGTATTTGAAACTATGATGGCTAATGATTCTAGTCCTCAAAATGGATTTGTAGGATACCAGAGATATGAAGATAAATTACGTGTTGCCTTTTCTAGAGGTTTAGGAGAAAGATCTGTACGTATAAGCGAGGATGTCATCCTTACTGAAGAGGTTTCTAGAAGGTTAGGTGTACAAGAAATTACGTTAAAAGCTGGTGATTATGTATTGGATTTTACAAACCTTGAACATGGAGAAGCACTTATAGATATTACTGTTAAAGAGATCGAATTAGATCAGCACGCTGTATATGGTGCTATTGATGCACAAGATTTTCCTGTAGGAGGAGGTCTTACAGTAGAAGCTTTTATGGAAGACTTAGGAGTAACTCCAGATGATTTGGTAGAATATCGATTCTTAGAAGGGAGATTTACAGGAACGGCTGCTGCAGAGCATCTTATTAATGGCGAGATTGTATATGTATGGCATACCTATGAAAACGAGCCTATTTTCTTATTTGAGGGCGAATTATCTGATGGAGGGCGTGTGACTATGAGTAGAATTTCATGGTGTGGTAATGAATTTGGAGGTTGGAATAGCTTTGATTTCTTTTGGGATTTTATAGATAATGGATGTTCTTGGTGTTAATCGGTAGTGTATTAATTTTGGTTTAGTAAGAGAAGGGGTTATCTAGTTTGTAGATACCCTCTTTTTTTTGATATATATTAAAGCAAATACGATAATACCTATTAGGATCAAAATCCCCACTATTTTAAGCCAAAAATAATCTGGTGCTAATTCTAGTGAGGTGTCATCGCCTGTTAGGGTGTTAGCTGCCCAGAAATAAGGAGAGGTTTGCTCTAGTTGATGATTGTTTATATAAGACTTTTGTGCTGTATGTAATGCTTTAGATCTAGTCTTTCCTTCTTTAAGTTCTTTATAAAATGTATATAAAATTTCATTATTAGCTGTTTCATTTACATTCCAATGAGAAGCAATGACGCTTTGAGTACCGCTATAGAAAAAGCCACGAGACAAACTCATAATTCCTTCGCCAGCTTCTTGATCTCCTTGTGCGCCTTTGCAGGCATCCAGAATAATAAGATTAGTATTATTCACTACATCATATAATTCATCTAGAAGAATCTTATCATCATATAATTGTAGCCATGGGGTACTATTTGTACTATATCCTGCATGAGAATTTATATGAATAATACTGGTGTTTTTTAAACTTGAAATAAAAGAAGATTTTGTAGCCTCTTCCTTTAATTGTAATGACATGGGTAAAAAAGAAGCGAGTTCTTTCATTTCTTCTTCACTTTTATTTAAATCTATTAAGTTGTTATTTTTAAAATTAGTTGGCGCAAATCCAGTAATCCTAGGAGCTGATGTCTTTGCTGTTTTGTTAATCTGTTGAAAAACAGAAGCAGAATGTAAGTACACTGTTTCTGTATGATGAAGTAGGTAATCTAGTTTGAAACTTGTTGCTTCATTGCTTAAAGTAAGCGCTGAAAACGGGAGGTTATGAAGTTCATAGTCTGGAATAATAACTAGTTTTTTCTTTTCAAGATCTTCTGTTTTTTCTACAAATGGGAATAGTTTTTTGAATACCACATACGAAGTATCTTGATAGGTGCTAAACGCTTCTCTTGTTGTAAATGGAGCGCTTAATTCACGTTTGAGAAATTGGACTTGTTGTAGTAATTCTGGAACTTCTTGAATCTTAAAAAAATGAGTAATATCCTTAGAACAGAAGATACCATATCCACTGGATGTATTGATAATATATTCTATAAGGTAGGTGTCATTTGTGACGTGTTTTTCTATACTTTCTTTAAGTGATAAAATTTTAGGTTCGGTTTTTATGGTATAGTATGTTGGGAATTCACGCTTTATAGAATCCAAAAACATAACATATACGTTGTCTACTTCTATAAATTCCTGTTGCAGTTTAATGTTGTTTTTTGTTTTTTGAAGTTGTTGTTTAATGGCTATTCTCTTTTTAAGAAGGTGCTTTTCTTTTTGTAAAATAGAGACAGGGATATCTAGACTCTGTCGTGTATAGCGTTTGTCCAAATGTTCTAGAAGGAGTAAAGCTTTATTTTTTTCCATAAAATAAAAGGCATCTTCTGGTTCATTTAATAAATAGCAAGCTTCTACGGCAAGCATATAAGAGTCTACACCACTATTGATCCAAAAAAGTTTAGATTGATCTACGTCACTATCTAGTCGAATTAAAGATACTAACTCATCTACTAAGTAAAGAGTTTCTTTTGCATATTCAAGATAGGTGCGATTTTTTTCTAAATGATATGCATCTAACCAAGCACTAGCTTTATTGACGAGATATTCTAGTACATCAGGCTTGTATATGTACTCTTTAAAAGAGTTTATAGGAGGTAACTGACTAATATTAGTAGAATCATAGTCTTGATTCAAAGCTGTATAAATAGCTTTTTGATAATAAGGAATCTTTTCCTTGGGATCATCCGTTAGGAGATAAAATCCTTGGTTGTCATAAACATCAGCTCTTTTGATAGGATCATCATTTATTTCTAAAGCTTTTGCATAGTATTTTTTTGCTTTTTCATGTTCATTTTTTCTTGAATGTATAGCGGCAATATTAGTATATAAAGTACCGATATTATTAGAATCCTCAGCTTGTATATATAAAGACAGCGCTTTTTCATAGTGAATAATCGCTTTTTCTTTTTCATTTACTTTCTCAAAAATAGTCCCTAAATTTGTATGCATATCTGCTATCTCTTTAGAAGAAACATAGTCTTTAAGCGACTCTATTTTTTCTTTATGTAGCGATACTTTTTCTAAATACTTTTGAGGCATGCTCATTTTACTATACGTCTCTATACAGGATAGATGACCAAGAATAAACGTCCTTTCATCTTTATAAATGTCAAATGATAATACAACAGGTTCTAAATATTGAAGCGCTTTAAAATAATCACCTTCATTACTTTGTAGTAGTGCTAATTCGATAAGGGCTTTAAAATTAAATTTATCGGCACCTTTATTTTCTAGAATTTTTTCTAAGTATATCTGTCCTTCTTGATCTTTTCCTAATGCTTTGTAATAAATAAAAGTATTATATAAACTATTATTTAAATCTTTAGAATCTATCTCTTTAATGGAACTTCTTATTTCTATTGCTTTTAAAGTTTCTTGTATTGCTTTTTCATAGCTTTGTTTAGCATTATATAGCAACCCTAGTTTGTGATATGCATACCCTAATTCAGGCGTCACAGTGAGTGTATCTGTTTTAGAAAGTAACTGATGTATATTTTCAATTTTATCTCCATTGGATTGTTGACTATCAGAATATATACGATCAAAAGTGACTTTTAAATTTTCTTGAGAGTATGTTTGGAGATTACAGAGTACACCAAAACACACGAAGAAATAATAAATTGGTTTGTACATAATTAGGAGTTAGTTACCTTAAAAATAAGTATAAAAAAAGTCTTCGATTATCAATCAAAGACTTTTCCTCTAAATTATGCTATATGTATATTTACTATAAAGGCATAATATATTTATTATATATGGTTTGTTTTGCGTAGGTAACGGGGATACCATTACTATCTAATTCTTGTTTGATTTCGTATGGAGTATAGCTCATACCAGAATCATAGAGTATTTTAGCGGCAACAGCAGTTACTAAAGGAGTTGAGAAGGAAGTCCCAGAAATAGGCACAGGTTGTTCCAGACTATTTACAAAAGGGAGATTAGTTCCATTGGACATAAAATCGACGGTGTATCTACCGTAATTTGTAAAATAAGCAGCATCTGTAACCTCTTCATTCGTAGCGCCAACAGCAATGACGTTAGAAATCATAGCAGAAAAATTGGAAGGATAATGAGCGATGGTATCGTCATTGTTATTCGAATAATTCCCTGCTGAAGTAACAACGAGTACATCTTCATACTGAGATAATATATCTAAAAAAATACTAGTGGTGTTTGGATTTGCACCTGCAGCGTCATACCAACCAGCACTTATATGAAGAATATTTGCTTTAGGTAGTGAGAACATCATACCACATAACATATCAAATATACTTACTTCACCGTCCTGATTTGCGATTTTTACAGGCAATACTCGGTAGGGGATATCAGCGTGATTAAGTGATTCGTAAATAAGTGTACTTACTGCAGTACCGTGTACTTGTTCATAATCATCATAACAAGTATTATCTTCATTTACATAATCCCATCCAGAATGTAATCCTGAGATACCATGACTAGCAGCATTGTATAAAAAAGGATTGGAATCAAAAGTAGGATAATTAACATCAATACCAGAATCTAAAACAGCTATGATCACTGCGTTTTGATTACTAGAAGCAATATGATCAGCATCATTTGTATAACCAGATCCTCCTATAAGAGAAGCAATCTCTTCTTCATTTTCAAAACTAAATTCGATAGTTACATTTTGGATACTTTCTGCGCCACCACTACCAGAACTTACAGAGCCAAATTTATTTTCTAAATCAATTCCAGGGCCAAAATCCCATTTCTCAATAGTACCATCACAGTGCGTACATACTTCATAGTCTACGACATGATAGTATTGCCTTAATGCCGCTTTTTTACTAGGTCTTGTATTTTTTTTATATTGAATAATAAGTTCTCTATCAGAAAATTTTGGAGAATTTACAGCTGTAGATTGTGCTTTGTAGTTTGCTCCTGTAACGATGTTTTCCTCTATAGTATCATCAGTATGAGAGCAAGATGCTATCAATAAACTTATGACTATTAAAAAACTACCAATTATTTTTTTCATCTTTATGGTGTTAAAAATTAATAAAAAGAGTTACTCTTACTTTAAAGTAGTATTAGTTAGAATTTATTACCCAAATTAATTTAAGGATTTTTTTTAAAAACGCTACAAAGTAATCTATGGAAGAAACTGAAAAGTATTTGAATGGATTAATACATAATGATAGAAAAGTAGTTGCGAGTATTTATGAAACTTTTTTTCCTAAAGTAAAATCGTTTGTTTTAGATAACAAAGGAAAAGAAGAAGATGTGCAAGACGTTTTTCACGATAGTCTTATGTATCTTATTGTAAAACATAAAGAAAGCCCATTAAAAGTAAATTCTTTTGAAGCCTATTTTTTTACCATTTGTAAAAATATTTGGAGAAGAACTCTAAAAAGTAATAAAAATAGGGTAATGAATCATGATCCAGCACACTATGTAGATAAAGAAGCAGACCTAGGATTATTTATTTTAGAACAAAAAAGATTAGAATTTTACCAAGAAAAGTTTCAATTATTATCTCCAAATTGTAAAGAGATTTTAGGAAGCTATTTTAATGGAATGAGTTATGAAGATATTCTTCAAGAATTAGACTATACATCTGTAAACACCGTAAGACAACGCGTTTTTAAATGTAAGGCAAAAATCATTCAGTTAATAAAAGAAGATCGAAAATACCGTAAATTAAAGAGATGAGTCAAATTTTTGATGACAAAAGACAACAAGAGATAGAGGCATATTTACAAAAAAAGATGTCTCAGGAAGAAGTAGTGAATTTTGAAGAAAAATTGACTAATGATCAACTTCTACAAGAAGATGTGTTGCTTCAAGAATCATTACAAGATTCTTTTAAAGAAGATAATTGGGCAACACTAACAAATGATTCTGACAACCAAGAATTACAAGAGTTGAAAAAGACACTGCGTAGCGATCCCTTTACAGAAATATCAGAAACTATACGAGAGGTAGGAGCAGACTACGAAAAGAAAAAAGACACGAAAGACAGACGTATATATTATCGTATGGCGATTGCAGCTGCTGTCCTTTTATTATGTGCACTTCCATTCTTTATAAACTCCCAATCTAGCAGCGTTTATGATCAATATGCCAACTGGGAAACATTACCATCTCTACGAGAAAAAGGAGATACACAAGCTGCTATTATAGAAGGAGAATCGCTGTACATTTCTCAAAAGTACAAAGAGGCAATCCGTTATTTTAAAGATACGATAGATGCCAGTGATCCCTATTATTCGTATGCACTCATGTATCTTGGAGCTTCTTATTTTCAAACTGAAAATCTAGAGAAAGCACACCAAACATACAACACACTAATTGCGACAAATTCACTTCAAAGTTCCTATGGATATTGGTATAAACTTTTGATGTATTTAAAGGTTGAAAATACAGAGAAAGCAAATGAAATGCTCACCCTCATCTTAAGCAATCCTGACAACTACAATTATACAGAAGCTCAAAAAATACAAGCAGCATTACAATCAAAATAAGTACGCTTCTGTCTGCCGTCATGCAGGTCGCGAAAGCGTGTAAACCAAAAATTCTCTATCATTTGTTACTTTTTCTGTACAAATGATAGAGAACAATCAATCTTGTGGGAGACAATATACTTTTTGAGTATTAAAGTCTAAACTTATTATTATTGGTAAAGAAAATGGCATTTGCAAAAAACAACTTTCCGTTTTGCCAGAAAGCACGGAATAATGGATCGTCTACCATATAAATGATACTTCCGCGTCCCATACGCTCTTCTCCAAACACGAGTGATTTTCCAAGTTTCGATTTAGCAGCATCTCCAGCAAACCCAGCAACATTCGTTACATCATCTGCGATGTAGGCTACATTAAACCCATTGTCAAGATATTGGTAAGCACTACTTCCTAATTTTAAGCTGTAATACGTATCGCCATAACCAAAAGCCATAGGATGCGTTGGATCTACGCTGGTTTTAAAAATACTTCCTGTGATAAAGTTAGTCACGCTTTCTTCTTCACGATCAGCATACGGGATTAAGTTGTCTTTTTTATCTTCCTTTTTATCCTCATCAGAAGACGTATTTCGCTTTAAGCTAAAACCACTTTTTCCTGCAAAAGCACCAACAGCTCTATCTAAAGCAATGATTTTTCCACCACCACGTACAAAGCTTTGTACCTTGGTAAGCGCTCCTTCATTAAGTGTACTTCCGTACCATCCGCTTGGCATTACAATAATATCAAATTGATCCAGATTGACACTTCCAATACGATCTGCTTCTATAGACGTTACAGGATATTCCAATGTTTGTTCAAAATAATACCAAGTCGCTCCGTAACTTAAAGAAGACGTGCCATCGCCTTTCAATAAAGCTATTTTAGGCGGATTAATCAATTTGAT
>NZ_CALEMI010000118.1 GCF_937910895.1 uncultured Dokdonia sp. | reverse complement strand
ACGAGCACAATTATTACCTCAGGAAGCAACGTTAGAAATCGCTAAGCAAAAAGGCGATCTATTTATAGGGATTCCTAAGGAAGCTCATTTTCAAGAACGACGTGTATGCCTTACCCCTGATGCCGTTGCAGCTCTTACCGCCAATGGACATCGAGTTCTTATAGAATCTAAAGCTGGCAAAGGAGCCCGCTATTCAGATAAGGATTACAGTGAAGCTGGAGCCGAAGTAACAAACGACACAGCAAAGGTTTTTTCTTGCCCAATGATTCTTAAAGTAGAACCACCATCGCTAGAAGAATTGGATATGATCAATCCTCAAACGGTATTAATTTCTGCTTTACAACTCAAAACACAAAACAAAAACTACTTTGAAAAACTAGCCAGTAAAAAAATCACTGCTATAGCCTTTGAATTTATAAAAGACGATGATGGTACGTATCCTGCTGTACGAACACTTTCAGAAATAGCAGGTACTGCTGCTGTGCAAATTGCCGCAGAGATTATGAGTAGCCCTGAATTAGGTACTGGAATGCTTCTTGGGAACATCAGTGGAGTTCCACCTGCAGAAGTAGTCATTATTGGTGCTGGTACCGTAGGAGAATTTGCAGCACGATCTGCTATAGGATTAGGTGCTAATGTAAAAATATTTGATAATTCTATCACCAAGTTACGCTGTATACAAACCAATATTGGGAGACCTATGTATACATCAACCTTGCAACCCAAAAATTTATTCAAAGCCTTAAAACGTTGTGATGTAGCCATAGGAGCTGTACGAGGGACAAATAGATCTCCCGTCATTGTCACAGAACCTATGATAGAAAGCATGAAAAATGGTGCCGTTATCATTGATGTTAGTATTGATATGGGAGGATGCTTTGAAACAAGCGATATTACTTCGCACGATAAACCTACGTTTGTAAAACACGGGGTTACACATTATTGTGTTCCTAACATACCTGCTCGATTTGCTAGAACTGCCTCTATATCATTAAGCAATATATTTACGCCCTATCTTTTAGATATAGGAGAAGATGGCGGCATAGAAAATAAACTAAGATTTGATAAAGGATTGAAAAACGGTTTGTATTTTTACCACGGCGTTTTAACCAACAAATCGGTAGCAAATTGGTTTAATTTACACTACCGAGATATCAATCTTCTTATTTTTTAAAATATGCGTTTATTACATCGAGTAGGGTACTATTTAGGTGGCTTCTCTTTAGGATTAATTATTCTAGCCTTTTTCTTTAGTGGCAAGAAAACTAGTTGTGCTTATTTTCCAGAAGCGCGTGTTTTGAAAAATATTAATTTAAAGCCGTATACGCTTTCGCGAAAAGCGCAAGAATCACTCACCCAATTACAACTAGATACCGTTGCTATCAATCAAGTATTACAAAAAGGAGACATAGATTTTGATGAAAGCCAACCAAGAAAAGAGCCTTGTGGAGAATATGCAGTCTACGGGGACACTCAAAAAGAGCTGAAACTTAAGATTGTTCTTGAAAATTGTGAAGAAAAAGTCTTTATTAAAGAAGTTTCTAAAGCAAAAGAGTAAGGCGGTGTACGCTTTTGTACTTCGTCTTGGCTCAGTATAAACTTCTACGTCATTTCATTACTTGAAAGCATAAAAAAGAGCATTCCCAAAATAATAACAAACAACTTACAAAGCAGTTATATCTTTCTTCGCTTACGCTCAGATTTGATAAGTTCTAATTCACGATTTGTTTGTCCAGCTACCGATGTGTTCTCTTCGGCTCTACGTATGAGGTAAGGCATCACATCTTTTACAGGACCAAATGGCATATACTTTGCTACATTATATCCTTCTGAAGCCAGATTAAAGCTGATATGATCACTCATCCCGTATAATTGTCCAAACCAAATACGTGTATCATTATTAGATAGAGATTGGTTTTTCATAATATCCATAGCAAGTAAACAACTTGCCTCGTTATGAGTACCCAAAAACACAGATATATCATCTATATGATCAAAAATATATCGAAGCGTATCATTAAAATTAGTGTCCGTAGCAGCTTTATTTGCACAAATAGGAGTTTCATACCCTAATTCTTTAGCGCGATTATTCTCTTTTTCCATGTAAGCGCCTCTTACAATCTTTACACCTATTTTAAATCCTTTTACGCTAGCATCTACATGAAGTTTTTTAAGATAGTCTAGTCGATCCCAACGATAACATTGTAATGTATTAAAGACAATAGCCTTTTCTGTATTGTATTTTGCCATCATCTCTGCCACAAGATCATCGGCAGCGTCTTGCATCCAGCTTTCTTCAGCATCTATAAGAACAGCAACATCTGCTTCTTTTGCCTTTTTACATATCGCATCAAAACGAGCAACGATTCGCTCCCACTCTTTTTGTTCTTCTGAAGTAAGTGTCTCCCCTGCTGTCTTTTTTTTCCATATAGCAAAACGTCCAAAACCCGTAGGTTTGAAAACAGAGATAGGCATTGCCTCCTTTTCATCAGCAAAATCTGTAAGCTCTAGTACCTTAGTAAGACACGCATCAAATTGCGCTTCATTTTCCTTCCCTTCTACAGAATAATCTAACACAGAACATACCCCAGCTTCATATAATTTATCCATTACAGGAATACAATCGTCTTCACTTACGCCACCACAAAAATGATCAAACACTGTAGAACGAATCAGCCCTTCTACAGGTAAATTTGCATTCAATGCAAACTTAGTCATAGCAGTGCCTATACGTACAAGAGGTTCTTTTGATATCATTTTAAACAGAAAATATGCGCGTTCAAGCTCACTATCAGATTTAAGAATAAAAGCACGTTCTGTATTGTCAAAAATGGATGAGGCCATAATCATATATTTTATGCTACAAATATAATTCAAACTGAATGTGAATTACACAAAAAGATGTAATTTGGTGCCATAAAATAGAATCTATGCAGCCTATCAAAGCTTCGAGTTATGAAATTGTTTTTAACACCTCTGGATATGAAGCGCTCAATACGTTTATACGAATTTCTACATATTCAAAAATATTTATAATTGTAGACAGCAATACGCATGAGCATTGTCTATCTACATTATTAAGTAAGTTAGAAACTAGTACAGCTATAGAAGTCATAGAGATTGTACCTGGAGAAGAAAACAAAACCATCACAACCTGCTCTGGCGTATGGGATGCCCTAGCTGATCTTGATGCAGACCGTAAAGGGTTAGTGATTAATTTAGGAGGAGGTGTTGTAACTGATTTAGGAGGTTTTGTTGCTAGTACGTTTAAAAGAGGAATGGATTTTATAAACATACCCACTTCCCTACTTGCTATGGTAGATGCCTCTGTAGGTGGTAAAACGGGTGTAGATTTAGGAAATTTAAAAAATTTAATAGGTGTTATTAATAATCCAAAATTAGTATTGATAGATACGGGGTTTCTTGCTACACTACCAAAAATTGAAATGCGTTCTGGCTTAGCCGAAATGTACAAACATGGACTTATTGCCGATCAAGGATATTGGCAACAACTGTCAGATTTGACAGCTATGACAACAGAGAACCTTAATAAATTGATTCATGATAGCATTGTTATAAAAAACGAAGTAGTACTTAAAGATCCCACAGAACAAAATATACGCAAAACACTTAACTACGGACATACACTTGGACATGCTATAGAATCGTATTGCTTATCGCATGCTGAGTTAAAAACATTATTACATGGCGAGGCCATCGCTATAGGAATGATTCTAGAAAGCTATATTTCGTCGAAACTGACGGGACTCCCACAAATAGATTTGGATCAAATCAATACAGTACTTTCTGAAATGTATGATGCTGTACGTTTTACACAAAAAGACATCAATCATATCATAGAACTTCTCAAACACGACAAAAAAAACTCCAATGGAAAAGTGAAATTTGTCCTTCTAGAACACATAGGTAAAGGAGTAATTGACCAAGAAGTTCCAAATGAATTGATTTACGAAGCTTTTGATTTTTATGCAACGCCTATTAATTAAATATCCTATAAATAGCGTTCTTTAATAATAGACACATGATGTTTTTCATGTCCTACGGTTATAAAACCTAATGCTCTTACTGACATTGGACTCCCACTACCCATACCTATTTCTGTAAGCATCTTATCATCAAGATTCTCAAAAAGAACTATCGTGGCATTTCTAACAGCTTTATATTCTTTTATAAGGGAATCAATAGTTCTTGAGTCTGCTTTAGATGGTAGTATGTAATCATTTTGATCAAACCCAAGAAGATCTACCTTATCTTTTCTTGCAAATCGCAAAGCACGGTATGAGAATATACGCTCCGTATCTATAATATGCATGAAGACTTCCCTTGGTGTCCATTTACCAACATCATATCTATAACTCAATTTAGTCATAGGAATTTGTTTAAAAAAAGTAGTCACATCCTCTTTACTTTCTATAAGTGCGTTAAGAAGTGTAGTTTCCTTATCTATTTTTTCTACAAAAGGTTTGTAATAGGGATTGTATTCAGAAGGATTTAGGTCTTTAGTGTACATAGGAAACTATTTTAAAAGTAAAGGTACTAAAAAACCCTTCTAGAAATTCTAGGAGGGTTTTCATATCAATAATTTATGTATGCGTATTTAGATTAAATCTTGGAATATAGAATGCATTAATCGTTTTTTATCATTAATACTTTCTTCAAGAGAAATCATAGTTTCTGTTCTATAGACCCCTTCAATATCATCTAATAAGAAGATAATATTTTTTGCGTGATTGGTGTCTCTTGCTCTTATTTTACAAAAGATATTAAATTTACCTGTTGTTACGTGCGCCACTGTTACAAATGGAATTTGAGCAATACGCTCCAATACAAATGTAGTTTGTGAAGTTTTGTTCAAAAACACACCAACATACGCAATAAACGAATATCCTAATTTTGCATAATCAAGAGTTAGTGAAGAACCAATAATGATTCCGGCTTCTTCCATTTTTTTAACACGTACGTGAACCGTTCCTGCAGATATAAGTAGCTTTTTTGCTATATCGGTAAAAGGTATTCTGGTATTCTCGATAAGCATATCGAGTATTTGGTGATCAACTTCGTCAAGTTTGAATTTTGCCATTTTTGTAAGATTCATTGAATTTAATTCAAAATTAAACCATTTTTATTGAATAATGTGTAATTACAAAAGGTAATTTAAACTATAACGTTATCGTAACCCCTTTATCTATATTAAGATGTCTTATATTAGGCTTACCGATTAATTTTTCTTCTAACAGCTTTTTAATCTTGATGCCAGAACAATCAATGATCCGATGTCCAAATAGAAAAGACGTCTCTTCTTTTGAAGCGAATTCAGGAATAAATTCAATCGTATTTCTAGTCAATTTTTCTTTAAATTGAATTCCGATATCTCCATCCAAAGTGTTTTTAAATAAAATATCACAATAACATTTTTGATGCTCAGGAATCGTCAAGTATAACGCTTCATCTATGGGTAGTGTACTAGAAACATTCTCTAATGCAGCTATTATTGCCATAAATACATAGCGCCTTGTGATCTCTCTATCATAATCATTTGGATAGTGACCTGCCTCAAAAAGTATGGTAGGCACTCCTTCTGCTTGAAAAGTATCGCCTGTACAATTTCTATTAAAACCATCATCATACAACCCTATATTTCCTAGTAAATAGGGTGTCAACTCATTATAAATATGAGCTATTACTTGCATAGACCGCTTTCGCGAAAGCGTAATACTCCTGTTTTCATCTGCAGAAGGTGCTAAAAACGAAAGTATAGAGGGTTTTCCTGTATCTTCAAAACCGTAGATGGTGCGTTGTCCGTGAAGATTGAAACAAAAATGAGGGTTAAACTCTTTATATATTTCCCACAGCAATTTACTTTCTGGTTGAGATCTGTCTTGCGCATCTCTATTTAAGTCAATTCCATTAGTATTGACACGTGTGTACGCTTTGGCACCATCTGGATTTAATATAGGTATAATACAAAGTGTGCAAGAAGATAAAATGATATCTAAAAAGGGATTTTTATCAACTTCTTGAAAAGCTTTAAAAAGATCAAACAACGCTTTTGTGGTGGTACTTTCATTTCCATGCATTTGTGACCAAAGCAATATCTTAGTTTTTCCTGTACCTATAGTCACTGTATGAATAGGCCTTTTTTCTACTGAAACACCTCGCTGTGTTACTACAAATTGAGAGGGTAATTCTTCTAATAATTCAAGAATAGAATCCCCATGAATGTAACGACCAAAGAGTCGTTTTTCGTGATTGTTTTTATGCCAATTTAAAAGTGTATCCAATTGTAGTATTGTTCTGTGTTTACAAAGTTAAACTTTATAAAATTTACATTTGTATACAATTGATTTCGTTAGATATACTCCATTTGTATACATGTTGAATCACAAAAGTATAATTAATCATGGAAATAATCCATAAGTGTTATTTTTTTTAATT
>NZ_CALEMI010000117.1 GCF_937910895.1 uncultured Dokdonia sp. | reverse complement strand
GCCGATGGAGGGACTCGAACCCACGACCTGCTGATTACAAATCAGCTGCTCTAGCCAGCTGAGCTACATCGGCTTTTTACTTTCTAACATCTCAATTGAGCCATAAAAAAGTCCGTTATTTCTAACGGACTGCAAATGTAGACATTTTTAATATCTAACAAAACATTTTATTTATTTTTTTTAACTAATATTAGCTCTAATCTTTTCTTTTCTTTTTATAAGGACTCTTTCAAGCGATTGTACACAAACATCAGTACCCTCTTCAAAAGATTTTGCACTCTTTTTTACAATAAATTCATCCCCTGGGACACTTACCAATATCTCTACAATCTTATTTTCAGGTTTACTATTAGGTTCTAGCTTTAGAAACACATCTGCATGTATTATTTTATCATAAAATTGCTCTAACTTATTCAACTTCTTCTGGATAAATTCAATCAATTTTACATCTGGGTCAAATTGTGGTGCTTCAACAGTTACTTTCATATGCCACTTTATTTTAGGGTTAGAACTTTGGCAGCGCTACTGCCATGTTTATAAAAACATCAATCATTTTTTATTACGAGGGTGCGCATTTTTATAGACATTACGCAATGTTTTTATACTATTATGTGTATACACTTGCGTAGAAGCTAGGCTTGCATGACCTAACAAATCCTTTACTGTATTCAAATCTGCTCCTTGATTAAGCAAATGAGTAGCAAAAGAATGTCTAATTATATGTGGACTCTTTTTTATTTTATTTGACGTCCTACTAAAATAACCATTTATTATTCTATAAACAAGTGTATCATACAATTTAATCCCTTTCTTGGTAATTAATAACGGAGCATCATTTGTTCTTTGAACCAATTCATCTCTCTTCTCTAAGTACTTATAAATGGTATTGCATACATTAGGCAATAAGGGTATGATTCGTTCTTTGTTACGCTTACCTATTACCTTTACCGTTTTTTGGGAAACATCTACACTTCCTATTGTGAGTTGTATTAGTTCTGCACGCCTCATTCCTGTTCCATATAAAAGCTCTAACAACAAGAGATCTCGGATAGATTCAAAATCATCAGAAATGGATATCAAATCAAAGACTTCTGAAACTTCATTTTCAGAAAAAGGAATTTGAAGTTTTTTGGATGTTTTTAACGCTTTATGCTTTACCAATGGACTCGCATTAATAACTTCTATTTTCAAAAGAAACTTATAAAATGATTTTAAGGAAGCTATTTTTCGATTAATCGTTCTATTAGACACTCCTGTATCTGCAAGTAGAACAATCCAACTTCTAATCTGACTGTAGTGTATGGTTTCTAAATCTGTTTGATCATAGTTTGCTTTCGCGAAAGCGGAAAAAGCCTCAATATCTTTTTTGTACGCAAGAACTGTATGACTACTGTAATTTTTTTCTAATGTAAGATAGTCTATGAAAGCATTGAGATACATAATAATTCAAATTTTCTAAGTCACAACAGCTATTATGTAAAGAAACTCCCAGCAAATTTGATGAGATTCCCGCCTTCGCGGAAATAAAAAAACCGTTACTCTACAAAGATATACTTTATAAAGTAACGGTTATATATTTTGAAAGAGATGCTCTCTTTCCAATTATCCAAGCGACTCATGAATTCATGAGTGACGGATACTTCCTTTTAGATATTTTCTTTATCTCTAAGACCTTGTATGTACGCAGCCTTTTGAATTTCACGTCTTCTTACTACAGAAGGTTTTGTGAACTGCTTACGCTCTCTAAGATTACGCATTGTCTTAGTACGATCAAATTTACGCTTGAAACGTTTAAGCGCTCTATCTATATTTTCTCCGTCTTTTACTGGTATAATTAACATAGTGGGACCTCCTTTCTTTAAGTTCTTATTCGGTTTTCAGGGTGCAAATATACTACTATTAGTTATTTCTGCAACTTCCTATTGAATTATTTTAAGCTTTTGTTTCAGTTTGTGGCTTATATTCTTTTTTGTCAATAATCATTTTGGCTAGAATCTCTCTTAAAATCTCTGAGGTTCCTCCTCCTATCGGACCCAATCTACTATCTCTTAACAATCTAGCCATTGGGTATTCTTCCATATAGCCATACCCGCCTAACATTTGAAGACAGTCATAAATGACCTCATCTGCAATTTTTGTAGCTGTAAGTTTTGACATGGTGGCTTCTTTGACCACATACTCTCCTTTATTAAGGCGATAGGCAATAGCATAATTAAAAGCTTTTGACATTTCTACCTCAGCTTTACGCTCAGCTATTTTATGACGTAGTGCCTGAAAACGATCTATTGTTTGACCAAACGCCGTACGCTCCTTCATATATCCAAGTGCATATTCTATCGCATACTCTGCTCGTGCATGGGCATTAATCCCCATGATTAATCGTTCTGAAGCAAAATGCTGCATAATATAACCAAAGCCCTTATTTTCTTCTCCCATAAGGTTGGCTGCAGGTATACGAACATTATCAAATGCAATCTCTCCTGTATCTGAGGCTCTCCATCCTAACTTATCTAGTTTTGTAGCAGAAATACCAGGAGTATCACGATCCATTACAAAAATACTCATCCCCTTTCCTCCTAACTCAGGCGCTGTCTTTGCCGCAACAACTAGGTAATCTGAGTACACTCCATTTGTAATAAATGTTTTTGACCCATTTATAATGTAGTCATCACCATCTTTTACAGCAGTTGTTCTCATACCTGCTACATCACTCCCACCAAAAGGTTCTGTGATACACAAACAACCTATTTTTTCTCCTGTAATACTAGGTGCTAGATATTCTGATTTAATACGCGTATCTCCTTCGGCATTAATATGTGTCATTGCGAGATACGCATGTGCCCATATTGCGGCGGCAAAACCACCAGAGTTTATTTTTTGAAGTTCTTCAAGAAAGATCACTGTATAGAAAAAATCTAATCCCATACCTCCATATTCTTCAGGATAGGCGATTCCAAAAAATCCCATCTCTCCAAATTTTTCCCAGATAAATCGATCAATCTTTCCAGTTTCTTCCCAAGTATCTACATGTGGCACCACCTCTTTTTGAAGAAAATCCTGTAAGCTTTCTCTAAAGAGATTATGTTCTTCTGTAAAATATAATTCGTTCATCTTTATTCCTAAATTTAGACTTAAAACCGTGTTTTTGTTAAACAGACTTGTAGTTGTGCTATTTAACTGTCAAATATAACTTAATTCTAGTTAATTTATAGTCGGTCATACCATCTAGTTGAGACAATTCGTCCAACGATTTTATACCTTCGTGAAGGAGTCTATAATCTACAATCTCTTTTGCGAGATCAAAATTAAGAAGCGGAATCGTGGATAAATCGGATGCGGTTGCCGTATTCACATCCATATAAGAAACAGTCGGTTTTTCTTTTACAGTATACTCATTTAGTATAGCGCGTTTTTGTTTTGTAGTGACACCGTATACATCATACAATTGATCATCTATTTGATAGCCTCCTAATTTTTGAAGATGCCGTAAAATCTTATCACTAGCCACTTCGTCAATACTCTCTATAGACCGTAAATCTTCTAATGTGATTTTATTAAGATCTTTTTTCTGATCGTATGTTTTCCATTTCGGTTGAGATACATACTTTTTTCTAGGTGTTGGATTTGTCACCCAATCTGGAAATTTAAAGTAAGGAGAAATAGTTGCTAATAAGGAGTCTGAAACGTGCGTAACTTTTTTAAAATCTGCAATAGAGTTGATCCATTGTCCGCTTTCGCGAAAGCGGTGCAAACGATCCACCTCTTCTACACTCATTCCTAATGTATATCCTTTATAATCTGTGATATAATTAGGGTTGAAAGGATATCGTCTAGGCTTTCTGTTTTCAATTTCGATGACTTTTAAAGAGTCAATTTGCTTTTGAAATGCGATTACCTCCTGCTGCTCTTCTTCAGAAATAGCAATAGCCTGTGATGGCTCATAGAAAAACGAAACACTCATCAAAATAAGAATGAGTGCTACAAATACTAAAATCCCACTTCTCTTTTGTCTGTCGTAAAAGAAGTGGGATTTTGAAGTATTCATATTAAATCTATTTTTATGCGGTTTTACGCGCTTTTATTGCAGCCATATACTTATTGAATTCTTCTTTTACTTTTGGAGCTAAGATGACAATACCTACCATATTAGGAACCATCATTGCAAAAATCATAGCGTCCGAGAATCCTATAACAGATCCTAAACTCGCCGCTGATCCAATGATAACAAAAATACAGAAGATAAATTTATATAAGTATTCCATCTTTTTTGATCGTCCAAAAAGGAATGCCCATCCTTGGAATCCATAATAGGACCAAGAAATCATAGTAGAGAATGCAAACAACACTACGGCTACTGTAAGAACATAAGGGAACCAAGAAATAGCAGATTCAAAGGCACCAGAGGTTAATAAAATCGCTTGTGCGTCATTTAAGCTAGCGTTTTCAGCAGTAACATTCCCTGTAATTATCAATACTAATGCAGTCATTGTACATACAACTACCGTATCAATAAAAGGTTCTAATAATGCTACTAAACCTTCACTAGCAGCATACTTTGTCTTTACTGCAGAGTGAGCAATAGATGCTGAACCAACTCCTGCCTCGTTTGAGAAAGCAGCTCTTCTGAAACCTTGAACTAAAACTCCAATAGCACCACCAGCAACTCCTTCTGGACTAAAAGCTCCATTAAAAATCTGCATAAAAGCATCGCCCACCATATTGAAGTTTGCAAAAATCACAAAAAGAGAAGCGGCTACATAGATAACCACCATAAAAGGAACAATCTTATCAGTTACCTTGGCAATCTTCTTGATTCCTCCTATAATAACGATACCTACAAGTACGGCCATTACAAGACCAAACAACCATCCTTTTCCATGAATGAAAGACTCGCTTCCACCCGTAATGTTTTCTACTAATTGAAACGCTTGATTCACTTGGAACATATTTCCACCTCCAAAAGAACCTCCGATGACAAAAATTGCAAAAAGTACTGCCAAGATTTTACCCAGTCCAGCCATTCCTTTTAGTTTCAATCCTTTGGTCAAATAATACATTGGACCTCCATATACGGTACCATCTGCTTCAATATCTCTATATTTTACCCCAAGGGTACACTCCACAAACTTAGAAGCCATACCAAGTAGACCTGCAATGATCATCCAAAAAGTGGCACCTGCACCTCCAATAGACACTGCGATAGCAACCCCAGCGATATTACCCAAACCTACTGTAGCAGATAAGGCAGCAGTAAGCGCTTGAAAATGGCTTACCTCTCCTTCATGTCCTTCAACAGCAATCGTTTCTATAGCATCACCTCCTGGTGTAGAATCTCCAGCCATCACCATTGATTCGTGGTGATCTAAATCATCATACTTACCTCTTACAATATTAATTGAGGTCCAGAATCCGGTAAAATTTATAAATTTAAAATAAATTGTAAAAAATAATGCTCCTAAGATTAAAGGGAATAAAACCCAAAATATTTTGACATCCTCACTGAATGGGATTTGGTAGAAAATAAAGTTAACAAACCAACCTGTCGCACTTCCAAAAGCTTCGTCAATTCTTTGATCTATTCCTTTTTCTGTTGCTTCTTGAGCGAAAGTCAATAAAGGCATTAAAATAGCTGCAAGTGAAAGAAGATATTTCTTCATCATTTAATGTATGTTAGGTTATTATTAAAATTGGACAGCAATATGCGAAAAAAAAGCACCTTAATCAAAGAAATGGTCCTTAAAATCGATTGCAATTATGAAATTCCGAAAACCTGATGTAGATTTATAATTTGCTCTGGACGCCCAATCACAATAAGTTTTGAATCTTTTCTCAAAATAAGATCAGCTTCTGGATTAACGATATACTTACCTTCTGGTGATTTATAGCCTATAATAGTGCATCCCGTTTTATACCGAAAATCTATTTGTTTAATACTAACTTCTTGACCCGTTGGGCACACTTTTTCAAAGCTAATTTCTTCTACATTAATAGAATCTTCTTCTCCTACTACAGAAAGGTTGTCCAAAAATTCTATCAGGTCAGGCACCACAACAAGCGATGCCATGTGATCTCCTCCTATTCTATTAGGCATAATCACATTGTCAGCACCAGCGAGTTTCAATTTTTTCTGAGAGGTTTCATACTCAGCTCTACTTATAATTTTGAGACTCTTATTAAGTTGTCTCGCACTTAAAACAACAAAAAGATTATCTGCATCATCTGGTAGTGCAGAAATCAGCGTACTGGCACGTTCTACTCCTGCATTTATGAGTGTTTCGTCTTCATTTGCATTTCCCTTTACAAATAACGTATGTGGGTCTTCGTAACGATTTATAACATCATCGTCCATTTCTATAACAATAAACGGTTTATTATACGCTCTAAGCTTTTCAACTGCTTGTTGGCCATTACGCCCATAACCGCATACGATAATGTGATCAGATAATTGATCTATTTGTTTTTGCATTTTTTTATGTTTTAGCATATCATACGAGTTTCTACCTATAATATATTCTGTAATTATCGTAATGGCATATCCCACAATAACAACACTACATAAGATAAGAATAACGGTAAACAATTTAGCCTCTGGCGTGAGCGGGTTCACTTCTCCATATCCCACTGTAGTCACCGTTATAACAGTCATATACAAGGCATCTACCCACCCATAGCCAGCAATCATTTTATAGCCTAAAACGCCTATAAGAAGTGTTCCAGCTACAAGGGTAATAGCTACATATATTTTGGATTTAAAAAAATCAAACATAGGTTTATAAATCAAAGACAGAAGTCCGTTTTGTGTATACCAAATCTTTAAGCTTTAGTAAAAAAGCAGAGGTGAGGTATAATGCAAAACCAATACCTAGTGTTGCAAAAGATATATATATAAAAAATAATCGCACATTCTTTGCTCGCATCCCTAACCTATCTGCTAGACGAGAAGAAACATAAAATCCATGTTTCTCAAAATAATGCCTGATATTATATACAAGTTTCAACATAACTGCAAAATACGAAAGTATCTCTATATAATTAATATGATAATGACCATATATAATAGATTATATCCGTATTTTTAAATAAAAATTATGTTTGGACTTTTTGGGAAAAAATCACCCTTAGAAAAACTAGAAAAACAGCACAAAAAAGTACTAGAAGATGCCTTTAAACTTTCAAAGACAAATCGTTCTGAAAGTGATGCCTTATATGCAAAAGCTGCCGAAATAGAAAAAGAGATTGCAGCGCTTTCTGTTAATAAATAATTTAGAAATCTTTTCAGTAGTAGGCTGTTTTTGAAATCCCTATTTTATATTTGCCTCTATGGAACATTTCATCGTATCTGCAAGGAAATATCGCCCTCAAACATTTAATGATGTTGTGGGACAGCAGGCTATTACCAATACGCTTGAAAATGCCATTGCCCATGATCACCTTGCACAAGCACTCCTTTTTTGTGGTCCTCGTGGTGTAGGTAAAACAAGTTGTGCACGGATTCTTGCAAAGCGAATTAATCAGGACGAAAATACGCGCCCTGATGAAGACTTTGCCTTTAATATTTTTGAATTGGATGCCGCGTCTAATAACTCTGTAGACGATATTAGAAGTCTTATCGATCAGGTGCGGATCCCTCCACAAGTGGGTACATATAAAGTCTATATTATAGATGAGGTACACATGTTATCACAAGCAGCTTTTAATGCATTTTTAAAGACATTAGAAGAACCGCCAAAACATGCCATTTTTATCCTTGCGACTACAGAAAAGCACAAAATCATCCCGACCATATTATCACGGTGTCAGATTTTTGATTTCAAACGAATTACAGTAACCGATGCAAGAAAGCATTTGGTTCAAATCGCGCAAGAAGAAGGTATCGAGGCAGATGAAGAGGCGTTACATATTATTGCCCAAAAAGCAGATGGTGCCATGCGAGATGCTTTATCTATCTTTGATAGAGTCGTGAGTTTTAGTGGTAAAACGCTTTCGCGAAAAGCGGTCACAGAAAACCTAAACGTCTTAGATTACGAGACCTACTTTACTGCTACCGATTTTATTCTAAAAAATGATATCCCGCAATTGCTATTACAATTTAACGACATCCTCTCAAGAGGATTTGATGGACATCATTTTATTGCAGGACTTGCCTCTCATTTTAGAGATCTAATGGTCTGTAAAAATCCTCCTACCATACACCTTTTGGAAGTTGGTAATGAGACAAAAAAGAAATATTACGAGCAATCACAACAAACGGAAATGCCATTCTTATTAAAAGGAATTGAAATGGCAAATAGTTGCGACCTTACCTACAAAACCAGTCGTAATCAAAGACTCCTTGTCGAACTTTGCCTTATGCAGCTTGCCTCTATCACGTATGATGGAGAAAAAAAAAATGACAGCCCTTTCATAATTCCTCCGTCATTTTATAAACTATCACCAGAGAGTGCTCAAAAAGTAGATAGGACATTACAGACTACAGCAGCTATTGAAAAACAAGCCCCTGATAGTGAACAAACCCAAAAACAAGCTACTCATAGAACCACCGCAACTGAAGGATCAAATCAGTCGACATCATCACAACCCATAACACAAGAGCATTCTACAGAAGTAGTACAAAAGACGATTTCTGAAACGCCTCAACAACTTATAACACCAGAAACCCCAAAACCTAACATTGTTATTTCAAAAGAGCGGATTTCTGGATTATCTTTAAAAGGGCTACAACACAAAAAAGAAGTAGAAGAAAAACGTAAACAGCAAAAAGTTGATGTCACCAATCTACCAAAAGAGCCGTTTACTGAAATAGCGATGCAAGCCGTTTGGAAAGACTACGTAACCAAACTATCTAATCGAGGAGAAAAGATTATTGCTTCAAATCTAGAAGCAGATATTCCCAAACTACAAGGAACAGTCATTACATTAGAGTTTCCTAATGCGACCATGAAAGTAGAAGTAGAGCGAGCGCAAGGTCCCTTATTAGAATTTCTTAAACGCAAACTCAATAACTATGATATTACTTTAGACATCATAGTTAATGAAGAAATACAACGTAAATACGCGTACACTCCTCAGGAAAAGTATGAAAAACTGAAAGAGCAAAATCCTGATTTAGAAATTCTTAAGCGTGTATTTGACTTAGAAATATAATTTATGGAAGAAAAAGAACCTATACAAATGTTACATCTCAAGTTACCTACAGATCCAAGATGGGTAAATATTGTAGAAAAAAACATTGAAGAAATCCTTACAGATCATGCGTATTGCGAGCAAAAAGCAGCTTCATCTGCCATTTCTTTTATTATTGGTTTTCCAGAATATTCAGAACTTGTGTCAGAAATGAGTGATCTTGCTCAAGAAGAAATGAGTCATTTTAAAATGGTGCATGATATTATGAGAGAACGCGGTCTGTCATTAGGTCGTGAGCGTAAAGATCCCTATGTGCACAAACTTCGTTTTTATTTCCCGAAAGGGGGAAATCGTGTAGAAAGCCTTATCAATAGATTACTTGTAGCTGGTCTCATAGAAGCAAGAAGCTGTGAACGTTTCCGCTTACTTTCTGAAGAATTAGAAGACAAAAAATTGGCACGCTTCTATAAAAAATTAATGATCAGTGAAGCTGGACATTATGCTATGTTTTTACGTTTTGCTCGCCAATATGGAGATCGTAAAGTCGTGGATGCAAAATGGCAAGAACTCCTTGATTTTGAAGCGCAAGTAATGAAAGGCCTAAGTAATACAGAAACCATACACGGATAATATCAAAATACAAATAACAAAAAATCCTAGTCAAAACGATTAGGATTTTTTGTTATTCTATGATAATGAATACACTTATAAGCGATATCCTATACTTAGTGTAAAATAACTATTCTTACCTTCTGTATTTGTCAAAACAGTATCTCTATTAGCCTCGTTGCTATTTTCAGAAAACATAGGTAACTCAATAGCGGCATCGTCTTCAAAAACCTCTGTAAATCCTACAGTATAACGTGCTTCTATAAAAATATTATCCGTAAACTGATAGCCTAAACCTCCAAATCCCGCAAACTCAAAGCTTGAAAAATTATCAGATTGCTCAAAAGCAGATATTTTTAATCCAACTTGAGGCCCTGCATTTATAAATAATTTATTCAAATTAATTTTAAGTGCTAATGGTAATTGAAGATACTCATAACGTAATCCTTCAAACTTATTCCCTTGAGAAGAATATGCGAATTCTGGCTGAAAACTCAAACGCTCGTTGATTGGAATTTCTGCAAAAAACGCTGCCGTAAATCCTATTCTACTCTCGTCTATAGATGAAGAATTATCTTGTGTTGGTGTGCCACCACTTATATTTACGACATCAAATGAGAAACTATTAATCTGACTTACGTTTACCCCTAATTTGAAACCATATCCTATACCCTGTCCATGCGATAATGAACAGCAAAGCATTACCAAAATGCTAGATAATAATGTAATTTTTTTCATAATATTCAAGTATTATACGTTGTTATAAATAGCTGTGCTATGTTTATCAAGACTACGTTTTTACAACTAAAGTATTTATCTTCCGTGTGAAAGATACACTCTTTTGGGGATTTTATAAAAAAAAAGTAAAGAAGCATGGCTATTCATCTTTGAATGTTAAAAAAACATCGATTAATGACCAAGAATAATTATATGTTGAAGACAAAAGCTTCTATTTTGATTTATATAGGCTTTTAATAATACCATCAGACAATCCTATACTAGGCACAATAATTTGTTCTGCACGAGACCATTTCATAGTACGTAAATATATCTGAAGCGCTGGAATAATCACATCGGCTCTATCAGGATTAAGACCTAGTTTAACGACACGCTCATCATAACTCAGACTATTTAATTTTTCATGGAAATTTAATAGATTCAAATAAGAAAGTGATTTGCTGGATTTCCTTCCACTCATTTTAATAATCTTATTAATATTCCCTCCAGAACCAATCACGGTTACTTTTGAATATGTCTTGGTTTCATTTGTAATCCATTTTGACATACTTTTCCAAGTAGACTCGCTTACCAGATTATTTAAAATACGCACCGTCCCTATCTTAAAAGATTTCGAAGTTTTTACTTTCCCTTGATCATATAATGTACATTCTGTACTACCTCCCCCTACATCTACATACAGATATACCCTACTTTTTTGAATAATACTATGTAAATCTGTAGCAGCGATAATAGCAGCTTCTTCTTTTCCGTCAATGACTTCTATCTGTATGGTTGTCTTTTCTTTCACCATTTTCACAATGGCATCACCATTTATGGCTTCTCTCATAGCAGAAGTAGCGCATGCTCTATAGTACTTTACTTGATGCGCATTCATAAGTAAGCGAAATGCTTGCATAGCATCCAACATTCTTTGGATATTTTTTTCTGAGATTTCTCCTTTAGTAAAAACATCCTCTCCTAATCGGATAGGGACTCTAATTAATTCATTCTTTCTAAAAAGCGTTGGATGAAGATCTTGTTCAATAACATTGGCAACTAGAAGTCTAATCGCATTCGACCCTATATCAATTGCCGCATATTTCTCAATAGTCAGCATTATTCTTTTAAAGCATTTAGATAATATTGATACGTGGCAAATTGAGATCGTACTTTAGGCTTATCATTTTTAACATACGCATTATCCTGACGTTCGTTAAGTTGTCTTGCCTTTACATTATCATTCCAACAGATATCTAAGGTTTCTAAAATTTCTCGCTTCACATCTTTATCGTATATAGGACAACTTACTTCTACCCTGTTATCTAAGTTACGCGACATCCAGTCTGAAGAAGATATATACACTTTAGCCGTTTCGCCTTTTCCAAAAACATAGACTCTAGGATGCTCTAAAAATCGATCAATCACACTAATCACGCGTATATTCTCGCTTAATCCTGGTACTTCTGGAATCAAGCAACAAATTCCCCTAATCATTAAATCTACTCGAACACCTGCCTGACTAGCCTCATATAATTTATCAATAATAGCATAGTTAGATATACTATTAAGCTTAAGACGTATATACCCTTTGCCGCCTTCTTGTGATTTTTCTATTTCTTCATCTATATGTCGATAAAACGTATTTCTACTATAGTGAGGAGATACTATTAAATGCTTATACTTATTCACAATATAATTAGTGTCAAAAAACACAAAGAGTTTTGACAAATCTTTCAATATATTTTGATCAGCTGTAAAGAGTGTGTAATCTGTGTAAATAGCGGCCGTTTTATGATTAAAATTACCTGTACTTATAAAGCCGTATCTCTTTATTTTTTCATTTTCCTCACGCTCTATCACACATACTTTACTGTGTACTTTTAATCCAGGTACGCCAAAAATAAGCTTGACTCCTTGATTTTCCATTTGCTTGGCATACATCATATTTGACTCTTCATCAAAACGAGCACGCAATTCTATCTGTACCGTAACTTCTTTTCCGTTTTGAGCTGCGTTAATCAGAGCACTTGCAATATGTGACATCTTTGCCAGTCTGTATATGGTGATTTTTATAGACCTCACCTTTGGATCTAACGCTGCCTCTCGTAAAAACTTGATAGTATAGGCAAACGTATGATAAGGTGCGTATTGTAAAAAGTCTTTTTGAGCTACTTTTTCAAACATACTACAATCCAACGTAATCCCTTTTATAGGAAGTGGTTTTTGCTTCGGATATAACAAATCCTTACGCCCTAAACTTGGAAAGCCCATATAGTCTTTACGATTATGATATCTTCCGCCAGGAATGATACTATCATCATTTTCTATATCTAATTTTTTAAGCAAAAAAGTCAACGTCTCGGTCTCTATTGTCTTATCATACACAAAACGTACAGGAGCACCATCTTCCCTACTCTGTACAGATTTTGAAAGTTTCTCTATAAAACTCTTTCCAAGATCAGACTCTATATCAAGCTCTGCATCCCGTGTGATTTTAATCATGTGAGCAGAAATAGACTCATAATCAAAAATACTGAAGAAACTATCTAAATTGTAACGTATAAGATCATCTATCATCATGATACAATCATGATCATCTATTTTAGGCAATACAATAAAACGATCTATACTATTAGGTATTTCAAGTAAGGCATACATAGGAGCCTCTTTACCCTTCATTACCATTTTGATAGTGAGATACGCATCCAAATCTTGTATGCGAGGTAACTCTACATCTTCTCTTAAAATAATCGTCTCTATCGCTGGACTCACTTCTTCTGTAAAGAAATCTTTGATAAATTTTTGATGCTCCTTATTTTTAATTTCCGTTTCATCCAGAATATGAATTCCTTCCGCTTCAAGCTTTTGATAGATATCCTCTAAAATATTTAAGCTCTCTGTCTGCTGTTCTATCACAATATCTGTAATCATAGGCAGCAACTCTTCTGCCGTATACACCCCTAATGCTTTTCTACCTTTACGACCTGCACGTACAATACGACGTACGGTCGCATAACGCACCTTAAAAAACTCATCAAGATTATTAGAAAAAATACCTAAAAAACGCAGCCGTTCTATTAAAGGAACTGTCTCATCAGCTGCTTCTTGCAATACGCGTCCATTAAACTGTAACCAACTTAATTCTCTATTTATATATCTGCTACTCTGCTGTTCGTTCATGCTTTATAATTCTTTAGGTGTACTCGTAAAAATAGTCTTTCCTTGACTCATATCTTTCCAATGATCAATATCAAAAGTAATTGCCGTAAATCCGCACGTAGGGACATTGTCAATATGCTTGTCTCCATAAGTATTTACAACATTAGTCATTGCATTATTATGCCCAAACACCATCAAACAATCAACAGCATCATCACAACTTCGAATCACTTCTACCAAATCCCGTCCATCAAAATCATATAATGTATGGTCAAGTACAATATCTTTTTCTGAAATATCATACGCTTTCGCGAAAAAAAACGAAGTTGTCTTTGCTCGCATCGCATCACTACTCATAATCAGATCTGGCTTTGGCATTGAAGCTGCCACGTGAGCTGCCACTATGGGCGCATCATGCAACCCCCTCTCATTGAGCGGACGTTGATGATCAATCACATCAAATTTCCAACTAGATTTTGCGTGACGTACAAGGTATAGTGTTTTCATATCAAGGTGCTAAACGTTCTTTTATCCATACTGAATTTTCCATTCTATATCGAATTCTATCGTGGAGCCTACTTGGTCTCCCTTGCCAAAATTCGATAGAAACAGGTTGTATTAAATAACCACCCCAATGTGGCGGTCTAGAAATTTCTTGAGATTCATATTTCGCTTTAAGCGCAACCATTTTTTTCTCCAACACCTCACGTCCTTTAATCACAGAACTCTGATCAGAAACCAAAGCCCCTAACTGACTATCTTTTGGACGTGCATTAAAATATCGGTCTGATCGCTCAGTACTTACTTTTTTCACAGTTCCCTTTATAATGATTTGCCGCTCCATACTCGGCCAAAAAAAAGAAATCCCAACCTGTGGATGTTTCGCTATACTCTTCCCTTTTTCACTTTCATAATTCGTGTAAAACACAAACCCTTCCTGATCATATTCCTTAAGTAATACAATTCTGGATTTTGGAAAACCATCTTCTCCAAACGTCGCAAGCGTCATAGCATTAGGCTCTTTCACACCTCCATCTTCCTCTATTTCTTTAAACCAAGTCGTAAATTGTTGCATAGGATGCGTACTCATATCTTCTATAAGCAGCTCCCCCTTTGCATACGTTTGCCTAAAAGCATGTAAGTCTCTATTCATGCCCGCTAAGGTACAAGAAAGCAAACAAAGTTAAAAGCAGTAATATATAGTTTCACATAGAATTAACCTACAAAAACTAACGTATAAATAGGGGCATTTACCCCTTGCCTCTAAATACTGACTTTTATAGCTTTACAAGTAAACCAATTTCTTATGAAATCTCAAAGGCATATTCAGCTACATACATATATAATAGGCACCCTTTTATTGCTAAGTATCACAGCCTCTTGCGTAAGTACCCGAGTAGAAGCCAATCCCTATCAAGACAGTGCCGTCAATATAGAATGCCAAAAACAAAATAGTTGGAGTTACTTCTGGGGATTAAAACAAAAACGCGTCAATGCCAACCCTGAAGTAGAAGGTGCCGTCTGCCCGTGCCGCGAGAAAGCGATGTCCTGGGTGGAAACCAAATCTTCTTTGGGAGACTTTTTGCTAAGCCTAGTCACTGTAGGAATCGTAAATCACAGAACCGTTACCTACGGATGTGCAAGAGCACAAGACGGCGAAGGAGGACTTGACGATTAAAAAATATAGTATGATACCAGAAGGACTCGAAAAACTACCGATTCAAGAATGGACCAATAAGCATGAAAACTTTACCCATGACCTTGTCCCTGACACCTCTTTTAAAGTATATAATCCAAGTGGTAGCAGCCGAAGAGAACGTTATCACAAAACCACCAAAAACTTCCAGTGGCTCATCAAACACGCCGTCGATAGTAACATCCGACTCCGCGCAATGGGAAGCGGTTGGTCGTTTACAAAAGTTGGCGTCACCGAAGGAGGGTTGATTGACACGGCTTCTTTAAATTTTTCTTTTCCGCTTACGCGAAAGTACGTAGCAAATGACTACCAGAAACAAGTAGAAGACCTCTACTTCCTACAATGCGGAAGCATTATTTACGAAATCAACAATCGCCTAGCTAGCAAAGATCCTGCAAGATCCATCAAAGCTTCAGGAGCCAGTAATGGACAAACCATTGCAGGCGCACTCTCTACAGGAACCCACGGTGCCGCTTTTGAAGTTGGCGCGATTCAAGATTTTGTGGTAGGTTTACATCTTGTTACAGGTCCTGACGAACACGTTTGGCTGGAGCGAGCCTCCTACCCTGTTGCGGCGCCCGATTTTGTAAATTGGTTAGACGCCAAAATCATAAAAGACGATGCCCTCTTTGAAGCCGCTTTGGTCAGTTTTGGAAGCTTTGGTTTTATACACGGCGTCATGATAGAAACCGAACCTGTTTTCCTACTCGAAGAACATCGCAAAGGAGATATCCCGTATAATGATGTTTTGAAAAAAGCGATGACCCAATTGGATTTTTCAGGATTAAACCTACCTGGCGCAGCACCTAACAAAGAATTATATCACTTTGAAGTCCTTTTCAATCTACACAAGTTTGAAAAAAATAATCCTCAAAAGGGCGCTTTCTTAAAATACATGTACAAGAAACCCTATCAACTTCCATACACACCCGTCGTACGTGATAATAATTTTACCTACGGAGATGACCTCCTAGGCATTATATCTTCTACATTAGATCGGCTAGGAGTCGTTTCTGATCTGTTGATTCCACCGATGGTGAATGTTATGTTTGGACTTGCTTTTGCACCACAACCGCCACAAACAGGAACGATTCGCGAACTTTTCAACTATACGAAGTTCAGAGGGAAAGTTGCTAGTGCCGCCATAGGCATAGACATCGCCGATGCTGCAAAAGTCGTCGAAGAAATCATAGATGTCAATAAAAAATGCCCATTCCCCGGCGGACTTTCCTTACGCTATGTAAAAGGTACCAAAGCGACTTTAGGATTTACCAAATTCCCACACACCTGTGTTCTAGAAATGGATGGCGTCGATAGTAAAGCAGCACGCACTTTCTATGAAGCTGTCTGGAATCGGCTGGAAGAAAAGAATATTCCGTACACCCTCCACTGGGGAAAAATCAACTTTAACCTCAACAAAGCTCGTATCAAAAATATGTATGGCACCTCAAACGTAAATGCGTGGATTGATGCGCGTAACACCTTATTATCAAATGATGTTGCCAAGGTATTCAACAACAAGTTTATAGAACGCTGTGGTTTGGATACAATTCTGGGGGCGATTGTGTAATCCCCTAACCCCCGAAGGGAGAACCAGAAATTTCTTAAAAAACGAAAACAAAAGCTCCTTCCCTCAGCGAGGGAAGGTGGATATATCGAGGAACGAGATATAGACGGAAGGAAGCATTTTATACTTTTCTAAAAACATGTAAAATAGAGTAGTACTCTAATTTAGAGTACTACTCTATTTTTGTGTTGTCTAAATTCTAGATTCTTTTATACGCTTTCGCGAAAGCAAAAAATAGATGACCCAAAAAAGCTTCTTACTTCCTAAAAGGAGATACCAAAAACAGAAACTTCAAAATTTAGGTCTATTCTCTATCAGCGAAGCGGTCTATATTCTAGATTCTTTTATACGCTTTCGCGAAAGCGTAAAATAGAAGAGTAAAAAAGCATCTACCTTCTTAAAAGAAAATACCGAAACAGAAACTTCCTAATATTAGGTCTATTCTCTATCAGCGAAGCGGTCTATACTCTATATTCTATCAGAAAAGCAGTCTATACTCTATATTCTATAAGCAAAGCGATCTATATTCTTTTTCGCGAAAGCGAAAAAAACTTACTTCTTCTTCACAAACCCTTTCTTAATCAGTAAATCGCGTACTTTTTTATTGTGTTTTATAATCCGCATTTGCTCTTCGTAGCTGACATCTTCGTCATCAAATGATGCATCACCGAATTGACCTTCGTAGTTTTCAAGTAATTCTACCTGATCGGTGGCAAGAAAATAGCGTCTATGTTCTGTGTAGCCATTGGCATCTAAAAAATATTCGCAAACATGACCACCGCCATCGTCTTCTGTGATTTTAAAGGAGATGGTAATATTGTTTTTGACAGCGGTAGATCCCGCTACACGATACACACGGTCTGTAAACGTATTTTGTTTGACGAGAAAAAGATTGCGAGGGATTAACAAGTCAAAATGTTCTTGCAATTGTGCCGCTGTTTTCTTGGGGATTGGTTTCTTTTCTTCCATGGTGTGTGTCTTAAATCTTAAAACGTAAATACGTTACCATCATCTGCGAGATGGACATTGGCAAATATAGTCTGTGCCTCTTCTTTAAACGCATTAAGATCTGGATATCTTGTAGAATAATGTCCTAAGATTAGGTTTGCTACGTTTGCTTGTTTTGCAATACTCGCAGCTTGCTTTGCAGTACTGTGTCCTGTGACTTTGCACAAATGCTCGTGACTATCTAAAAATGTGGATTCGTGATACAACACCGTAGCGTTTTGTATTTGATCTGCAATCGCTGGCTTATACGTGGTATCACTACAATACGCATAACTTTTAGGTGGTGGTGGATCAAAGGTGAGTTCGCTATTCGAAACCACCGTTCCGTCATCTAAGGTCATATCACCGCCTTGTTTGATTTTATTGAAATAGGCTTTATCTATATTGAGATTCAGTACGGAATTAATGTCTAGTTTACGAGGTCCTACTTTTTCTTGAAAGTAGTAGCCGTTGGTATAAATACGGTGTTTCAACGGAATGGTTGTGACCGTAACCACATCATCTTCATAGACCACTTGAGGCTCTTTGCTTTTTAACTCTTTAAAATGCAACGGGTAACTGGTAAAGCCTTGTGTCAGCTTCAATTGTAATAAACAGACTTCTTTAATGCCTACAGGTCCATAAATGGTGAGCGGAGCGGTACGTTTTAATAAGCTAAACGTCATAATCACACCCATCAATCCAAAGAAATGATCGCCGTGTAAATGCGAAATAAAAATATGTTTGATGCGGACAAATTTTATTTTATTTCGCCGCAAGGCAACTTGTGTGCCTTCCCCACAATCGATCAGAAATAGATGATTGCGAATCTCCAATACTTGAGATGTAGGATTTTTAAACGCCCCTGGCGCAGCAGCATAACAACCTAAAATGGATACGGTAAGGGAAGTGCTCATGGGATGAATCTGACTAATAGGGGTTGTTTATAATGTATACGCGAAAATATACATATCTGTTTAATAGTTTGTTTTGTTCTGGATATATTTTCATTTCTGAGTAGGCGGAAATCTCACTCTTTCTTACGTGATTAAGAAAAGAAAGAACACTTACCATTTTTAATCAAAACTAATAACACCTTATTTAAAATCCGAATACCCCTTTCCCCGACCCTCGAAGGGTGGGTGTATTCTCTGATATTTTAAGTTCAAGTTATGATTCCTGAATGTTGTTTCGGCTCTCGAAAAGTTGTCGTAAAATGTGAAGTGAAGATTCCGTAGAATTTCGGACTGTCTGAGCGTAGCGAGTTTCTGAAATTCAGGAATAGAACGATACATTTAGACAAGGTTTCGTAAGCCTAGACTTTTTTGTTTCTTTTTTTGGCAATGAAAAAAAGAAAAGAAATAATCGTTTATTATGAGAGTGTATAATGAGATTCCCGCCTTCACGGGAATTAAAAGGGGTTTTAAATCAAAACCCAAGATCCCGCTCGATCTCTTCCATTTGGATGATATCTTCGGCTTCCTGTAGGGTGGGTACCACCACCATTTCATCAGGAATCAGGTCATAATTGATGCCTGTATTGACAAATACAAACGATTTTTTATCCGCACGTTGGTAGTTGGAGAGTCTTAAAAAAGCAATGAGTTGCTCTAATGTCAGCTCGGTATATTGTAACAGATTGATGACTAGGTGATGATCTTCATATTTATCTGGAACGATGCGTTCTAAGTAGGAAGCAAAATCCAATACATCCTGACGCTCGTCTTCGAGAATCGTATAGGTATCTTTTTGTGTAACCTTCATGAGTTATTGTTTGATTTTGGAAGCGAGTAAGTAGATGATTGCCATACGTACTGCGACTCCGTTTTCGACTTGATCTAAGATAATGGCTTGCCCAGAATCGGCAACATCACTGGTGATTTCTACGCCTCTGTTAATCGGACCAGGGTGCATAATCACAATTTCTTTATCCAACGATTCTAATAAGGCTTTATTCACACCATATTGCTGGGTATATTCTCTGGTACTCGGGAAATAACTGATGTCCATACGTTCATTCTGCACACGAAGCATATTCGCTACATCACACCATTGTAATGCTTTGCGTAAGTCTAACTCGACTTCAACACCTAAGCTTTCAATATACTTTGGCATCAAGGTTTTAGGACCACATACTTTCACGTTGGCGCCTTGTAATTTCAGGGCATAAATATTTGACAAGGCAACTCGGCTATGCAGAATATCGCCCACAATGACCACATTTTTACCCGCAACTTCGCCTAAACGTTCGCGGATCGAAAAGCTATCCAATAACGCTTGCGTAGGATGCTCATGCGCGCCATCGCCTGCATTGACTATACTCGCATTGATATGTTTAGAAAGAAATACGCCAGCGCCTGGATTTGGATGTCGCATCACTACCATATCTACTTTCATAGACAGGATATTATTAACCGTATCAATAAGCGTCTCCCCTTTCTTTACCGAAGAAGCCGCTGCCGAAAAATTAATCACATCGGCGCTCAGTCGTTTTTCTGCAAGTTCAAAAGAGAGTTTGGTACGCGTACTATTTTCAAAAAAGAGATTGGCAATCGTAATATCCCGTAAGGAAGGGACTTTTTTAATCGGTCTGTTGATGACCTCCTTAAAATGATCGGCGGTTTTGAAGATCAGTTCAATATCTTCTTTGGTGATGTATTTGATACCTAGTAAATGCTTTACACTTAATTCACTCATCTCCTTACGTATTAATCACATATACAGTGTCTTCGCCTTCATTTTCTACCCAGCTCACTTTAACTTTTTCTTCATTTATCGCATCTACCTGTCGGCCTCTATAATCAGGTTGGATGGGTAAATGTCGGCTAAAACGTCTATCAATCAGACACAATAACTCGACTTCTTCAGGTCGTCCAAAACTTTGTATGGCTGTTAGCGCCGCATTGATACTCCGTCCTGTATACAAGACATCATCAATAAAGACAACTTTTTTATTTTCGACCACAAAGTCGATTTGCGTTTTATTGGCTGCTAATATTTTTTCGCTTCTGCGAAAATCATCTCGGAAGAACGTAATATCTAAATATCCCAACTTGACATTTTCAATCTTGTAGGTATCTGTGAGTAGTTTTTTAATTCGTTCTGCTAGAAAGATACCACGCGGCTGAATGCCAATCAGGACGGTATCAGAAAAGTCTTCGTGATTTTCAATGAGTTGACAAGCCAGTCTATTGAGGATAATATGTACCTCGGTCGCATTAAGTAATACTTTTTGACTCATAGATGATTCCAAAACAATGTTCGGAAAGCAAAGATAGGGAGTTTTTTTCTATTGGCTGTCGCGAAAAGGAATCATGACGTAAGACTAAAGTTTTAGGTTTTTCGCTTTCGCGAAAGGGGTGCAAGAGTCAAGGGAGTCAGTAATCAGGACTTAAAACCTCAAAGGCTGCATACACTAGGTCTTGATTCATGATTCTTGGAGCGTAGCGGTCTTGATTCTTCTTTAATCACAAAAGCTGAACCGCTGAGTCATCTCGACGGTAAGAGAGATTGCACACCTAGCTCACTTAAAAGCTACAAATAAACCCTGCTTACCGTTATGCGATTTCTCGTCGCTCGTACCTCGCTCTGTCGAAATGACGAGTGCAGTCATCTCGACGCTAGGAGAGATCCCACACCTAGCTCAAACTGATGCTACTTACAGATCTCAAAAGCCTTAAAAAAACACTACTCATTCCTATTACCTAATCCATCTCCATTACGGAAACCTGTACCCTACGCTGATAAAAGTTATGTAGGTTAGACAAATTTAAAAGTCGTTTCTAACGGTTATAAACGTTTGTACAAGGTAATCTCAAAATGATTATCATAAAAAACACTTCATAAACAATAAGTTAGCATTCAACTATTGAAAAATATGTGCTAGATTTGTGAGGATACACATGTATTATAAAAATCGTGAGTGTGCGATATAAACAAGTTGTGCATAATGCGGAAATCGTGCTAAAATTGAACATTTGAACTAAAAAAGCCAACGCGCAAACAGCACATTTATTTTTTGCCAACGCGAAATGCCAACGCTGAAAAAATAAAAGAGCTGTTTCTGCCAACGCTCAACACAATTGAATTGAATGATAGAAAGTTCTAAAGTCTTAAAAACTCTAAACACTTCGCCAAGTGTAGAATTGTTGCGTTTACGAAATAGAGATATGATTGTTGAATTTCTAATTGAAGTGTTCTCAAAAAATCAAGTCGTAATTACTTCCGACAAAATTCATACTCAATTAGCAGACTTTTTGGAGTATAAAAAAGTTGAAAATGACGAAGAAAGTGAAATCACTGTCTTTGACACTTATGAAGAGAAAGCTAAAAAATATATTCTCAATTGGACTAATAAAGGTTTCTTAACTAATTATCCTGATGAGCAAGGTGATGTGTACTTTGAACTATCAGCCCATTCCAACAAAGCCATAGACTGGTTAGCGAACTTAAAAAAAGAAGAATTTGTCGGTACTGAATCAAAATTCAACAATATCTTAAATCAATTAAAAGAACTAGTCGAATTTACCAATGAGGATACTGAAAAAAGAATAGAGCTTTTAGAAGAGAAGAAACTGGAAATCGAGCAACAAATTCAACGAATAAAAACAGGTGAAGACGTTAAAGTTTTTGAGGAGTTTGAAATACTTCCACGTTTTAATCAAATCAATCAATCCGCCAAAGAACTACTTTCCGATTTTAAAGAAGTAGAAGATAATTTTAAGGATATTACAAAAGGAATTTACAGAAAACACGCAGATGGTAGTTTAAATAAAAGTGATATTTTGGAATTTACCTTTGACGCTCTTGAAGGACTTAAAGAAAGTCAACAAGGAAAAAGTTTTTATGCGTTTTGGTCTTTCATCTTAAATCCTGAATTACAGAGTAAATGGGAAAGCTTAACCTCAGAGCTCTATAAAACATTAGAAGAAAAATCTATCCCTATTAATGACCCATTCTTAAAAGGAATGAAAAAACACCTTCACTATTCAGGACAAAAAGTATATAAAGCCAACGATAAAATGGCTGATAAGCTAAGCCGAATTATTCGTGAAAGTGAAAGTTCCAAATCTGAACTAACTAAAAGAATAATTCAAGATATTAAAAAAAATCTTGTAGAACTAAACAGTAAAAAACCAAATTCAAATATTTCATTTGAGTTGGAAGATAGTCAAGAAATTAATATCCCATTTGAACGAAAACTAACCTTTGAACAAAAGGAAGAAATAGTTTATTCAGAAAAACCACAAATTGCTGACGAAGACATTACATCTTCCACTCATTTAAGTAAACTGTTTTCTCAATCAATTATTGATAAAGAACTATTAAGAAAAAGAATAAAAAACATTCTTAAAGATAAGTCACAAACAACGGTTTTAGATGTTATTGAAAATTATGGAGGTATTCAAAAAGGTTTACCAGAATTATTTGGATATATTGGTGTTTCAAAAGAATTCAAACATACTATAAACACAGATAAAACTCAGTGTGTGATTTTTGATACCGAAAACAATAAACAGATAACAATACCCGAAATCATTTTGACCAAATGAGCAACTTAGAACAAAGCATTAAACCATATAGCAAAGCAATAGTAAAACTGCTTAAAGGTGTTGTCGAAAGAAACTCAAGCGTATGGGAAGATATTATTAATTATCAAGAACAGATTCAGGAATATTTAGCTCAAATAGGCTTGGAACTCATTGTCAAGAAAGACGATGGGTTTGCATTTGTAAAACAATTTGAAGATAGCGAAGGCAAAACACTTGGATTAATAACAAGACGTCAGATTGGATTTGAAACATCAATAGTTCTATTAGTATTAAGACAAAGTTTAGAAGATTTTGATAGTAATCCTACACAATTAACATCTGAAAAATTTATTACCGATACCGAAATTAAAGATGAATTGGAGCTTTTTTTACAAGAAGGATACAATAAGATGAAATTTCAACAGAAGTTGAATAAATATATTTCAAATGCTGTAGAATTGGGTTTTTTAAAAGAGATTAACAAGAAAGACAACGAAACGAAATATCAAATACATCGAATTATCAAAGAAAAAATAACACTGGATATATTACAGGATTTTAAAAACAAACTACAAGAATATGTTGAGTCTGTTTAGCACAAGTTCTGACACCGCCGGATTCAGACTTCAATATATGGAAGTTTTTAACTGGGGAACATTTGACCAAAATGTATTTAGAATAAATCCACAAGGTCATAACTCACTGTTAACAGGTGCAAATGCATCTGGTAAAAGCACCTATATCGATGCTTTACTAACCTTGATGGTGCCAGCTAAAAGAACTCGATTTTACAATCAATCATCTGGAGTTGAAAAGAAAGGAGACCGAACAGAAGAAACCTACGTTCTTGGACATTATGGCAATATTCAAGAAGAAGGCAAATCTACATCTTCAACTCAAAAACTGCGTGAAACAAACACCTATTCTGTAATCCTTGCTCATTTTCAAAATACAGATGACAAAAAAATAACGTTATTCCAAGTACGTTGGTTTTCAAATAATGAAATGAAAAGGCAATTTGGTATTGCCCACGTTCCTCTTGAAATAGAAAGAGATTTTAGTCAGTTTGATTCTAAAGGTAATTGGAAGAAGCACTTAAACAAAACATACAACGAAAACAGTGTAAAGCGTAGAATAGAATTTTTAAACGGACCAACTGATTATGGCGAAAGAATGTTCCATTTATTTGGTATGCGCTCAATCAAAGCACTAAGTTTATTTAATCAAGTAGTTGGAGTAAAGGTTTTGGAAGATTTAGATGAATTTATAAGGACAAATATGCTGGAAGAGCAAGATGCCGAAACGCAATTCATCCAATTAAAAGAAAGCTTTTTGACACTAATGGGTGCCAAAACCAATATTGAAAAAGCCAAAGAACAGATTACACAACTTACACCAATTAATAACATTGCGAACAATCTAAATGAAATTCAAAAAAACTTACAGCAATTAGAGGATTCAAAAGAAACAGCTGTCTTTTGGTTTGCTAAAAAAGGTGTACAATTAGGCGAAAAAGAATTAGAACGATGCAAGGTTAACTTTGTTCAATTGAACGAAGAGTTAATAGAACTCAGAAATAAAGAAAGTGAATTAAAAAATCAAGAGACAGACTTAACAGTTCAAATAAAATCTGATGAAGTCGGGAGTCAAATAGAGAAACTTAAAGGTGAAATATCAAGGTTAGGAAAAAATAAAGATTTGCGAAGTAAAAAACTTGATGATTATAATAATATTGCTCAAAAGATAAAATTAAAAACAAACCCAAACAATGAAGCATTTACCGAAAACCGTGAAAATGCTAAAAATTTAAAACAAAATACACAACAAAGTATAGATGAAGAAAGTGAAAATCTTCGCTTGCTGAAAAACAAGGCTGATGATTTTGAAACATCCACGGATGAATTAGTAAATACCATTAAGACATTACAAAAAAACAAAAATAATATTGCTGGTCGTGTAGCAGAAATACGAGAAGAATTAGTTGAATATATAGGAGCAACAAAAGAAGAAATTCCATTTATTGGAGAACTTATTCAGATAAAACAAGACGAGCTAGCTTGGGAAGCATCCATTGAAAAGGTACTTCACAATTTTGCATTGCGATTGATTATTCCACCAAAATATTATTCTGAAGTAAACAAGTATGTTAACGGTAATAATTTACGTGGTAGAATCCGTTACGACAAATACGAAGAAGAAGATTATCTCAAAAATTTTCAAAATAAAAATATTAACGAAAAATCTTTGGTTAAGAAAATTAATATTAAAACCAAAACACCATATTACGAATGGATTGAGAGCTATTTGGAAGCGCAGTTTGACTTTGTTTGTGTAGATAATCTTCCAGAATTTGAACGCTATTCAAAAATGGCAATCACGCAAAACGGATTAATAAAATTCAGAAAAGGAAAACACGAAAAAGACGACCGTAAGCATATTTCAAGAAGAGAAAATTACGTTTTGGGTTGGGATAACACCGAAAAGGTTTCTGCTTTGAGAAAAGAACTTAAAAAGCAACAAGTACTTCAAATAGAAAATAAAACTGCTATTTCCGATAAAAAAACTGAAATAAAAAACTTAGGAATATACAGAGATGAATGCCATAATCTATTTTCAAAATTTGACAAATACGATGACATAAACTGGGAAACTTATGCGAACCAAATACAGGAAAAAACAGAGCAGAAAGAAGATTTAGAAAAGACTAATGACAGAGTAAAAAAATTACAAGAGCAGTTAAAGAAAGTACAAGATGATTTAAAGCAACTATCAGAAGTTGAGATTGAAAATAAAGTAATAGAAAAAGGTAAAAAGCAAACAGAAATTGATTCTGTGATTAATACTGTAAATAATAACAAAGCTATCTTTGAGAATTTAGGTGAGATTGTTGTTTCAGAATTCGAGATAAACAATCCTGATTTGGAAGATATTGATTATGCAAATTTTGAAATAGCACGTAAAAATTTTCAGAATAAAAACTCTGAAGAAACATCAGAATTAAACAAACAAAAACAGCGTAACGAAAGAGAAGTTGTCATTAAAATCAATGCTTTTAAACGTCCAACAGAAACTATTTCGAACAAATTCAAGGATTGGCGCTCTGATGTTAATTCACTACCAGATTCTACCAACTTAGAATTTATAGGTGAATACCAGAAGTTTTTAGAAAAGCTAGAAAACGACAACCTTCCAAAATTCGAAAAAAAATTCAACGATTACTTGCAAGAGACTATTACCAATAAAGTAGGCGATTTTAGAATGTTCTTTGAAAATTGGTCTGATTCCATCAAAGAAAACATTGAACATCTTAATGATTCATTGAAAGAAATTGATTTTAAAAATAAACCCAAAACATACATTCAACTGGTCGCACCGAACAAAATCAACGATGAAGTAAAGGAATTTAGAAAATTACTTAATGATGCCATTCCGAATATAAGAGAAGTTGATGCTTCCATTGACGGACGAAAACATCACTTTTATAATCACATAGAGCCTTTAATTTCAAAGCTTGACAAGGAAGAATGGCGTAAAAAAGTAACTGACGTTCGTTCGTGGTACAATTACAAAGCCGAAGAATTTTATAAAGAAAATGACCAAAAGTTTAAAACTTATGAAAATATGGGTCAACTTTCTGGTGGCGAAAAAGCACAACTAACTTACACCATCTTAGGCTCTGCAATAGCATATCAGTTTGGCTTAACTAAAGAAGGTTTACAAAGTGATTCATTTCGCTTTATAGCAATTGATGAAGCCTTTAAAGCTCAAGATGAAGATAAAGCCCGCTATTTGGTTACGCTATGTAAACAACTTCATTTACAATTATTAGTGGTTACACCTAGTGACAATATTCATATAGTAGAAAATGATATTTCTTTTGTACATTTTGTTGAACGAAAAGAAGAAAGGCATTCTTGGCTTTACGATATGCCAATAGAACAATTCAAAAAAGAAAAAGAGAATTATTTAATCAACCAATGATTACGCCACAGGAAATAAGAAAAAAAGCCGAAAGAAAATATATAGATTATCTTAAATCATTGGTTAGTAAAACACCTTTTGATAAACTAATTATTAGAGGAGATAAAAAATATACTAAATCGTCATTACCTGAATTTGAGAAGGAAATAAAAGCAATTGTTAGTCAATCCAAAGAAAAGAATGGCTATGGCTATACTTTAGATTTTCAAAAAGTTAAGACAAAGCATTTAGGTACACAGGATTTACCCATTTCCATATATTTTGAAACAGAACGAGATTTTTTAAAATTTTTGAGCAAACGAAAAGAGGTTGATTTTTTTAAATTAAACGTAAATAAAATAACAAATGTATTCCCAGATTTAGAAGAATGGATAATCAATAAACCTATAAAGGTTATTCAGAATCAGAATAATTGGGATGATATATTAAAAGTATGCCTATACTTTAAACACAGTCCTACACCAAACTTATATATAAGAGAATTACCAATAAAAGTTCACACCAAATTTATAGAGAATAATCAAGGTGTTATTAAAGAGTTGCTCGATATAGTAATTTCCGACTATACCCAAAAAGATAAAAAGCAATTTGAAAAAAGGTTTAATCTAAAATATGCTGAGCCACAAATTCGGTTTAAAGTACTTGACAAAGAAATAAGCCAAAGATTTTTTTCAGGATTAGATGATATTGCTATTCCTATTAGTCAGTTTGAAAACCTTAATTTACCAATTGAAAAGATAATTGTATTTGAAAATAAAACAAATTTTTATACTGCCCTGACACTGCCGAAAATGAACAAAACCATTGCACTTTTTGGAAGCGGATTTAGTGTTTCTAACTTAAAAAATGTGGAATGGTTCAATCGTAAAAAATTACTTTATTGGGGTGATATAGACGTTCAAGGCTTTGAAATATTATCTCAGTTTAGAGGGTATTTTCCTAATGTAAAGAGCATCTTTATGGACGAGGAAACATTTGAAAAGTTTTTTGAAAAAGATTACGGTACGATTTCAAAAGTTTTGACACAACTTAATCTAACTGAAAAAGAGCAAATGCTATACGATATTTTAAAAGAAAACAACTGGCGTCTTGAACAGGAGAAAATTCCGATTGACTATGTGAATTCTTATTTTGAGAAAGAATATGCCAATGCTTGAGCCATACACATTTACAATTCGCATCAGCCAACGCTACGCCGAAAATTGCAAAAGAGTATGTCTCGCCAACGCTCAATCCGAACCAAATAACAAACATCGGAAACCAAACTGAACGTAAAAAGCACTATGCACAATCGAGTAGACGGGTGACGGTCAGATAACCGCCACTGCGCCTCTCACACCACCGTACATACGGGTCTCGTATAC
>NZ_CALEMI010000116.1 GCF_937910895.1 uncultured Dokdonia sp. | reverse complement strand
CCTAAATAGATACCCTTATCATCATATGCAACAACTTCATAAGAGTCACTATTAAACTTAAGTCTACTTCTATCACCGTCAACCCATTTAAGAATTTTACGATACCATTTTTTTGGGTCGTTTTCCATTTCACCAAACTCCCTAATTAAAACTTTCTTATATTGACTCTCTGTAATTATTACTTTCATTTTCTCTATTCCTTGAAAAAACCAAGTGGGAAAAATAGCTTGTCCCAAAACCATCCCAAAGCTTAATATATATACAAGAGATTCTGATCTAAATCGGGGTATTGTAATAACCATTAAAACAAGTACCATAAAAGCTAGCACTACGAGCGCAGACTTTATATAAAATATATTCCAATACAGTTGAGATAGTTTTTCTCTATTTTTTCTTAGCAAAGAGACTTCTCTCGTAGCACTAATATTAAACCCAAAATCAACAACAATCGTTAAAAAAACCCCTATGGATTGTGCAATCATAACCAAACCAAAACGCTCTGTACCAATGGTTCTTATCAAATAAGGCAATGTAAATAAAGGCAAAAGTATATTAGCTCCTTGAATAAAAAGTAACGCAAGATAGTTGCCCGCAACAATTTTACTGTTTTTTGTATTCAAAAAAGATTTGAGCATTTTTTATTTTTTTATAAAAATTGCCGTATCAGAAACGCCATTTGATGTCCATATCATTTTCCAATTCTTGACTTCTTCTTGGAAATTTCTCCATGCTGGTGTAACTTTTTGGGAATCCATTTTTATGGAATAAGGAGATTTTGTTTGATGTGGGAGGTATCTATTTGCATCATCTAATAATAGAATCCCTCCTATTTTTAATTTAGAAATAGACTTATTTGCAAGTACATCTCGATGTTTTCCATCTATTACGATAAAGTCCAAAGAGTTATCTTTAAATTCGTCTATAACAAGACAATAATCTGTTTGAGCAATAGTACTTCCTTCTGAGCTTTTAAAAAGATAATCTACATTAGAAACATTTGCTTCCTTAAATTGAGCCTTAACTTCTTCATACCATCCTTTGTGGTCTTCTATACTTGTTAAGTGTTGTATTTGCTTGGCGTACCAGACGGTACTTCTTCCAGATCCAAACTCAATTCCTACAAATTCTTTCTGTAAAAGAGTCTCCAAGACTTTAATAGCATCTTGAGTAATCCAAGGCTTGTCTTTATTTTGCTTTTCAAAAAAATAATAGCTTATCCTATTGCAGACATATCGAGGTGTCCAAATTTTTATATTCATTTACTTATTTTCTAAATACCAATGATACAATCGCGCTATACCCTCTTCTAATTGAACTTTATGTTTCCATCCCAAGCTATGTAGCTTAGACACATCAGTAAGTTTGCGTAAGGTTCCATCTGGTTTTGAGGCATTAAACGTAAGTGCTCCTTTAAACCCTACTATTTTCTGAATGATCTGCGCCAGTTCTTTGATAGAGATATCTTCGCCTGTGCCTATATTAATATGGGTGTTTCTAATGTCTCTTTCAGGTGTTACATCGTCAAAGTCTGTTTTTTCCATGATAAAGACACAGGCATTTGCCATGTCTTGACTCCATAAAAACTCTCTTCGAGGAGCTCCCGTTCCCCATATTTCGACAGAAGTACCTGAGACTCCATATTTTCTTAAGGTTTCTTCCGCTTTCGCGAAAGCGGACACTCCGAGATCCCGCATCACCTCATCTTGATTTCCTTCTGAGAGTAATTTTGCCAAATGCATCTTCCTGATAAGTGCTGGTAATACATGCGATTTTTCTAGGTCAAAATTGTCATTATACCCATACAAATTGGTAGGCATGACCGAAAGAAAATTAGTGCCATACTGTATATTATAGCTCTCACACATTTTTATCCCAGCAATCTTTGCAATGGCATACGGCTCATTGGTGTATTCTAAAAGTCCCGTAAGTAGGCTGTCTTCAGGCATGGGCTGTGGTGCTTCTTTTGGATAAATACAAGTACTTCCTAAAAAAAGTAATTTCTTAACACCACTCAAATAACTCTGATGAATCACATTATTCTGAATCATCAAATTAGCATATATAAAATCGGCTCTGTACGTATTATTTGCTATGATGCCTCCTACTTTTGCTGCGGCTAAAAACACATATTCTGGTTGTTCTTTTTCAAAAAAAGAAGTGACGGCAACTGTATTGGTGAGGTCTAGCTCTTTATGGGTTTTGTAGACAAGGTTGGTATATCCTTTTTTTTCTAAATCTTCCTTAATAGCACTTCCAACTAAACCTCGATGTCCAGCAATATATATTTTTGCATCCTTGTTCATACCCTATTCAAAGTAGTTTAGGGTTGTGTATCCTCCTTCTTTAAGGTAGCTGTCTTTTTTCATCAAATTAATATCACTCTTCATCATATCATGTACTAGATCTTGTAGGGTATATTCTGGTTTCCACCCTAGTTTTTCATACGCTTTTGTAGCGTCTCCAATTAATAAATCAACCTCTGTAGGTCTAAAATATTTTTCATCTACAGCCACCACTTCTTGTCCTATTTTTACAGGATAATCAGGATTTTCTGAGGCTACGACAATTCCTTTTTCATCTACGCCTTCTCCTTTAAATTCTAAGGTTACCCCAATACAATGAAACGCCATTTTTATAAAATCTCTCACCGGGGTGGTAGTTCCCGTTGCAATGACCCAATCTTCGGCCTCATCTGCCTGAAGGATCATCCACATCATTTTTACGTAATCTTTTGCATGACCCCAATCTCGCTTTGCGTCTAAGTTTCCGAGATACATTTTTTCCTGCAATCCTAATCCTATCCTAGAAGTCGCTCGCGTAATTTTACGCGTCACAAACGTCTCTCCTCGTATAGGAGATTCGTGATTAAAAAGAATCCCATTACACGCAAACATGTTATACGCCTCGCGATAGTTTACCGTTGCCCAATAGGCATACATTTTTGCCACCGCATAAGGGCTTCTTGGGTAAAAGGGGGTGTTCTCAGTTTGTGGTACTTCTTGTACTTTTCCATAAAGTTCTGAAGTAGAAGCTTGATATATCTTCGTCTTTTTCTCTAGTCCTAATGCACGCACCGATTCTAGTACTCTCAGTGCGCCTAGTCCATCTACATTGGCTGTATATTCTGGCATTTCAAAAGAAACCTGAACATGACTCATCGCGCCTAGATTATATATCTCATCAGGTTGCACTTCTTGGATAATGCGTAATAAGTTAGAGCTATCCGTAAGGTCTCCATAGTGTAAAAAGAAATTACGATGGTCTACGTGAGGGTCTTGGTATAAATGATCAATCCGATCTGTATTAAATAGAGAAGACCTCCTTTTAATCCCGTGAACTACATATCCTTTTTTAAGAAGAAACTCGCTTAAATACGCGCCATCTTGCCCTGTAACTCCTGTTATTAATGCTGTTTTAGTCATACTCTTTATTTTGACAAAAATCTTTTAAATTAATTCAATAAGTTTTGTGCCTCTACTTCTCTTCTTAAAGAAGAATACGTATAGCGAACTCCCGCAAAAAGCAAGAATATAAATACAAGTAGGATAGGATAAATAACTTCTTTTTTATCTTTAAAAGATTCTTTTTTTGCGGTTTGTAAGTCACTTATAACCACGACGGCGTCTAAAGACTCTGCCAAGTCATTTTTAAGTTGCTCTGTTTCTATAGCCAAGGTGTTTTTGAAGGTCAAAACTCCATTTACATTAAGGTTGTTAGAGTTATTAAAAAAAGAAAGTCTTTCATTAGAAATTTGATTAGAGAGGTCTGCACTCTTAGTATAGCTATCTATTAATGCGTCTGATTGAACCATAATAGATTCATTCTGGGCTATACGTTCTTTAATATTCTGGACACGCTCTTCTTTTATTCGCTGTATAAATGGGTTGTTATTAACATAATCAATCACTTTAGCTATTTGGGATTTTGCCTCTTCGCTTCTAAGATCAACTGTCAATTTATGGTACTTATAATTGGTATAAAAACGATCTGACGCAAATAACTCTTCATCTTCATCAACTTCTAGTTCTTGTATAATGATACCCAACGTTCTATCAGAAGCTTTTAGATCTTCTACAAGTCTCATGACATCAATTACTGGTCGTATTTGTACTCCTTTTATAGGGGTCTCTTTTATTGGCAGTCCTATTCCTTTTAAAAAAATACTGTCTTTTTCAGATAAATTATCGTCAAATTGTTGAATCGCATTGTATAAATATGCTTGACTATCAAAATTAGATTGTACAACAACTGTAGATCTATAATCAGGTTTTCCTTTTGTAAAATATCCTATTGTTGCGCCTGTAATTATGAGTAGTAGAATAACCCACCAAGATTTTAATATAAAATCTATAGCCTTAAAGCATCCAGCTAGAAACTTATAAAAATTACGCTGGAAAAGCGCAAAAATATCTGTGAGATCCATTTCTTGGTCAGCGCCAGAACTTGATTGCGGTGCACTCATATAATTTTGTTTTTTTAGTTTTTATAGATATGATATAATATCTTTTCTGTAATCAAATAAGTAGGTTTTACACCTGTGGTACCTAATCCTCCAGAGGCAAGTGTACTCCCTGTTTCTAGTGGATTATCTGATGCATAATACGCATATAGCACCTCAACATCTTCTTGAATATTTGCTCTTAACTTAGAAGCAGCTTGTATGGCTTTTTGATAATGAGCTCCCTCCATTTCTAATCCTATCACATTCCAGGTGCTATCATAAAAAAACTTTAAAATATCTCTGTTTTGTAATGAAGTTCCTAATACCGTGACCATAGCTCCTTCAAATACGCGTAAACCTTGATTCTCAAAATCTTCTTTTTTAAGAGCGTTCTTAAATGGATAATTATCTGCTGTGCCTTCAAAAAGATGGGCAGAAGGAATCATAATATCTCCTTTGCCTCCATCTAATATCCCCGCTTTTCCCATGATAGCTACTGATCGGACATCAAGATACGTTGTATTATCCTCTTCATTAAAGGGTTTTAACAACTCTTCCATGGTTTCATAGGCTTGCTCACCAAAAGCGTAATCCATCACTAAGATGACAGGATTCTCATTTGGTTGCGTCGTATAATCGCAAAACTCATTCTCATCTATAGCAAGTTTGCACATATCAAAAATTTGTACATTGATGTTGGTGCCGCTATCGTCTGCTACGTAAATCATCCCGTTTTGAGTAGCCGTTTTCTCCACTCTTTTTCTCAGCTTTTCGTTTTTCTCCTCGCTAAGAAGTTCGAATATATCTAGTTTAGATCCTTTCTTGAGTTCATTTTTTAAGGCTACAGGTGCATATATCGTATTCATCACACTGTGCATATTGGCACTTATGATATGAATAGGTCTGTGTATGAGATCGTTTTCTTTGAGCGTTTTTTTAATGTTTTGCGCCCAAATTTCTCCATGTATATGATGCCCTAAGCGTTCTCTAAGTACAGGGCTAAATGTAACGGTACGCTTATTATCTTTTGTCATTTCTGCAATGGCAAGTTTCCCCAACCAATAGATAATTTCCAGAAAACGTCTTGTATTATTTTTTGTGTTAAATAAAGGAGCTACTTCATTCACTTCTTGAAAAGTTCTCCCTAAGATATTTGCAGTGTGTGTAATAGCAACTTCTCTTTCCTTTTGTGTAAGCTCCTCATCAGAGAGGACGGCTTTTTCAAGTTTTTCCCAATCTCTAGTAAGATCTCCTCTATCATTTATCAAAACACGATTCATGATTTTATGAGATTCTATAAATAAGAATGTAAGGTGTGTCAAAATATCATAAATCTCAGAACGCCCTCTGGTGATTTCAATATTCATTTGCTCTTCATCAATTCGATAACAATTACGTCTACGCTTACGCGGAATAAGGGGTTCAAAGAGGCTGTTTTTGTAGCCTTCATCACTTGTTAAGTTGATAAACCTGCATTCTTCTATCCTTTCTGGAAGCCTATCGATAACATACAACAAACCGTCTAGCTCTACTTTTTCTTCTGCGATAGAGCCATAAATTTCAGGACGTAAAATTAGTAATGCTTCTCGGAGCGTTTCTCCAGAAACCCCCATGGGTTTATAGAAACCTCGGTTGAAAAGATGTCGCATGGTAATATACATGCGTTCGATGGCGCTGCTACTCTCTTGTGCTCGTGTACGCCCTTGTTTTTTTAATATACTCATATTAAAGGTCAAAGATACTTAAATAATCGGTAATCTATCTGCGATTTGACGATCATTAGAAAGCCTCGGGATTTTATTTTGTCCCCCTAATTTCCCTATAGATTTCATGTAGTCGTGAAATCCTCCTGGTTTTACTTTTGAAATTTTTAAAGGCTGTAAAACATTCCCTACGATAAGGTCGTAATAATAAGAGTTTTGAGATTGTAAAGAGGTGTCTATCGCTTTCGCGAAAGCGGACAAATCCTCACTCTCATTTTCAAATTCTATAAACCACTCGTGGTACGGTAATCCTTCTTTAGGCGTAATTTGTGGCGCCACGGTAAATTCATTGATGCGAATGTTGGTTCCACTAATAGCATCTTGTAGCGCTTGCTCTACTTCTTTTCCAATCACATGTTCTCCAAACGCTGAAATAAAATGCTTGATCCTTCCTGAAACAAGTATTCTGTAAGGTTTTGTCGCAGTAAATATGACAGTATCTCCTAGATTATATCCCCATAAACCTGCGCTCGTAGAAATAATCATCACGTAGTTTACGCCAATCTCAACATCCTTTAAGGTGATGCGTTGGGGGTTTTCTTCAAAAAAAGAATCGGCTTTTACAAACTCATAAAAAATACCGTTGTCCAGCTGTAAGAGCATTCCTTTTTCTCCTTGTTTGTCTTGAAATGCAAAAAAACCCTCACTGGCAGGGTATAATTCTATACTATCTACCCGACGTCCTATTAAATTTTCAAATTTTGCACGATAGGGCTCATAATTTACGCCTCCGTATATAAAGAGGTTAAAGTTTTTAAAGAGTTCTCCTACGGGCTTATTTGACTTCTCTATGAGCTTCTCAAAGTACATCTGTACCCACGAGGGGATACCGCTTATGATTGTCATGTCTTTGTCTATAGTTTCTTCAACAATAGCCTCCACCTTTGTTTCCCAATCGTCAATACAGTTGGTTTCCCAACTAGGGAGTCTATTTTTTTGAAGATAGTTGGGCACATAATGAGCAACAATACCCGAAAGTCTTCCTACTTTGACTCCATTTTTTTCATCTACTTCGGGACTTCCTTGTAAAAAGATCATCTTACCATCTACAAAACTGGTTTTTCCCGTCTCAGCAATGTAACATAAAATAGCATTACGCGCAGTATCTGGATGTGTACGCATGCTGTCTTTGGTAAGCGGAATATATTTTGCGCCAGAAGTAGTTCCTGAGGTTTTGGCAAAATACAGTGGTTTTCCAGGCCATACAATATCAGGCTCTCCAGCAACTACACGATCTATATAGGGACGAAGTGCCTCATAATCTCTTATTGGGACTTCTCTCACAAAATCTTCATGAGAATGGATTTTATCAAAATGATGGTCATTTCCAAAATGTGTGTACTGAGCCGCATCTATAAGAAATTTAAACACTTTTTCTTGTGTAGCGATAGGCTTAGAAGCCCAAGTATCTATTTTTCGTTTTATACGAGAAGCGAATATTTTTGCAGCTAAGGATTTAAGAGACATCTTATTTAAAATCTATATAATTGATGGGGTTAATTGGATATCCATTATTCCACAATTCAAAATGTAAATGTGGTCCTGTGGTTAACTCACCTGTATTTCCTACAATAGCGATCACTTCTCCTGCTTTTACAAGGTCTCCTTGCTCTTTTGATAAAGAAGCATTGTGTTTGTATGCCGTAATAAGGTTGTTTTGGTGCTCTATGATAATTACGTGACCTGTATCTGCCGTCCAAGAAGCAAAAATAACCGTGCCATCTGCTGCTGCTTTTACGGGTTCGTCTTTTTCTGTTACCACATCTACCGCATAATGTTTTAAAGTGCTATCATATCCCGCAGTAATCACTCCTTTTACAGGCGGAAAAAGTGCAAAATCTGCAGGTCTAGTTGCTGTTTCAAAAAGATTGTATTTATCTTGTTGTTCTACCGTTGCTCTAAGTAAAGAATCTTCTTTGGAAGGTTGAATGGTGATATCGCTCGCATCTACCCCTGTATATTGTATAGAATCCTTATCAAACTCTATTGATTTTAAGTCACCCGTTAGCACCTTTCGTATAGAGGCATATTGTTGATCGTTAATGGCTATTACAGTCTCTAATGAATCTGTCTTTTGTGCTAGATCGTATGCTTGTTTTTTTAGTTTTGTACTAGAGTACCCTGGTATATACTCTCTTAGTGGCGTAAACGCAATAAGTAGTGTGGTCAATACAATAAGCACTATTGTTGAAATACCTGATAAAATAAATACATTAAGCCTTGTTAACTTAAAAGATACACGTTCTTCAAAGGTATCTTCATTTAAGATAACAAGCCTGTACTTGTGCAGGAGTTTTTTTGCAATTGCTTTTTTTTCGCCTTTTTTACGTGACATACACTTACAAATATACTATCTAAAGTCTAAACCCTGATGATACATTAGAAAATCTATTCTATCATAAAGCTACTGCAAACACTACCACTAGACTACCTTTTTTATTTTAATCATAATGATGCTATGCTAAAAAAAGAAAAGGCTCGTATTTACTACCGTTTTTACCCTCTATGATGAAGCTCAAATGTGTCACCAAGGTTAAAAACATCGCTATCCTACTGTCTCATCATATTTCTTTAGTATCTTTGTAGTTCTAAAATTAAAGACATGAATTTTTTAGGTATATTTTTAGGTATGATCGGACCTTGGCAAATAGGTCTTATTGTTTTAGTGGTTTTATTACTTTTTGGAGGTAAGAAAATCCCAGAAATGATGCGTGGTCTTGGAGGCGGCATTAAAGAATTTAAAAAAGCTTCCAAAGATGAGGATGTAGATGGAGACTCTAAACTAGAAGAGAAAAAATAATTTACATACTTTAGGTATAATAAGAAAACCCGATGCATTGCATCGGGTTTTTAGTTTTTATAATTCAAAGACTAGTTGTCTAAGAATCGAGTAGATCGTAAGATGGCTTCTAGCTCAAACATATTATCTCGTTGATCTAATGAAGGTGAAAATATAAATCCTTCTACAACCACATATCTGTTATTCTTTTCATCACGTATCGCATAATTTAAAAAAGGACCTACCATAAGTCTCCCTTCTCTGACTTCCCAAGTTCCTTTCATTTCCCATGCAAAATGCCCATCAATTTCTGTTTCAAATAACTGAGGGGAGAAAGAACGTTCTGTTTGAAAACGACCTTGGTTTAATGAAATATTTGCTCCTGACACAGAATCTCTCATACGTACAATACGTGCTACAGAAAACGTGTCTTTATCTATCGCTTGAAGTGGCACTTCATACACAGTAATATTCATATTACCACTTCTTTTTATGTCTTTATCCATCCAAAAGAAGTTTTTTTCACGTTTAGTGTAATCGTAGGCCGTTGGAAAACGCATCGTGATTCCAAAAGTAGATTTTAAAGAATCTGTATTTTCTAATGATTTACCTATACGCATTTGTATAGCTGCGAGTTCTCGGTCTTTAAAAGCCTTTATCATTTCATCTTCATGCTTCTTAATAAGCGCTATAATAGCATCTTCATTTTCACCAGAAATTGTTATTCCTGTCTGTTGTCTTGCTGTTACATCTTCTTCTATAGAAAAGAGAGAAGGCTCTCCTAGTTTTATAGTAAGAAAAATTCTGCTTTTTGATACATATCCAATAAACTTATCTGGAGTGATTTGGTCTAGTGTGAATAATGGTTCTTCACGAGGAAGCCCATCTACAGGTGCCGCTAGAGTGCTTCGCAAGGTATCTCCAACATTTCCTTGCCACAGGTCTTTATCCATGACAATTTTTAATTCGTTAGTATTTCCTATAGATCCTTCTAATGTGGACTTTTTTGAAGTTTTTTCACAAGAAACAAGAACTCCTAAAAAGAGAATGGCTACGAGTAATTTTTTCATGATAGTATACGTTTTTGAAATGTCATTATTTAGAAACAATAAGTTTCATTCCTGGTTTTACATTATCTCCGCTAATATCGTTCCAAACTTTAATATTATTTACACTAACTCCGGGAAATTTACTGGCAATCTTCCATAAAGAATCTCCTTGCTTAACGGTATATACCTTTTTGCCATTATTTACTATGGTTTTTGAGGTACTAGAAGTGTTTGACGAAGTGACAGGTTTGCGAGGATAAATGGTTAAACGCTGCCCCACTTTTAGGTTGTTAGACCGAAGTTTATTCCATTTTTTAATCTGGCTGACTCTAACGCCATACTTATCGGCAATTTTTCCGAGATAATCGCCACTTCTCACGCGGTATCGTACCTGAGCATTGGCAGTTGTAAATTCAGGTAACGGCTTCTCTTTTTTATCTATTTCCGCTTTCGCGAAAGCGTATATCTGCTCTTCATTATTGACAAAAGATCCTATTTTTTCTGTAGGAAGTCTTAAATAATAGTTTTCGTTTTTTACAAAAGGAATAATATCCAATTTATACGAAGGATTCAAAAACTGAATTACCTCCAACGGTTCTCCTGTGATTTCAGCCACTTGGTCTAGTGTAATTAATTGTTTTACGTGAACCGTATCCGTTTCAAAATAGTTAACGGGTGCTTTTTTAGGCTGATACCCGTGCTCTTCTGCATATTCAAAAAGATACATGGTGGCTAGAAAAGCGGGGACGTATCCAGCAGTTTCACGCGGGAGATTACTACGTATATTCCAATAATTTTGATAGCCTCCACTACGACGAATGGCTTTAGAAACATTACCTGGTCCAGAATTATATGAAGCTAGTGCAAGGTCCCAATCTCCAAAAATATCATACAGTTTTGAAAGGTATTGACACGCTGCTTCTGTCGCCATAATAGGATCCATACGCTCATCTACATAGGAGTTAACGTCAAGTCCGTACATTTTTCCTGTCGTAAACATAAATTGCCATAAGCCTGTAGCGCCTACTCTAGATTTAGCACGAGGTCTTAATGCAGATTCCACGATAGCCAAATATTTCATTTCCAGCGGAATATCATATTTATCTAAGGTCTCTTCAAACATAGGGAAGTAAAACTGACTCACTTCCATCATTCGTTCCATACTGGGTTTATGACGCTTTAAATAGTTTTTTATAACACTTTCTAAAGACGCTGTATAGCCTACATTAAAAGGGGTTCTCTCATTAATACGGGCTAGACGTTTTTTTAATGTGTCTGTAGGTAAATCCAGATATACCTCTTCTTTATAATCCAATTCCTGCACCATATTGGTGATAGAATCGTACAAATCCATTCGGGCTAATTCTTTACGCCATAAGGAATCAAGTCGTGCTGCAAAAGGCTCGTCTTCTAACTTAAACACCACAGAATCTCGTGAAGTGGTTTTAAGTTCTATTTTATTTATTTCATTAATAAAAGCGGTGGTAGTGATGGAGTCTATAATGGTAATGGTGTCTCTTTTGAGATCAACCCGTTCTTTATTATTTTTCTTAAAAGACTCATAGGGTAAGGTATCTTGCGCTTTCGCGAAAGCGGAAACCAATAAAAACCCAACAAAACTGTATATCTGAAGTAATCTCATAGTTTGTACAACGAGGGTATTACAAAATTCGTATCAATTGTGTGTTCTCCAAATATAAGTGTTTATTCATAAGTGCAATTTTTATACTACTGTAAAGACAGAAAAAAGCTACCTGAATTGGGTAGCTTTTTTCTTTATTTTATAAATGGTAGGTGTTTTACTCCAAAATAGCAGCAATACCTGGTAATGTTTTTCCTTCTAACATTTCTAACATGGCGCCTCCTCCAGTAGAGACATAACTCACTTTATCTTCAAAGCCAAATTGCTTTACAGCCGCCACACTATCGCCCCCTCCTACAAGAGAGAACGCACCGTTTTTGGTTGCTTGTGCTATACTATTTCCCAAAGCTATGGTCGCTCCAGAGAAAGGTGTCATTTCAAAAACACCTAATGGTCCATTCCATAAAATCGTTTTTGCGTTTTGTACAACGGCATCAAATATCTGTACAGATCCAGGACCAGCATCTAATCCTTGCCAACCATCTGGAATCTCATGAATAGCTACTGTTTTTGTATTTGCAGTCTCAGAAAAATCGTCTGCAGCAAGAACATCTATAGGAAGATGAACGGTCACATTTTTCTGTTCTGCCATTTTTAATATGTCTAATGCCAGTTCCATTTTATCATCTTCACAAATAGAATCTCCAACCTTTCCGCCTTGTGCTTTTATAAATGTATATGCCATTCCTCCGCCTATAATTAAGGCATCTACTTTATCAAGGATATTTTCAATCACGGTGATTTTCGAAGATACTTTGGCACCTCCTAAAATAGCAAGTACGGGTTTTTCACTATGGTTAAGTACACGGTCTAAACTTTCTATCTCTTTAGAAAGTAGTTTTCCAAAACATTTCTTTTCTGGAAAAAACTGGGCGATGATGGTGGTAGATGCATGTGCTCTGTGTGCTGTTCCAAAGGCATCATTTACATAAATATCACCTAATTCTGATAACGCTTTCGCGAAAGCGACATCACCTTGTGTCTCTTCTTTATGATATCTTAGGTTTTCTAAGAGTAAGATCTGACCCATTTCAAGGTTTGCTGCTGCTTGCTTGGCTTCTTCTCCGACACAATTGGCAACAAAAATAACCTCTACTCCAATAATTTCGGAAACTCTGTTACAAATATGCTTCATAGAGAATTCATCTTCTTGTGCTTTAGGACGTCCTAAATGGGACATCAGAATAGCAGCTCCTCCATCTTCTAAAATCTTTAAGATGGTAGGTTTTGCAGCTTCAATCCTTGTGTCATCAGTAATTTGAAGTTGGTCATCTAATGGTACATTAAAATCTACACGGATTAATGCTTTTTTATTTTCAAAATTGAAGTGATCTACTGTCTTCATTATTCATTAATTTTACTCGATAATCGAGATTTAAAAGCTCCGAGGGTTGCCTCGAAATCAAATGTTTTTTTCCTTAAATTACCTCATGGGCTTGTCCCAAGGTAGTTTACTAGCAAATATAGCAGTTAGAGCGTTTATTTACATTACAATTCTTTTATATTTGGCATCCTATGCTTTTCGAAAACGTTATCGGTCAAGATTTTATTAAAAGTCACCTCACCACAAGTGTGGATGCAGGTCGTATTGCGCATGCACAACTCTTTGTAGGAAAAACAGGTTCAGGCACTTTACCTATGGCAATTGCCTATGCTCAATATATTTTATGCAATAATGCTCAAGGCGAAAATACACAGGGGAATGCGTCATGTAATCTCAAATTTGAACAACTAGCGCATCCTGATTTGCATTTTGCATTTCCTGTAGCTACCACAAGCGCGATAAAAAGTCATCCTGTATCAAGTAATTTTGCTTCAGAGTGGCGATCTTTTGTAAAAGAAAATCCCTATGGAGATCTCTTTGAATGGCATAAACACATTGACATAGAAAAAAAGCAGGGTCAAATAGGTGTAGACGAAGCGATCAATATTAATAAATCATTGGCTTTAAAGGCCTATGAAGGCGGTTATAAAGTGATGATCATCTGGATGGCAGAAAAAATGAATACAGCCGCATCAAATAAGCTTTTAAAACTTATAGAGGAGCCTCCTGCAAAAACGTTATTCATTCTTATTACAGAAAATGAAGATCAGATCATAGATACTATTAAATCTAGATGTCAAGTCTTACATTTTCCCGCGATTAGTGAAGCACATCTTGCAAATGCACTCATCACAAGACAGCAATGCGATATAAAAGAGGCACAAAAAATAGCACATCAATCACAAGGTGATTATAATACAGCTATGCACATATTACATCAAGACGGAGATGATGTGCAATTTGAGAAATGGTTTATTACTTGGGTGCGTACCGCCTTTATGGCAAAAGGGAAGAAAGAGTCTGTCATTGACTTATTAAACTGGAGTGAGGTGATCGCAAAAACAGGTCGTGAAACGCAGAAAAATTTTCTGAATTATTGTGTGCAATTTTTCCGTCAAGCGATGCTCTTAAATTACAAAACAGATGCACTTGTGTACCTAGAGACAAAAACGGGTTTTGACCTAAATAAATTTGCTCCTTTTGTACACGGAAATAACATTATAGACATCATTTCTGAGCTTCAAGATGCCTCTTATCATATAGAACGCAATGGAAACGCTCGTATTATTCTATCAGATCTTTCTATTAAATTAACACGATTGCTTCATCGTAAGTAATGATATAATCAATGGATTATATTATATTTAGTGCTCTCTAAAAATAAGTTTAGCAAACCAAAATCACTATTATGGACTTTTTATTACCCAATATCACAGAGATTTTAATTCTACTCTTTATCATTATTACTTTTTTACAATCTGGACTCGATAAAGTGTTTGATTGGAAGGGACAAATAAGTTGGTTAAACGGTCATTTTAAAGACACTTTTTTAGGAGGTATGGTACCTCTTTTAGTGGGTGTTTTAATCGTGTTTGATTTACTAGCTTCAATACTGGCTGGAATAGGGATTTATCAACTTGCGGTACACGACCATACTACCATAGCATTATATGGAGCGATTACAGCAGCAGTTACCTTATTGATGCTTTTATTTGGTCAACGAATTGCTAAAGATTATGCAGGCGCATTTACGATTGTAGGATATTTTATTGTCGTGATTTTGGGTGTATGGTTACTATCTAATCATTAAAAACAGCTTGTTTTTTACTTGTAAGAAATTAATTACTCCATCTTAAACATAAAAAAAGGCGATGATTAATCATCGCCTTTTTTTATGTTTAAATTTGTGTATTATTCTTTAGAGCCTTTGTAAGATGCATTAAGGAATTCTAAAACACTATCCGTAATATCAAGTTCTTCTTTACCAAACATCACACTTCCAGCGTCATTACTACCAAAGATGTACGTATAACCATTGGTCTTTCCGTATTCTTTTACCTTATCTTTTACTTTAGTAATCAAGCTATCTATCGCTCCTTGGCTTTCTACTTGTAGTTTTCCTAGTCTTGCTTGACGCTCTTGTTGTAGTTGTTGTGCTTCTGCAGAAAGTTCATTGTACCTCTCTTCTTGCTTTTTACGATCCATAGAAGGCCCATTTTTTTGGTATAACTTCTGTTTGATTTCAAATGCTTGAATCTTTACTTCTAAATCGCTAAGAATTGCGTCGTTTTGTTTTGTAAAGCGTTCTTTTACATCGGTAAGCTCTGTATAGTCTTTAAAGATTTTTTCTGTATCAACATACGCTGTTTTTTCGGTTTGACATCCGATCATTAAAAAAGCTATTGCTATTGAGATTCCAATTTTTTTCATGGGTTATTTGTTTTGCGGCAAAAATAGAAAGTTTGGCTTGCTTTACGCATAAAAATGTAAAAATCTTGCACTATAATGATTCCTTATTTGAAAAATACAAATCAATAGGATTCTCTTATGAAAACTAACTTCATAAGCGCGTTTTTAAGAGAGAAAATAAAAACAATAAGACAAGTAGCTTAATTTTCAACAAAAAGCGCTTAAAATGCTTTATTATGCGTTTTTTACTGTTTTATCGCTATGAAATAAAAAATCAGGACGTTATGAATAATTTTAAATTAAAATTTACTTTATTTGCCAGCTTAATTAATAAAAAACGATTATGAGTAAATTAGGAAAATTATATGGCATTATTTATTGTTACTTCTTTTGTGAGTTGTAACTCTGATGATGATTCATCAAATGACACTTCAGCAGATCTTGTTGGAACTTGGAATATTACTGCCTTTGATTATCAGGGTGCAACTTCAGCAGAAATTTTAGGAGAAACAATCACTTCGTCTTTTGATGGAATAGGTCAAAACTTTGATGCTTCTGTTGTTTTTACAGAAAACCCAAATGAATATACTAGTAATGGATCTTATGATGCCGTTGTAACGACAACAGTTCTTGGTGAGAGTCAAACAGAAACAACCTCTATAGACAACTTTCAATCTGAAGGGATGTGGAGTCGTAGTGGAAATACAATTACTTTTGATGGAGATCTTTTAAATGTTGATACTACAATACCTGTTATTGGTATGGAAGAAATCATGAATGATGCTACTATTCTTGAACTAACTGAGACAACGTTACGCTTAGGACAAAACATATCACAAGAAATTATGCAAGAAGGAATTACCGCCACTGTTACATTAACAAGTGAAGTTGTTTTAACGAGACAATAAAAATTCTTCAAACTATTCATATAAAAAAAGCTGCCATTCTTGACAGCTTTTTTTATGTTTAATTTTTATGTTTTATCACATAAATCAACGAAGAATACGCTCCTGTTTTCTTTGCTTTTTGATTAGAACGCCATCCTGATAAAAAAGCTTTAAAAAAATTCATGTTTCCTGTTTTATATTTTTCTGAAAGCAAACTCACATAAAAAGCATCAAATTTCATAGGATGCACATCAATGAGTTGCATATTTTGTTCTTCAAAAAGTAATTGAATTGATTTTTTAGAAAAATGATACAAATGCCTAGGCACATCATAGGCTGCCCAATCTGTTTTATAAAGAGCCGCGTCATACGATTCGAAATTAGGAACGGCTATAAAAAGCACTCCTTCCCTACTTAGTTTGTTTTTAAGCCACATTAATTGATCTTCCAGATCATACACATGTTCTAATACGTGCCACATAGTTATGGCATCATACGTATATTCTTCTTTTGGTAACAATTCTGTAAGATGTATATTTTTTTGTGCCGCAAGTGTTCTTGCTTTATAGTTAGGTTCTACGCCAGAAACTTTCCATCCTTTTTTTGAGGCATATTCTAAAAAATCGCCGGTGCCTGCACCAATATCTAAAAGAGATCCCTTTGCAGGAAGATAAGAAGTAAGTAGTTTTTGCTTTCGCGAAAGCGTAATTCCCTTTACAACCTGATACATTTTTTCAAACAAGGATCGTTTGCCATCTGTATGAGAAATATAATCTTCACTAGCATAATAGGAAGGTAATGTCTCTTTTGAAGGTTTTGGCGAGGTGAGATACATACAAAGGCGCTCATCATATTCTAGACGAAACGATTCTCCAGAAACAGCATGATCTTTTACTTGCATCGTATTATTCATAAAATTTGTTGGACTTCATCAATGTTCCACGTGAAACATTATCATATTAGCGACCCATATACACAAGCATTACACTAATGTCTGATGGAGAAACACCACTGATACGAGAGGCTTGAGAAATGGTTGCAGGACGAATTTTTTCTAGCTTTTCTTTTGCTTCATAAGAAAGGGACTTTAACTTACTATAATCAAAATTGGTTGGAATCTTAATATTTTCAAGCCGATTCAACTTATCCGCATTTGCTTTTTCTTTTTCTATATAGCCTGCATATTTTACTTTAATCTCTGCTTGTTCTAACACATCTTTTTCGATGTTATGATCTTCTATATATGTTGCTACTTTTTTAAAGTTTTTGATATCATCGAGATAAATTTGAGGACGTGAAAATACTTTAAACATCTTATCAGATTGTCTCATCGGTGATGATCCTCTTTCTTCTAAAATACCATTTACCTCTTCTGGGAGAATACTTGTATCTTCAAAGTACTTCACTAACTTATCCGAAGCTTCACGTTTTTCCTCCATCATTACCAGACGTTCTTGAGAAGCTAAACCCACTTTATGAGACAAAGGAGTTAATCGTTCGTCTGCATTATCTTGTCGTAATAGCGTACGATACTCTGCTCTTGATGTAAACATTCGATACGGTTCTTCGGTGCCTTTTGTAATGAGATCGTCTATCAAAACGCCTATATAAGCTTCGTTACGTTGCAGCATAAAAGGATCTTTTTCATGTACTTTCAAATGGGCATTCATTCCCGCCATTAATCCTTGCGAAGCAGCTTCTTCATATCCAGTGGTACCATTAATCTGTCCAGCAAAGAACAGACCATCTACCAATTTAGTTTCTAATGTATGTGTTAATTGCGTAGGTGGGAAATAATCATATTCGATCGCATAGCCTGGTCTAAAAAACTTTACATTTTCAAAACCAACGACAGATCGCAATGCTTTAAATTGAACATCTTCTGGTAAAGATGTAGAGAATCCATTTACATAAATCTCACAAGTATCCCACCCTTCTGGTTCAATAAATAATTGGTGTCTATCCTTATCTGCAAAGCGATGTATTTTATCTTCTATAGAGGGACAGTATCTAGGTCCAATAGATTTGATTCTTCCATTGAACATGGGAGAACGATCAAAGCCTTCTTTAAGTAATTCATGTACTTCTGGAGAGGTATAACTCATGTGACAAGGGCGCTGATGTTTTAACGGCGAAGTCTCTTTTGAAAAACTAAATTTTTCAGGAATTTCATCCCCAGGTTGAATAATCATTTTAGAAAAATCTAACGATCTTCCGTCCACTCTTGGAGGTGTTCCCGTCTTCATTCTGCCTGTTTCAAAACCAAATCCTAAGAGTTGTTCTGTAATACCTGTAGAAGCTCTTTCACCAGCTCTCCCCCCTCCAAATTGTTTATCTCCTATATGGATGAGTCCATTTAAAAAAGTACCATTTGTAAGTACCACGGACTTTCCTTTTATCTCTATTCCTAAGGAGGTGCGAACTCCTTTTATTTTATTATCATTTACGATAAGTCCACTAACCATCTCTTGATAAAAATCAAGATTAGCGGTACGTTCTAAACGCAATCTCCATTCTTCTGCAAAACGCATACGATCACTCTGCACTCTCGGACTCCACATAGCAGGTCCTTTAGATTTGTTGAGCATCTTAAACTGTATCGCTGTCTTATCAGAAACGATCCCGCTATACCCGCCAATCGCATCTATCTCTCTTACAATTTGCCCTTTTGCAATACCCCCCATCGCTGGGTTGCACGACATCTGAGCAATGGTTTGAAGATTCATGGTCACAAGTAATGTCTTACTTCCCATATTGGCAGCGGCAGCGGCAGCTTCACAACCAGCATGACCAGCACCAACTACAATCACATCATATACATCTTGAAATAGACTCATTGTTTCACGTGGAACGTTACGTTTGATAAAAACCAAACAGGATTATATTCAAAAATTAAGCGTGCAAATATACGCCGTTTTGGTCATTGATTTCTAAAAGATTATTGTCAAATGTTTCACGTGGAACATTCTTGACAATTACCTCTTCTCTAGATAATAATTTTCTTTAACTCGCATTAGCTTTTCATCATCTTCAGTCTTGTCTTTATAACCACAATAATGAAGAAGTCCATGCACCATCACTCTATGAAGTTCATCTGTAAAAGAAACATTAAACTCCAGGGCATTTTCTGTAACTCTTTCTGTAGAGATAAACACATCTCCGCTTATCAGAACACCTTCTGTGTAATCAAAACTAATTACATCTGTGAGTGTATCATGATCTAAAAAATGAACATTCATTTTATGCAAATATTCATCATCGCAAAAAATATAATTAAGTTCTCCTGCTTCTTTATTTTCTTCTTGAATAACTTGATGTAACCAAGAAGATATAACATCAGCATTTTCTATTTTAAAATCATGGACACTATTAAATTCAATCATTATCTTTTTGGAAATATGCTTGTACTTTTTTCTTGTATTCTTCTTTTAGAGGAAGTGTTTTTCTATTAAGAATCTCTGTAGTATTAAAATACTTTTTGGCTTTATCTATGGATGAATTTACAGGATTAGCATACTCTTTTAAATTGGTATTGGACTCTCTCTTTTCTTCCTCCCCTTGTTGGAAAGTAGCTTCTTTTAACTTTAACAACTCATGCTTTAATTCTGTCATCCTTTGCAGCGTTTCATTATTAAATCCTTTGTCTAATATCTGCTGTTCTACCTCCTTCATATCCTTTACGAGTTGATCAGCATTTTCTCCGAGTCCACTTTTTCTAATCTCGTCTTCTAATTGTTGACGCAACTTTTGTTGCTCCTTATAAATCTCATACAACAATCCTTGTTCATATTCATCTCCTTCATTATTTCCATTTCCTTCTCCTTTCTGCTCGCCATTAGCACGTCCATCTTTCCCATTTTCACCACCTTCACCTTGTCCTTCTCCTTCTCCCTCACCTTCTCCACCTTGATCTTCTCCTTGACCTTTCCCTTTCTCTCCTTCCCCTTTCTCTCCATTTTCTCCTTTCCCATCTTCGCCTTTTTTTCCTTCGCCTGGCTTACTCCCTTCTTCCATTTTTTTATTCAATTCTTCCTGACTTTGAATGATGTCTGGCAGTTGTTCTCCTCTTCCCTGACCTTTTCCTTGCCCTTGACCTTTACCCTTTCCTTGCCCTTGTCCCTGACCACTCATTTGATTATTCATCTGATCTAAAGAATTACTTAAAAAGTCAGCTAATTCATTAGCGCCTGTCACCACATATTGTTGACTACTGACCCCTTGAATTATTTGATTATCTGCCAAACGCTCTAATGCCTTATTTATATTAAAGTCAATATCGGTTAGAGACTGATTAATTTTCTCATCTAATTCTGGTCTACGCAACGCAAGCGCGTACAAACTGTCGTCGATGTGTTGGAAGTTTTGTTTTAGTACATTTTGAAGTCTCAGTTTATTGGCGAAATTAGGATTCTTATCATCCATTTTTCTAAAGTCTTTCATCACACCTTCTTCTTCAAAAGAAAATACCAATAAGTTATCTAAGATTTGCCGTAACATCTCAGCGTCTTCCTCCATACTTTCTTGCCCCGATTGCTGCATTCCCGACTGCATAGACTGACTCATCTGCTTCATTTTCTGAGCAGCCTTTTTTTGTTTTTTCTGAGCAGCTGCTTTGCTTGGCGAACTTTCATTTTGTTCTCCTCCTTGTTGTTCCTTCTTTTCTTCTTCTTGTTTTTCTAATTCTTCACTGGCGCCTTCTTGCTCTTCTTTAATTTCTTCTTGCTTCTTTTCATCAGAAGGAATTTCCATAGGTTTTTTAAGTTCTTGATTTTCTTTCTCTAAATCCTTAAGATCCTCTTCTAGTTTTTTAAATTCTTCGTTAAGTTTATCCTGAGCTTCCTTGTTGTTTTCCTCATTCTCTTTCCTACTTAGCTCTTCTTGTTTGTTGGCTAATTTCTCAAGGTCGCGAGCTATCTTTTCTGCTTTCTTTTGAACGTAATATCTCTTGGTAAGCTCTACCATTTGTTCAAGATTCCGTTTATTATTTTTGTTTTGTTTTTGGAGTTTTTCTAATTTTTCAGAAAGCTCTTCTTTACTAATTTTTTCGCGAAGCTTTTCTAGTTCCTCCAAAAGCTTTTCATTTTCCTTTGCTTTCTTTTCTTGTCGTTCTAACCGTTCTTTTAGTTTTTCTTTTTCCTCATCGGTTAAGGTCTCTTCTTTTTGAAATTCTTCAAGATTTTCTTTGAGTTGTTTTGAGAAATCCTTCATCAACTCTTCCTGTTGCTTTTGTCGCTTTAGGAAGTTTTGTAGTTTCTTCTGATCGTTAAAGTTGAGTTCTTTCTTTTCTTTTTGCGTTCGCGAAATTTCCTCAAGCTCCTTCTCTCTTTCTTTTAATTTTTCCAATGATTTATCAAGACCTGAAATCGCTTTGTTTTGTTGTTCTAATTGTTGTTGCTCAAGCTCACTTTCTGTAAATTTCACAAAACTGAATACACTACTCTTTGTACTTTTATAATTATGAATAGCATCGTTATCAAATACTTCAAAATAATACTCATAGTTAATCCCTTCCTGAAGTTGAAGCGTATCAGGAAAGGCAAAAATAAACTGATCTACATTTGCATTTGAAATGACAATATTTTTATATTGTTTTTCCTGAGATTGTGAAGGGTAATAGACCAGACGCAATTTTGTGAGTCCATAATCATCACTCACCTTCCCATAAAAATATGTTTGTTGATTACTTACACTATCCGTTTGTACCTCAAGATTCATTTGAGGAAATTCATCTTTTATGGTTTGTAAAGTATACGCTAAGTTTTCAAAGTTTTTTAAAGCTGTATTACTTGTGCTTACTTCATAAGGTGTGTTTTTATAAATGCGTTGTGATAGATGATAAGATGTTGTGGAATTGGTTTGGTTCGCTTTCGCGAAAGCGTATACCGTATCTTTTAAAACTAACTCTACTTGTTCTGTTTCACGTGTGTCTAGTACCCAAGTCACTTTTGTGCCTTCTGGGATAATAGCGTTACCCGTATTTTTAATACGTTCTGTCGCTTTTCTGGTGTGTGCAGGATAATCCAGTTCCATTTCAAAATTAACAAGCACCGGAACTTTAAGTACTTCTAAATCATAGGATTGAGACGTTACTTTGTTGGCTTGCAAGTAAAACGAAAGATCTCCCGTAGGTTGCTCAAACGTAAAGTTATATTCTCCTGGTGCTACTTGTTGTAAAAAATAAATCTCATTATTAAAGTGTATAGATGCTTCTTCAGGAACAACATCTCCTACCGTACGTACTTGTAATGTGTAGTTTCTGTTTTCTACAGCTTTTAAGTTTTCATTTACTACAAAAAAGCTAAAAGGGGCTGGAGGTTCATAAGCTTCGTTATAATTTACAACACGTTTATAACTTGAGGAAAACACCTCATCCTTACCAACATAATTTGCAATTAGAAAAACTACAATTGGAATAGCGGCATATTTAAGGTATTTGATGTTTTTCTTAAAGTTAATTGCTAGGCGAAAAGGAATAGGTGCTAGTTCTTGACTTTTTTGTTCTATACTCGCTAGCATCAACTCAGAATCTTGTGAAATGCTGTGGAGTTGTAATGTATTTATTAATTTGTCGCTTACTTCTGGAAAATAGTTTCCTATCATCTGAGCTGCATCTTTATAATCTATTCCTTTAGATAACTTAAAAAGTCGTGCTAAAGGAAGTATGATAAATTTAGCAAGCAACGCAACTTCTACACCTATAAAAAGCCAGAATAGTACGGTTCTTCCTGCAGGACTTAACCAAAAAAAGTATTCTATTAAAAGGGTGACTAAAAAATACAATACCCCAAAAGCAAAAAAGAGAATCGTCCCTTTTAGCAACTCATTCGTATAATATTTACGAATAAAGCGTTCTAGCTTTTGTTCTATGTTTTTGAATTTATTCATTTTTCTTTCTATACCAACCCCTAAAACTACGATTTTATTATGTTTTCTAAATAGTATACTTTTATAACCCCTTGTTAAAGTTTACGTATTTATGAAAGATTTAAAATACCTATCCGCATATTGTGTGCCATTATGTGCCATTATTGGTATCTCACTTCACGGCTTCTGGTCCTTCTTAACGCCCATTTATGCCTTTGTATGTGTACCAATTTTAGAGCTTATTTTTCCTGTAAGTGATACCAATCTCTCTGATAACGAAAAGCAACAAAAAGCAACTTTACATTGGACCGACTTCTTATTATATTTTAATGTATTCATTGTATTTGGAATCGTATACTTTACGCTTGTTACGCTAACATCTCAAGAGTTTGCTATATATGAACGTATCGGAATGATTTTTTCGTGTGGTGTTGTGATAGGTTCTAATGGAATTAATGTCGCTCATGAGCTAGGACATCGCACTAGTAAAGTAGAGCAGTTTTTAGGAAAACTATTATTACTCCCCGCCTTATATATGCATTTTTTTATAGAGCATAATTTTGGGCATCATCTTAACGCAGCCACTCCTGAAGATCCTGCAACAGCAAGATATAATCAGCCTCTATATCATTTTTGGTTTACCTCAATTACAAGACAATATGTAAGTTCTTGGAAGATTCAAATGAATTTATTAAAACGGGAAAAACGCTCTTTTTTATCTTACAAAAATGATATGCTGTGGTATACCATTATACAAGCAACCTACTTATATGCAGGATATTACTTTTTTGGAAGTCTAGGTTTTCAAATTCTTTTATTTAGTGGTATTTCTGGTTTTCTATTACTAGAAACCATCAATTATATTGAGCATTATGGTCTTCTTCGTAAAAAAAGAGAAAGTGGTCGTTATGAACGTGTACGCGAAGTCCATTCCTGGAACAGTAACCATGTGTTTGGACGTATTATGCTGTTTGAATTAACTCGTCATAGTGATCATCACTATCGTGCTAATAAAAAATATCAATTGTTAGATTATCACGAGAGTAGTCCGCAGCTGCCTTATGGCTATCCTACGAGTATGGTGTTATCTCTCTTCCCTCCTTTATGGTTTAAAATTATGAATAAGAGAGTTCCTGAAGATCAGAAGCCTGTTCCCTCCTAACCTCCCAAAAGGGAAAGAATTAAAACAGTTTTAAACCAAATAGTCATAATGGTTATTTAAAATAGTTTGTAATTTACAGAACAAACTATTTTAAATTTTCCGTTACTCATAACTATAAATAAGAGAGTCCCTTAAGATCAAAAGCCTGTCATTCTCTCCTAGCCTCTTCTAAGGGAGAAGAATATCTTCTTTTCTAAAAAGTGTAACAATTATAAGTATTTGTGTCTAATTTTCTAAATCCAACACATTTTCTATGCCTAGAAATCCTAAAACACAAATCCTCTCTCTTGAATACAACTTTACAACACACCAAATGATTCACATTTCAATTTTCACCGCTATTTCGGGAATTATAGCTTGGAGATTTTTTTTTGGTTATTACTATCAGATCAATTACATAAAAGGACTAGTACCTCTGATTATTTTAATACTTCTAGTTATTCTAACACTTTCAAAAAAAGGGTTAGTAAAAAATAATCTTCATTTATACAAAGGCATATTCATATTCAATATCCTGTTATTTAAGAAAAAAATAAATCTAAAAAATAAGATTTGTTTTTCTATTTTGAAGTTTCGCAAGAGTCAGAAGTATGCTTTTTTTTCTGCAGCAAGTCCAGATGCATCTCATTCTTTTAATTCATTTGATCTATATCTACTTAATAAAAAACATACAGAGAAAAATCTTTTAATTTCACTTAAAAAAGAAAAGAATAGTAAGCTCGCGAAAGACTTTGTAGCTTCCTTTAAAGATTTTAACTACGAACTTTATAGTCCCGACTTTTCATAGATATATCATAGTATAGTTTTAACTCTTATCTTTTAAGACTTTCCACAAGCAAACATTTATCTTTGCACCCTTAAAACATACAATTATGTCTCAACAAGTTCGAGTGCGCTTTGCGCCTAGTCCTACAGGACCTTTACATATAGGTGGTGTACGCACAGCCCTTTTTAATTATCTTTTTGCTAAAAAGCACAACGGAACATTTGTCCTTCGTATAGAAGACACAGATCAAAACAGATATGTTCCTGGTGCCGAAGATTATATTAAAGAAAGTTTAGAATGGTGTGGGATTCCGTATGATGAAGGACCCGGTCGTGAAGGAGATTTTGGTCCTTACAGACAAAGTGAGCGCAAAGAGATGTATGGCGCTTTCGCGAAAGCGTTATTAGACTCAGAAAATGCCTATTACGCTTTTGATACTGCAGACCAACTCTCTGAATTAAGAAGCCAATTAGAAGCCGAAGGGAAAACCTTTATTTACAATTGGCACAACAGGATGCAACTTGATAACTCGCTCGTACTTTCTAAAGAAGAAGTACAACAACGAATTGATGCAGGTGAAGACTATGTCATTCGTTTTAAAGCGCCTCAAGATGAAATGTTACAACTACACGACGAGATCCGTGGAGATATCAAAATAGATACAAATATCTTAGACGATAAAGTGCTTTTCAAATCGGATGGGATGCCGACCTACCATCTTGCCAATATTGTAGATGATCACCTTATGGAAATTACCCACGTCATACGTGGCGAAGAGTGGTTACCATCTATGGCATTGCATGTATTATTATATCGTGCTTTTGAATGGGAAGCACCAAAGTTTGCACATCTACCTTTAATTTTAAAGCCTGTAGGAAAAGGGAAATTAAGTAAGCGTGATGGAGATAAGTTAGGATTTCCTGTATTTCCTTTACTATGGAAAGATTCTAAAACCAACGAAATTTCTTCTGGCTATAGAGAAGATGGCTATTTTCCAGAAGCTATGGTAAATATGCTTGCCTTTTTAGGGTGGAATCCAGGGACAGAACAAGAAATATTTTCGCTAGAAGAATTGGTACGAGCTTTTGATCTTACACGTATCCATAAAGCAGGGGCCAAGTTTGATCCAGAAAAAACAAAGTGGTTTCAGCAACACTACTTACAAGAAGCTAGCAACGAAGTTGTTTCAGCGCGTTTTATGGACTTTCTTACAAATAAAGGTCTACATACGACCCTAGAGTATGCAACTATTGTGACAGGACTTATAAAAGAACGTGCGACCTTTGTAACTGATTTATGGGATTTAGGTTCTTATTTCTTTAAAGCACCTACATCGTATGATGAAAAAGCGGCAAAAAAAGGATGGAAAGAAGATACTGGAGCACTTATGCAACAAGTAATTACTGTCATTCAAGGTGTAGACACTTTTAACGCAGAGACGCTTCAAGAGGCGGTAAAAGGATGGATTACAAGTAATGATCTTAGTTTTGGAAAAGTGATGCAACCCTTACGATTAAGTCTTGTCGGTGCGATGCAAGGACCTGATGTGTTTGCAATTGCAGCAACCATAGGTAAAGAAGAAACGATAGCCCGTATTCAAAAAGCGGTAGCTACTTTATAATAACGTATGCTTCCTAAATGCCTGTTCAAGCGCAGTCGAGAACTAGTTTAAAAAAACTGTATTTCTCGACTGCGCTCGAAAGGACACTATAAATAAAACACAACCCCAGCCGAAATAAAGGACGCTGTTCCTTTAAAATCCTTAGCTTCAGGATCTGTGAGATTTAACTCTTGCTTATTAAGCCCATTGAGAATATTGGTCAGTCCGTACTGATATTGCACGGTAAGACGTACATTTTCAAAACCTCCTGTCAAACCAATTACAGCAAAAGGATTAATAGTTGATATATCTTCTATATCACTTCCTGTAAGTGTCGTATATCCATCTATTCTGGTATTTCCTTGATCACTATCTTTCAGTTTCATTTTACCATTAACAAGTAATGCGGGACCAAAATCTATCGCAAGATTTTGACCTATGATATTATAACTTAATAAAATATTAAACTGTGCTCCTATAATGCTATAATCTATTTGATTTTCTACTGCTTGGCTTGCACCTGCTCCTTGAACAGAAAGGTTGGCATTTATAAAATCAATACCATATACAATCCCCCAGTTATTGTAAAAACGTCCTCTGGTGGTAAATCCTCCTTGAAACCCTTCTTTACCATCTACAGTAAGATCAGAGGTTTCTATAGATGAAAATAAAAGTTTGGCTTGTACACCAATTCTGTTATAACTTCCTCTGTTTCGGTAAGATTGCCCCACCACTGTGGTCATACTGACAAAAAATAGGAAAATAAATAGGTGTAATTTCATAGGGCTTAGGGAGTATAAATTGAGGTTAGAGTTTATAAGTCAAGTGCGCAAAAGTAGTAAATACTAAAAGACTTGTTACATTTTTATCATAACGACGACATATCTCTAGTTATTTTAATAACTTATACACTTTAATTCACAAACTAAAAAAAATATTATGGGTAACATTGGACTTTATATCTTTTTGTTTTTAGGGATCTTGATAGCCCTTTCGGGGATATTTATGGTCAAACAACAAACCGCTGCTATTGTTGAACGCTTCGGTAAATTTATAGGCGTACGTAATTCTGGGCTTCAATTCAAAATTCCTGTGTTTGATAAAATTGCAGGACGTGTTAATTTGCGTATCCAACAGCTAGATGTTGTTGTAGAAACCAAAACAAAAGATGATGTATTTGTACGTCTTAAAATCTCTGTACAATTCCAAGTACGCTCAGAGGCTGTGTATGATGCTTTCTATAAATTAGAAAATCCGCATGACCAGATTACTTCGTATGTATTTGATGTGGTGCGTGCCGAGGTTCCAAAAATGAAATTAGATGACGTTTTTGAGCGTAAGGATGATATTGCTATTGCAGTAAAAGGAGAATTGAATGAAGCCATGTCTAGCTACGGTTTTGATATTATCAAAACCCTAGTTACCGATATTGATCCAGATATGCAAGTAAAAGAAGCGATGAACCGTATTAATGCGGCAGAGCGTGAGAAAGTAGCTGCCGAGTTTGAAGCAGAAGCAGAGCGTATCAAAATTGTTGCAAAAGCACGTGCCGAAGCAGAGTCTAAGCGTTTACAAGGACAGGGTATTGCAGACCAGCGTCGCGAGATTGCTCGTGGTCTAGAAGAGTCTGTCGATGTATTAAATAATGTAGGGATTAATTCTCAAGAAGCCTCTGCGCTTATTGTAGTGACTCAGCATTATGATACCCTACAATCTATGGGAGAGCAAACCAACTCTAACTTGATCTTAATGCCTAACTCTCCACAAGCTGGAAGTAATATGCTCAATGATATGATTGCTTCTTTTGTCGCTTCTAATCAAATAGGAGAGCAAATGAAAAAAGATAATGAGGCTAAAGGCATTGTCAATAAAAAGAAATCTAGAGGAGAATCATAAACTCTCTTATCTACTGAAAATAAAAGAGGCTGTCTAAAAAGGTGGCCTCTTTTTTTTTGCATTATTTTTTTGATTTCGTATCTTAATAACATGAAATCTAGT
>NZ_CALEMI010000115.1 GCF_937910895.1 uncultured Dokdonia sp. | reverse complement strand
AAGTGGTCTTTATCTAAAATATTTAAAGCTTTTGTTAAATCAATATCAACTTCACTTTTCTTGTGCCATGGAAGTTCAGTCATCCAATCTAAGTAATTTCTAACAACAGTAGCCTCTGCTGACATTGGGCTCATTGATTTTAATTTTTTTAATTCTGATAAACATTTTGTTTGAACATTTTTGGGCATTTTAGCTTTCATTATAGCTTTATTTAAACTTGTTATTTCAAAAACAGGGTTTAATGATAAATCATCTCCTATAATCTCCAATGTAGATAAACTGACTAAACTAGTAATAGGATCTGGATTATCGAGCTGAGAACTAATGACTAAATTACCTGTTATTTCTGTATAACCTATCGCTCCAAAATCTTCTACGTCTTGTTGGGTTAACAATTCGACATCACCATCAAAAACATTGGCAACGGGTTCTGAAATAGGATCATCTGTGGCACAGGAGATGATACATACAAATGCAAGTAATGCTATATAATTTTTAAACATACTGATTGGTTTAGTGTTATTTAAACCAAAGATGAAGGATTCAAAAGAAAAACAAGGATATACCGATAATTGTTTCCATAAGGACACAAATAATAAGGATCAACATTTTTAAAACGTTAAACAAAATACCCTAAAAACAAAACCCACCCTCGACAAAAGTCCAGGATGGGAAAAAAATTGCTATGAAAAAGAAAAATAACGTTAAATAGTGTTTAACGTTATTCAAATATAAGTTTTTTTTATAAACCTATAGAAAAAACCTTTAGAAAAATTGACAATTTAACAAGATCTACGAAAACATATCCTTTACTTTCTCAAAAAAAGATTTATCTTCTTTTTCTGGATTAGGGATGAAGTTCTCATCTTTAGCCATTTTTTCAAAAAACTGTTTTTGCTCTTTAGTTAATGTTTTTGGAGTCCATACATTGACATGAACTAGTAAATCTCCTTTACCATATCCATTTATCGAAGGAATTCCTTTTCCTCTAAGACGTAGTATCTTTCCGCTTTGTACACCCGCTTCTACTTTGATACGAACTTTTCCAGTGACCGTGTCAATTTCTTTTGAGCTTCCTAGAACAGCTTCACTTAAACTAATGTACATATCATAATGCAAGTTATCCCCTTCTCGCTGTAAACTTTCATGTGGTAGCTCCTCAATAGCCACTAGTAAGTCTCCAGAGATTCCGTTACCCGGAGCATCATTTCCTCTCCCTTGTACTTTGAGTTGCATTCCGTCTACAACCCCAGCTGGTATTTTAATGCTTACCGTTTCTTCTTCTACTTTTAGTCCTTGTGCATCTGCTCCTTCTGGACGTTTATCAATACTTTGTCCAGCACCTCCGCAAGTTGAACAAGGAGCTGAGGTTTGCATACGTCCAAGTATCGTGTTTTGCACACGTGTTACCTGTCCAGAACCCTTACAGGTTTCACACGTTTTATAGGTGACACCAGCTGCTTGCTTTTTGCGTTTTACTTTAATCTTCTTTTCTACACCTTGTGCTATTTCTTCTAGCGTAAGCTTTACACGAATACGTAAGTTACTTCCTTTGACTTGTCGTTGTCCGCCTCCGCCAAATCCACCAAATCCTGAGAATCCACCGCCGCCGCCAAAGGCACCGCCAAAAATATCTCCGAATTGACTGAAAATATCATCCATATTCATACCGCCTCCAGCACCACCAAAGCCGCCACCTTCAAATGCTTTATGACCGTATTGATCATAACGAGCACGTTTTTGCTCATCACTTAAAACCTCATAAGCTTCGGCTGCTTTTTTAAAGTTCTCTTCAGCAACAGTATCCCCTGGGTTCTTATCAGGGTGAAACTCAATCGCTTTTTTACGATATGCTTTTTTAATTTCTGCTTGAGAAGCATCTTTTGAAATGCCTAATATGGTGTAAAAATCTTCTTTCATATATATTACTCAGCCTACCTGAGTATCTTATTAGTATAATCTCCTATTTTTCACTTTAGTATAGACTGCAATTTTGATTGATAGCTATGGTCTATTTCAAAATTTATTTTCCAGTCACCACTTTAGGAAAACGTATAATCTTATCTCCTAATGCATATCCTTTTTCTACGACATCTACAATCTTGCCTACCATCTTTTTATTAGGTGCTGGTATTTGGGTAATTGCTTCGTGTAACTCTGCATCAAAAGAATCGCCTACTTTTACTTGAGTTTCTTCAAGCCCTTTTGATTTTAAGGTTTCCTTCAATTTATTACTTATCAGCCCTACCCCTATTGCAAGTTCTTTGTCTTTTGCTTTTTCTATCTCAGCCATCGCACGATCAAAGTCATCTATGACAGGAAGTAAGGATTGAATCACTTCTTGTCCAGCCGTTTTAAATAGCTCCAAACGTTCTTTTGTTGTACGACGCTTATAGTTTTCAAACTCTGCAAAAAGTCTCAAGAATTTATCTTTTTCTGCTTCCAGATCACGCTTTAATTGATCTACTTCGCTTATCGCTTCTGTAGCATCATTTTTTATTTCAGTTGTAGCATCTTCATTTGATTGTGCGTCAACATTAGTATCTTCTATTTCTGGTGTGTTCTCTTTATTTGCCATAATTGGTGACTACTTCAATTTTTAGTTGAGGTGGCAAAAGTACTGCCAATTCTGAAAAAATGTCAAAATGTCATTGTATAATTATCAACTTATTTTTTTGAGCCAACACATATATTTTAATAAAAAATTAAAATATATGTGTTTTTCTATTGTGTACCTTCGCACTTTCTTAACATCAAAACAAAAAAATTTATGAAAAAGTTAATTACAAATACTTTTATTATTATTGCAATTCTGGTAAGCACTATTGCCTGTAAAAATGAAACTAAGAATGAAACTGACGCTACCAATGCAAAAGAAGTAGCAACACCTGAAGCACAAGCTACTACATATACCGTAGACACAGATGCTTCTATGATTATGTGGAAAGGGTCTAAGCCTGCAGGTACTCATACTGGAACTATCAACCTACAGTCAGGATCTGTTCAAGTAGCTGGAGATGAAGTTACAGGGTCTTTTGTGATCGATATGAGTAGTATTACAAATACGGATCTTGAAGGAGATAGTAAAGCTAATTTAGAAGCTCACTTAAAAGGAACTGCCGAAGGTAAAGAAGATCACTTTTTTAATGTAGCTGAGCATCCAACCGCTTCTTTTGAAGTTACAGGTGTTACAGAAGATGCAGGTGTAAAAATGATGCAAGGAAACCTTACGATAAAAGGGATCACAAAAAACATAGAATTTCCTGTATCATACGCTATCAATGGTGATATGATGACATTGGATAGTAAAACATTCACTATAGACCGTACACAATGGGGCATCGAATTTATGTCAAAAAGCATCCTTGACGATCTTAAAGATGGATTTATAAGTGATGACATGGAAATTACTATTTCGCTTAAAGCGAAAAAAGCTTAAGCCATTTTACATAACATAACAAAAAGCCATTTCTTTGCGGAATGGCTTTTTATTTTATAAAAGGTTTTCGATGGCTTGTTCTACGGTAGGATACGTAAATACAAAACCAGTCTCCATGATTTTTTCTGCAGACACCAATTGACTTTCTAGTACAATTGCAGCCATCTCTCCTAGCATTAGTTTTAATACTTTCTCAGGAATATTGGGCAAAAAAAGTGGTTTTTTAATTGTTTTTGCAATTACTTTTGTCAACTTTTCATTAGTAACAGGATTAGGAGCAACGCCGTTATAAATACCCGTTAGTTCCTTATTTAATAGCTGCATATAGATGCGTGCCATATCTTCTATATGAATCCAAGATTGCCATTGTTGCCCGCTACCTAAAGGAGCGCCAGCAAAAAATCGGATGGGTTGTACTATTTTAGGGAGTGCTCCTTGATTTTTATCCAAAATAACACCTGTACGAACCAGGCTCGTGGCGATATCTAACTTTTGAAATTCTACGATAGTTTCTTCCCATTCTTGCACTACTTCTCCTAAAAACCCCGATGCATAGGTTGGGTATTTTTCGTTATACAATTTAGTAGATGAAGAAGGATAGCCTCCTATGGCACTAGCAGATATGATATGTTTTACAGAAGGTGTGTTTCCGCTTTCGCGAAAGCGAAATAAGGCATCATATAGCATCTGCGCACTTTTGATGCGACTATCTTTAATAAGTTGTTTGTTTTCAGGCGTCCATTTTTGAGCAATAGACGCGCCTGCTAAGTGAATAATAGCATCGACTCCTTCCAGAGACGTTACATCCAATTCATCTGTAGAAGGATTCCAGTAAAATCCTTTATAATCTGGTTCTGAGCTTATTTTTTTCTGAGATGTAGTAAGGTAATGTACTGTAATACCTTGCTCTCGACACAGCCGAGTCACTTCTTTACCTACAAGCCCAGTAGCTCCTGTAATAAGTACTTTCATCTAAAAGCAATTTTTTACAAGATACTGTCAAAAGATATATTGTAAAATTTCCTTATGAGATATTTAACTTTTATATTAGTAAAACACAACTCCCCTAAGAACAATACATATTCTAAAATATGATTGAAGATATTGACAAGACTCAAAACATATATAATTCTTTGAAATATAAATATTTACTATTTATATTATTAATTTTTATAGCATCTTCTACTGCTAATTCTCAAGAAAAAGCACTCCAAAACTATAAAACGACTGAAGAATCCAAAGTAGTAGATTCTCTTAGAGTACTTTTAGAGAAGGAGTTTTATGAAAAAAATTATGATAAAGCTATTGAGTATGGAGAAAGAGGTTTAGAGATCGCTGAAAATATAAATTATTATAGAAGATATGTATCAACCGCCAGTTTCTTAGGATCTGCTTACCTGAGTGTGGAAGACACTACAATGGCTAGAATTACTTTTACAAAATCTATAGAGAAAGCCAAAGAATTGGGAGACTCAAAGAGTAAAATAATATCCCAAATAGATGGTGCAAATTTTTATGCGCTTCAAGATAATATAAAGTCTAAAAGAAAGGCGATAGAACTCTATACATCTACAATACCTCTTGCAGACTCCTTGAATGACACCAATTCTCTTTTAATATTACATTTGAATGCAACAGAAATACTCATAGATCTAAAAGAATTCGAAATTGCAAATCAGTATGTAGATAATACTAAAGAATACATTACAGATAGCACGTTTATCGGCTTTATTGGAAGTCAAGAATTGAACGAAGCAAAACTAAAATATCATAATGAAAATTACCTAGAGGCTATAAAAAACATCAATGAGAGTGAGAAAATCTTCAAACAATTAAACTATACAGAGGGACTCATAGATGCATACAATTACAGATCACTCATTTATAAAAAAATAAAAAAATATAATCTTGCTTACCTCTCAATGGTGACTTTAGACAGCTTGAAAGCGGCAAAATATAAAAATGACAAAATAAATGCTATAGAAACTGTTACGGCTAAATTCAAACTTGCTGATATAAACGAAAAGCTAAAACAACAAGAAGAAGTTAGTAAAATAAGAGAGCGAGAGGCAAAAAGAGAAACTACTTTTTTATGGATTAAAATAGCAGCTGGAATCTTGTTTTTCTTTTCAATATTTTTACTTTACTCCTATTTAAAAAGAAAAAAGTTGGTAGTGAGTCTTATTGAAAAAAACAAACAATATTTAGAGGCTAAGGAGAATAGTGAAAGACTATTTAAAGCAAAAAGTGTTCTTTTTTCAAATGTAACTCATGAATTACGTACTCCCATGTACGGTATTATAGGTATTTCTAATATGCTTCTTAATGAGGATGATAAAAAAAATCAAAATTCCAGCATTAAATCCTTGAAATTCTCAGCCGAGTACTTATTAACATTAATAAATAATATCCTTCTGTTTAATAAATTTGATTCTGAAAGTCCGTCTGCTAATATACCATCAAAAAAAACTAATTTTAATATAAGAGAACTAGTTCAAAACGCTGTTAATTTATCAAAATATCTTAGCGAGAAAAATCCAAACAACTATACTATTAACATAGAAGATTCTGTTCCAGATACTATCAGTGGAAATCGAACGAAAATATCTCAAATTCTAATCAATTTACTCGCAAACTCAGCAAAATTCACAAATAATGGAGAGATATCTATTACAGTCAATAGCACCAAAATAGATGATTTTACTATTGATTTGTATTTTACTATACGTGATAATGGAATAGGAATCTCTAAAGATAAGCAAAAGTTTATTTTTGATGAATATGCACAAATTGGCGAAGGCGAGGAATTTATGGGTACTGGCTTAGGCTTACCTATTGTTAAAAAATTATTAGAAGAGGTTGGAAGAGATTTGATTTTAAAAAGTGAGATTGGTAAAGGTACTACAGTTTCCTTTTCCATAAATTTTGATATCTGCTCAAATAGGAACGAAACTATTAATCCAAATTATAAATTAATTAAACCATTTAAAAACAAAAAAATTCTTATTGTAGATGATAATAAAATAAATCTTTTAGTGAGCCGGAAATTTATAGAAAACTATGGTGGTTTAACTACGATAGTTGACAATGGATTGGATGCTATTACACTAGAGAAGGAAAATGAATTTGATCTTATATTGATGGATATCAATATGCCAAATATGAATGGTTTTGAAACAACATCCAAAATTAGAGAACATAATATTTCTATTCCAATTATTGCACTAACTGCTGTAGAAAAAGAAAATGTAGTGGGTCAGAAACTATTCGCTAACATGAATGATATCATTGTCAAACCTTTTGATGAAAATCTAGTTGTTCCTTTGTTACTACAATATTTATAAGCTTAAAAGTGTTAATCGAATTTATTTATTCTTCATAAAAGAATCTATGAAGCGACTACTATTTATTTACCCCCATATTTTATTAACTGAGATCAACATATCATTGTTGTAGGAAAGTTTCATTGAAATCTTGCTATACTAAGGTATATACTTTTATGTGATTAAAATCAGTTGTTAGTTCCTACTCATAATAACCCATCTTCCGGGTGTACCAGCTCCTAAAGAAGCATCATACATCACTTGTACCATTTCATATTGGCCGATAATGAGAGTAGTACCGCCTGAAAGAAGAAATTGATTCTCTTGTGATGAGTTTGAGTCTTCGCTCCTAAATCTTATATTTCCGCTTACAGCCATGATATAAAAAGTCTTCCCGTCAGCTAATAGTGGACTACCCGCTCCAGAAACATCAATACCTGTAATTGTTAAATTGCCACTGTTAGAAGGGATTTTAATTACAGATCTATCACTGTTTGTACCTCCTGGCCAAATCACTAAGTTTAGATCATCAGCCTCAGAATCATCTACGGGTTCTATGTCTCCAATTATTTGATAAGTACGCTGCCTGATTACATTACCATCTATGTAAAGATTGTCACCTAACTCTAGGTTAATAAGGTTGCCATTTACATCTGATCCTACTACATATCTAGGATTTGCTTGTTCGTCGACGGTCATACTTCGAACTCTAATGGTTCCGTTTACATCAAGGGTACTAGTGGGATCGGTTGTATTAATTCCAACTTGAGCATAAGAGGTAACACTTATACATAGAAGTATAACTAAAATAATCTTGTTAATTTTCATGATTTAGGGATTTGAAAATTCCTTCAAATCTACACATTTTTATTTTACTTCTTTAACTCAATCCATGCAAACTTATAATTTCATGAATTTTAATGATTACTCTTTCCCATCTACGTAGTCCTGTAAATAGGCATAGCGAGGTGTTAATTTACCATCTTGAGTCATTAAAGCACGTTCTAAAATACCATGGGCATCTCCATTAAAAAAGGCTGGAATTACGTGTTTTATAAACATTTCTCCAAACCCTTCACTAGCGTCTTTTGGTAATTCACAAGGGAGGTTATCTACTGCCATGACCGCTATAGCGTTCGGTGCTGTAAATTCAACTTCGGTTTCTGTTTGAGGATCATATCCATAAAAAGGAGCTGCAATAGTAGAAGCACGTAGTGTACTTGCCACAGGACCATCTATATCACATGAAATATCTGCTACTAAGCTAATTTTAAAATCAGGATGCTTAGCATCTTCTCGGGTAAACAAATAGGGAGCGCCATCTCCATAAAAATGCCCAGCAATAAAATAATCGGTTACTTTGGCATACTTCATAAAATCACTTTCATATCCAGAAGGATCTTTATAGAAAACAAACTTATCCATAGGCTCTCCATCAATACGTTTGTTATATTCTGTCACATCTATAAGGCAGTACACAGGCTCATCAAACTCTTGATCTAAGTATTGAGCGTCTGTTACTTCTCGTATTTGAAGATGATCTAAGATTTCTTTGACACCATTAGCTACCTTTCCTGTTCCTGAAAGGGTGATTTTAATATTAGGAAGTGTGATTTTATCCAACTCTTTTTTCACCTCATCTAGATCTTTTAAAGTTTCTACTTTAGGTAAGTTAAATAAACCATCACGAATGCCTAATAATCTGAATCCATTGTATGCGCCTACCAATCCTGCATACCGACCAAATCCTATTAATCTAGCACTATTTTTTTTGGTAATTACTTCGTGATCATACATCTCTATATGCTTATCCAGCATCGCGCGCAATAACGCTCTATTATAAGGTTGTTTTTTAATGGTATGACTAAAGAAGAAATATTTTTTGTTGGGAATAAGTGCATCAATAGGCACTTCTTTTACGCCTAACATGACATCGGCGTCAGATACGTCTTGAGTAACTTCAAACCCTTCTGATTGGTACGCTTGATCTGAAAAGATTCTAATATCGGAGGATTCGACTACAAAAGAAGCTTCTGGAAATTTTGATCGTGCTTCTGCAAGCCTTTGTGGTGAAAACACAACTCTGCGATCTGGTGGATTTTTACGTTCTTTTATAATGGCAAACTTCATGGACATCTATTTTAGTATCGGTTGATTTGTCAGGTGGGTACTTTGGTACGTCTTTTGACATAAATATATAGCAAAGATATGGGTTTAAGTCCTATATTTGCGGACTTGTTTTGTTTCCGCTTTCGCGAAAGCAAAAACAACTCAAACTCGAATTTTATTTTTGAGATTTGAGGATTTGTTCTTTAAAATATTGGGGTCGATTTGGTTTTGACAGCGAGATTAACCAGATAGTAAGCACGTCGAGCGCTGGGATATAGCTCGTAAATCTCATATTTCACACTTTTTAAACGGCGAGAATAACTACGCCCTAGCTGCATAATCCGAATCACAGTAGGATAATGCCTCGGTCTACAAGGTAGACAAGCAGGAAGTCACTCGAGAGCCTTGGTTTGCGGCAATCGATATAGTGACTTCGTAAAAGTAAACCTAGCTTTTGTAGGATCTTGATACAATCGCGAAGCTTAATTGAGAATAAGGCGATCTTTGGTAGTTTCTGACCGGTGGTTGCACGAAAACTAATTAGAAACTAAGCGTGTAGAAAGCTGTTTTGTTACTTGTTTGGACGGCGGTTCGAGTCCGCCCGACTCCACAAAACAACCCCGTATACATTGATATACGGGGTTTTATAATTCAAGTTGACAAAATCGTTGACAATTACATATAAACTACTCTTAATAAAATAAGTTACAAATGATAAGAGAAAAATTCAAAAAAGCTTATTATTAATATTTCTACCTACGAAATTTACCCTATGGTAACATAAGTGCTTAAATTACACTTATGAGAATTATCATCTTTCATATTTAGTCCAGAACATAATCAATAAACCCCATAATAAAATTGTAGGGAGATAATAAAAAAGAACCCATGCTTCCTAAAAGGATAAAACAATATAATAGGGGTAAAATAATTTTAAAGAACAGAAAAAATAAGATTGACCCTACAATACTAGTAATATCCTTTGATAAAGAATCTATAAAAGCATCGTACACCTTTATGTTTTCTGAATGGTCAGGGAAGAAAAAATAATTTATTAAAAATGGAATTGACATAATTAAAAACATTACAGCCTTACCAAAGTATTCTTTATCTTTAATTGAACGATAAATCTTTATTGCTATTGATATAATCTTAAATCCAGTTAAAAACCCCATAAATATATAATATACTTAAAATCAAATATATAAACTAATTTTGAATATTTCATGTCTGAAATATTTTTTGATAATTAATAGTTTAGCCACTTCTTTTTGCAATTCTCTCACCCTTAACGCAACCTTAGCGTTGTTAGACACCTAGATTCGTTTTTTAATTATTCCTAGTTGTGATAGGTTCGGGTTTTTAGTTATCAGATCTGACATTGTGATACTCATAAAACGGGGTGCGCTTCTTCAAACTGCGTATTAGCAACTTAAAAATAGACCTCACTTGTTTTTAAACCCTATTTTCTTGTAAAAGCATCTTTTTTGAATTTGTATATTTGATGCTATGAACGTACGCCTTAACGAAGATCAAAAAATCCAAATCTTAAATGCACAAGATGTATATAAGATTATGCAACAAGTCCTATTACGTCAAAACAAAATACGCCGTAGTCAGGAATATTTTTGGGTGATAGGATTAGATAATCAAAACAATGTCTTATTTGTTGAGTTAATTAGTATAGGAGGTCAAAACCGCGTAAATGTATCTCCTCCTGATGTATTTAGAATGGGTATCTATAAGCTTGCTCTAAAAATGATTTTAGTACATAATCATCCTAGTGGGATTTTAAAACCTTCTGAGGGCGATAAGAACTTTACAGATCGTCTTTTGAAGGTAGGAAAGATCATTGATATTAAAGTGATAGAACACCTCATCATTACAGAAACCGATTATTACAGTTTTGCAAATAAAGGTCATATTGAAGAATTTGAAAACAATGGTCTTTACGAACTTGTACGCAAGGAAAGTGAAGAAATGAAAGCTTTCAAATTAAAACTTGAAAAAAAAGAAGCTGAAAAAAATAAAGCTTTTGAAATTGCAAAACGTCTTAAAGGTTTAGGACAGGATAATGATTTTATTAAGAAAGCTACGGGGTTAACTAAGCGTGAGATTGATAAGATATAATCATTGGCTCTACTCAATAAAGTCTTATTTATTTTATTTTCTAAAATCGCTTTAAAACTAGAAGGCACTAAATAATATATATTGTTTCGCTTGAGCGAAACAAACGCTTTGTTGCGTAATAGTGGAGGTCTATACCCTATTTAAACCCATGCTATCTTTATGACACTTTTGAAATAAAGCATCCCATATAAGGGAAGTTACTCAAAGTATGGACTTTATATACTTCTAAATTACTATAGTTTTGTTCTTTCAAACGCTACAGAATGAAAAGAGTTTCCTACAATACATAGATTAAACATAGTACGCGTCACGGACTTTTAGAAGATATATTGACTAAAAGGAAATAGCTCTGAGTCCAATCTCTAATATTTTTTAATGGAAACAAGAGTCTGACCATAAATACCAATACAGCGAGGTCAATGAAATTCTTACCCAAGAATTAGATCTTTTTAAAAGATTAAATCAATCAAGCTGTAAAACATAAAAAGCAAAGCCGATAAAACAACTTTGCTTCTAATGTAAATTCTAGTTTTCAAAGACTATTTGCAACTATCTCATTTTGTGAACAATCCCATAAATAGGGCGCATTATTGTAAAGTGACCATAGAGATAGCAGGGTATTACTACCTATAATCGTGGCGGAAAATTATGTGGTGTGTATTATGGTAAACGTAAGTTCAGATTAAAACGAAGTCTTGATATTGATCCCGAACTATTACTATTAAGAGATAGGTTTAAAGAGCGATCTGCATCACTTTCCAAGCTTCGAAAGAAATTGGAACGCAACAGATCAAAAGGAAGAGACCGTTAAAAAAGCGCTCTTTTTTCTTGGATTTAGAGAATAGAATAAAATTATAAAAATAACAATGCGTTGATAATGTGAATGTTATATTTTTTTGCTAATTTTAAATTAAAAACAAAACTATGAAAAAAATTATATTCTTCTGCATCACTCAAATTCTATTGTCATTTAATATTAGTGCTCAAAACATCTATGTCACTCCAAATGGAACAGCATCTCAAACTGATCCAGATGCAGGTACTCCAGATAATCCTTATAATCTAGATGATGCATTGTTTATTGCAAATAATGGAGCAACCTTATTATTAGAAGGCGTTTTTCAGAGAAGTACTAATGTTTTTGGGATTAATAAAAATGGTTTGACTATTCGTCCTGTAGATGAAGATGCAATTGCTATTATTCAGGCAAATGAAGATTTAGCCGATACAAGTATTTTTCTTTTTACGCTTAATGAATCTAATGATATCACCATTGAAGATATTACTTTTAAAGGTAGTCAAGACCCGACTTCTAATGGCCTTTCATTATTAAACCTAGGCAATAACAATAATGTCATTATTGATAATGTCACTATAGAGGAGAATTGGGGAAATAATGGCGTAGGCCTTAATATTTTTGGTAGAGGAGATACTGTAATAGTTCGGGAATGTAATTTTAGAAATATGGGTTGGACAAATGATGTAGACAGTTCTCCTTTTTTTGTAATTGGACAAGATGAGGATGGGAATGATATTTTTAGTTGCAACGACTCTTCTGGAGCGGTGGTTATTGGTAATGAAAATGATGGTTCATATACCAATATTACTTTTGAAGAAAATAATTTTAATAATTTAATTACAGGTTGTGCTGAAGCTCTTACACTAACAGGTAATGTAGATGGTTTTATGGTCAAAAATAATATCCTTTCTGATAATTCTAATATAGGTATTGCCCTTGCGGGACATTATGATACAGTTCAAGATTGTGATTTCACAGTAAATCCCCCTGTTTGTATTGATTTAGCAACTGAACTTAATCAAACCCGAAATGGTTATGTTACAGGCAATGAGGTAATACGTTCGATTTTCCCTCAGAATCTTTCTACCCCAGCGGGTATCTATTGCGATGGATGTAAGGATGTCATTATAGAGCGAAACCTTGTTAAAGAAAGTGGTGTTGGGATTTCAATAGGTGTTGAGAATGGTGGTGGATTTACAGCAACTAATGTAACGGTTATTAACAATAAACTAATTAGAAATGTTTTTGCAGGTTTGACTTTAGGTTCTTCGTTAAATATTGATAACGTAGGGGAAGAACCTAGTTCTGTGAATGATTGCATTATAAGAAATAACACTTTTTACAGAAATGGGACAAGCGATAACTTCTTTTTTAATCAAGAAGTTTTAATTAGTCGTTCGGATAATAACCATTTTTTTAATAATATTCTGTATGTAGATAATAATTCGATGGGAATTATAAGTGCTGTTTTAGAGATTGGGGGTGTTCCAACCAATCAGGAAGCTACTAATTTTATGATTGCTCACAACCTCTATTTTAGAGAAAATGAATCGCAAGAGGATTTAGTAGTTTCGGCAGGTAGTCCCTTACCATTACCTAGTGGAGCCTATTTTGAAAACCCCGAATTTATTAATCCTGATGCAGATGATTTTAGTATTTCTAATTCTTCAATCGCTGCAAATGCAGGGCTAGTGGGTACTCAAATAACCTCAGAGGAATTAGATTTTTCAGGAAACTTTAGAATCTATCAAGACACACAAATTGATATAGGTGCTTTTGAAACAACATCGACCGACCCACCAGTAGATCCAAACTTCTTCGAATCCAATATCATTAATTTTCAAATTCCTAATCAAGAAGAAAGTGTTATTGATATAGATAATCATACCATTTTAATAACTATGCCCGATGGTACTAATATCACAAACTTAATACCAGATGTTATTGAAGTATCCTTTGCGGCTGATGTAAATCCTGCTGAAGGAGTTGCTCAAGATTTCTCTGAGCCATTTACCTATCAAGTAACAGCAGGTAACAGTTTTACACAAGATTGGATTGTTACTGTAGAATCAGCTACTCTAGGGCTTTTAGAAAACATAAAAGACTCATTCCAAATTTATCCTAACCCTAGTAATGGAATAGTGTTTTTAGGTATAAATAGTGAAGTAGTTGAGGAAATAACAATTAATGTTTACAATTTGAATGGAAGTTTAATTGATCCAGCTATTCATTTTAAGAATGGCAGTACCTTCCAAAACAAACGTTTGGATTTTAAAAACCTATCTAGCGGTTTATACATAATTACTATTGAGGCAGGAGAACAATTCAAGACTTTCAAATTAGTGAAACAATAATTTCATTTCCATAAAATGATAAAAAAAAGAGGCTTTTATGCCTCTTTTCTTGTGATTGTTTGTGAGGAGTTTGAGGAAGCATCCTCAACCAGATGTACGTACGGCACTACAATCTCTATGACTCTTTTGAAATAAAGCATTCCAAATAATGTAAGTTACTCAAAGTATGTGCTTTATATGATTTTAAATTATTATAGTTTTGTTCTTTCAGACGCTATAGAATGAAAAGAGTTTCCTACGATACATC
>NZ_CALEMI010000114.1 GCF_937910895.1 uncultured Dokdonia sp. | reverse complement strand
TTCTTTGAAAAAATAGAAATATTATCACTGTCTTCGCCTTTATAAATTTTAAGATGAAATTGAGTTCCTTCCAAATCAATACTTCCTAGTTCAAGATTCCCATCTATTATTTTTTTTACACTTAATACACTGGTATATAGTGTTCTAGAATAAATAAGGGTGTCCAGATGGTGGTCTTCTATATAAATACTTTTAAGGCTGAGATCGCCATTCCATTTGAGCCCCACTCGATCTACGTGTATAGACGTTCCGTACTTTTTATTGATCTTGCTTGTCACGATCGAAGCCACTTTAGTCTGTACGGCTGGTATTGAAAACAGCAAAAGTAAAAGCCCAAAAAATAGCAATAGGTACACGATAGTGCGTAATACTATTTTTTTAAATTTCTTGATACGGCTTATTGTTTTAACTTTGTTCTCCATTTACAACTTGTGTGCCTAAATTTATGACTACAAACTCGACAAATTGTTATTTACTTGCTATTGAATCTTCTTGTGATGATACAGCGGCTGCTATACTGCACAACGATAAAGTACTCTCTAATGTTGTAGCTACTCAAGAAATACACCAACAATATGGTGGTGTTGTTCCCGAACTTGCTTCTAGAGCACATCAACAAAATATTGTACCTGTAGTAACGGCTGCTTTACGCAAAGCAAATATCGACAAAAAAGAACTAAGTGCCATAGCTTTTACTAGCGGACCTGGACTATTGGGTTCCTTGCTTGTAGGGACTTCATTTGCGAAGTCAATGGCGCTAGGTTTAGACATCCCACTTATTGATGTTAACCACATGAAAGCACATATTTTAGCCCATTTTATTGATGAGGAAGGTTATGAGAAACCTACATTCCCTTTCCTAGCGATGACCATTTCTGGAGGACACACTCAGATTGTACGTGTAGACGATTACTTTGAAATGTCAGTCATAGGAGAAACGATAGATGATGCGGTAGGAGAAGCCTTTGATAAAAGTGCAAAACTATTAGGTCTCCCCTACCCAGGCGGCCCTCTAGTTGACAAATGGGCAGCAAAAGGAAACCCAAAAGCCTTTCCATTTACAAAACCGAAAGTAGCAGGGCTTAACTTTAGCTTCAGCGGACTCAAAACACAAATCCTATACTTTATTCAAAAACAAGTAAAACAAAATCCTGATTTTATTGAACAAAATATGGCCGATATCTGTGCCTCTATTCAATATACGATCGTTGGGATTCTTATGGATAAACTTAAGAAAGCTGTAAAGCAAACAGGAATTACCCAAATAGCGATAGGTGGTGGTGTCTCTGCAAATAGCGGAATCCGAAACGCACTTACGCAAGCCAAAGAAAATTTAGGATGGAAAACATACCTCCCAAAATTTGAATACACTACAGACAATGCGGCTATGATTGGAATTGTAGGGTATTTGAAATTTTCGCAAGAGCTAAAAGAAAAGAATACATATACAGATACAGGTGCTCATGCGCAATCACGCCTTAAAATATAAATATGCAATTATTCTATAGTGCGTCCATCTCAGAAGATTCAGATCAGTATACATTCTCGAGAGAAGAGAGTAAACATGTTATACGTGTATTACGTAAACAGGTAGGAGAGTCTGTTGATATCACAAATGGAAAGGGATTTCTTTTTAGAGGAGAGATTATAGATGATAATCCCAATAAATGTACAATTCAATTACACAGTACTTCTTTTCAAAAGCCATTACCCTATAAACTTCATATAGCTATTGCTCCTACAAAACTGAATGATCGCTTTGAATGGTTTTTGGAAAAAGCGACAGAGATTGGTATTACTGAGATTACTCCTATAATTTGTGATCATAGTGAACGTAAACTCATAAAAGAAGAGCGTTTTAAAAAAATAGTACAAAGCGCAATGAAGCAATCACTTCAGACACATCTCCCTATGTTACATCCCATAACTACCTTTAAGGACTTTATGACATCACAATCACAAGCTTCTTTCTCATGTATCGCACATTGCGAAGAAGCAGAAAAATTACCACTTACTAAAGAATTAACAGCTACAAAAGATATTTTAATCCTTATAGGTCCCGAAGGAGATTTTTCTTCAGAAGAAATAAAACACGCAGTGAGTGCTGGTTATAAAGAAATTACGTTAGGAAGCAGCAGACTTCGCACAGAAACTGCTGGGATTGTAGCTTGTCATAGTATTGCTTTTTTACATCAGTAAAATTCTAGATAAATAATTTAAAAGAATTTTGTATCAAATCCGCAGTATAAAGCATCAATTTTCTTACAAATCATGCCGTTTTATTTTGTGATTCTATTTTATAGTCGTTTATTTACTTCCTTATTCTAATTTTTAGAACAATAGGCCCAACTTATTGACTGTAAATTATCTAGATGAAATTAAGAAGTTTTATCAAATACGTTGTGCCTTACATCCCCGCTTTTACTAGCATTTTGGGATGTATTCTCATTGTATATGGTCTTGATAATTGGGTGCCTAAAGAAGCGCTTTCTATAGATAAAATAGATACGATTTTACTCATACTTTGTATGACAAGTATTCTTTTGGTAATTGTCCTTTTTGTATTCATACTCAACAAAACCAATCAAATCCGTTTTAGCAGTAATACGCTGAGTACAGAACTGAATGCTCTCACCCAGAAAATGCACCATTTTAGGAATATCATAGACATCTTAGTTCGTTCTGAAGTATGGAATACAGGACTTAAAGAATATATCGACAAAGAGTTTGGCGATCTCAACTACTTTACGATGAAAGAGTTCTACAAAGGAAGATCCAAACTGGCATTAGAATACATTGAAGAAAATAATAGATACGGAGACTCTGAAAGCCTATACCTAGAAGCTAAATCATTACTATTGGATGATCCTTCAAAAAGTAAAGTAGACTCCTTTTCAAACCCTCGCACCTACTCACCACGTATTCTTAAAAAATGGATAGAACATAAGTGTGGCTCTGGGATTTGGTATTACTTCGGATACAAATATGCATCTTATAAGGATGAGTTAGATGTAAATCGCATTTATGAACGTCATCAAGAAAAGATACTAAGTTATGCCGTTCAATTAGACACCCACCGCTATCAAGACATGGGATTTAGTGAAGATTTACTCTCTAAATTAGGAGAGCAAATGTCTGAAGAGGTGATTCCAAGATTATTTAGTATTACCATGCAGTCACAGCAACGCATTCCGATGATTATTAATTTTGCGTTTACCTTACTCGCACTATTGACAGTGATGGGAATCTTTTTACCTATAGGGGTCTTACTATTTCAATTATCCTTATTTTTTAGTTTTCTTTCCATAGGGTTTGTATGTGGTATTTTATTATTTATGATGCTCTCCATCTACCCATTTGTGATAAAAGAAATCAATACAGGCCGATAATTTTTTTTAGAGTCAAACAAACCTACAAGATTAACAATACATAAACGTCTCGCCCTTTCTAGTCTGCTGTCAAATAAGTAACTTTGCAACTTTTGGTAAATTTATGGCACAAATAGAAGACAATATTGAAGTTTACGGAGCTAGGGTACATAATCTTAAGAATATTGATGTTGTCATTCCTAGAGAGAAACTTGTAGTAATTACGGGACTATCGGGAAGTGGTAAAAGCTCACTCGCTTTTGACACCATTTATGCCGAAGGACAGCGACGCTATATAGAGACCTTCTCTGCCTATGCGCGACAGTTTTTAGGAGGACTAGAACGTCCTGATGTCGATAAAATCCAAGGGCTTTCTCCTGTCATTGCCATAGAACAAAAAACAACCAGTAAAAGTCCAAGATCAACCGTAGGAACCATAACTGAAATTTATGATTTTTTACGACTACTTTATGCGAGAGCAAGTGATGCGTATAGCTACAACACAGGGGAAAAAATGGTCAGTTATACTGACGATCAGATCAAAGATTTAATCATTGAGAGTTTTGAAGAAAAACGCATCAGTATCCTAGCACCTATCGTACGTTCCCGTAAAGGACATTACCGAGAACTCTTTGAACAAATTGCAAAACAAGGCTTTGTCAAAGTGCGCGTAGACGGAGAAGTAAAGGATATTGTAAAAGGCATGAAAATAGATCGCTATAAAACTCATGATATAGAGATCGTTATTGACCGACTTGCTATTCAATCCAATACGGATGATGATAAACGCTTGCGCGAAAGCATCAACACAGCCATGTACCACGGCGATGATGTACTCATGGTTTTAGAGCAAGATACAGACGAAGTTCGCTATTTTAGCCGAAACTTAATGTGTCCGTCTACTGGCATATCCTATCCAAACCCAGAACCGAATAATTTCTCTTTTAATTCCCCCAAAGGCGCCTGCCCAAAGTGTAATGGTATTGGAGAACTCTACGAAGTAAACGTAAACAAAATCATTCCAGACAAAAAGAAATCCATTAAAAACGGAGGCTTAGAACCACATGGCCCTCATAAAAACAACTGGATTTTCAAACAATTACAACTCATTGCAGATCGATTTGAATTTAAACTTACCGATCCTATAGAGCAAATTCCACAAGAAGCCCTTGACTTTATATTTTATGGAGGCAATGAAAAGTTTTCGATCCAATCGAAAGAACTAGGAGTGACCCGAGATTATAAAATTGATTTTGAAGGCGTTGCAAATTTTATAGAGAACACTTTTAACTCTAGTGAATCAACCTCCTTAAAGCGATGGGCAAAAGGATATATGGATAAAATCTTATGCCCAGAATGTGAAGGCTCTAGATTACGCAAAGAATCTTTATTCTTTAAAGTAGAAAACCAAAGCATTTCAGATCTTGCCCACATGGACATTTTAGAGTTGCAAAAATGGTTTCAACATTTAGAAGCCAAACTCTCCGAAAAACAAGTCAAAATTGCGTCTGAGGTTGTCAAAGAAATCAAAACCCGAATTCAGTTTCTGGTAGACGTAGGACTTACTTATTTATCATTACATCGTAATTCTAAATCCTTATCTGGAGGAGAAGCACAACGTATTCGTCTTGCTACACAAATAGGATCGCAATTAGTGGGCGTACTTTATATCCTTGATGAGCCTAGTATCGGATTACACCAGCGAGATAATCAAAAATTAATCAACTCTTTGATTTCTCTTAGAGATATCGGAAACTCTGTTATTGTAGTTGAGCACGATAAAGATATGATTGAGCGTGCAGATCATGTGATTGATATTGGTCCAAGAGCGGGTAAATATGGAGGCGAAATCATAAGTGAAGGAACTCCAGAAGAACTATTAACGCATAATACACTCACGGCTCAATATCTCAATGGAGAAAAAGAAATCCCTATTCCTGAAAAACGCAGAGAAGGAAACGGCAAAACAATAGAACTCAAAGGAGCTACTGGAAACAATCTGAAAAATGTCAATATTTCTATTCCTTTAGGAAAGATGGTCGCAGTTACAGGTGTTTCTGGAAGTGGGAAATCTACGCTTATTAATGAGACCCTCTACCCTATTATGAATGCCCATTATTTTAATGGCGTCAAAAAACCAATGCCGTACAAAAGCATTAAAGGACTAGATCATTGTGATAAAGTTATTGACATTAATCAATCGCCTATTGGGAGAACACCGCGTTCTAACCCAGCCACCTATACGGGAGCATTTAGTGAGATCAGATCCCTATTTGCCAAAACTCCTGAAGCACTTATTCGTGGGTATAAACCAGGGCGTTTTAGCTTTAATGTTACTGGAGGACGCTGTGAGACTTGTAAAGGAGGAGGATTACGTGTGATAGAAATGAATTTTCTCCCAGATGTATACGTAGAGTGTGAAACTTGCCAAGGAAAACGGTTTAATAGAGAAACTTTAGAAATACGGTATAAAGGAAAATCTATTGCTGATGTGCTAGAAATGACCATCCGTGAAGCAGCTGATTTTTTTGAGCCTATTCCAAAAATCTACAGAAAACTTAAAACAATTAAAGATGTAGGATTAGGATATATTACTTTAGGACAGCAATCTACCACCCTATCGGGGGGAGAAGCACAACGTATCAAATTAGCAACTGAATTAAGTAAACGTGATACAGGAAATACCTTTTATATTCTAGATGAGCCAACGACAGGATTGCATTTTGAAGATATCCGTGTCTTAATGGAAGTCTTAAATAAATTGGTAAACAAAGGCAATACTGTTTTGATTATAGAACACAATCTAGACGTTGTAAAAATGGCAGATTACATTATCGATATAGGATATGAAGGTGGAAAAGGTGGTGGTGAAGTCGTTGCCAAAGGCACACCTGAACAACTTATAAAGAATAAAAAAAGTTATACCGCTCAATTTTTAAAAAAAGAAATGAATCCCAAAGTAACTATATAAAGCTTACTTTTAAAAATAAAGAAACACCATGACAGTACATAGTCAAACAAGACCAAAAGGTTGGAATGAAAATAAAACAAATGACTCTTGGGCAATATTTAAAATTGTAGGAGAATTTGTCAATGGATTTGAAAAAATGAGTCAGATAGGTCCATGTGTCTCTATATTTGGAAGTGCACGTACCAAACCAGAAAATCCGTATTACAAACTTGCCGTAGATATATCTCAAAAAATAGCAGAAAATGGCTATGGTGTAATTACAGGAGGTGGTCCAGGTATTATGGAAGCTGGAAACAAAGGAGCGCATCTCGCTGGTGGAACTTCAGTAGGGCTAAATATAGACCTTCCTTTTGAGCAACACGACAATCCTTATATAGATAGCGATAAGAGTCTTGATTTTGATTACTTCTTTGTACGTAAAGTGATGTTTGTAAAATACTCTCAGGGATTTGTCGTTATGCCTGGAGGTTTTGGAACGTTAGACGAACTTTTTGAAGCGATTACCTTGATTCAAACACGCAAAATTCAAAAATTCCCTATCATCTTGGTTGGAACAGATTTTTGGAGTGGTTTGATAGATTGGGTTAAAACAACCCTCTTAGATTCTTTTAAAAATATCAGCGCAACAGATATAGATCTTATTCACGTGGTAGATACCCCTGATGAAGTTATCGAAGTGCTAAATAATTTCTATGATAAATATGAATTAAGCCCTAATTTCTAACATCACAAAAAAACTAATAAACAATCACTAATTATATTAACCATCAGATACTATTCTATGTCAAAGGAAGTTTGTTAATTAGCAAACTTTAAATAGCAATCTTAAAATGGATTAATAAAAGTTGGCATTAAATATGTTGCACACAAATCCAATAATTCTTTAACTACATATTGAAAAAAATCCTAAATGCCTTTTCTGTTATCTGTTTGCTATGCTCACCTGCTATAGCACAAAACACTATTGGAGTAAACGCACGTTTATTACCTGATGAAGATACAATCGAAATTACACAAACGATTACGTATCAAAACACAACTCAGGACACATTAACTACGATTTATCTTAATGATTGGGCGCATAGTTTTTCTTCTAAAGAAACACCACTAGCCGTTAGATTTGCTGAAGACTTTGAGAAAAAATTTCACTTAGCAAAAGATGAAGAAAGAGGATTTACTACTATTAAATCTATTTATGACGGTACTTCGTATTTACAATATAAAAGATTAAAGGAAGCACAAGACATTTTAGAAATACCTCTTAAAGAAGCGCTACTCCCAAAAGCTTCTTACAGCCTTAAATTAGTCTACAAAGTCAAACTGCCGTATGCCCGATTCACAAACTATGGAGTCACCAAAACTAAAGATTATAATTTAAGATATTGGTACATCACTCCTGCTATATATGATGGAGAGTGGCAATATTACAGTAACAAAAATCTAGTAGATCGCTATTATCCGAATAGTGATATTCAAATTACATTTTCACTACCAAAAGAATACGAGATTATATCCGATTTTGAAACTCGCATAGAAAACACCTCGTATAATACACAAGAAAAAATAGCCATCCTTAAGGGTAAAGATCGTATCAATCCAAGAGTCTATCTTACTCAAAATTCAGATTTTGAAAAAATAGAAACTGATTTTTTAACCCTACATTCAAATATAGACGACCGACAAATAGGCGACCCTATCCGCGCATTGATTATAGATCGTATTGCAGGGTTTATGAAAGAAAATTTAGGAGAATATCCACACGAAACTTTACTGATTACACAAATTGACTATAAAGAGAATCAAGTATATGGTCTGAATCAATTACCTAATTTTATACGTCCGTTTCCTGATGGTTTTCAATATGAAATTAAACTCGTAAAAACGATCATTAACAAATACGTAGATAATACATTACTAGTAAACCCTAGAAAAGATAGATGGATCATCGATGGAATTAAAGTACATCTCATGCAACGATACATTGATACTTTTTACCCAGATTTAAAAATAGTAGGAAGTTTGGATAAGTATTGGCTCGTACGACAATTCTATCTTTCTAAGCTCGAATTCAACGATCAGTACAATCTGATGTATATGAATATTGCGAGGCTTAACCTTGATCAGCCCTTATCGAAGCCTTATGACTCACTTATTAAATATAATGTACAAATTGCCAATGCCTATAAGAGTGGGGTTGGACTCACCTACCTTGGAGACTTCTTAGGAAATGATGTGGTAGAAAATACCATTAAAGAGTTTTATGCCAACTATAACTTACAGCATGGTACCACCTCTAAAGACTTTGAAACACTCATTCGCAAAAACACAGAAAAAGAGGTTGACTGGTTTTTTGATGAATATGTAACCACCAGACGTAAGTTAGATTTTAAAATAAAAAAATCTGAAAGAGTAGGAGATTCACTCATTGTAACGATTAAAAACAAGAGAGATAATACAGCTCCCGTTTCTGTATACGGTATAAAAGATGGAGAAGTCGTTTCAAAAACATGGGTAGAAGATATACAAAAAATAAAAACAGTAACCCTTGCTGCAGATAGTATTGATAAGGTCGTATTAAACTATGAGCAGATCATTCCAGAATATAATCTTAGAGACAGTTATCACAATCCTAATGGCTTTTTAGGACTAAACAAACCTATCCAATTCAAGTTTTTACAAGATTTTGAAAACCCTTCAAAAAATCAAGCCTTTATTATACCTACCGTAGAGTTTAATATTTATGATGGAGTAAGCCCAGGACTTAAATTGTATAATAATACCATTCTTCGAAAGAATTTTAGATTCAAACTAGAACCACAATACGGATTGCGATCCAAAGCCCTTATTGGTAAAGCCTCCTTATCCTATACACATTTCTTAGAAGATAGCAAACTCTTTAGCATTCGCTACGGACTTTCTGGAAACAGATCTTCTTTTGGTCCAGACCTTTTCTTTGAACGATTTATACCTTTCTTGAACTTTAATTTTAAACCAAGAGATTTTAGAGCAAATAGAGGTTCTAATCTATCAGCTAGATTTGTAAGCGTAAAGAGAGATGATGATTTTAGGCAAGAATCACAAGATCCGGATTATTCCGTATTTAATTTACGCTTCTCACATTTTGACCGTGCGATCATTAATACCGTAAGTTATAACACAGATTTACAAATAGCCAGAAACTTTAGCAAACTCTCTGCCACCTTCTTTTACAGACACTTATACCTAAGCAATCGGCAGTTGAATTTACGTTTTTATGCTGGTGGTTTTTTGAGAAATAAGATAAGAGATAGTGGCGACTTTTTCAGCTTTGCGTTAGACAGACCTACCGATTATCTCTTTGATTTTAATTACTATGGCAGATCGGAAGATAGCGGTATCTTTAGTCAGCAATTTATTTTTGCTGAAGGTGGTTTTAAATCCAGACTAGAACCCGCTTTTGCAAATGAGTGGATTACCACTATTAATGCGAGTACCACCATCTGGAAGTATATCTACGCCTACGGCGATGTTGGTCTTGTAAAAAACAGATCGCGAGACCTCAATCCTGTGTATGATGCGGGAATCCAAGTGAGCCTTTTGGATGACTACTTTGAAGTCTTCTTCCCCGTATATTCTAATCTAGGTTGGGAAATTGCGCAACCCAATTATGATCAAAAAATACGCTTTATTGTTTCCCTAGATATAGATACCTTGATACGTCTTTTTCAACGAAGATGGTATTAATATAACGTGAGTTCGATATAAGCTTTTCTTCTTTTTCTCTAGCATACGACAGAATATGAATTCTAGGCGAGATGGAGCGCTGGATTTCCGTTAAAAATTTTTGAAGCCTTGGAAACGACAAAGTGTTAGCTTTGGGCGAGGA
>NZ_CALEMI010000113.1 GCF_937910895.1 uncultured Dokdonia sp. | reverse complement strand
CCCATAAGGGACTTGCACCCTCTAAATGAATTATTTATCTTTCGATAAATAAAAGATGCCCATGCTGGGCACACACAGTGTATATAAAAAATAGCGCAAGTCGGTGCTAAAACAAAGGCTTGGGCATTTTTGGAAAGTCGCCAAATTTTTAAATTTGACAAATTTCCAAAAATAAAATAATTAATAAAATTTAAAAATTCGGCTTGTGTATAATCTGAAATTTATCGCTTATTTTCAGCGCTACATTTCATATACGAGATGTTGTGTTTCCTGCAAAAAAAAAGCCAGCCGCACATTTTAGCACATTTGATTTTTGCCAACGCTAAAAGCCAACGCTGAAAAACCAAAAGAGCTAAAATCCCCAACACTCTATTGTGATGCTTTTTGCACTCATAATATGAGATGTTTTACTATCTTGTGGTCTGATAAAAATAAATCCTCTAATGAATAGGATTAAAGAAGTATTAGACGACAAAGGAATAAAGCAGACTTGGTTAGCTGAAAAGCTAGGCAAGAGTTACAATATGGTGAATTCCTATGTGAAAAATAGAAGACAACCGAGTATCGAAGATTTATACAGGATTGCCGAAATCTTAGATGTAAATGCTAAGGACTTATTAACTGACTCAGCATCATGACAAGAAAAATATCGGAATCAGATACTAGAGCAAATTACATTGATCCAAAACTTATTGAAAGTGATTGGACTTCTGATAATATTGAACGAGAATACTATTTCACAGACGGTAGAAAGTTATTTGGAAATAAAAGAGGTAAACGCCTGTTTCTTGATTACTTGCTGAAATTTAACAATACTAACCTAGCGATAATAGAGGCTAAAAAGATTGATGATCACCCAACCAAAGGACTTCAACAAGCTTTAGATTATGCCGAGAAATTAAAAATCAATTTTGTCTATGCCACCAATGGCAAACGAATTTATGAATTTGATCGACAAAAAGGTTCAGGTGAATACATTGATGAATTCCCTACTCCAAATTCTCTTTACAACAGGTTATATCGGAAGAATCTCCAGCTAAAAGAAAAATTACATGGTATCCCTTTTCATCTGACGGGTCCAATGAGACCTAGATATTACCAAGAGATTGCGGTAAACAAAGTAATGGAAAGCATTGGAGATGAAAGCAAAAGAATCCTATTAACCCTAGCTACAGGAACTGGTAAAACCTTTATCTCATTTCAAATAGTTCACAAATTACTACAAGCAAAATGGAATTTAGATGGAGAAGATAGAAGACCAAGAATACTGTTTCTAGTTGATAGAAATGTACTTGCTGATCAAGCCATAAACACATTTAATCCTTATGAAAATGATGTTGTTAAAATTGATGGTGAAGAAATAAAAAGCAGAAATGGTGTTGTTCCAACAAACGCATTTATCTTTTTTGCAATCTATCAGGCAATTGCAGAGAGAGAAAATATTGGCGGATACTACTCAAAATACTCTTCTGACTTTTTTGACCTTATCGTAATTGATGAGTGTCACAGAGGTAGTGCAAATGAAGAAGGTTCTTGGAGAGCAATTCTGGATCATTTTAAACCAGCGGTTCATTTAGGATTAACAGCTACACCAAAACGTGAAGACAATGTTGATACCTACAAATATTTTGGAAAGCCAATTTATGAATACTCATTAAAAGACGGTATCTCTGACGGGTTTTTAACTCCATACAAATTGAAAAGAGTTAAAACCAATATTGACGAATATATCCATACAAACGATAGTAAAGTAATACAAGGTGAGGTTAAAAAAGACCGCTACGAATTAAAAGACTTCAACAAAAGCATAACTATCGTTCAGCGAACTGAACTTATTGCACAAGCTATCTTAAACAATATTGGAGCAATGGAGAAAACCATTGTTTTCTGTGTTAATCAAGACCATGCTCTGGAGCTCAGAGACAAGATTAATAAACATAAAACTATTTCCGACTCAAACTACTGTGTTAGAGTTACTTCTGATGAAGGTAAAATTGGCAGAACATTTTTAGAATCGTTTCAGGATAATGACAAAGATATTCCTGTGATTCTAACATCTTCCAAAATGCTAACGACTGGGGTTGATGCAAGAAACGTGAGAAACATTGTACTTACTGCACCGATTGGATCTATGGTCGAATTCAAACAAATAATTGGAAGAGGAACTAGAGTTTATGATGGTAAAGATTTTTTTACAATTATTGATTTTGTAGGAGCTACTGATCTTTTCTATGACGCTAAATGGGATGGTATTCCCGAAGACGAAACAGAAACTGATGAAACTGGAAATGGAAGTTCAGAAGCAAAACCAAGAAAACCAAAACCGCCAACAGTTGAAGAACCTAAAGGCGAATATGGAGAAAAAAAAGAAAAACTGATTATCGAATTGAGTAACGGACGAAAGCTTAAAATCATTGATATTGATACTCGTTATATAGATGAAAATGGGAAACCTTTAACAGCTAGAGAATTTTTAGAAAAGCTTGTTGGAGAACTACCTGCTATTTATAAAGATGAAGCACATCTAAGAAAAATCTGGGCAAACCCGGACACAAGAAAAAACCTATTAGCCCAACTCGGTGAACTGGGTTTTGACAAAGAACAATTGGACGTTTTGCGGAATATGATTGCCACTCCAGAGTGTGACATTTTTGATGTGTTGTCCCACATCTCTTTTAGTTCAGGTTTAAAGACTCGAAAAGACCGAGCTTTTTCTGTGCGAAATGACGATAAATTCTTCTCTATTTATCAGAATTTAAAGGCACGTGAATTTTTGGAATATGTGCTAAACCATTATGAGAAATTCGGAATTGAAGAACTGCAACGAGATAAACTTGGCGATTTAATAAAACTAAAACTAGGAACACCGAAAGATGCTAAAGTCATTTTCGGAGATATGAAAAATTTGCTTGGAGCCTATTATAAACTTCAAGAAAACATATATAAAGCTTCATAAATGGAATTAACTATATCAAAAAATAAGATTCACCAATTTCCACAGACACTCACTTTGGATAGTAATGTAATGACTTTTGTAGGTGAAAACGGGTGTGGTAAATCTGCCATTTTAGAAAGTATTTTTACTGATCACCTTGATGATAATCAGGAAGAAACTAGGCTAATCACCTTCTCTTCTGGTAACAATGAATCCTTCTCTTCCATTTTTAAGAATAGCATAAGGAGTAAGCAACGATTCGTTGTAAACAACTCTGATGATGAAGAAAAATTTGAAAACGCAATAAATGCATTCTACTTTGACGAAGGCTGGGTAAGGTTACTGATTTTCTTCGCAACGGCTCTTAAAAGAGAAGGGAAAACAATTGAGTTCCTAAAGTCCAAAGAATTAATAGACACAAATGCTGATGGAGTCGATATTTCTACAAAAATTGGTTTCCCTTTTCGTGTTAGAAAATACTACAATGACAAAATAGTATATGCTGTAGAACAAGAAGCAGAAGACTTTGAGCTTGAACAAAAATCAATACGCAAGACTTTTTTTCATCAATTTTTATCGAAACTAACAGAAAAAATACACTCAGCAGATTTCGACTTTGAAACTGAAAATTCGAGAATTGTTAAATCTTGGAAATGGTTTCAAGCTAAAGATGCTGCCCTAGTTTTAGGTACTGACACAAATAAAATTTTCTCTTTTCTTGCATGGGCTTCGTTACATAACCAGTTTATCTTTAAGAATGAGTGTGGGTTATATTTCAAAGGGGATTTGGAATTAAATCAACTCAGTGACGGTGAGCATCAATTACTTGCAATTTATTCTCTTATTGACTTATTCGACTCGGAAAACACACTGTTTTTACTAGATGAAGTCGACTCTCATTTATATTATCGTAACATTCAAAAGCTTTGGAATGTTTTTGGTGAAATAGATGGTAAGGTAATCACAACAACCCATTCTGCCGACTCAATAATTCTTAATGAGTTCACGAACATTAAACTGGTTCAAAGAGGTAAAATCGAAGAAGACACGGTAGCAAATCAAATTCTTGATCGATTAGAATCATTGTCAGCAGGCGGTAATTATAAATTATCAATTGCGGGTAAAGTAAAATACCTTGCTCTAGTTGAAGATTATTTTGACTGGTTTATTTTTCTTGAACTGTGTAAAAAGAAGATTCCTGATTTCGACCTAAACATTCAACAACAGATCCATTATATTAAATGTAGTTCTGGGTTCAGCAATTATTCTCAAAGATTTGGAAGTTCCAAATTAGATTGGGTTGATTCTTTTAAGAAACATCATTCAAACCCTAATACCAATACAATTTTTCTAGTATGTGATAGAGACAACCTCTCTATTGATGATGTTCAAGATTCAGGTTTAGTTCTTAATTCGGTAGCTACTGGTAGGCAAAATAAAATAAACCTTAGAGGTGCAGGAAACAAAGCCGCCTACCTCTTAAGTTGGAAACGAAGAGAAATTGAAAATTACCTACTAAGCCACACAATGCTTAGAGCCCATGGAAAGTTAGCAGAAATAAATCAGCATTTAGCACCAATTCACCAGCTTAGACCAGAGGAGCCATGCGACAATGTAGATGTTCGCAATTTAGATGTTAAAACAATGCTTCAACCATTGTACTTAAAAGATGGCTTAGCTGTTATTCCAACAGATGAAAGTGGAGTTGATTATAATAAACTATCAGCAATTATTGTGGAAATACCTGTAAATGAAATATCAAATGATATTGTAAACATCTATAATTTCATTAAAGGAAAAATATAATATGAGTGATATACAAAACAAAATAGACCGAATTACCGATATCCTCAGAAGAGATGATGGTATTAGTGGTGCAATGCATTACACAGAACAAATTTCTTGGATCTTGTTTTTGAAATTCTTAAATGATTTCGAAGAAAACAAAACAGATGAATCAATTCTAGAAGATAAAGAATATGAATTCGTAATTCGTAAAGATTTAAGATGGGCATCTTGGGCTTGTCCAAAAGATGATAATGGAAAGTTAGATGTTAAGCGAGCACTTACAGGTAGCGACTTAATAGAATTTGTTAATAATACCTTCTTTCCCTATCTCAAAGGTTTTAAGAATAACATAAGTGATCCACAGTCCATAAAATATAAAATAGGTGCGATTTTCGAATACTTGGACAATCGAATTGCAAGTGGTCATACGTTGCGAGAAGTTTTAGACATCATTGATGCACTGGATTTCCAAAGCTCTGATGAGCTTTTTGAACTTTCTCAGATTTACGAGAACCTGCTTAAAGGCATGGGTTCTGATGGTGGTAATTCAGGAGAATTTTACACTCCTAGAGCAATCATTAAGGCAATGGTTGAAGCTGTTGACCCTAAAGTGGGTGAAACAATTTATGATGGAGCTGTGGGAAGTGCAGGCTTTTTAGTAGAAGCATTTGAATACATGACAACAGATGATAAGAAGGCAAAATATTCGGCATCTGATTGGGAAAAAATTCAAACAAAAACCTTTTATGGGCAAGAAAAAACTTCACTAGGCTATGTAATGGGGATGATGAATATGATTCTTCATGGTATCGAAAGTCCGAATGTTTACAAAGGAAATACCTTGACGCAAAACATTCGTGATTATCAAGAAAAAGATCGTCACAATGTAATACTTGCTAATCCACCATTCGGAGGTAAAGAGAAAAAACAAATTCAGCAAAATTTCCCAATAGAAGCAAACGCAACTGAATTACTTTTTTTGCAACACTTTATGAAAATATTAAAAGTGGAAGGTCGTGCTTCCATCATTATTCCAGAAGGTGTTTTGTTTCAAACTGCTGGAGCATTTAGTAAGGTTAAGCAAGATTTATTAGAAGGATTCAATGTGCACACAATTGTGAGTTTACCCAGTGGAGTTTTCCTGCCATATAGCGGTGTCAAGACTAATATTTTGTTTTTCGATAGAAAAGGATCAACATCAAAAATCTGGTATTATGATGTAACTCCACCGTATAAATTGACTAAAAATAAACCCATCACATATGAACATATAATGGAGTTTGTAAAACTATTTAAACACCCTGAAAAACGAAATCATACTAACGCCAAAACAGATAAAAAGTGTAATGACTGGACTGTTCCTGTTAGCGACTTTCAAGATTTTAATTTAAGTGCAAAAAATCCACATAAGGTAATTGATATCGAGCATATATCTCCAAAAGAATTGCTCTCAACTGTTAAGAAAAATGACATACAAACCAATGAACTTTTAAATCAAATTAGAAAAATAATTGAAGGTCTAGACGAGGAGTTTATTAAGTTTAAAGGAGTAAACACACCTATTAAAAAATTATTAATGAAAACTAATACCATAAACCCAAAAACTGAGTATTCTAATAGAGAATTCACATATATAGATATTTCTTCGGTTGATAATAAACATTATTCCATTTCATCTCCAAAAATTTTGATTGGATCTGATGCTCCAAGTAGAGCACGGAAATTGATTAGAAAAGGTGATATTGTGTTTGCAACAACTCGTCCCAACTTAAAGAATATTTCAATGGTTTCTGAGACATACAATAATCCAGTTGCCTCAACTGGTTTCTGCGTGTTAAGAGCTAATCCTGAATTACTTCTGAGTGAATATTTATTTTATTACCTAATATCTGAAAGTGTTCAATCTAAGATTAAACCCTTTATACGAGGTGCTCAATATCCAGCAATTTCAGATAAAGATTTGACAAACATAGAAATCCCTGTTTTACCACTAAGAAATCAGGAGCAAGTTGTAGAAAAAGTCAGGGAATTACTAAACAGAAACAATAAAATTATTACAGCTTTAAATCTCAAAATTGAGAATCTAACCTTATTAAAAAACAGTATTTTAAATAATGCTTTTAAAGAAAGTCTAAAATGAAAGCCAGCCTACAGCATCCATACACATTGCCAAGTCGCTCAAAGGTCAGCCGCACTAGCCAAAACTTGTCAAAGAGTATGTCTGCCCCAACGCTGAAAACAAAAAGAAAGCACGAAAACACAGTCGAGTAGGAAAAGGGGAGTCTCACCCCTAAACCTCTCACAGAACCGTACGTGAACCTCTCAATTCATACGGCTCTTATTATGCAGTCAATTCCTTTAGGTTAACTGATAACCTAATGCCCAATGATAAAACAGGTTTGGATAATCTCTAGTTATACGCCTTAGCCCTGCTGTAGGCTTCCCTAAAATCAAGCATCAGTTTCTTTATCATCAACAGATTACTACTAAAAAACAACTCAAAACTATACTTGAAAAACTATTTTGATTTATAACACGATCAAGCCTCAAATGAGTCTAGGCGGTAATACACCTCTTGAAACATTTAATGGAATATCTATTTAACTTTCTAGATATACTAGTGGTTTTGGAGAGCGAAAAACCTTAAGGAAACAAGTAAATAAACAGAATGCTTGCAAAGTCTGTTTCTAAAACAAATCAAGTCATCGAAACTAAAAGCAAAGCTGATAAAACAACTTTACTCTTTAAATTAATAGCTAGTTTTCAAAGGCCACTTGCAACTATCTCTTTTTGTGATGAATCCCACAAATAGGACACATTATTGTAAAATGGACATAGAGGTTACACTACAAAGCTTCTCATCTTTACCAAAATTTAACAATATGGATTTTCGTACAAAGCATACGTTATAAGTAAAATAATTTCATCCCTTTCACTAATTTGCCATAGTTAAGATCAAATAACTGGTTGTCTTTCCAACTTGAAAAAGAAAGTATGTTATATTTTTTGACTTGCCTCCATAAAACACTTTTATTTACTATTGTTTTCCAAGAATCATCAATTGCAATAGGACATAAAACTGGCCTATTTTCTTCTTTCTCTCTTTCTCTTGCCCAATCTAATTCTGCCTCAACCCAATCGCTTTTAATAGAATTTTCTGATAGTATAGGAAGAATAATATCATTTGCTCTTATTGCAGATTGAACTTGAAATTCGATAGGACCTGAAACCATATCTTGACGATCCATCCATACAGCTACACCATCATTTTTTAATCGATAATAAAGCTTATCTGCAAAAATTTCGTCTCTTTGGGAATATGAAATAAAGATCCCTCCAATAAAGAAACCTTTACTCCTTTTATCAAATACAGAATATTGTAGGTCTACAATTTCAGAAGCATTTAGTCGATGGTCATATAGCCTTACTTCCATAGCTGACCATTCAGAAAAACCACATCCTTGTAAAAAATATTTAGAAATTCGACCAAAAGAATTTGTCAATGTATTAACATTAATGTCACTAGGCGCAAAATGGGTTGACATATCTAACCCCAAAGTATCGCTAAGATTAAGGTCATAAAACTTTGTTTCTCCAAAAACAGCCCTCTTAAATTGAGTGTTACTTAATAAGGTTCTCTTAAAAATACTACCTCCAAAATTAGAGTTTTCTAGTCTGCAACCTGAAAGGTCAGTATTCGTAAAGTTAGTAACTCTAAAATCACAATTATTTATAATAGATCCTTTGAAACTAGTACCGTGTAATTTGCTATCAATAAACCCTGTATTAGTTAATTTAGAATTTTCTAGATTTGCACCTGCCAAATTCGCTCCATTTAAGTTCGCATTACAGAGGTTAATTCCTTTAAGCTGAATATAACGGAGGTCAGAATTTGATAAATCTAGTTGAGTAAATGGATTTTCTTTTCGAAACTCTTCTAGCGCGAAAATCCCTGAATTTAATATTTCAATATGTTTTTGATTTGCCATAAGTCAGTCAAGCATTGTAAAACATTAATATATAGAAATATACGTAATTAAAAAATATGTCCAATTAGTAAATTTGATCAACCAATCTTAATCCTTCTTAAAATCGTGAACGCTAAGACTCCTTATGTACATATATATGATTTATAAGTTTAAATTCTTTTCCATTTCTTTAGACCTTCGCTAAAATACTCGTCTCCTTTTGAGTACATTAATTCATTTTCCCTAGTAACACTAAATTCAATGGGTTGATTTTTTATTTTTCCATCTCGCCATTTCAGAAAACATTCCTTCAGTAGATCTATTTCTTCGTCTTTAGTTAAATCCATATCCATGCTGTAAAGTTTATCCAACAATTCAATTACTAATGGATTTGTGTTTTTGTCAATATGGATAATTGGAGAAAGACGAATAAATCTATTTTCTATATCATCAGAAATAGATTTTGAAAGAAACATCAAACCAACGTAGTTCGCCCAATCTGGAGGTTGAAACAAAATTGTTTTGGCTTGGTTCATTACAGTTTCTTTAAAAAATTCAAATTGGAATTTGTAACGCCAAAATAATAGTTTCTTTTTTCTTTCTTTTATAGTAATTGACCTTACTTGATAAAATCTATCTTTTTGAGCTTTAGACATAAGTTTATTGGCGTTACCTAATGAAATAACAGTTATATCATCCAATGGGATTGATAATCGAAAAGCTTCGATGATGCCAGCGACTACTGGGTTATTGAAACCACCTAAAGCTCCATCCCATAAATAATACCAGATATTTGTTTTGTCAGCTTTTATTCTCGCAGGAAAATCAAAATACTGAACAGGAGCGTTTGAAGATCCATGAATAGCTTTAGTTAATGGAACAAACTCCTCAGTTGCATTATTTGGGGTATATGATCTAAAAAATTTAGCTCTGTTGTTCAATGCGTCAAAAGTACATACTATTAGTTTCAAAGATGGTTTACCAATAAAATCTGGTAAGTCATCCATTGTCATTTTATGAGCTTTTGGAAATAGTTTCCTAAAAGCTTCATATTTTCTACTTGAACTATATTTTGGTCCGAATGAAAACATTTTAGTTATTGAAACTGGCCAGAATGTTTCCCAAAATGAATTTTCACTAAAAATGCTTTCTCTTATTGATTTGTCATCAAAAAGAGTCAATGCCTTATCTATTGTCCAATCCTCAGCTAAAGCGCATAAAACAATACTCCCACCTGAATTCGCAATGACCATATCAAATTGCTTTAATATTGCATGACCATTTAGTTCTGGAATTTCATCTTTATATCTTTCTTTTAATGTTAAGAGTTGGAGAATAGCCCAACTTCCTCCACCATCTAATGAGAGTATTTTATACATAACTTAAAATTCTTTTGAAAGAAACTAAGTTACTAAAAAAGAATTAGTTGTGGTAATACCATACGCTTTGTAATCAGTAGGTCGTCGGTTCAAGTCCGACAACCAGCACCACTTAACTAAAGGCTTTTCACAAATTCCTTAATCTTTGAAAAACGTTTACTCTGCATTCTACTATGTAAATAAGAAAAATCAACTTTTTCACTTCTTTTATAAAATTAGTTGCTAAAAATATTTGTTTTTATTACTATTTATTAATAGTTAAACCACTCTAATTGAGTAACTTTAGGTCATTGTTCAATTTAAATAAAATCAAAAATGGATGCAGAAGAAAGGGGATATGCACCACCACCAAATGAATACTTAAGACAAAAATTAGAAGAAGGAAATGTTGTGCCTTTGATAGGTGCAGGAATATCTATGGGTGCAGAACTTGCAGATAATCTAAGAATGCCTAGTTACAAAGAGTTATTATTAGACTTATTAGAACAATCTAAAAGGCATATGGAAAGTGCTGAGATTGATAAATGTCAAAGTCTGATCACGGAAGGTAAACTGATGAAGGCAGCTGACATCATCGAAGAAACTTTAAGTTCTGGCGATCTCTATTATGAGATACGGAAACTTTTAAACCATCTTCAACCCAAGCCATCTATGGTTCATGAAATTTTAAACTTATACGATTTCGAGGTAATTATTACTTCTAATTATGATCGATTGCTGGAAACATCTCTTTATCCTACTCCAGAGGTTGTCACCTATATGGATACGGCTTCAATAAAGGCTCTTAAACAAGATAAAAAACCATTTATTTTTAAGATTCATGGAGATTTAACTAGACCAGAAACTGTTGTGTTAGGATGGTCTCGGTATCAAAAACTACATAAGGAAAGTATTAAAGCTGGATCAAGTTTTAGAGATAAAGTTAATGCTAGAGGTGAGCGTATAAATATTGAAAAAGCTCTAGAACTATACATTCAATCAACATTACTCGAAAAGACTCTTCTTTTTTTAGGGTGTTCATTTGCTGATAGTGAATATTCAGAATATTTTTCAAATTTTTCAAATGCTTATGGTAATACGGGAAAGCATTTTGCTTTAATAGTCAAAGACTCTGTCCCAAAAGATAAAATGCGTGAATGGTACAAAAAAATGGGAATAACTTTTATCGAATACGTGCCCGATAAAAATTTTAGTCAAGTTTGGGAATATCTTGCTTCATTAAAACCCCAAAGAAAAAATTATGATCCACAGCCAGGTACAAATTATGAAAACTTCTATTTAATAGAAGAACGCCCAGATTATTTGAGACAGCAATTTGAGGCTGAAAAAAAATCAATTTCTTGCAGATATATAACCCCTTCCATTACTAATTGTTTATCTACAGAAGATTATATTCATCAACATTGCGATATAAAATTTGACCGCTATAAAGATCGTTTAAAATCAGATTTTCCAGATTTCAAAAATGCTACGTTAAATTATATGTTAAAAAGAGCTAAGGGGATTGAAGATAAATTAGCTGATCCTAATTTTGAACTCAGAGCTGTATTTCTTTTTAGTAAAGTCAGAAAAGAACTAGAGGATGCAAATTCAATAATAATAAACAGATATAAGTATATTCTTGATTTATATGACAGGTTTCCAAACAAAATCCACTTAAGAGCTTATCAAGGAAGTATAAGTGAGAAAGATTATATGAAGTCAACTTATGCATTAGTTTTTGCTGGTCATGAGGGAAGTGATATTAATTATTTTTATGCTTCACAAGCTACAAGTAATAATTTTACCACACATATGATTCAAATGAATACAAGATTTGTTACTGAAAGAGTCGAGCATTTTGAAAAATTTTGGGTAGCTTCAGCAAGCATTAATGAAACTAAAGAAATGTTGTACAATGAAATTAAAAAGTTTTTATGAATAAAATTTATAGACCTACTTTAAAGGTTCTTGGTGTTGGATCTGGGACTACCGAAATTCTATACGGAGAGCCTAGTAGTTCATTTTGTATTTTGAATAAAGAAAAATGTATTCTACAAGTTGATATTGGTTTTGGTGTTACTAGAGCGATCAAAAAACACTTAGAAATATTTCCCAAAACTATTTATATATCACACAATCATTTAGATCATGCAGGTGAGCTTCCTGTCGTATCACAGGTTTTTAAAGATCAGCATTCTAAATTACAAATACTCTCTGCTCCAAAAGTTCAGGAAAAACTAAAAAAACACAGATTAAACGAAATAGATAATGGAGGTCTTAATATTGATGAATTGATTGATTGGCAAAAGATTGAACCAGAACAGATTTTCCATATAAATGAAAGTTTTTCAATAGAAATTATGCAAGCCCAACATTCAGAAATTTGTTATGGTTTTCGTCTTAGTTATCGGAATAAATTGATTTTAGCCTATTCAGCTGACAGTGGATACAACAAGGCTTATTATGAATGGTTAAGTAAAGCACCTGTAATGATTCTTGATGGTAGAATTAAAAGCTCAAAGGATCATGCCAGTTTTGATGAAATAGCTGAGTTTTCAAGTTCATTAAAAGAAAAGGAAATATACATATTACACTATGGTCGATCTATAGATAAAATAGATAATTTAAAATGTTTAATACCAGGACAATTGTTCACCTTGTAATTTTTTTCTTTTACATTCTGCTAAAAATTAAGAGATGAAAAATCCCAAAATATATAACTATGAAAACGATAATTTGGCTAGGTGGCTCAATACTATTAGGACGACTGGCCTTTATGTATTTTAGAAAAAGATATATGAAGAATATATCGAAAGCTATAACAATGAAATTGATAAAGACCTTGATAAAGGACAGACAAAATTCATTAATCATTATGGGTTAAAAATTAAAGAATATCGATAATTAGCAGATAAATTTATTAAAAGATCTAATTACACTATCAGAATAACTATATTGATCTGTATCATAATAATTTTAATTCAGAAATTCGCTAATTGATAATGTAAGATTCCTCAATGTCGATAGTTAGCTTCATAATTCATTTTTCCCATAACACAAGATTATACAAAAAGCTGCAATCTCTAGAATACTTTTGAAATAAAGCACCCCCTACAAGGGAAGTTACTCAAAGTGTGGTCTTTATATAATTCTAAATTAGTATAGTTTTGTTCTTTCAAGCGCTAAAGAATGAAAAGAGTTTCCTAGGATACATCGATTAAACATATTACTCGTCACGGACTTTTACAAGACATACTTACTAAAGAACAAATAGCTCTGATTCCAAGCTCTAATATTTCACGATGGAAACAATAGTCTGATAATAAATACCAACACAGCGAGGTCAATAAAAATCTTACCCAAGAAGTAGATCTTATCAAAAGATTAAATCAATCTTCTAACATCAAAAAATCAACCAAAGCTATTTTTAACCTTATTGATACCTTCCTCGAAGTCATCTCCAAAATGAAAGGTATTAAAACACTTATAAAAGATCAAAAGGAGTTAGTGGTTAACACCATTGAAACAGTAAAAGATATTGTTCCTATTGATACTGCTCTTAAAATCTTCAATATTTCCAGAACCACCTTCCAACATTACATATCATTGCTCAAAAAGATGTGGTCTTCTCAAATTCTATGGTGGAAGCTCTGAACAAAGTCATTAAACACCAATTTCTGCATTGCAAAGAAACTAATAATGAGAATCAGCTTATAAGTATAATGGTAGATACGATCCCAAATATAATACTATACGTTCACAAATGAGCCTTGGTGGAAATATACCTGAAGAAACTTTTAGTGGATTATCTATTGATATTTCAAGATATACCAGCAATTTCAAAGAACAAAAACAACTAAGATTAACTCATAACAAGAAAAACACCTGTAAAGTATGCTTCTAAAATCAATCAAATTTTAAAAACATTAAAAGCAAAGCTGATAAAACAACTTAGCTTCTAATTTAAATTCTAGTTTTCAAAGACTATTTGCAACTATCTCATTTTTTGACGAATCTCATAAATGGGACACATTATTGTAAAATGATCATAGAGATAACAAGGCATCCATTAGACTAAGAGATTAAGTTTTTGTCAAATTGGTAATCATCAAACACTTTAAGCCAAAACTCTTCTACATTATCAAAAAATTGAGTTCCTTCTTCAACTGCATAATTTCTTCCTTTCTCTCCAGCATAAGAAAGCCAATTAAAACTACCTTTAATATAAAAATCATTATCCTTTATAAGAATCTTACGGTGCGTCCCGCTACGATCCTTAAATCTTGTTTTAAAATGTAGAGGCAAATTGTATATTGTTAAGCGATTGTGGTACTTATTTTGGAGCGCGATTATTTTATTAAACGTATCTGGATGTGGCTTGCTTTTATCTGACCTGTCAATACCGTAAGCTATAAAAAGGCGTGTATCTTTTTTCTTTAAAAAAGTTTCCATATCAGTTAAGTAATTTGACGTGGCTCTTCGTATCCAAGGACTTTCTATATAAACTATAGATTGAGCGGTTCTAAGAGCTTCAGAGATTAAATTCTTATGCTCAAAAGTTGATATATCTTTGTATTTACCAGATAATCTATTTTTCGGTTTATTTGATTCTTTACTTTTTTCAATTATATCTTTAAACTCATTAAGTGTCTCTACATCTTCTGAAAAATCAAATAATAGTGGATCTTTTGAAAATTGCTCATTTAAAGAATTAGTTGTTTTCCTAAGTAAACTTAATGACTTATTATAGGCTTTTATTTGTATTCTTTTTCCAGTTTCCTCCTTTGGATAATAGATAAGAGCATAAATTTTTTCGTAGATCGCTCTAGGTTGTTTAACAATACTTCGCTTATAATTGGAAAGCTCTATAATCTCCTTTTCTTCCTCACTTGATTTGCTGAATTTTGAATTAATCTCAAGCCAATTTTCTTGAATAAATGAATGATTTACGCCAACCAAACTTTTTAGTTTGTTTTCTGAATGAGTTTTAGAGATAGCATTAGTTGTAATTTCCTTTGTGAGACCGTCTACATAAAAAGTAAATTTCTCATTACTTGTTTCTGGAATGAATTTTTGTTTTTCAAGAAACAGTTGCCCCTTTGTAGTTAACCTGTAATTGTCTTCGTCGTCTAAATCAATTAAGCCTTCTTTTATTAATAGATAAAGCTCATCCACAATAAAATCATCCTCTGCTATTCCCAAGAAACTGCACAACATGAGTTTTTCATTAAGACCAGCTTGAATAGTACCTAAAAGAAATATATGTAAATCCTGTAATACGTCGCTTGGTTTACTTGAAACAAGCACATCAATGGTAGTTTGTATTTTTGGATAGGCTAATTCAATAATATCATTTAAAAGATACTCATCTCCTAAATCATTCTTGTATTTATTAAAAAGCTTACTCTCGTTAGTTAAAATGTCTTTCTTTTTAGGATTAATCTTTCCTTTTGGCTTTTTCTGATAATTAGTTCTATATGGTTTTTGATTCTTATTTTGATGCATAAAAAATCTCTTTAGGGTCGTTATAAATTAAACCTTCTTTTTCAAGGAGCAAAGCAAACTCTTGTAACAACAATAGCTTACCATTGTTATTCTCCGTCCATTTTCTGCTAGGTCTTACATTTTTCAAGAAAGTTGCATCTCCAACTACTATTAATAATCTAGTTGCTCTTGTAAAAGCTACATTTATTCTATTGGGCATTTCTAAAAACCCAAGTCCAGAATTATCATTATCCCTTGTGGATCGCACTAAGTCGTAAATTATGATATCCTTCTCTGCACCTTGAAAACTGTCAACCGTAGCTACGACTAAGTTTTGCTTCAAGCGTAAATTATGTAGATTAATATCATCGATTTGATTGGTAAGGTACTCAGCCTGTTTTCCATATCCTGTAATTACACCTACCTCATATCCTTCATCATTTATTAAGTCTGTATAACCGTCAATTGTATTTAATATGTCGATTATAACATCTGCATTACATTTATTGTATGATGATTTACTTGTAGGATCTTTATCGTGAAATCTATTAGGAAATTTACTTGTGTCACACATAAATACTGTAGAACTAGTTTGAAGATTTAACTTATGTGCTTTGCCACTTAACGGACTGGAATGTAGTTTATCATCGTAAACCAACTTGGAGATTATATCTCCAAGTTGCTCTGGCATCCTAAACTGTAAGTCGAGCATTTCTTTAAACTCATCTGGTGCTCCATCAAACATAATTTCAAAAAGACTTGGTTTATCATAGTATATTTTATCAAAGTCAATTTTTTCATCTTCTAAATTTAGTTTTTGAGCAACCTGTTGTTTTACACTTTCAGTAGCCGTTACTAAAGGAGGCAATTGCAAATGATCTCCTACCATAATTACTTGTTGTGCCATATTTACTGGCACTAGAGTCTCTGAAGGTGTTGCTTTAGCTGCTTCATCCATTATAACGTAATCAAATTCAAAATTAAAATCACGATACATTCCAGCTGCGATGTGGTTTGCCGTAGCACCTACAATATTTATATTAGTGATAAAACGTGACTTTAGTGCATCTTTATTTTCAATATTAGAAAGAATAGATTTCCATTTACTGTGTAATAATTTTAGCTTATTAAACTTAGATGAAAAATCACCCAAATAGTTAGATAGTTTATCATTGAATAACGATCTTGACTCAAGACACAGCTTCAATTCCTGATAGTCTTTTGAAAATGGACTATCTAATAATGTTTTTAGTTCTCGTTTTGCTACTGACCAATCCTGTTTCTTATTAAACTCTTTTAAAATTTTATTTAATACAGGACTAGTATTTGTATTCTGTTTATCGAACGCCTTTTTTAATTTAGAAAAATAGCTATCTGATTTCCTTTTAGTTTTATTAGCCCAAAAGCTCAATTTCTTATCAAATGAATGTAGCGCAATGGCCTCATCATCGATGTTCTTTCCCAGTCTTATGAAGCTAACTCCATTAATTCCATCCATTTTGGATAAAACATTGTCAACAGCAAGGTTAGTCTGTGATGTGATTAATATTTTAGCTTGTCTATCCCTTTTAAGAATTTGTAATATTATTTCGGCAATAACAGTTGTTTTACCTGTTCCAGGGGGGCCTTGAATAATAGTTAATGGTTTTCTATATAGTGATTTTAGAACGGCATCTTTTTGTGCTTCTTGGAAGTCTACAAGATTTCCATTTTTATCCTTTGACAAGACCTCAAGATCAATATCTATATATCCAGATTCTTCTGCGAGTTTATTTAGTTTCTCTGGCTGAAATAAGTAATCTCTTAAATTGTTATTCAAAATTTTTCCAGCCATATAATTCTTTATGGCATAAAGCTGTCGCTTATATTGAATTTCCATAATAGATGTGTCCTCGTAGAGAATTCCTTTAACTGGAAGCTCATCCTTACGGTTCTCTGGAAACTCTCTTACAGATAAAACATCAGTTTTTTCATTAAAATTAACCGAAAATCCAACGTGTTCTTTGTCTTCTGTTTTTGGATTGGGTTTGATATAAAGATTAATAGTGTCACCCTTATTAAACATTTGACGAGATCGATGAACTAGACTCTTAATGTCATCAATAGTTGTCACATCTACTTTTAGCTTAAACTCTGCTTCATTACTTGATACTACAGTAAAACTATAATATGGTATCGAAAATGCTTTAGACTTTAAATGATTTATTTCTGCATCCAGTAACGTTAAATAATCCTTTAATATCTGTCTTGGTACTCGCGGTAAGTTCCTTTTTGCAGTTGCTTTTTCTTCGAGATGTAGTCTTTCTAATAATGCCTGCACATCATAATAATCAGAATTTACCGTATGACTTTTATCAATCACATTGAAAGTAAGATCTGTAAGTGGCTCTTTATTATTCAAAATCCATTGATGCTCTCTAAGTTCATTACTTTCTAAATTATCTTTATGCTTCACGTCTTGAACAACTAGACTCTTTTTTCCGTGTGATAGAAAACTAGAAAACACATAGTAATTAGAAGAGGCTAGTTTTGCATTGATTGAATTGTGTTCAGAATGAAGTCTTTCATTTACATTTAAAAACAAACCGTTTGCATTTATCTCTTGGACAAATGATGTACTATTTTCATTAGTCTCTTTTAAAAATTTTAGAAAAACTGGCTTCTCTGGTTCTGCTATTATGCTGTCAATAAACTTTAATATATCGTCCATTACCAGAGAATGACGCATATATCTATCATCGGGATTTAGTGCTGAAGATTTTTCAAGGATTGCCTTTAAAATTTCAAGACTGCTGACAGAAAGTAACTCTTTATAGAAATTAATTACACTGGTAATTCTATCTATATTATTCTCAATTTCATAAAATAATTGATGACCTAACATCGCATACATCATAGCTAAGGCTAATGAGTATATATCAGTTCGCACCTTAAGGCGGTTTTCTTGCTTATTAATATATTCTGGTGCTGCAAACTTTGTACTATATTCACTTACAGAAGTCTTTTTGGAAATGGTATGTTCTAAAATTGAAATTCCAAAATCAATAACTACAGGAAGATTTTCTTTATTAATCAAGATATTCTTAGGATGTAAGTCCTTATGCTGAATACTTTTCTGCCCTGCTCTTTCAAGACCTTCACACGCGTAATACCATATTTGAGCTATCTTTTTTATATTAGCCTTAGACGCTTCATTGTTCTCAGAAACATACTCTTCTAAAGTTTTAGAATCTTGTATTTTTTCAAGAATCATATAGTATTCGCCAGAATCCCCATCTCTTCCAGAATCAACAACCTTGTTAATATATTTAGAGTCTATTTTCTTTAGATTTCGTGCAGTTATAGTAAACTGACGCTCCGCAGAACTACCAGAATCTAAATTTTTAGGAACTTTTGCTAGGTAAATTTTACCATCTGGCGCTTGTACATCAAACAAGTAGCTATTGGGGCTTTCTGTAATCTCACTAATAGTGTTGTATACACCGACATTGGTTAAAGTCATACTGGATTTTAGTAATAAAGTTATAAATCATACAAGTTAAAAAAGATTTTCACCTACTCAAGTAAAAAATAATTCAAAAGTAATTTTAAAAAAAACAGAGTGTTTTCATTAAGCCATTTAAAAAATAGTATTAGTTTGATGCTTCTTAATTCTTTCGGTATTTATGAGCATACGACAATTTGAAAATTCACAAGTAAAAGCCCCATTTTTAGGTAAACCACATTACCCTATATCAGGTCTGGATCAATTAGGATTAAACCTTACAAGTGAGCGTATTTTTGATCTGTTACTGCCCGGATTAAACAACGTTACACAGCGCATACGCTACTATTCTTTTTACTGTTGGTTTTTTGATTGGTATGCATCTCAGGTAAGAACCACATCTAGAAGTAAACAAAATAATTATCTGAGACGAGCCGAATTTTTATTATCACTAGTTGCTGCTCATAAAGAACTAAGTGGTGTTTCTGGAATCACAAAAGCTTTATTAATTTATAAGCAGAGTGATGAACAAATTGATTTAACAAAAGGCACTCAAGAAGGCTCTAAAAGTGAAGGTTCTTATTGGAAAAATCCACGTGGAGTGCTAGGCCAGTATTATATCAGTTCTATTAAGCAAATGGGCATTCTGGGTGATCAAGGTGACAAAGAAGGTTTGTATGTACGAACCGATTTTCAGCACGAAACAAAAATTTCTGGTAAGCAACTAGCCGATGCTTTTGGTTTAAATATTTTAAATACATCTAACGTTTTCTCGAAAGCTATTGAAAATAATTTTGTTACTAAGACTGACCTTGAGTTGCTGAGTAGTGAATTTAATATGCTTAGAATACCTAATGATAGTAAAGAACAAGAGTTATTGTGGCAGTTGTTTTCTGGTGTAGACCGTCCAAAAGAAAGTGAAGAGACCTATTTTAGAAAAGATACCATTAAGCTTCTACTATCTAATGTTGATGTTAATGATAGTAAGGCAAGATATGAACAATTGAGCGTGCCTTTCTCTATTTATGGTGATGGCTGGAATGATTGTTATACTACATCCCAAAAGCTTTGGTACTTTTTTATTGTTGAACAGTTTTGGAGTGTATCGAGTACTGGGTGCTTAGATGCTTTCCTCATAATTTTAGATGAACAGTCTAAGAATAATTGGGTAGATGAGATTGAATTAGTTGATCATATTGTGTCAAAAGTTATCGACCTATTTAAGACAGAAGGCGTCAATGTAGAATTAGATCTCTTTTTTGGAATTCCTTTTATGGAACATTCTATTGAGGAGTTAGTCTATCTCTCAAAAACAGAAACCGATCCATATATTAAAATATCATTTTCTCTCTGCGCAATCCAGAAATTAATGCTTGAAAATGCGACAAGTAAAATTGAACTATTAGAAATTTCAAATAGGTTTAAAATCCATACAGCCAGTAGTTTTCTTGTTTCTTATGGAGACTTTAAATTAAAGGAAGATATTACTATCAAAGAGTTTGTAAGATATTTTCTTACTCGCAACGTGATTAACAGACATCATTTTGTTGCCCTTAGAAAATTAAACGCTACTCAGAATAGTGCGAAATTTTATAGGGAGGATGGTATGATAAGATTAGTAGATCATTTTATGTATGATTACTCCTCGCCAAGAATACATACACTCGTTGACTTTATGCGTGATTTAAGCATTATCGATGCAGATTCTACAGCGCTAACTAAAAAAGGACAAGAATATTTAAAAATGCTTGCTCAATGAAAATAGAAAGGTCCAACATTTTAGAGCTTATAGGTACGGGAAAGAACAAGTATCATAGCTGCGTAATTACAAGCTACAGTATTGACCTTGCTTTTTTTGAACAGCTCATATTACCGAAGTTAAGAGGTGCAGGAATTACTAACATTAATTTATTTGTTGATGCTTCAATGCTAGAAAAGTATTTAGCGTCACACTTAGGCGATAGTCTAAAAAAGTTCAATTCAAATTATAGTATTACACCTGTCACTATATCAGGAGCATTTCATCCTAAAATGCTTTTTATAGCTGGGAAAGATAAAGGATATCTATCCATAGGCAGTGGTAACATCACTTCGAGTGGCTTGCTTTATAATGATGAGATATGGTCTTCTTTTTATATGGTAAAAGAAAGATTAAGTGCACAACCTATTTTTAAATCTGCTTGGCAATATATACAGTCGCTATCGTCTCATAGTTTAGGAATCAATCTTACTAAAATTAATTGGATAGCGCAGCATTCGCAATGGATATCAGATTTGGAAGACAAACAAGATAGCATAGCAACCATTAAGGAATTTGAGTATAGAATGTTTTTTACTCAAAATACAAAGTCATTATATAGCGAGGTCATAAGTACGCTTTCGCGAAAGCCAAAAAGCATCAAAATAATTGCGCCTTATTACAACAGGTCTGGAGCTTTCTTACAAAAGGTCATTGATGATTTGGCACCTAAAGAAATACATTGCGTTGTTGATACCACTAATGGTATTTTACCTGTAGATTTTGCGTCAAGTATATGTCAATTCTCTGACTGGAAAGATGTCATCAATACAGAGAACTCTAAAAGCATACAGAGACTTCACGCAAAGATTATTCAGATTGAATACGATGATGAGACAGTGTTCGTCTTAGGAAGCGCAAATGCAACTTTAGAGGCTTACGGAATAAGTAATAGAGCGTTTAAAAATGATGAAGCTGTTATTACGATACGAACTAAAAAAGCCCAAGACTTTATAAAAAAATTGGGTATTCAAATACCCAAAAAAGGAACGCTTGACATTAAAAACACTGTAAATGCAGAGTCAGAAAATGTTGAAATCACAATAGACTTATTGAAAATTAAACACATAGAGTTAAGTGATAGCATCGTTACTATTTCCTTGGGCAAAAGCTTTACCAGTGAATGTGTATTAAAAACGTTTGATAGTAATAATGCTTTACTTGAAAATATAGATGTTTCAGTAAACTCTAAAAAAATCCAGACACCACTTAAGGTAACTGAAAGTATTTTTAAAGTTGCCTTATATAGTTCAGCTACAGAAGAACGTATCTCAACCTTTGGATTGATTCAAAATGTAAACGTACTTAAAAAATCAAATCCTGACGAACGATTAGCTAAACTCCAAAGCTTTGAACATCTTGACATATTCAATTCTTTAAACTATGAAATGGTATTAGATTTCTTAGAGCAAGAACAAGTTTTTAAAGATAGTGGGGGATCACAAGCTCCTTTATTGGCAAACAATGAAGTTGCCGAAGATGAAGGCGAAGTGATTTCTGAAAATGAATACAATAAAAATGCAGGCCTAACTCTTAAAGAAAACGTTACAAGCGACAACATAGCATCAATGGTTGAAGAGTTTTTAGACGTTTTAAAAATTAGAGAGAATCCAGAAGAACTTTCTGATAATGCAGAAGAGTTAGCTACTGAAGCTGGCGATGATGGTATGGACGAAGAAACAAGTTTAAAACATTCTCAATCATTTATCAATGCTAGGGAAGGTCAACGAATAGCTCGTAAGATTGAGAAAACAATTAAAGCGGTTTCTACTTTAATTAATAATAGATTTATCAACCAAATACCACAGGACACAAAGAGTCTTAATGCGCTCTTTGTTGGCTTTCATATTCTGTTGCATTTTTGGGAAGAAGTCTATGTTGAAGAACTATCTCAAGTTAAAGTTCACTATAAACAGCTAGATGAACTGCGCAAATTGGAACGTAAATTTGGATTGAAACGATTGGAATCTCAAATTAACTCATCAAATTATGAGGTAAGTTATTATGTCGATCACGCGCTACTAAACACATTTATCCTATTCGTAGAAAACAGTAATAAAGCCTTTAGATTAGTTGATAATCCATCAGAGCCTATAACTTTTAAACATCCAATAATATTAAATAAATATATTCAAGACTATACATCTAAGAATTGGTTGTTTGATTTTATAGATTTAGGCTTGAGCCAAATTATAATTTCATTGAAATCTTTGGAATTTACTATTGATGATTCTCAAAAATTAAAGCTTATGATCCTTAGTAACCAATTAATTAATAAGCTAGTATGGAATAGTAAGTTTAATTACTGGAAAGAATTGGTATTACTCAATATCTATGACACTCTTAATCTGTCTACATTACAAATTGAGGATAAAGGCCTACCTAACAAATTGTTAGACTGGAGTTTTTGCAATGACTATTTAAAATTTAAGCAAGGTTTAATTGAAACCTCAATAAAGGGGACACAAGTAAATGCCCAATTAGTTAATAGCATTATTTTCAGTAAAGTAATGGGCTTCGGAATGATTCGTAAAGTCCTAAAAAATGGGAAATTGGAATTTTATTCGTCTATCTTAAATAGGGACTTAAAAGAAGATGACGGAGGTGTTTATAAAACTGTATACATATCAAAACAGGTGAAAGTCTTCTAGTTAAAATTGGAAGCTATTTACACATATTACTCGTATTGCGGTTCTGTCGCATTAATTCTACTATTTCAAATATACTTAAGTTTGATGTTTTTAAAGTAGTTCCATGTACAAACACCATCGATATCCTTACATCATCATACAACAAGCGGTATATTTCAAATTTCGATTTAGTTTAAGTTACCGTGATATTGAAGAATTGATGGTTATTCGGGGTGTCAAAGTTGATCATTCCAAAATCCAGCGTTGGGTGTTTAAGTTTTCTAAAGGCATAGAGAAAAATATGAACATTCGTAAGAAGTTAGTCATCGATAGTTGGAGACTTGATGAAACGTATATCAAGGTAGCAGGTAAGGATAGGTATTTATACCGAGCGGTGGATAAGCAAGGAAATACGATAGATTTCTTACTGACCAAACGAAGAATGAAGGGTTCTTCCCAAAAGTTCTTGAATAAAGCTATAGGCAACAACGGAAAACCTCGTATTATTAATATTTATAAGAGTGGAGCAAATACGGCTGGGATACGAACTTGGAACAAAAGGAATCTGACTTCAAAAAAGATAAAGATTCGGCGAGTCAAGTATCTAAACAACGTCGTAGAATAAGATCATTGAAGTATAAAAAGGAGAATTACTATTACCACAGGATTTAAAGAATTCGAATCAGCACAAAGAACACTAGCAGGAATAGAAATTGTACATTATTAGAAAAGGGCAAATATTGATTCCTAAAACTTCAACATTTAAAACGTTTTGTTCACTGGCTGCTTAATCTTTATGTTTCTTTTCAAAATTATATAGTCGTCGAAATAATGCGACAGAACCTGCTTTTTACCCTATCCATTTTCTCATCGACCATTACTCAAAAATGATTCTTGGGTATCAAATAGAGAAAGGCTCATCTGCAATTGCTATCAAATCTTTAATCCAAAAAGCGTGTTTAGAACGCCAACCCTCAACATTTCAGTTTCTTACCGATGGTGGAAGTGAGAATGTGAATAGTATTTTTTCTGAATTTATTAACTCTTCTGATATCCCAATCCAACATATTATTGCTCAAAAAGATGTGGTCTTCTCAAATTCTATGGTGGAAGCTCTGAACAAAGTCATTAAACACCAATTTATGTATCACAAAGAAATTAATAATGAGAATCAGCTTATAAGTGTAATGGCAGATACGATCCCCATATATAATATGATACGTCCACAAATGATCCTTGGTGGAAATACACCTGAAGAAACTTTTAGTGGATTATCTATTGATATTTCCAGATATACTCACAATTTTAAAGATCAAAAACAACTAAGATTAACTCATAACAAGAAAAACAGCTGTAAAGTATGCTTCTAAAATCAATCAAGTTTTAAAAACGTTAAAAGTAAAGCTAATAAAATAACTTAGCTTCTAATTTAAATTCTAGTTTTTAAAGACTATTTACAACTATTTCATTTTGTGGCGAATCCCATATATGGGACACATTATTGTAAAATGATCGTAGGGATAGCATCTCACAGCAAAATACCTTTTTCAATCTATTTATCAAAATTTAAAATCTTACGTTAGATATATTACATTTTTAAAAAAGAAGCTGAAACTACTGAATACTAAAACCTACAATTTTGTTAGACCTAACTTTTAAGGTTACTATTGTACTTTCTTTCATAATAGTAGTTCTTTTCAATCATGAAGGTTTCTGAAGAACTAACTAGCTATTTTTAATTAAGGGTTAGTCACATACGCTGTGATTGACCCTTTTTTGCTATTTTAATACACTCCCAATTTCAAACATAGGCAAGTACATCGCGATTAAAATAATACCTATCATAATTCCTACAACCAGAATAATGAAAGGTTCTAAAATGGTAGAAAACGTTTTTGATTTTTGTAAAACCTCTTGATTATATTGTTCACTCAGTCTTTCAAAGACATATTCTGTTTTATTAGTTTCTTCTGCAACGCGAACAAGGGCAATCATCTTACGATCAAAAAAAGAATGCTCCTTTAAACTTTCGCTCAGGCTTTTTCCTTTTTGAATATCCGCTTCTACTTTTTCTAATACGTTTTCTAGTGGGTAAAAGTCAATCATTTCTTTCGCTAGATGAATACTTTGAACAATCGATACTTTAGTACTTACTAGCAGAGAAACCGCCTGTGTAAAACGAGCTATATTCGATACTTTTATAAAAGAACCTATCAGTGGAAGCTTTACTAAAAAAGCATCTTTTCTAGCCCTGTACCATTTTCTTTTATTGAGTTGTTTCTGAAAAATGATAAATAGGAGTAAGGAGGCAAAAACTAGCCAACCATAGGTTCCTAACCAATTAGACACCCCAATCACAGATTGTGTAATGACAGGCAGCTCTATATCGTTTTGTCTAAACATATCTTGAAACATCGGCACCACAAATCTGAGCATAAAGGTAACGGCTAAGAGTGCTGTAATTAATAAGATCACGGGGTAGGTTAGTGCGTTTACAATATTACGTCGCTGCTCATTTTTACGTCTGTAAAATTCGGCTAATGATTTTGTGACTCTTTCTAATGCCCCACTTTCTTCTCCTATTCTTACAGAATGCTCTTCATAGGTAGTAAAGTGTTTATGTTCTTTCAAGATTTTAGAAAAATCATCCCCCGCTACAATACGATCTCCAATTTTTTGAAACAACTCAATATCTTCTTTCTTTTTCTGGGATTCCGCGATAAGAAATAAAGCATCTTTCAAACGAATACCTGAGGTGAGTAATACACTTAATTCGGTATAAAACTGTTCTTTCTTTTTAGACCCAAAAGAACTTCCAAAAAGAGTTATTTCCTTTTTTAGAATACTCTCCAGAGAAGATGGTTCTTCTTTGCGCTCTTTTCCTTTTTTAAGATCGTTTATCTTTAGTCCCATACCTCCTTGATTGTTTGTTGGGCATCTACTTTCCTAGACACAAAAAAGACAACAGGACGATTTGAGATCATCAGAGTTAGTTCAAGCCCATCGGTAACTCCTTCTTCTATTTCATCTCCTTGGTAATAAAAGCGTGTATTTTGAACTGTAAAAGGAATCGTATCACGATCTCGTAGAACATAATCTGGTGCTATTTCATATTGAATAGTTTCGTCTTGAACGGTAATAGCTAACTGTTGTTGTTTTTCATTCCAAAGCGCAGTAGATCCTTTTTCAAAATCAAAAAGTAAGCGCTGTTTAAACTTTGTTACTTCCGTATGCTCTTCGTAGCGTGCGCGCATGGTTGTAAATTGTTTGGTTACGAGACGTAACACTGTAAATGCAATGGCAATGACAATACTAGTAATAGCCAAAACCACTAAGATTTCACTTAAGGTAAAAGCGGGTATTTTGTGTTTTTGTGTCATTGGATTTCTCGCAAAATTAAAGGTGTTTTTTGACCTGCTTTTTTTGCTTTGTAGATCGTGTACTGTATGTCCTCTTCTTCTACGCTTTCTATCGTTATTTCATACGCTTCAAAGGTTTCATCATAAGGGAGTGTGATTTTTTCATGTGTGTTGAGGTATTGCAAGACTTCCAATCTGTTTTGTACGGAGAAGGTATCCCTTTGTACAACGGACTTGAAGGTATTCATTAAAATTAAAGAAGCCACGACAAACACAATAAGAATGATGCTCGTAGCCACCAAGGTTTCCATGAGAGTCGATGCGGATATTTTCTTTTTTAATACACCCATTGCACAAGATTCGTTTGAGTTTGGGTGGTTTCTATACCACAAAAGGCTACTGGAAAATTTCTCGTATCTATGATCGCATCAAAAAGATGGTTTTTATATACCGAGCCTCTGGTTTCTATAGCAAACTGACGCGTATATATTGAGCCTTTTACATTTCCTTCTAGTTGTACAATATGATCGCTATAGACCTCGCCTTGTACGATAGCATTTTCTTTAATCGTGACCAGCGCTTTTTGATAATTATCACTAGGACTTTCTAGATGTATCACGCTCCCTGAAACGATACTCCCTTCTTCCAAAGTAATACCTCTTCGTAGTTCTCCATTGGAGGTCTGTACTTGGTTTTCTTTTTCCTGAAAAACTAGTGCAGAGGGATAGGTCAGCCGTGCATTCTTTCCAACAGTAATACTTTTAGAAGCAAATGCTTGGAAAGCCCCTATCGCGTTATCAGCTATTTCAATATGTGGTGCTATGAGTATGATATTTTCCGCTTTCGCGAAAGCGGACACACGAATAAGTGTATCTGATTTTATAATGATATTTTGAGAGATCGATTGATCATCGATCTGTATGACATCTGGACTATAGATCCACTTAGGAGCTGTCTCAAACGTAGAAGAAATCTCTGAAGCAAGCGAACGAATGAACAAAGAATCTTCTTGTGGCAGATTACCAAAGAGTAAGGTTTTTATATACTCTTTTTTCTCATTTGATATCTGGGGCTTTGCAGAATTGTTTTGATTGATATTTCCATTCACGAGCGTTTTGCCTTGATAATAATTCCCTGCAATGTTTCCTGGCTTGATGCCTTGTCTTGGTAGTGATACATCGCCATAAATACTCGTTTCCCCAACAACAACCAAAGGGGAGTTACTATCTTCTAAAAAGATAGCAGGTCGTTCTTTTTCGGGGGTTTGCCCTCCTAATAGGGCTATTTTTTGGGTTTTAAAGTTTCTGCTTTTTCCTATGGAAACCATCTTATCAAAGATGCCCCAATGTGTTTTGAAAATGATGACTTCTTCTTGAATTCCCTCCTCTAGGTTGATGCTAATACTATCCCCATAAGGAATTGATTTTTGTTTAGCATAACCAATGCCATCGTGACTCAGTTTTATGGTGTTGGTAGAGCGCTCTAGTTGTTTTGCAAATTGTAAATGGGAATAACTAATAAGAATAAAAGCACTAAGGATTACAGCAATCACTACGCTTATCAGAATAGCAAATTGCAAGGCTCCCGCTTTTATTTTTGTACCTACTGCTAACATCAACCTGAAATATTGATATTTTTACGTTTTCCTTTGTAAGAAACGGAAATGTTTTTTAGATTTCCTGAAATAATCTGAACGCTATCAATCACACTTCCTTCTTTGGCAATATATTCTTTTGTATTGATTTCCAAAGAGAGTACTTTTTTACCAGAACCTGTGTCAGAAATAAGTCCTAAATATTTAATTGCTGGAAAATAAGCATCTTCTTGATTGGATGCATTTTGCCTTGATATATTTTTTTTGCGAGTTTGATTCCTGTTGACTATCGTTCCTAAAAAAGGATCTCTATAGTTATTATCAATGGTAAAACTTTCTTTCACGGTATAGCTAGCAGGTTTAAAAGAAGTGATGGGTTCTGAAGTTATCATAGCATCTACACCATCGTCACTAAGCATAAAAAAACGAACAACTACAGCGCCGTATATTAATATAACTGCTAGTAATAAGTATCGGGTTCGTTTCTTCTTATTCATGGATTATAGAATGGTAATGGTTTGTTCTGTATAGGGTGTGTTTTGCGTATCGTTTTCTGCACGTACCGCCCAAGAGTACATTCCTGAAACAAACTCAATGGTAATATCTGTCGTGGTTACCGTTTGCTCTAAGAAAATACTATTATCTGATAGATCGGTAATGATGATTCTGTAGAGTGTGGCTTGTTCTATTGCTTGCCATGATAAATTCACCATCGTTTCTGAGGTTTCAAAACCATCTTCTGGAGCTATGATTTCGACTATCTGATCTGATAAATTTACCATATCGTCTATAACAGAGAGGCTTTGTGTGGTATAAGCTGTTTCATAAGAAATATTCATCGCTTTCACGCGCCACTGATAGTCATTACTTTCTAGGGTAGTGGTGTATAAAGGTGTTGTAATCAAAGTATCTCTTACGATCTGAATAGGCGACTGAAAATTTGGATAGGCAATTTGCAGTTGATACATGGTTGCATTTGCCACAGCTTCCCAATTAAAGTTAATATTTCCTGCGGTGATCTCAGCATTATCAACAGGTGCTATGGCCGTTACTAATTGATCTGATATATCTACATCGGTTTGCAGCGTATCTATCTTGAAACTTTGTGTGGTGTAGTCCGTTTGAAAATTATCATTAAAACCTCTTACACGCCATTGATACATATTGGGAGCTAATGTGGTGCTAAAGCTTCTAAAACTCTGCACAGAGTCGCCTAAAATCGTATCGAGCACCACTTGATTGGCATTTGTAAAATTAGGCTGTGCCACCTGAATTTGATACTCTTCTGCAAATTCTATTTCTTCCCAAGAAAATGTAACGTCTATATCCTCCAAGACCGTACCATCTGCGGGTGCGATTAATACAATAAAATCTTCTGATATATCGGGTACACTTATAATCTCTTCACAGCTATAAATAAGTGCCATGGCGAAAATGAGTATGATGAATTTTTTCATAACATCTATTTTAATAATCTACTAGTTTTTTAATCTTTAGGAGCTTTTGTGCTTTTCGCTCTAAAGGTCGTTTGCAGGCTTTCCCCTCCTCGGTGATATCCATGACGACTACTTGATTCCGCTGATTTTTACCATAGCAGAAAAATGAGGTTTGATAGTCAAAGACCACCATCTCAGAAAAAGGAATCGTCGTTAAAAGTTCCTTCTCGTTATAGAGCGTTAGCGCATACGTCTGATTTCCTATCGGCTCTAAAAAGGCAGTGGTCATTTTAGTCATATCAATCACTTTTTCTGGCACTACAGCAATCTTACTGATAACCCCCGCTTTTTTAGAGTTTCTAATGTATTCTCTAGTGGTACTATCTTCATTAATAGCTTGTGCATATCCGATATCATCTATTAATTCTACTTCAAGATAGATAGGCTTTTTGGCAATCGTATCGTTGTAAGAGAATTTAGGCTTTTTGGGATTAAATACCGCTGAGTATTGAGTAAAAGATGCTTTTGTAAATTCTTTTTCAAGAATGTTGACACGGAGCTTTTGATCCAGTAAAGGCATCCCTTTTACTTCTATATTATTTTTTAAGGTGCCTTCTTTTTTTACAATAGCGCCTAATGCTATCGCATTGGTATTTTCCTTGGTCAGTTGGAACTGTTTTGTAGCACTACATCCTATAAAAAGAAGTGTACACGCTATGCATACAATCCTTGGATTTATTCTATGTAAATACTGTTTTATATTCTTCATGGCAAGTATACGTTATTGAACTAATTGCAATACAAACGCTCCTTCTAAGGATGTTCGTCCTGTACGATAGTTTTTAAGTTTTTCAAATTGTAAGGATGCGATCATCCCAAATTTACTGCGTTGTTCTAATTGATATGCTAATCCTAAAATTGAATTAAAATCTCCTGAAACTCTAAAGGCATAGGAATTGGTTTTCTTCCCTTTTTGAATAACACTGTGAGGCTCATCAAAGGAAATGATTTTAATGTTATGATTGATGGTATATCGGTCTATGGTCTTTAGCAGATTGTTCTGCAAAGACGTTTCTGTAATCTGATAATGTTGTAAAAGAGAATCATAGTATTTCTCTTTTTGACTCAATACTTGTAATCGTTTCGGGATATTGGAATAGATCTGTTCTTGCGTTTTTAGGTTATCGTAATTATTTTTTAGCGAAAGCGTCATAGAAATAGACAAAAAATACCCCAAGAGTAGCATTCCAAAAAAGCTGATCACTAAGGTGGTATTTTTTTGTTTTATGGTCATTCTATGCTTTGATTAAAATTGCGATGCTAAAACGTATGTTTCTTCCTTTTTCTTCTAGGTTGTCAATAGACACGCTATCTGTAAATTCTAGATTTTCCAGTGATGAAATCCAAGAGGATAGATCAGAATTTTCCGAGGTTTCTCCTGTAATAACAATCATATTTTCTTCGACTTCAACGACTTTATTTTTGCGAATTTTCTTTTGTAAAGGATGGTATTGAAGCCCTTCTAAAAGAATGGTCTCTGGCATTTCTTGGATAACCTCATCTATAAAATAGGAAGCAGAAGAAGATGCCGATGCAATGACATCTTCAAACAGTTTTTGTTTTTGGTTAACAATGGAGTCTTTTTTTACCAATAGCTTTTTTTGTAGTGTGTTGGTACTGCCTATTTCTTGTAAAACAGCCACTTCATCATAATAGTGACTATAGAATAAAAAGTTGACTAAAAAGATCACAAACAAGACCGCTATGGCAAGGGGTAATCCAATGGCAAATAATCTGTGTTGTTTAAAATAGGATTGTCGTTCTTTTTCTTTGGTCTCAAAATTATTTGACACGTGTTTTTCATCTATCCCTGCGATTGTTTTTATAATACTTCCTAAGCCGTTTATATGTTCTCCATCTATTTGCAATCCTGCTACATCATACGTCTCATTTGAATAGCTTTCTGATGCCATGTGATCTATAGAGGTAATCTCTCCCTCTTTAAGCTCTAGGGTAGTGGTAGGGGTTTGAATATGAGATGTATCTTTTAGAAAAGGAAGTAAGGATACTATAGGCGTATGTCCTAAACTCCAATGGGTGATAAAAATAGATTGTGATTCGTATTCCTTGATCAATTCCTCTACGTAGGATTTTCTACAGATATACACAAACGCTTTTTCTTTAGAACGAATGACTTCATAATAAAAAACATCTAGGTCAATATCTGAAAATGTTTGATTCAGTAAGACTTGATCCGAAAGACTGTTTACATTTTCGATTGTTTTCTGAAGCACTTGGTTATTGTTAATGACCAAGTGAGCATATCTTAGTTTTGAAAAAGAGGCTCGTACGTCACTAATAGTCGAAGCTTTCGTTTTGTCTACTAGCGTGAGTTCTCCTTTATGCTGTTTGCAGGCAAGAACAGTAATCGTAGCCAGCGTATCCGTTCCTGTATGTTCGAGCGAACAATAGGTGTTGCCGTAGATGATATTTCGCGAAAGCGTGTCTAACATTAGTAAATAACTGTAGGTTTTATTAACACAGTGAGTTTTGATTTTGAGGCGGTACGAACCCGTTTGCTAAAAAGCCATTTGATAATAGGGACACGTGCCAAAAACGGTACTCCTGATCCTGAATTGCTCTTACGATTCTCTTCCAATCCTCCCAATACCACAATATCATTGTTACGTGATTTGATAATGGAGGTGAATTCGCGAGAACTAATTTCTGGTGGTCCTGTGTCTGTAACACGTTCTCCAGTGAAACTGGATTGTATGACTTTAATATCCATAGTTACTTCTCCATCGGCAGATACGAATGGAAGGACTTCAAGCGACAATTCGGCATCTATGGGAATGAAATTTGTGCTTTCGCTCAATATTGGATTTTGAGTGCCTACAAATTGGTTTTGAGTGACCTCAAAATAACTGGTTCTTCCATTTGAAAAATAGGCGCGATGCCCATTTAAGGTCGTAATACGAGGAGAGGATTTTATCTCAAAATTTCCATTAGACTCAGATGCTCTAATATTAGCAAAGAAATTAGGCCCCACTTGTCCAATATTAAAAAAACTTGATCCGTCGATCCGTCCTAAAATTCGATTTACTGTATTAGCACCCAATGAAATATTGGTTTCTGGAAATATACCCCCTTGTGTGGTTGTGGGTTCTGAAGCAATACCCCATTCAATCCCTGCATCTAGCGTTGAGTTTTTATTTACTTCTAAGATCATCACTTCGATAATCACAATAGGTACTTTTTTATCAATCTCTTTGACAAAGCGTTTGAAACGCTCAATATCAGAACTAGCGCCACTTACGATAAAACTATTGAGCTCTTTATCTGCAATGATATTTAGGTCTTGTTTTATATCATCAGGAATAAGCGTGCTTATATCTGATCGTTTATCGTCTTCATTTCTTTGGGTTGATTGCGTGCTTGTCTGATTTTGGTTAAAATCCCTTGAGTTATTTCCAAGGCTATTATTTGCCCCAAATCCAGTATTAAACCCAAAACTTGTATTAGATCTCCCTGCACTTCTGCCTGATCGTTCAGGATCTGTTAACACCCCTATAGATCTATATCGTAAAGGAACTATTTCTGCTGAACGTAATGTGAGTTGTTTAAAAGTTCCAAAATAATAGACGTCCTCTTCCTTCTTAAACGTAAAACGATTCGATGGATTTGTTAGAGTTATATCTTGACCTTGACCTGCTGCTAATCTAGAAGATTGACTGGCTGTGATATTAGGGCTTGCAAAAGTAGTATTCTCAAAAATCTTAGTAAGTAGTTGATCAAATGAAATATTTTTTGCAGTCACTGTAGCGTAGCCAGCACTTTCTAGAGGGGAAGCAGTAAAAATATCTAGTTGAAGTTCATCTCCAATACTATAGATAATATCTGAGATAGCTACGTTTTGAATATCAACATCAAGTAATTTTGATTCTTGATCTAATACTTTAAAAAAGAAATTAGCGCTTCTTGACCTAATAGGTCGTACCACCGCAGCTTGTCTATCTAATGCATTAGCATTTTGTGAAATGGCAGGTTCAAACTCAAAAGAACCCTCTTTTGTTTTAGAGACTAAAAGATTATTTGAAAATGCTATTTTCTCCATAGCAATATCAAAAGGGAGTTCTTTGATAAAGGCAGAAATTCTATTTGTACTCAAACCTGGAGTGTAAAATATACCTTTACCTGTTTGGTCTGAAATCAATCTAAAAGCTTCCGAAAGAATATCATCTTTTAAATCGACAGAGAGTTTCTGATCACTTGGATCATAGGTAATATCAATGGTGTGTTCTTCAGGGACAACTTCTTTTTGATACGGTTTTATGTATAAAATAGTTCCTGTAAAATCAATGGTTGTGTTATGCGTTTTACAAACGTACAAGAGGACATCAGAAACGGATACATCTTTAAAATTATTGAAAATTTGTATAGCACTTAACTCAGGATTTACCTCAATATTAATCTTATGCACCTCTGATATCGCCAAAAGAAATGTAGGCAAATTGGCTTGTTGTATGGTGATGTCTATTTTTTCTAAAAGACCAGGGACATCGGTGGAAATAGCGGTTAATTTATTTTCTAATTGTCGTATTCGCTCTTCATCATACTCCTGTGCTATGATGCTTTGTGTCATAAAGACACACATCCATATAAATATTATCCTTTTTATCATGAATTATTGATTTGCTAATAATGCAAATACATCATCTACAGATGTTTCTCCTGTTTGAATTAAATGTATCGCCTGATCGCTTAATTTTTTTATGTGTTTTTTTTCCAGATACGCATCGATCTGGGTTTCATTATTCTTGATATGAACTGATAACTCCTTGGTTACAGGAAGGAGTTCATAAATGGCTTTTCTTCCCGAATATCCTGTGTGATAGCAATGAGAACAGCCTTGTGCAATGTAATGTTTTTTAAGCTCTTTAGGGACACTATAGTGTATTGGGAAGGTGTCTTTTTCTATATGAACTTCCTTTTTACAGTGAACACAGAGTTTACGCACTAAACGTTGGGCTACGCTTAAGTTTAAAGTACTTGCAATTAAATGAGCAGGCACTCCCATATCAATAAGTCGAGAAATCGTTCCCCATGCAGAATTGGTATGAATGGTTGATAACACTAAATGCCCCGTCAATGCAGCACGGATTGCCATATTGGCGGTTTTTACATCGCGTATTTCCCCTACCATGATAATATCAGGGTCTTGACGTAAAAAGGTTTTGAGTGCTGTTTCAAAATCGAGTCCTAAATCCTCCCTCAATTGCATTTGCATCACCCCTTCTAGAGTGTATTCAATAGGATCTTCAATCGTTAAGATTTTGGTATCTATTTTATTTAAGAGTTTAAGAGTTGCATAGAGTGTGGTGGTTTTTCCTGATCCTGTGGGTCCAGATATTAATACAATCCCATTAGGATTGCGTACGCCTTCTTTATAAATCAAGAGTTCTTCTTCGGTAAACCCTAATTGATCCAGTTGTATGTTTGAGGTGTCTTTGCTCAGAATACGCAATACAATACTCTCCCCATCCATCGTAGGTAATGTAGAGACACGAATATCAAACTCGTCTATTTGTGTTTTGACAGTAATTCGACCATCTTGTGGTAAACGAGTTTGAGAAATATCTAAGCCTGCTTGATTCTTGATCTTATTGATGATCACAGGATATTCTTCTTTTGGGATACTGTATTGCTCTTTTAATTTCCCATCTAAACGAAAACGAATACGACAGGTATTTTCAAAGGGTTCAAAATGAATATCACTACTCCCTATGGATTTAGCCGTTAATAGTATTTTTTCTAAAAAGTCTTGGGTGTAGGTGAGGAGCTGTTTTTCTGTACCAAAGGCTTTTCTGAAATTAGTGCTTAAATAGATATCGAGTTTTTCTGTATCTATCTGCTTTATCTCTACTGCATACCCTAAGAAGATGAAGAGTTCTTGCGCTAAGGTCTCGGGCGTATCGGTATCTGAATAAAAAACAACGGTAGCACCTTGCTCTTCAATAGGCACAATACGATATTGATAGGCTTGTTCTGCACTTATGCGTTGTTGTAATGCAACAGGGATGGTATACGTTCTTGTGTCTCCCATTACATTAGATATAACTCATCATAAAAACCTAACCAATGCACTAACAAAACACCTGCAAAAAATAGTGCTAAATAGCCTGCTAGGGGTATGGTATCTCTACTATGCTTTAGTTCGTTTTGAGTAGGCTCCTGCCTTCTCGGCAGGCTGGTTCGCGAAATGTCATACTGAGCCTGTCGAAGTAGCGTATACTCAGAATTCTGAATGGTGACTTTAGATTTCATCTTTTTTAGTACGAAATGTAGAAGCAAAGAAAATAAAAGTCCAAATACTAACAAGGTGATGAAAGATACAGTTGTAAATCCTAGCGATAGTGCAATTAAAAACAGCATATCACCAAGACCAAATACGCTTTGTAAGTCAAAGGTTTGAAAGCGTAGTTTTACATACCCAACTAAAAGTAATAACATACATCCTACCATCCCTATGTTGAAAGCACTATGAATACCAAATTGTAACCAACCGACTTCAACGATGTGTAGTACCGAGAATCCTATAGCTCCTATTAGAAACATCCACCAGTACACCATACGCTCTTTTTGATCTTGATAAAAAATGACTAGTAAACTAGTCATTAAAATTATTTTTATGAGCATGGAAATGATCAATCTTTAATGATTTGTTTAGGGTTTCCATTTTCATCAATTTCCCATACATTAAAGATACCATCTCTATCAAAATCTGTAATCGCAGTAGCTCTTGCCTTAAAGCCGTCGCCATCAACGGAGATGATGGTATATTCATAATTTGCTGTGCCGCCATCTTTTACTGTTTTTGGAGCTTCAAAATCAATTTCATTAAAATCGCCCGAAAATTTAGAATACGAATAACTATACAACGTCTGCATATTATGGATTTGCTTTAACTGAGCTTGCGCTTCTATACTCTTGGCTTTGGAAATTAAAGGCATTAGTCTAGGCATGGATAGCAAAAGTAATATCCCAATAATCGCTAATACAATAAGTGTTTCTTGTAAATTATATGCAGCGACTTTATGTATAGAAGTTCGTTTCAATTTATTTTTTTTTGCATCAATAAATATACTAGAAAATGTTTACTTAAAAATTCATCACTCTCCTTAATTTATTAGATTAAAATCTTAATTCTTATTTGGGTGAGTATGAATTCTAGCATCCACATGATTTGATAACTTAATAAAGTTATCATTAGTGAATTTATAATCCCATCTTTCAAACTTTATATGTCGATTAATCTCATTCATTTTCAAGCTATCAGGGATAATTGATATAATAGATTTATCATTCAGTATTTCTTTAAATAAATTACCCTCATCAAAAAATACCAATGGATACTTTTCTTTATACATATAATATCCTTTAGATTTTATAGACTTGTATATAAAATCTTCTTTACCTATTTTTTCCTCATCTAATGCTAACTCATTTAAGTGAGGTGATAAAACTATAGAAATAATTGTATCATTTATTTTCTCAGATACATATAAGTGATAAGAAGGATATGAAAGGCCATCTTTAACGACGTTAATTGATGGGACTATTAAGGGGTTATCATCTATATAGTCATCAATCATTACAAAAAACGATTGATTTAAGGCTTCGTTGCTAAATAGTGGTTCTTGATTTTTCGAACAACTAATTAAACATAGAACTAACAATACTAAAAGTTTTTTAATCATTTTTTAATCATTTTTTAAAATTTAAAATTGCGTAGCCCTCGTTTAACAGTCGCTCCTTTTGATTGGGAGTTTTTTGGAAGACCTATTCTTGATGTTGTATTATTATCTGGAAAATAAATTAAATAAGGATTATTTGCACCGTATTTATTTAAATAATTTCTCCCAGCTCCTCGATCCCCAAAAAGACTTTCTTCCCTAGCAGTTGCTGTAGGTTGTCCAGGATGTGAGTGAACAATTCCTAGGGGAGCCGACCCATTAGGTAGGCTTTCAGTTCCTGGAGAGAATGCACCAGCTCTTGAGTTTTCATTTAAATTATATGTTCCTATCTGATAATTTATATTTCCGTCACCATCTGCGAATTTATTTACACTCCATTCTACATTAGAATTATCTGCTGCAAATTGAAACACATTGAATATATCATCTTTACTACTTTCATCAGCTATCGCTGCATTCAAATTTACATCAACTGTTGTGCCTTCAGAATCAACACCCCACTGTTTTGTACTACTAACTTCGGATAGATCTTTCAATATACTTCCTCCATCAGCATCTTTACTAACATTAACAGAACCATTTTCTGTATTAATTTTAGGTTCACAATCTCCAGTGCAAACAAGACTTCCGTCATTATTTGTTGTAACAGATACTAATGTATCAAAATCATCATCAGTCTTTTGCAATAAACTGATTTGACCGTTTTGATCTATCCCATATATATCTTCAGGACCCATTCCTGTAGGATCAATAAAACTAAGTGGATTATTGTACACAAAGTTATATGGTGACCAACGATAAAAACTATCTGCTAGAGGATCAATGTTCATCCACCTGCCTATTGCAGGATCATAATTACGTGCGTTAAAATCATACCAATCTAATCCAAATACTTCATCAAATTCCTTGCCATTATATTTGTAACCTTCTATTAGATTACTATTTGAGCTTATAAGATTATTGTACCCTTTATGCTCAAGTCCAAATGGGTAGTAGTTATTTTCGTCTAATATTTCTGATGCTTCTTCAATAGTCCCATTTCCATTAATATCTGAATATACAACTCTATTATTCCCTAGATGATCTCTATGAATAAACTTATATCTAAAATTAGTGTATGAACCATTAAGAGGTGTTATAGCTCCTTCTGGATGTATAATATCCTCTAAGATATTTTCTTTATAATATATTCCTCTATCATATAAAAATGTCGTCGTCGTCCCTGCTTCAGAATCTTCCACTCTTTTTTCAATTTTTTCTCCAGTTGCATCATACATATAATAAATAATACCAGAGATAGTACTACTTGATTTAGATGTTCTAGTCGTATTTTCTCTTGCTTCATTATCTTGAATTAAAAAGTCGTCTATTCTTAGGTAAAAATTATCATTCTGACCATATCCACTTTGATTAGATGTAAACCGTATAAAATGATTTACTGCTGACCCTGTCGTAAAAGTAAAAGTATGAACTCCATTGGTATTAATTACATATTCATGCTCTGACTTTGTTTGATCTTGACGAACTTCAAGAATTGCTGTATATCCACTTGGTAAATTTTCAACATTAAATGAAATAGTATGCTCTCGTTTTCCTTCTAAAAAAAGTTCGGTATACGCACCTGGATATGCAACTCCTCTTACTAAATTCACTTGCATTTGATTATTCTGAATAGAAGGTGCTTGCATCCCGCTATATGCTTGCCAAGGATCTATCGAATCGTCTGAAAAATCATCAATATATAAAGCCTGTGAATATTTACTTCCGGTACCTGTTGACTCTACAAAGCCATCTTCCCCATTAAAATGAATCTCTGTAGGCAAATCCAAATAATTATATTCAATATTAGTAATTTGTTTATTTCTATCTAATTTCAGATTACCATTAGCATCATAAAAATAGTCATTCCCGAAGGTATTCCCGTCTTTAAAACCTTCATCTAAAAAAGAACTATAATCATTCATTGCATTTCCTAGTGGTAGGTCATCTATTGATTTTAGCTGATTTCCATCATAATAATAATCTGTGTTATCCCATAGTTTTACAAAATTGTTATCATCTGTTTCTTCTCCTGATCTGAATATTCCCAATATATTACCATTTTTGTCATATCCTTTTATACGCTCTTCAAACCTCAAATCTTCTGTAAAACTACTTCCCTCGGTTAACCTCTGATGAAAAGTACTTTGTTTTATCCTATTTAAATCATCATAAGAATGAGAGTACCCTTTTACATTACTCTCATCTACATTTTTAGTACGCCATATAGTTTCTGCTATATTTCCATCATATAGTGGTATTGAGTTTGATGAGCTTGTTAAATCAGTTTGATTATAATTTATTTTTAAACTAAAAAGATCTTCGGTATTTACTGTTGGCGTATTTATATCATTAATACTTTTTAACCAACCTCTGACGTTATAACCATAATCAACTTCTTGAAGTGCATTGGTGCTAGACTCAAGTCCTCCAACTTCTTTTTGAGTTAATTGACCAAGATCATCATATTGATTTTCATTAATAAGCTGTAAAGAACTGTTGTTGATACTTTGTGTATGCTTAATAGGTCTATTTTGGTTATCATACGTAAAGTAATCTCTGACATTTATTTCTGGTTTTCCAGTTTTTCTATGAATATTTTGATTCTCTTCTACAATCCCATTGAAAGAAAGTTTTGAAATGTTAATATTTGTCGTTTGAAGGTATTTATTATGTGACCCAGTCCAAATATTTCTTGATTTCTTATCATATACAGTAAAAGTAACGATCCAATCGTTTGTATTTAACACTCGTGTTTTTATTCCCGTAAGTAATCCTTTTGTATTGGTTAACTTCTCTTGACCATAGGAGTCTACACTTAATGGATCGTAAATAAACCCATTGTTATAATCAGTATCAAAATTATAATTATCATAATAGTTTATCTTATATAATTTCTCTACCGCCCCTACAGGGAATGTCTGGTTAGTATAATATACCGTTCCTGTATCTCCAACGGTATGCGGATTAGTTAGTTTTTCCTCATAACTTTTAGGGTACGCTACTGTATCATATGCTGTCGTTTGACACCAAGAACGAGTTTGATTTATATCTGCAATTCCTGTATAAACAACTCTTCCAAAAATATCATATTTCGTAAAAAGCCATTTATTATCCGCTCTGAGATTTGCATCTTGATTTAATATAGGTCTATCAAGTTTATCATAAACGATGTATTGCCATCCTCTTTGAGGCACTTTTTTCTCTATCAGACGGTTTCTTGTGTCATATACATATTGATAACAAAGCTTATCTAAAATCTCTTGGTTAATTGACACTCCAGTATTTACAGCAACTGAAAAGTTTTGAAACACATTTTGAACAGAACCACTGCCTGTGATAGTAAGATAATTATCGTCAATACTAAGGGTATAACCACTTCCAGTTGTACCTACATTTATAGTACCTATTTGAACATCAGGCACAGCGAATGGTATCCTTACAACATGTCCTGTATTTAACGCGGGACCATAGCCGCCTCCAGCAGTAATATTCATAGTGATTTGAAGAACATTTTGAGATATCTCCATAGTAACATAACCATTGTCTATGACTGGTGGTCTCGTGAAATTAGGAGCATATATCTCCTTTCCATCTGCTGTAAAAACACCACTTGTTATAATAGCATCACTAGCTTTTGGGGGAATCACGTATGTTAAATTTCCTAAATCATCATAGATATAATTGGTGTCATGTGGTATCCCATCATCGTATGTCCTTTTTAAGATAAGTTGCCCATATTTATCAGTATAATCTTCTATAGTATGATTTTTTCCAGAAGTAGGTGTCCAATTTTCATCCTTATAAACAACTTTATATAATTCATTGGGCAAGTAAAAGTTACTATAGGTAAGTTCAGGCTTTTCAATATCACCGTTAATATAATCCACTGTAAATTTAATTACTTGATCACTAACTTCATTTACTAAATAATCGTATTTGATTGTATGGTCATTAGCATTTGTTGTGTTGATTGCCCAATCTGACCCTGCCGATCCTTGCTTAGAAACTCTATTTAAAGGAGAATTTTCATATAGATTTTCTTGATAAGTGTTATTTATTCCAGAGGTAAAATCATCTGGATATTTATTAAGAATAAAACTTTGTTGTGCTGATGCAGCCGTTGTTGAAGGAATGAAATTCAGATACCCAGAAGTAACTTCACCTGAAGTAGCATAAGGCAGATAATTCTTTGTAGTTCTTCCTAGACCATCATATGAGTAATAAGTGATTATATTTTCCTTATCTCCCCCTGCTTTTGCTCGTACAGTCTCAGAAGGTCTACCAAGTCCATCGAAATAGGAAATTTCTTCAATTTTATCTTCTATTGGTACTGAACCATTAGTAGTAGCAACATTATATGTAGTACTATGAACATGGTTTTCAGTAGTAGTTTGTCCATTTACAGAACTGCTATAAGAAATTAATACCAATGTAGTTATGATGTATATAATATTTTTCATAGTTCTAGAAGTATGAGCGTGTTATATTAATTGAACTTGGGCTTGCTGTTTGACCAATACTTGTTGTGGTCAATGTTACATTGACTGATGATACTCCAGAGTTTGAGCCACCCCCATAATTATTAATAACACAATTAGCAGTTCCATTTGTAAGTGTTATTTGTCCCGAAAAACTTTGTCCCGTTGTTGTATTAAAAGCTTGTCCACCAATAGAAACAAATCCTGTATGATTTCCAGTATTATCACCTCCATGTACAATTGAATAGGAAACTACTGATCCTACGTCTCCTGTTAAGGTAGCTGTTTTTTGACTCTCACTTTGTGTTACAATATTATCAAAGAAAACGTCTCCTCCAGGAATCGCTCCATTATAAACTCTCACATTTATATTCCCCGATAATACCTGTCCATTACTATGATATGTGAAGATTCGAATAGGTTTTAATCCTGTACTGTGAAAAGTATAGTTAAACGAAGATGGGGGAGCTCCAGACCCTTTATCTATATAATCATCTCCATAATATACTATCCATTTTGAGATAGAAGACTGACCAGAAGGAATAGAAAGCGAAAAAATTATATTTTGATTTACATAAGCTTCATATCCTACGTTTGACGATACATCTAGAGTAGGTAAACAATCTAAACAAATATTTTCATTATTTGTATTGTTATATGAATATTCTTGAAGAAGATTCCCTTGATAATCCCTTACTTTTTGTAATCGTTCATTAGGGTCATATTCATAAAACATATTCTCCTCTCGCTCATTTCGTATTTTATTTACTCCAATACCAGAGATATAATTATAGTCTGTTATAAAGCTATTTGAATAATCTTGATGATCACGAATTTTGTCAATTTCCTCTCTAATTAAAGTTTCATTAGAAGAAGGATTGTCCATTACCATTTGGTCAACTATCATTTCAGGCTCAACGGAGTTACTATCATAATTTACAATACGAGCTAATACATTTGAATATTCGTTACCCCATACATATCTAGAGGTGATACCATCTTCTATAGTATATTCTTTCAATCGTCCATATGGATTGTAAGACAGATAGATAATTTCTGTATCCATCTGATTAAAAGAACCATCTGTGTTTGAATATTTAAGGGTATTAGGGAGTATTTTTGACCCAAAATTACTGAATGTATAAAGGCTATGATCAACAAAACGTCCGTTTCTATAGCGTCTCTGATATACAGGACTCCCTATCCTATTTCTATCAACTAATGCTGACATTCTACTGAGTTGATCAACCCCAAATTCAATCGAATTAGGATAATACAGTAATTCTTTTGACTCAAAATTTGGATCTTGGGCTGAAGTCAATACCCTTTCTTGTAATTGATGTTTATTGGTATAAGAATAAGAAGTGATTCGCTCCATAACTCCATTATTATCAAAATGATCTCTAACAACTGACTCCGTAAGTAATGAATATGTTCGCTTTGTATCGTAACGAAAATAATCGAAAACCTTAGCAAATTGTACAGCAGTACCATAATTTGAAAGAGTAAGGTTAAGAACTGAATAATAGGGTTTCCATGCCCAACCTGCATGGCTACTAACATTTTGATAGGTGTTAATCGTTTCTTTGACTAGCTTAGGTGTGGTATCACCATCATAAACATATTCTTTAAGGAGTTGTCCATTTCCTTCTTCAAAAATTACAGGTGCTGCATCTGTTGCATTGAGGTTCTGAGAAGTCGACTGTTGCCTTATATTTGGTTTATTTATAAATTCATGTATAACTTTCCCATTGTTCTGGCCGTTAACTAAGTCAAATCTAGCCGTCTCAACTCTTGAATAACCGATATGACTCCCTAATGCACTATTTACTGGATATACTTTATTTGAGCTAGATATATTTAAATGAGACTGGATATAATCATTTTGAATCCAATCTTCTAAAGTATAATAAAAGAGTAAATCATTCATTAATACTCCGCTGGACTCTAAATTTTGACCATTAGCCACTTCATAAGAAAAATCAGTTTTAGTTACCAATTGATTATTTTTATCATAATTATTTATGGATTGAACTCTTAAGCCACCTACCGCATAAGTCTCACTTCCTTGAGAAATTGCATTTTTAGGGTATCCTATTTCATTATTATTCGTTTCTAAATACATCGAAGTGTATTGTCTATACTCAGCATTAGAAGAATTAGAAGCAATAGTAATCGTATTAGGTTCATAATCGAAAGTTGTATATCCTGAGGTTGGGTATGTAATTCTAGTCAAAGAACCTATTTTTCCATATGAAAACAAACTCCCTTTATGCCCTCCACTATAAGCAAAACTAGAGGGTAAACTTCCATTACAATTAGCCCAAGCTGACATTGTTTGATCCCATACCATGCTGGGATTACGTATATCGTTATCTCTACCATTATAAAAACCCCAGAAATCACTTCCTGTAGTTGTTTTTATTGGTAAATCATTGGGGCTATCATATTGAAAATTATAATTCTGGTTGTCGATAGATACTTTGTCCAATTTCAATCTTAAATAATTGTCTTTATACACCTCATTAGCATCATCTTGGTTGAAATAACTAGTATGAAAATCTATATGTTTGATAATATCCCCAGTATTAGAATAGTGTTCTATAGCATTGATTTGTTTTGCTCTATTGTCTGCTCCAATAGGAATATTAGGTATTTCCGTATTTTGAGCATATAGATGTTTTGTCTTGTCATAGGCAACTATATCATCTCTATCTCCTAGTTTAAAGCCTATACGTTCTCCAGTACTTAAATTAATAATTTCTTGTAAATATTTAACTTCAAGAATACTTCTACTCCATTGTTTAGAAACATTTGGAACAGGGTTTAAATCAGCCCCACCTTCATCACAGATCGCTAGTTGACTCATGGTGTATTCATTTGAAGTACTTAGTATAAGATGAGGAGTATAATTATTTAGGAATTCACGCATTGGATCATACTTTTCTCCTGAATAATTAAACTTAACTTCTATGCCATTTGGAGAGGTAATCTTTGTGATATACCAACTTGTTATAGTATTAATATCTTGGCCTAGAATCCAAGAAAAATCACCGCTATGTCCTTCAAAATTCCAATACCCACTAGATAATGGTACTTGAAGATTGGCATAAGAAAAGTTTGATGCGTATTCTTTATCTTCAAAAAGATATATATACCCACTATCGTCTGTAATTGTAAAATTCTTTAACTGATTATCAAACTCAATAACAGCTCTACTTTCATCAAGTAGTATTCCTGTGAAATCATCCAACGGACCCCCTCTGGATAGCTGAAATTTAACAGATCCGTTAAGTAAATTGGCCGTAAAAATGTCTGGTTGAGTGTCGACAAACATACCTGCGGCTCTTAAAGGAGAATCCTCAAGATATTGAATAAAACTTGGGCTAGGATACCCAGGAATATTTGCTTGGTTTTGAGCATATCCTTGTGTTGTTGGTTGTGTTTTTTTTGAACCTATATCACTACTACCATTAATTGTTCTTGTAACAATAGGCACACCCGTCATATTCCAGCCAAGACCTACCCAACTTGCCTCTTGATCGGTACGTACTCCACCTGAATCATAGTTAAGACTTAAATTAATAGACGTGAAGTCAAACGGAAGTGAAACTAACGGAATATTAATATTAGCTTTCCCTGTATACTCGTTGATACTTTGATTATCAAATCTTGGCATGGAAGCAACTTCAGGGCTTTTAGGACTAAACTCTGTATTACGACTTAGTCCTTGTGCAAATAATGAAGCAGAGAAAAGTAACAAAAAGAGAATAATGGTATTACGAGTGTTCATAAGTAACTGCGGTTAATTAAAATTTTACATACTAATTTATTAGCCAACTCATAGTTTTGTATCATAACATTATGATATATAACTATGTGCAGACGTATCTGTTATTAAAAAATAGGGGGTGTGGTGCTTTTTAAATGTATTGAAATAATCGTTAGCTTGACAATTATTTCAATTTTACAAGTACAAACATAGATAATTATTTTAAGTAATTTATCTAAAATAGCTGATATTGAACAATATATTGATGTCAATTTTACTTAAAAAATTAATAGTCAAATTTTTAAGTTCCGATATTTTTTTAAAATAAACATTCATATAAATGACTTTGTTTTAATTCAGAACAAGACAGTATATTTACTCTATTTCAGTCTCTAGGTTTTGATTTACCATTTTTTTATTTTTTTAACCCATAGTAGTATTTTATGAAATTAAACAAGTTTTAAAAACATTAAAAGCAAAGCTGATAAAATAACTTTACCTCTAATTTAAATTCTAGTTTTTAAATACTATTTGCTACGATCTCATTTTTGGCGAATCCCACAAATGGGAAACATTATTGTAAAATGGTCATTGCAACAGCAGTGCGAAACTCGTTAACAGGCAGATAATTAAATTATAAAAATTGTGCAGATGATAGCCATTATTTATTAACGGCCCTGTACCTATAATCTTTTAATGAGTCCAACTCCTTTGCTATACTATCTATCCATTCTTTCTGTTTTATTTCATTAAAATAAACTTCTGAATCATATTGAGAATTCACCTCATTTGCTTTATTAATCAACTTAGATGCTTCTTCTACATAAATTCTATAATCCTCAATTAAATTATTATTTAAACTGTCAAAAATTTTTCTAATTTTTCTTGCATATAATTCCGAAATATCAAAATGAACTTGCTCATGTTTGAGAGTGATTGAATCTTTTACAGTCGTCCAAGATTTTTTTGTGAAAAAATAAGAGCCAATTCTATATTTTGGAATTCTACCATCTAGATACCTATCTATTATTCTAATATTACTGTAGGTTCGTGCTATCGTATTATAGGGTGATTTTTCAGGATAACCTTTAAAATCAGACCATTTAAGAGGTCTGTCATGTTGCCAAAGTATACTGTCGCTTACTACTTTTTCTTGGCTATAGCAAGAAATAGAGCTATTTAAAAATATAAAAACAGTGATTATTTTATATAAAATAATATTGTTACTAATCTTTCTTTTTACCATTGTTTCTAATTTCAAAATTTTGATTATCTATTCTTGATCTATCTGTTCTGTCAGAAAATATTTGTTGGTTATCAAAATCCCATTTAATTCTATTAGCATCTATCCCTTGATCTATTAAATAGGTCATTATTGAGGCAGCTCTTTCCGATATAATTCGTCTTCTTCGATTGTCATCGAATCCTGATCTAGTAATAGGATCATCACTAGCTAATCTATTTATATACATGAACAAACTCATTTCAGGATACTGTCTTAATGTTGCAATAATTTGATTTAAAGTAGTATTAGTTGCTGCATCTTCTCTATCTATTATAGATGTCTCTCTAAATTTAATTGCAGTAGGAACATTTAATCTATCTCCAGGATCAATGTCACCAAAACCTCCTGGTGGTTCATAGGTTACAACCCCTAAATTAGGAATTGAATTTTCAGGAAGTTTAATAAGAGAGACATCTATGTCAGTTGGTATATCTGGTATGCTAGGTCTTGTTGGGTTTGTAGGTGAGGGAGGGGTAGGTTTTGGTTTTGGTTTTTTTTCATCTAGCCTTTCTCCTGTACCTCTTGATTCTTTAATAGATCTATTACCATTTGGATTAAGAACTGCATTAGGATTAATAATACTATGATATAGCTTTTTAATCTTACACCAAAGACTTTCGCATTTGCTAGCAAGCCCATAAAAATCAATATTTTGAATAGGATTGTTATCAGCCATTACATATGGAGATTGATATGTGATAAAATCTGCCATTGGATCAACTGTAAAAAACCTTCCTAAAGCAGGGTCATAATGCCTAGCGCCTAAATCATACGTATTCATATTAAATACTTCATCAAATTCCTTGCCATTATATTTGTAACCTTCTATTAGATTACTATTTGAGCTTATAAGATTATTGTACCCTTTATGCTCAAGTCCAAATGGGTAGTAGTTATTTTCGTCTAATATTTCTGATGCTTCTTCAATAGTCCCATTTCCATTAATATCTGAATATACAACTCTATTATTCCCTAGATGATCTCTATGAATAAACTTATATCTAAAATTAGTGTATGAACCATTAAGAGGTGTTATAGCTCCTTCTGGATGTATAATATCCTCTAAGATATTTTCTTTATAATATATTCCTCTATCATATAAAAATGTCGTCGTCGTCCCTGCTTCAGAATCTTCCACTCTTTTTTCAATTTTTTCTCCAGTTGCATCATACATATAATAAATAATACCAGAGATAGTACTACTTGATTTAGATGTTCTAGTCGTATTTTCTCTTGCTTCATTATCTTGAATTAAAAAGTCGTCTATTCTTAGGTAAAAATTATCATTCTGACCATATCCACTTTGATTAGATGTAAACCGTATAAAATGATTTACTGCTGACCCTGTCGTAAAAGTAAAAGTATGAACTCCATTGGTATTAATTACATATTCATGCTCTGACTTTGTTTGATCTTGACGAACTTCAAGAATTGCTGTATATCCACTTGGTAAATTTTCAACATTAAATGAAATAGTATGCTCTCGTTTTCCTTCTAAAAAAAGTTCGGTATACGCACCTGGATATGCAACTCCTCTTACTAAATTCACTTGCATTTGATTATTCTGAATAGAAGGTGCTTGCATCCCGCTATATGCTTGCCAAGGATCTATCGAATCGTCTGAAAAATCATCAATATATAAAGCCTGTGAATATTTACTTCCGGTACCTGTTGACTCTACAAAGCCATCTTCCCCATTAAAATGAATCTCTGTAGGCAAATCCAAATAATTATATTCAATATTAGTAATTTGTTTATTTCTATCTAATTTCAGATTACCATTAGCATCATAAAAATAGTCATTCCCGAAGGTATTCCCGTCTTTAAAACCTTCATCTAAAAAAGAACTATAATCATTCATTGCATTTCCTAGTGGTAGGTCATCTATTGATTTTAGCTGATTTCCATCATAATAATAATCTGTGTTATCCCATAGTTTTACAAAATTGTTATCATCTGTTTCTTCTCCTGATCTGAATATTCCCAATATATTACCATTTTTGTCATATCCTTTTATACGCTCTTCAAACCTCAAATCTTCTGTAAAACTACTTCCCTCGGTTAACCTCTGATGAAAAGTACTTTGTTTTATCCTATTTAAATCATCATAAGAATGAGAGTACCCTTTTACATTACTCTCATCTACATTTTTAGTACGCCATATAGTTTCTGCTATATTTCCATCATATAGTGGTATTGAGTTTGATGAGCTTGTTAAATCAGTTTGATTATAATTTATTTTTAAACTAAAAAGATCTTCGGTATTTACTGTTGGCGTATTTATATCATTAATACTTTTTAACCAACCTCTGACGTTATAACCATAATCAACTTCTTGAAGTGCATTGGTGCTAGACTCAAGTCCTCCAACTTCTTTTTGAGTTAATTGACCAAGATCATCATATTGATTTTCATTAATAAGCTGTAAAGAACTGTTGTTGATACTTTGTGTATGCTTAATAGGTCTATTTTGGTTATCATACGTAAAGTAATCTCTGACATTTATTTCTGGTTTTCCAGTTTTTCTATGAATATTTTGATTCTCTTCTACAATCCCATTGAAAGAAAGTTTTGAAATGTTAATATTTGTCGTTTGAAGGTATTTATTATGTGACCCAGTCCAAATATTTCTTGATTTCTTATCATATACAGTAAAAGTAACGATCCAATCGTTTGTATTTAACACTCGTGTTTTTATTCCCGTAAGTAATCCTTTTGTATTGGTTAACTTCTCTTGACCATAGGAGTCTACACTTAATGGATCGTAAATAAACCCATTGTTATAATCAGTATCAAAATTATAATTATCATAATAGTTTATCTTATATAATTTCTCTACCGCCCCTACAGGGAATGTCTGGTTAGTATAATATACCGTTCCTGTATCTCCAACGGTATGCGGATTAGTTAGTTTTTCCTCATAACTTTTAGGGTACGCTACTGTATCATATGCTGTCGTTTGACACCAAGAACGAGTTTGATTTATATCTGCAATTCCTGTATAAACAACTCTTCCAAAAATATCATATTTCGTAAAAAGCCATTTATTATCCGCTCTGAGATTTGCATCTTGATTTAATATAGGTCTATCAAGTTTATCATAAACGATGTATTGCCATCCTCTTTGAGGCACTTTTTTCTCTATCAGACGGTTTCTTGTGTCATATACATATTGATAACAAAGCTTATCTAAAATCTCTTGGTTAATTGACACTCCAGTATTTACAGCAACTGAAAAGTTTTGAAACACATTTTGAACAGAACCACTGCCTGTGATAGTAAGATAATTATCGTCAATACTAAGGGTATAACCACTTCCAGTTGTACCTACATTTATAGTACCTATTTGAACATCAGGCACAGCGAATGGTATCCTTACAACATGTCCTGTATTTAACGCGGGACCATAGCCGCCTCCAGCAGTAATATTCATAGTGATTTGAAGAACATTTTGAGATATCTCCATAGTAACATAACCATTGTCTATGACTGGTGGTCTCGTGAAATTAGGAGCATATATCTCCTTTCCATCTGCTGTAAAAACACCACTTGTTATAATAGCATCACTAGCTTTTGGGGGAATCACGTATGTTAAATTTCCTAAATCATCATAGATATAATTGGTGTCATGTGGTATCCCATCATCGTATGTCCTTTTTAAGATAAGTTGCCCATATTTATCAGTATAATCTTCTATAGTATGATTTTTTCCAGAAGTAGGTGTCCAATTTTCATCCTTATAAACAACTTTATATAATTCATTGGGCAAGTAAAAGTTACTATAGGTAAGTTCAGGCTTTTCAATATCACCGTTAATATAATCCACTGTAAATTTAATTACTTGATCACTAACTTCATTTACTAAATAATCGTATTTGATTGTATGGTCATTAGCATTTGTTGTGTTGATTGCCCAATCTGACCCTGCCGATCCTTGCTTAGAAACTCTATTTAAAGGAGAATTTTCATATAGATTTTCTTGATAAGTGTTATTTATTCCAGAGGTAAAATCATCTGGATATTTATTAAGAATAAAACTTTGTTGTGCTGATGCAGCCGTTGTTGAAGGAATGAAATTCAGATACCCAGAAGTAACTTCACCTGAAGTAGCATAAGGCAGATAATTCTTTGTAGTTCTTCCTAGACCATCATATGAGTAATAAGTGATTATATTTTCCTTATCTCCCCCTGCTTTTGCTCGTACAGTCTCAGAAGGTCTACCAAGTCCATCGAAATAGGAAATTTCTTCAATTTTATCTTCTATTGGTACTGAACCATTAGTAGTAGCAACATTATATGTAGTACTATGAACATGGTTTTCAGTAGTAGTTTGTCCATTTACAGAACTGCTATAAGAAATTAATACCAATGTAGTTATGATGTATATAATATTTTTCATAGTTCTAGAAGTATGAGCGTGTTATATTAATTGAACTTGGGCTTGCTGTTTGACCAATACTTGTTGTGGTCAATGTTACATTGACTGATGATACTCCAGAGTTTGAGCCACCCCCATAATTATTAATAACACAATTAGCAGTTCCATTTGTAAGTGTTATTTGTCCCGAAAAACTTTGTCCCGTTGTTGTATTAAAAGCTTGTCCACCAATAGAAACAAATCCTGTATGATTTCCAGTATTATCACCTCCATGTACAATTGAATAGGAAACTACTGATCCTACGTCTCCTGTTAAGGTAGCTGTTTTTTGACTCTCACTTTGTGTTACAATATTATCAAAGAAAACGTCTCCTCCAGGAATCGCTCCATTATAAACTCTCACATTTATATTCCCCGATAATACCTGTCCATTACTATGATATGTGAAGATTCGAATAGGTTTTAATCCTGTACTGTGAAAAGTATAGTTAAACGAAGATGGGGGAGCTCCAGACCCTTTATCTATATAATCATCTCCATAATATACTATCCATTTTGAGATAGAAGACTGACCAGAAGGAATAGAAAGCGAAAAAATTATATTTTGATTTACATAAGCTTCATATCCTACGTTTGACGATACATCTAGAGTAGGTAAACAATCTAAACAAATATTTTCATTATTTGTATTGTTATATGAATATTCTTGAAGAAGATTCCCTTGATAATCCCTTACTTTTTGTAATCGTTCATTAGGGTCATATTCATAAAACATATTCTCCTCTCGCTCATTTCGTATTTTATTTACTCCAATACCAGAGATATAATTATAGTCTGTTATAAAGCTATTTGAATAATCTTGATGATCACGAATTTTGTCAATTTCCTCTCTAATTAAAGTTTCATTAGAAGAAGGATTGTCCATTACCATTTGGTCAACTATCATTTCAGGCTCAACGGAGTTACTATCATAATTTACAATACGAGCTAATACATTTGAATATTCGTTACCCCATACATATCTAGAGGTGATACCATCTTCTATAGTATATTCTTTCAATCGTCCATATGGATTGTAAGACAGATAGATAATTTCTGTATCCATCTGATTAAAAGAACCATCTGTGTTTGAATATTTAAGGGTATTAGGGAGTATTTTTGACCCAAAATTACTGAATGTATAAAGGCTATGATCAACAAAACGTCCGTTTCTATAGCGTCTCTGATATACAGGACTCCCTATCCTATTTCTATCAACTAATGCTGACATTCTACTGAGTTGATCAACCCCAAATTCAATCGAATTAGGATAATACAGTAATTCTTTTGACTCAAAATTTGGATCTTGGGCTGAAGTCAATACCCTTTCTTGTAATTGATGTTTATTGGTATAAGAATAAGAAGTGATTCGCTCCATAACTCCATTATTATCAAAATGATCTCTAACAACTGACTCCGTAAGTAATGAATATGTTCGCTTTGTATCGTAACGAAAATAATCGAAAACCTTAGCAAATTGTACAGCAGTACCATAATTTGAAAGAGTAAGGTTAAGAACTGAATAATAGGGTTTCCATGCCCAACCTGCATGGCTACTAACATTTTGATAGGTGTTAATCGTTTCTTTGACTAGCTTAGGTGTGGTATCACCATCATAAACATATTCTTTAAGGAGTTGTCCATTTCCTTCTTCAAAAATTACAGGTGCTGCATCTGTTGCATTGAGGTTCTGAGAAGTCGACTGTTGCCTTATATTTGGTTTATTTATAAATTCATGTATAACTTTCCCATTGTTCTGGCCGTTAACTAAGTCAAATCTAGCCGTCTCAACTCTTGAATAACCGATATGACTCCCTAATGCACTATTTACTGGATATACTTTATTTGAGCTAGATATATTTAAATGAGACTGGATATAATCATTTTGAATCCAATCTTCTAAAGTATAATAAAAGAGTAAATCATTCATTAATACTCCGCTGGACTCTAAATTTTGACCATTAGCCACTTCATAAGAAAAATCAGTTTTAGTTACCAATTGATTATTTTTATCATAATTATTTATGGATTGAACTCTTAAGCCACCTACCGCATAAGTCTCACTTCCTTGAGAAATTGCATTTTTAGGGTATCCTATTTCATTATTATTCGTTTCTAAATACATCGAAGTGTATTGTCTATACTCAGCATTAGAAGAATTAGAAGCAATAGTAATCGTATTAGGTTCATAATCGAAAGTTGTATATCCTGAGGTTGGGTATGTAATTCTAGTCAAAGAACCTATTTTTCCATATGAAAACAAACTCCCTTTATGCCCTCCACTATAAGCAAAACTAGAGGGTAAACTTCCATTACAATTAGCCCAAGCTGACATTGTTTGATCCCATACCATGCTGGGATTACGTATATCGTTATCTCTACCATTATAAAAACCCCAGAAATCACTTCCTGTAGTTGTTTTTATTGGTAAATCATTGGGGCTATCATATTGAAAATTATAATTCTGGTTGTCGATAGATACTTTGTCCAATTTCAATCTTAAATAATTGTCTTTATACACCTCATTAGCATCATCTTGGTTGAAATAACTAGTATGAAAATCTATATGTTTGATAATATCCCCAGTATTAGAATAGTGTTCTATAGCATTGATTTGTTTTGCTCTATTGTCTGCTCCAATAGGAATATTAGGTATTTCCGTATTTTGAGCATATAGATGTTTTGTCTTGTCATAGGCAACTATATCATCTCTATCTCCTAGTTTAAAGCCTATACGTTCTCCAGTACTTAAATTAATAATTTCTTGTAAATATTTAACTTCAAGAATACTTCTACTCCATTGTTTAGAAACATTTGGAACAGGGTTTAAATCAGCCCCACCTTCATCACAGATCGCTAGTTGACTCATGGTGTATTCATTTGAAGTACTTAGTATAAGATGAGGAGTATAATTATTTAGGAATTCACGCATTGGATCATACTTTTCTCCTGAATAATTAAACTTAACTTCTATGCCATTTGGAGAGGTAATCTTTGTGATATACCAACTTGTTATAGTATTAATATCTTGGCCTAGAATCCAAGAAAAATCACCGCTATGTCCTTCAAAATTCCAATACCCACTAGATAATGGTACTTGAAGATTGGCATAAGAAAAGTTTGATGCGTATTCTTTATCTTCAAAAAGATATATATACCCACTATCGTCTGTAATTGTAAAATTCTTTAACTGATTATCAAACTCAATAACAGCTCTACTTTCATCAAGTAGTATTCCTGTGAAATCATCCAACGGACCCCCTCTGGATAGCTGAAATTTAACAGATCCGTTAAGTAAATTGGCCGTAAAAATGTCTGGTTGAGTGTCGACAAACATACCTGCGGCTCTTAAAGGAGAATCCTCAAGATATTGAATAAAACTTGGGCTAGGATACCCAGGAATATTTGCTTGGTTTTGAGCATATCCTTGTGTTGTTGGTTGTGTTTTTTTTGAACCTATATCACTACTACCATTAATTGTTCTTGTAACAATAGGCACACCCGTCATATTCCAGCCAAGACCTACCCAACTTGCCTCTTGATCGGTACGTACTCCACCTGAATCATAGTTAAGACTTAAATTAATAGACGTGAAGTCAAACGGAAGTGAAACTAACGGAATATTAATATTAGCTTTCCCTGTATACTCGTTGATACTTTGATTATCAAATCTTGGCATGGAAGCAACTTCAGGGCTTTTAGGACTAAACTCTGTATTACGACTTAGTCCTTGTGCAAATAATGAAGCAGAGAAAAGTAACAAAAAGAGAATAATGGTATTACGAGTGTTCATAAGTAACTGCGGTTAATTAAAATTTTACATACTAATTTATTAGCCAACTCATAGTTTTGTATCATAACATTATGATATATAACTATGTGCAGACGTATCTGTTATTAAAAAATAGGGGGTGTGGTGCTTTTTAAATGTATTGAAATAATCGTTAGCTTGACAATTATTTCAATTTTACAAGTACAAACATAGATAATTATTTTAAGTAATTTATCTAAAATAGCTGATATTGAACAATATATTGATGTCAATTTTACTTAAAAAATTAATAGTCAAATTTTTAAGTTCCGATATTTTTTTAAAATAAACATTCATATAAATGACTTTGTTTTAATTCAGAACAAGACAATATTCTTACTCTATTTTCAGTCTCTTGGTTTTGATTTACAATTTTTTTTACCCCTAATAGTATTTTATGAAATTAAACTTTCTTTAATTTTTTTGATGAAATTCTGAAATCAAAACTATGTCAAAATAAAATATAAAAGGTGGTCTAAAACCGTAAAAAATGAGGGGTTTTCGACCACTTATAATACATTGTTTTTTTGTAAAATTGTAAAATAAAAAATATTGTAACTAAAAGATAGTTAAATATATAACCATAAAATTTTTACGGTTATACCATAATAAAAAGTAAAATTAAAAATGTAAGTTTAAGGTTGCTTTCACAATAAGAATCGGTTAATAAAATTTGATAACTACGCAAACTATATTTATGTAAATAAATCATCATTCATTTATCTTCTAAGATGTTTAATCTTAAAATAAATAGAATCATGAAAAAAGTATTAAAAGTTGTGTTTGTAGTATCAGTATTAGCCGTATTTACACCGTTATTTAACTCATGCACACCTGTATCACTAGATGAAGAACAAGAATTATCACAATCAGACAAAGACGAAGAACCAGACGAAAAGCCCGACGCTTAAGAAAGTTATTAATACAGTAATAATGGTTACAGGCGCAATATTGATATTTATTGCGCCTTTGTTACATATATATTTTCCAAAGAAAAATAAAAAGGTAGTAGCTTACGAGCTAAATTTGAATCAAAAAATTGCAGACATAGATAATCAGTTAGCGGATAATTTTTGTGATTTTGAAAATAATTTAATAGATAAAGGTGATTATCTATTAAATCTACATCAATTAAATAACAAAAAAGAACTAACGATAACACATAATGATCAAGCCTTTCAACAATTTGCTAAACAACATAGAGTTTTTGGATGGAATACTCTAAGAGCTTTTTTAATAGGCTTTGGCGTTAGATTACCATATCTTCTCCTATCCGTTATCATTAGTTTTCTAGTTTTTAAAATTAATACTAGAGATAAATACCTTAAAAATTGGTTTTTTTGGATACAAATATCCTGTTACACTATAAGTTTTTATTTTATGTTTTGGGTCTTTTGGACTTCCCAAGATTTCCCCCTCAAAACATATCCTCTGTTCTTTATTCTATTTTCCTTATTAGCATCTTTGGCTACTGTGTCATTTATAACGTATAAAGAAATATTTAGGTTGAAAGCATCAAAAAGAATAGAAAAACTTATTGTACTTCTAATCACTAACAATAAGTACATAGAGTCTAGGAAAAACTCAAAGAAAAATGTGATGGAGAATATGGAAGAAATTGAGAAAATTATTACTTAAATAGATGACATAAGGGGAAAAATGCAAATAAAAAGGGGAGAAGAGTTTTTAGAAAATTTAATATCAGCAAATGCAGTAACTAATGAAGAAAATCTGAAAGTTATCGCAAGCGAGGTTGATTTTGAAATAGATGAGATTACGAAGGATTTAAAAGTATTAATTATTGAAGACCACAACCTAATTATAGAATCGTATGAATTAATATTCAACAATACTTCAGATTCATTTCCTAATTATAGTTTCACCATTCATATTGCTAAATCATGCAAAGAGGCAATTCTTAAACTAAAAGGAGAAAATGTTTACGATATTATTTTATTAGATATCCGTTTGCCCCCGTATCCTGAAGCTAATATTTATTCTGGAGAAGACATCAGCCTATGGATTGATAAAAAACTCTCTATACGACCTAAAATAATTATAAATACAACATTTGATGATGATTATAGGCTTTATAATTTATATAAAAATATTAATCCAGATGGTTTTTTAACTAAGTATGATGCTAACTCTAAGCTATTATCAGAAGCTATCCTAACTGTTTTAGACTCTACTACACCGTTCTACAGCAATAAAGTCCTTGAAATGATCCGAAAGAATTTCACTAACAAAGAAATTTTAGATGATATAGATAGAAAAATGTTATATCTACTGTCATTAGGGGCAACAGTGAACTATTTAGTTTCACAATTACCTTATGGCAAAACTAGCGTAGAAAAAAAGAAAAAAGCACTCTTTGAATTTTTAGATGTACCAGATAAAGATTTAAGAGCGCTTATTGAAGAAGCTAGAAGAAGAGGATTCATTTAAATCTGTTCAAAACACCCATATAATGAGAGGGTTTTGATCACTACTTATTACTATTATTAATTTAATTTTGTCGTTGATTAGTAATTTAAACACTCAATTCAGTGATTGATACTATATCCTTTAAGTCTGCCTTTTTAGGGGAAGAAAAAGCGCTTATTGGGTATAGTTTCTTATCGAGTTTTTCACCCCGAAAAGTAGGACTATCCGCCCATCACATCCAAAGTCATTGCATCACATTTTCTATTGGAGTTTTGGGTATAGTTCTATGATATTTTAAAGAAAAATAAACATGACAATACAGTATTACGCACAACAATTAGAAGCCATCAATTATAAAGCATTGTGGGTTGGTCAAAACGTGATGGAAAAGATAGATGGTATCTCTGATCATACTGCATTTATACGCCCCATACCAGAGCTTCACAGTGTTGCAGAAATTATAGGACATCTAATAGCTTTACAGATAGAAGTTATTAATAAACTAAGAGTGCATTTTAATTTACAACAAAGATATCAACCCTTACATTGGCGATCTAACGAAGAGCTTAAAACGATTGGATGGAAACAATTAAAAGAAGACTATGAGAAAAGTATTCTATCTATCATTGTTCTTATTGGAGATAAGGATGATTCTCTGTTAGAAAAGACATATAGAGAAGAAAACTATAAAAGCATCTACCCTTTTGAATTTGCCCTAGAGGGCGTAATTCATCACGCTATATACCATTTAGGACAGATAAGTATTACTATCAAGTTGCTCATTAAGAAAGAGCTTCATGTTCAACCTTAAACAAACGGATTGATTTCAGGGGAAGTTCCTGAAGGATATCCCCAAGCCACATATTGCGCTTTAGACATATCTACATCCAGATGTACAAAGGTTTTACCAACCCCAATACGAGTAAAACCAAGATTATATGCTTGAACTACCAACAGATTACGAATGGTTTGCGTGGGGGCGTGAATATCAACAGCTTTACATTTCGTGATCAAATGGGCGGAATTACTCACTCCGCCCACTTTTTTATTCCAAAAATGACTCCGTACTGCTGAATTGATATTTTTAAGCACTGGATAGCCTGTTCTCTTTTCTAGGAGTTGTAATCGCTTCAAAAGTGACCTATCAATGCAGCGCCCAGAGCCAATGATATCCTTGCTGTCAAAAACAGAAAAGTCAACTGTTCTTGTCACTCTCTTTGTTTTTGATCTAGTTAGATAACGTACTAAAACAGCACCACCCACTAGGAGTGCTACTGTTCCAATACCTACATAAATATGTTTATAAGAAGATATCATATTTATTCTTTCTTTAGACCGTCATTGCGTTTTTTAAATTTCTCACATACATCCATACTTACCTTTACAATGCTAGCAATCATAAAAAGCCCAAAAATGGCATTAAGAAAAGTGTTTCCTTTTTTATCATTCATCTGTAGTGGTTCTATAAGGTTTGATTTCTTCTTCTAATTGATCTACATATTTTTCTAGTTTTTCAATTTTTTTTCGCTGTTCTGTAATTATTTCAGTCATTTCTGTATTCTTATCTTCTAGCTCTTTTAATCGTTTTTCCATATTCTCCGACCACATCTTATAATTTTCGATGATTAGGCTATTGCCCTGTACTTGTAAATTATGTATCTCTGCATCTTTTAAGCGATTTTGACCTTTAAACTGTACTAACAGTTCTATGAGCTTCCAAAACCCCGTAGCGCTAAATATGACAATAATGATTTTTGCAATATCCATATTGTGTATTTTTAAATTCTATCGGCGATGACTCACCTAATTGCTTTAAAATAATTCGGGATTCCCAAAGGTTTTAAACCGAAGCGGAAGCTCTACGATGTATGGGTTTATATTTAAAATCAATTCATCTTGTTCATTTACAAATGTTCCGCTTATAGTGACTCTTCCATCTATATCTATAGAATAGAAAAATTGACTTCCCTGTACACTAAACAATGTTCCTGTATAAACACCTTGATCTACTAATGGGGCAGGCAGGCTTACAAGCCAATCCCCAATTTCTAGTTCAGGCGAATTAGGAAGTAATCGAATGTCTTTAGCGACAATCAAATTTTCGTTAATAAGACTATAGGTATTTTGTGAAGGTAAATGTGTAAGACTTGGGCTTAAATGCTCTGGTGAAATTTGTTGTAGTGTTACAGTATTACGTGATGTTTGAGTGCCTGAATTTTGAGCTACATCACTTTGATATCCTGAAATTGACATAGGCTTTTATTTAATGATTAATACTCCCACCAAGACGAGAATCGCCCCACCAAAGACGGTGTTTGTAAATCCTTGTCTTTTTACTTTTTTAGTGAGTGCTTTATTATCTATTACAAGCGCCTTATAGGCTAAATTCTTATTGTCAATCACTAGGGATTGATTGGTATTTTTCTTTTCTAAAAATAGAATGGTGGAGTCTTTTACTTCTTGCAAAAGGAGTAACTCTTTTTTTTGATCTTCTAATAGGTTGATAATTCCTTGCTGAAGTTTTGCTTTTTCAAAAGTCTTCGCAATGTATTTGGATTGCCACAGGGTAAAGCAAAAATAGGACTCCCCATCAATGGGGTAGACTATCGGTTTTAAGCCTTGCGAAAAACTGCTCCAACTCAGTAGTAGAATAGTTATTAATACGATTAATGTTTTCATCTAACGTTATTTTTAAATGATAGATCTGCTGATCTTTCTCGTTAATGATTTCTTGTAGGTTCTCTGCTCGCTGTTTCAAGTCTTGCACCTTGGAATCTAGTTGGATATTGCGAGCAAATAGCTCTTTATTCTCTTGTTCTAATAGGTAAGGGAATATTGTTTTGGCTTGTATTCTATTATCCGAAAACAAATAGGTGCTGACTAGCACAATAACAAGGACGATTCCTATGAGTAGTTTCCAATTATTCTTCACTATAGTCATCATACTGTGTATCTACAGGGTTTAACTTTAGTACCGCGAAGAGTCTTTCTACAACGAGCTTATGGAAAACCATCGCAAAGACAAAGGACTCAAATAAGCTTTCTATGTTAGATAGGGTATAGCCCCTTAAAAGGTAGACCATGACTCCATAACAAAATCCAATAAGTAGCACTCTGTATCGGGTGCGTATTTTTACGTTAGTGACCTTATAAAACCAAGCGGTTATTTTTGTTTGGTTCACTAGATGTGAGATTAATATAAATGTGATGATATAGCCCCAATCAAGGCTCGATAAATAGTTTATGAGATATTCAATACTTGTGATCATCATAGTATCTGTGTTTAATTATTCATAGTGTTTTTTAATTCACGTAAGTCCGATCCAATCGCTTCAAGCTGTTTATTTGGAAACACCTCTTTTAGTAATCTTTTGATAACAATAAGACTTACTCCAGAGATAAGCAACGTAAGGGCTATTTTTGTAGCGGTTGTATTGGTAATGGTAAGAGTCACTTCCGTTTTAATCCCATCTTTATCAATAAGCGCATTTAAAATACCCCCGCTTAGTCTTCTATTTTCAGACATTACCTTCTTCTTTTGTTTCTGCTCATTAATTTGTTAAATAGTCTTTTGTCTACCTCATTTACTTTTAAAAGGTGCAAGACTCTATCTGCTAGTTTTTGGTCATACTGATCCGTTACATTACCACTCCAACCGTGATACTTTAATAAATACTTTTGTAAGGCAAATACTCTTTCGCCTTTACTGCCTAATTGGAGTGGAAAATCATCAGAGACCGTGGGTAGTTCAGGCGTAATTTTATCTGAAGTATCAGACATAGTTACTTCGTCTATTTCTGTTTCTTGTTCTAGTGTTCCTACTACTTTTGCTTTTCCTTCTTTTATCTTAACCTCTTTTACTTCGGAATCAATAATCGCTTCTTTTTGAATAGCCATCATTGGAGGGTCAACTATTTCTGTAGCTTGTTTTGGTTTTGAAATAGGCTCATTTTCAGGAACAATCTTCATTTGAACGACAGGGGTGGTATCCTTTTTAGAACTTGATTTTTCAGGAGCCTGTTTTATGGCAATAGTCTTATTTTCACATAAAGCCGATATACATCCAATGACAAGTCCGCTTCCAAGGATCAAAAGACCACTAATTCCTATTTCTTTGCTAGTTATTTTCATATTCCTAAAAGTTTTAAAGTGTTTTTCATGGACTGAATATCAGACCGTGTGAAGCTTGTTTTTCCTAATTGTTTTTGAGCGCCTTTAGCGGTTAGATTACCAAAAATACCATCTACCCCGTCTCTTTTTGGTCCACTACGTCCTAATGGCTCTTTATAGTATTTTAAATAGCGTTGCAGAATCTTTACATCTGGATGCCTACTTCCTTTTTTAATGTAAATAGAAGAAGATGATGACGAACTTGAACTTGAATTTGAAGATGTGTTACTGTTTGAAATGGGTCTAAAGGGCGGGGTGCTAAATACGTCGGCATCTAAAATGTCGTCATCTAAACTTGGAGTACTCTCTTTCTTCTTCTTTGAGAAGTAGTACCACGTAAAACCTCCCACTGCTAGTACCAGAATAATACCGCCTACCACTAAAAGCTGTGTTGAACTGTTAGGCGGGGTCTGTGTTTCATTAATTTGCTCTTTCATAGTCCTCAAGATTGATAGTTAGGGAGTTTTCGTATGGGGCTAGTCACTAGGGTTTGCATCTCTTTTCCGCTTAAAAAGCTATCGAGGTGTTGCCATAAATCCTTTTTGTAGGTGTCGTAAAAAGCACGAGAGACACTACATACTTGGGTTTTATCTCTAAGTTGTTTGCCAAAGACATTACCAACGGCTTTTTCATCATCGTTAAAAGTACCTTTCGCATCTTTCAAGACTTTGGCTAATTCCACTGATTTCGCTCTTGGTAATTCCTTTATAGCTCTAGGGGCTACCCACGCTTTTACATCATCGATATATCCATAATTAAAAGGCTTGTTCCAATTCGGCTCTTCTTTAACCGTTGCTTTTTGAGTGACCGATTGTGGGGTGCTTTGTTTTGGAGAGACTCCGCCTGTCATAGTCATCGATCCTTTTTCAGAGAACTTCTTTTTTTTAGAAAGTAAAAGGTAAATCCCAATACCTGAAACAGCTAATACACTGCCCCCAATCATCCACCAAGTTGTTTTTGATAATTTCATTATATCTTGTTTTATAAGGTTCTATAGGGAGGTAACTTTGCTACAATCCCCATAATAATTTTAATTTCAGAAGTGCTTAAACGATCTTTTAATACATCAATTAAGTTGCTTCCGTATTCCTCTTGATATGCGAAAACAAGTTGTGATACTTGCACTTTATCTTTAAGGCTTCTAAAAACACCATAGATTTTTTCTTCATCGTCATTTAGATACCAAGGGTTTAAAGCACTATAGATTTGAGACGCATACCCTATAGCGGTTTGTGTCTTCAGGGTAATCACTGTTTGAGATACGCTTTGTAAAACCCTGTTTTTATATTGCAAATCAAAAGCTTGACTTGCATCAAGTCCTCCTTCTATATTGGCTAATACCCCTGAGATCGCTTCTAAGAATTGGGCATATCGGGTGTCCCTTTTCTTAGCTCTTACACTCACAAACCCTATAGTGATCACTATAATTCCTAATGCGCTTGCTACGGTTATTTTATGTGCTTTTGTAAATCTCATTTGGATAGTAATTTGCTTGCTCTTCCAATAGGAGTCAGCATTTTTAAATCCTCTACATCTGTACTATCCACTGCTTTTTTACCAATAACAAGGATTCCTATGATAAGGGCAATTAAAAGTATTGGAATACCTATGGCTATAGCTTTAGTTAGATTCTTTCCAAGTCCAAAAAGGTTGCCCTGAATTTCAGAGAGATCAGAGATCGTGCGTGTTGCGATATTGGATACATCTAGGCCTTGTTTGTCCATCCAAGTGGTAAAGGCAGGACGTGTGGTGCAACTCACAGCACCATTACTTTTCCAAGTAATGAGCCACAAGGTTTTGGCATGAGCGCTTCCCACCGCTTTTTTCAAGGCATCAAAATAGCTGATCCATAAATCGCACGGATCATCCTTTTCAGGGATCACAAAGGAGTAGGTATTTACAGTGAGAGCTTTAGACATTTTTAAAAGGATATGAGCTTATTAAACAGTTCTAACTAATGGTCTTTTTTGATATTGATTTTGGATGGGTATTCCAATGGATTCCAACCACCCTTGCATATCAAAAGCAGGGTTTTTAGATTCCTCTGTGCGGATAGGATCATCAAATCCTAAGACTATTATCTTTGGAAAACGAAGGGTATAAAACCTGATAATCGCTTCTAGGGTTTTGGTTTGTTCTATGGTTCGTGTATCCTTCCAAAAGGTTTCTTTGAGCGTTCGTCCCCCAACATACCCAATGTGCTTTACCCGTCCTAAAATGGGATGCTTTCCGCCAGAGATTCCCCATAGATCAACATCGGTGGGACTCTTTTCATTCACTAAAGTTTCGAGTGTTCCATCTTGTAAAACGAGGTAATCAAATCCTGGTCTATTAAATCCTAAACCTCCACTTGAGATAGGGCGGGTATGATGGGTTACAATATCTTGACTACTCAGATTCTTAGCCTCTGAGCTGTCGGTAGAATGTAGTACCAAATAATTGAGTGTTTCTATAATTTCTATGTTCCTTGTTATCTATTATCTATTTTAAATGCTGTCCGTTATAGATTTTATAATCTTCTGAAACCGAGCAATCGGTAGACTGGGTAGGCTTTGATATTTATCTGATTGTTTTGATTGCCTCCTAAACAATAGATTTTTGTTCGATCCTCAGAATACCCGATAAAAAAGCCAACGTGACCTTTCCATGAGTTTTTTGACTCTCTCCAAAAGACCACTACATCTCCCACAGTGGGGGTTATGACTTTTTTCCCAACATCTAGCCAAGAGCGTGCATTTAGCTTTGCGCTCCCTTGCTTATTCGCTTTTAATGCCACCCAATTTGCAAAGGCACTGCACCAAGCTGTTTCATCATCTTTTACCCACTGATGTCCGATCTCTTTAAAATAATTGACAATAGCAGGGCTATGTAAACGCCCTACCTTTTCGGTAATTCCATATTGACTAAGGGCTATAGTGATAAGTGTATTCATTTGTTTAAGGGATTAAAATGTTTGTATAATTTGAGGTATTTCTAGGAACGATCTAGCTCATTTTCTAAAAGGTCAAACCAATCTAGTTTGGTGTAATAAATAAGTAATGTGATCGTGGTTTGTGCAGGAATGGTAAAGTACCATCTGTGAAGTCCGTCAATGACGGTTCCCTCTATTTCGTGGACTTCTGCTACATTTAAAAAGTTTTGAGGGCTGTTATAATTTCCAATGCTTAGAGAGCGACGATCACTTTTCCCACTGACTGAAATATCTTCGAGTTCCAAAGTATTCATAAGCCGATCACTACTAATGATTTTTAAATGTTTTACTTGTGCTGGATTAAATTGAAACTCCTGACGATACTCATCATAACCTTCTTTTATGCTTACCTCTTGATTAGTAACCCGTCCAAGGGTTACACTATTGAGCGTTGCTTTTGAAACAGCTACCAAACCGCTAGTGGGATGGATCGCAATACCCGTTTCAAAATCTGCTATAGGGTAAGGAGTGATAAACTCATTATCTGCATTTAATCTCAACACCTGATTATTGGTGGTCTCCCCGATATATAAAAGTCCTTCCGATTCGCTATAAGCGATACTACCGCCCACACCTTCTAAGGGAATTTGACTGGCTACAAATGATGTGGTATCAATAGCAAGTAAAGAAGCGTCGTCTGCAAGGATACCATAGATGTGTTTTGCTAGAGGATAATATGCCCATGAGGTAATATGCTTTGTTATCTGATCTATAAGTCCTACACGATTATGTGCAGTATCATAAATGAATACCTCTCGTGAAAGAGGAATATAGATATATACATTTCCTGTATCGCTATCAAGTCCAATGCTTAAAGGAATACCCTCAATAGATCGCTGTTCTACCACTCTAGTTGGGGTATCGATCACAAACATATTGGCTTCTGTAATTCCAATCACATAAAGTGAATCATCGATAGGGTTATAGACAAAGCCCGTAGGGCGTTTGATAACCGATAATTCCTCACTAATGGTAAAATCCAATGCAATAACACTTATACTATCTCGAATGGAACTCAGTACATACACCTCTCCATAATTTGGACTATCTGCTCTGGTATGTACCGTTATAGCAATAGGAGAATAAGAGATGGTAAAGGGAATGCTAGAAAGGGCGATGGTATGCAAGACCATTCCTTCGCTATTAAATACGCTCACATTATCAGAGAGCTGATTGACCACATAAAACAAATTATTGGCAGGGTTATAGACCATCCCTTGTGGATAACTCCCAACAGCAATGGTTTGAGTATCGTTAAAACGATTGGTAAATTTCTCGGTGGTAGTGAGCGATAAATCGCTATTTGCGCCCCATAAACGCACCCGCTCAGAAGTATCAGTCGAATTACAAATAACAAATTGAACAGACTGAAACTCTTTTGTAAGAGTCTTATAGAAATTTCTATAGGTATAGTACGAATCTAAAGGGTGTGTCATGACTGTTTTTGTTTTATGTGTAACGAATCGATTCTTTCTCATGGGTATAACTTTCTATAAAGTCAAGAACCTCACGGGTGCGTTCTAACTGTGCCTGCCCAATAAGCTGTGGATAGCTTCCAAATATTTTTGTCATCGCATAGACCGCTTCGATCTTTGGAAAGCCATAATCTAAATACTGCTTGATCCCACATACATCGGCGGTGGTTTGGCTTCTCGTATTTAAAAACCAATGGCATCCTTCATGTGCTAAAATCGCTACGCGAATAGGAATGCTATAACCTACAAACAAGCGCTTTGAGATTTGAACTCTCGGCATTAATCGGTGGGTTCTCGCTGGGGTAATGAGTTCTTTTCCCAAGGGATCGGTAATAGAGGCCACGTAATGAAATAAAAACTCTTGGTTTTGGCTATCATAAAAACCCGTTGGGGTATGTCCTGCCTTTTGAGCAAATTCAATGGCAAATTTCAAGAATCGATGTTGTGACTCAGATGCCCATACTAGGGCAGGTTCCATCTCTGCTACTTTAAATGAGATTACCGAAAAATGCTGATCGTGTACTGCGTTTTTATCAAAAAGAAACAGCTCCATTTTTTTTGAAGACACAGGAAATTTGAGTTCAAAATCACGCTGTTGTGAAGGGTTTAAAAACCGAGCTTTACGACGCAAGTAATACGTATGAGGGTATCTAGGATCATAGGCTTGAATTCCTAACTCCATAGCTCGGTGCGCCCTAATCCGCAAGTGGATCACAAATCGCTTCTTATTTGTTGGAATTGGAATAATCATATCGTTAGTGTGATTGTCTTTTTTTATAAATAACCACCCCAATGATCCCAACAACCAAAACACCACCGATGACAAAAAACAGCACAGGAATACCACTTTTTTCATCCGAGGTGTTATCCTGTTCTTGCCCAAAGGAGAGTCCCAATTCAAAATCACTTGAAGACTCTAGGCTATCGGTTTGAACAGGGTTTAACAAAGTATCTACCGCTTGTCCGATAGCTGTAGCGCCCCCTATATCACGATATACATTCCCTATTTTTTTTGCAAATACTTTTTGACGTGCCTTTCTAGCAATCACTTTAGGGTTTGCATTTCGCACGGCGCGACGTGCCTTTCGAGCTTGACGACGTGCTTTTCGTTTTTTCTTACTACCAAAAAAAGCATCTTCTTGGAAGTCCTGTTCTATATAAGCATCTATCATTTGTTATAGAATGTGTAAGATTCGTAAAGTGCTGTCTACCGCATCATAAGCAATGGCATTATAGGCTTTGCCAACAAAGGGATACCCCTTGGCTTCTCCAGGGGGCAAGATCACGCCATTGACTGTGGCATCTGTGATACCCGTATTTTTAAAAGACGCAAATAAAAAACCCGCCTCTAACTGTCCTTGTCCGTCAGTTTCAATCTCTATTGGATTTGCTTGTGTATTCATAGTCTATCTTTTTTTTGCCCTTTCCATACGACATACCCTACAATAGCGGTAGTGGTTATAACAAGGGCAACAATGAGTATTTTTTTCTTTGAACCCTTCCCACTTTCAGGCTTTTGAGTTTCATCTTCTTTTTGAGCGACTTCCTCTTTAAGGGCTTTTACTTTTTCCTTGGTGACTCGTCTTGCAGAGGCTCTCTGAGAAGGTGCTACCTTCTTTTTAATTTCAAGTGACTTCTCAGTGGTGGTCGCCATTTTTACTAATGGCGATCTCTTTAAAGGGGTTTGTCTTGGCTTACCAAATTGAATTGCTTGCTTTCTTGATAATAGAATTTGTGGTTTTGCTCTGCCTTGTGTTTGCCAACTAGGCAATGAATAGGGGCGACCTATACCTCGTATCACTCTTGGCAAGGTTCTACTTCTTTTTTTAGGACGATATCGCTGAGCAATCCCACGATTAGTCCTTATGGGTCGCATAGGAAGTCTATACAGATTAAAATCATCGTATAACTCCTCTTGTTCTAAAAAATCTTCTTTATATATAGGGATCATAATTTCTATGGTATCGAAACATTATACTTGGGTTGGACGTGGACGAGACATAAACAGGACAACCCCAATAAGACTTACCAAGACAACCGCTCCACCTACCATGAGCATGGTTTGTGAGCGTTTCTTAGCTTTTTCTTCTCGCTCTCTACGCTCACGCTCTTCTCGCTCTCTGCGAAGTTGTTCTTCTCTTTGGCGCTGTTGTTCCTGCATCCGCTGGATTTGCAGTTCTAAATCTCGTTTCGCCTGTAAAGCTTGGGATGAGGAGGCATTATTATTACTGTTATTATTATTGCCTTTTTTCTTTTTTAAAAGCCCCCCAATAGCGCCTATCGCACCTTTGATTAATCCGCCAAAAAAAGCATCTTCCGCCTCGGGTAGATCAAATCCAACTTTGCGAAGCCATAACATAGAATTCCCCGCCACATCTATGTGACGATCTACTAGCTTGGAAAGTTCATCAGTAAAATTACTAGGGTCATTTTTTAAAAGCTCCACAGTGGCATCAATGAGTTGCCTTTTAGTGGGGGGATTTTCAAAGCCCACTCCATAACGGGCTATTAATTCGGTTAGAGAACCACTAGCGGTAAGGATTAAATGTCCTATTAAATTAATGGCTTCATTATATTGCTGCTGTGTCATGGTTAACTGTTTTTAGAAAATGAAAACACCCAACCCATAAACATACCTACACCAAAGATGCTAGCATAAATACCAAGCTCCCTTTTAGTGAGTAAGGCATAAGAAGTTTCTGTTTTGAGTTCTTCTTTTAAAGGGGGTGTTGGCGCATCTGAGCGCAAAGAGTTCCAAAGCGCTTCAATTTCCTTTTCTAGTTCGCTATCATTAGGAGTGGCTCTGTGTTTTTTAATCAACGCTTCCAAACGAGTGTTGCGATCTGTTTCGCCACTCTCTGAAATAAAGTTATCTTGAGGTAAAGCAGACGCTTTTTTACAAGAACCACAACCACTTTTTTTAGTATCGTCAAGTTTGGTTTTACAGTTCTCGCATACCTTTGGAGGGCTTACCATAGAGAGAATCGCTTTTTTATCTGGGTGTATTTTTAAAAGCGCTTCAATAATCTTGCGCCCTTTTTCGCGAACAAGCTCTTTGATAGCATCTACAAGGTCTTCAGGGTCTTCTACAGATTCAAAACCTTCATCGTATAAAAGCTTTTGAGCTTCCAATATATTGTGATACACAATGTAATCGATCCGATTTTGTCCCAATTCAGTATATCGGGTAGTCTTCATAAAGTAACATGAGTTTAATAAGTCAGTATAGCGTTATAAACCCGCTATACTGACTAAGGTTACAGATAGATTTCAAGCCCTTCTAACGTCTTCGGCGAATCAGTTGAGTGCTAGGACGTCTTTTTGTGCGTCTTCTGGTAACACGTTTTCGACTACTAGGGCGTAGAGGTCTACGACGTGTTCTACTCGGACGTCTACGTGGGGGAAGCCCTAATGCCGTAGGTCGTTTACGTCTTACTAAATCTAATTGAGGAAGTCCTGTTGTTCTAGGTGCGTGAGAGAGTTCTGCCACGTTTTGACCACGAAGTAGGTTTCCTAGATTCGCACGCGCTTTTACTGTAAAGGTAAAGACCGCCTTGCTGTTGGCATTGATCGTAAAACGAAGTGCATCCTGTCCTGTCACATCCATTTCAAAATTGTCATCATCAATAAGGGTATTGTTGAAATTTTGAGGAGAGGTCGCATTACGAGGTTGATATACCCGATTGGTTTGCGTTCCCGATGCAGTGCGCCTTTGAATACGAAGTACATTATCAAACTGTATCGGTGCGCTAACAGAGTATTTCATTCCCGCAATCTTAAAAGGATGCGCTTTACTCTCTTCACGTACTTCTTTATGAGAAGATTCCTCAACCACCACAGTAACCCCATTGGGTTGTGCTTCTTCCGCATTCGCCCCAAAAAGAATAGCTATTGCCGATTCCGTAGAGGTATTGGTAACAGAAATGGTCAGGGTACGATCATTAGGATTGATACGTCCTATGCTCTGTTTGGTATAATCATCATACCCTCCTAAAGCCTCAATATATCCGTCCTCTTCATAAGGATCATCAAATTCGTCATCGAACTCATCATCATAACCATCATAAAGGTCTTCTTGGTCATCATATCCCTCTAATCCTGTGTCAAATTCGTCTTCATCAAATTCTCCCCCGTAAAAATCATCATAGCGATCCTCCGCTTCTTCTTCGTATCGCATTAATTCATCATTATATGGATTCATAAGTGTTTGTTTTTTTTAGTTTAAAATCTTTTTTAGAAATAGCCTCTTTTAAAAAAGACTTAAAAGCTGTTTTACTTCTTAGCTGCAACAGCTTGTTGTTTTTCTTTTTCTAATTTTTTAGCCTTGGCTTTTGCCATCATAGGAGCTATCAAAAAAGCGCCTAATAATACTCCTGCAATACCAGCTCCTGCGATATAAGCAACCGCTTTCATATCAATGTTTGATTCTTGTGCCATCAATGTGTTTTTTTTAAATGTTAATTCTTGTTTTATTCACGTCAAGTGATCTTATGTTCTTACTTGGGTGCAAGTTCCCATCAAACGTTCTCAATTCCTTGGCGCGACTTTGGTAAAGTGACAATCCGAGGGTTTTTAAAAATTGTAAATACCTTACTTAGTGATATTTATAGTTTTTGTAAACACCTCCAAAACGACCAAAGTCTGTAAAAAAGGGCTTTTTAATTCTCCTTAAAGTGGCGTAAATAGCCTGAAATAAGATGGATCATTACGGCATTTCGATCCTTATAAATCGCATTACCACCAAAATCACGCTCTTGTAATAGCATTCGTATTTTCTTGGTTTCTTCTTGATCTATAAATCGTTTTACAGCTTTGATATAGCTCTTTTTACTGCATCCTATAATCTGTTGTTCTCGCATATTGACATACACGAAAAAACTCTTTAATACCTGATATCTCTTTTCAGATATTTGACCTAAAGAAAAAGCCCTTGAAGACAATTCATAATGATCATCCACAATTAGTTGAGCAATACGTACCAAATTGTATTTGGGAATACGATCCCGATACCGAGTCACATCATCCACTTGATGATGTAGTCTAAGCCACGTACAGTTTTGCCATTCTGAAGTGGTAATCTTAGCGACTGATTGATGAGTAAGTAACACATCAATCCCTTTGTGTCTGACCGTACATAAAGCACCAATCATATTCTGACCTTTAGCCCCTGCCATGTAATGATCGATATCATCCAAGACCACCATCCCATTTTTATAATGCTTCATAATCTTTTCAATGACCTCTCGCTTTTGAGAAGTGTCCATCGGACTGCCATCAGGATTAAAAGGACGGATACGCCGTGCATGAATCTTGGAAAGTGATTTGATATGATTAGGGTCTACCGTTGTAAATTCTGGATAATCATCATCATTGGTATCAAAAGCTAATACTTTTCGTCCCTTTTTACCAACGGCTAAATGCTGTTGCATATACTGATAGATCTCTAATTTATTCCGATAGGTTTTTCCAACACCCGTCTCCCCACAAACAAGCATAATCATAGGTTGGCGCTTAGTGGTTATCTTCATAGCCCATAGGTTTTTAATTTTTTTTACGTGATTGTTTTTTTCAAAAAAGAGATGAGTGATCCCTGCCATCCTACTTTATAAGCAGATGGAATACCCTCTCTTTAAAAAAAAGAGATGTTAATCTACCTCCTTAAAAAGAAGTAGATCGGTTACTATTTAGATGTCAGCTAGGAAGTGTCATCGGAGTCTTGAAAATCCCCGTCTTGATCTTGGAGCGTCGTCTTTGTCGCTTGCCTTTTTTTCTGGCTTGACTTAGAACTAGAAGAAGTAATCCCTTGCTTTTGATTTACCTCTGGAGTACTTACCTCTTCATAGACTAAGTGCATTTCATCCATTACACTAGTGGGGGTATAGGCTGTATTATGAAATGCCTGCTCATCACTTTCTAGCTCATCATAACTAGGGGCAACAACCTGCTCTTTTATAAAAACTTCTTCTTGCGCTGTATCTGTTGTAGCTTCTTCTTGCGCTTGTTGCGCTTGTTGTGAATTTGTAGCCTCTGGGAGTTTTGCCTCACGTACAATCTGTAAGATGCGCCCTTCTAGGGATTTGTTTTCATTTCGCACCTCCATGACTGTCTGCGCTTTTTTGACAATCACTGAAATAATAGCTCCTAAGAGTTGCTGTTCAGGGGTGAGTTGCTTGGTTTTGCTTTTTATTACCTGCGCCAACAAAGGGGTTAGAAGTGCTTTATCATCCTGATCCAAACGAATACGTTTAATATTCTTTTCGTTTTGGGTATCAATCACTTCAACAAGTTCCTCAAATTCAAAGAACTCTTCGTGCTTAGTAATCTTAACAAAAAAGCCCCCACCAACGGCTAAAAAGTTATCTGCCATACCCAAGAGCGCCTCTGCTGTTTGAGTAGCTTGTTTATCAGATATGATCGCCTGTGGAGTCTCTTTTTCTTGTGAATTACTAGATTCTTCTCCAATATGTTGTTGTGGAGCATCTGCTATGATTTGCTGCGTTTTTTCATGAGCGTGCGCATCTTCAGCAGTTTTACGAAAACTAGCGTTATCGGATGTTCCTTTTTCAGAAACATCAGCAATATCGCCTGTTTTGACCGCCTGATTCAGCGGACTTTGTGCCTCTGAAATCGGCACCTCCAAAATGCGATCTTGATTTGTATCATCAAGTGCCTCTTGAATCTCTTTTTCTAATTCGTCATCCATTACTTTGTTTTTAATTCTAATAAATAGGTTATAAATGAAGCTTCTAGCGCATCAAATCGCTTAAAGAAGTCTTTGTAAAAAGGTTTAATCACTACTATTTCTTCAAGTTTTTTATAATTATAGCGTATGTTTCTTCTTTTTTGTCTGTAATAATGAGCGATGGTCTGATAGTTCATATCTACGTGTTTAATCAGTAAATAGTAACAACACATACGGGCGTCTCTAGCATTTTGATCCTGAGATTCTAAAAAGTCGTCACCCGAAAAACCAAAGTGCTTTTTAGCACGAACAGTTAGAAAATTAATGATCAGCGTTTCTTTTTCTGAATCATCTAAAACCGTTTTGCCAGATGTTATTCCATCTAACATCACAATGGCTCTGGTAATCCCAAATTTGGAAACTAATTCTTGTACCCGCGTATCAAGCAAACCATAAATGGTCAGATTCTCTTTCGATATGTCCTTTTGCTCGTTCATAGTATCAAACTACATCTTTATGATATCCGATGGTAAATCAAGCGCAATTACTACTTGGTTAATTCTTAAACACCTAGCTACCTAGTAATGCGTCATTCAAGTAGTCAGTAAATGGTCAGTAAAAACACACCTAAGTAGTCATTACTGATATACTGTATCGATAGGTGAAAAAACAAGTTCTTGTAATACAGTACTTTCCAATAATTGTCACCTTTGAGAGAGGCAAAGCAATACCCAATTCTCTTAGGGTAGAGCGCAAAATATTTTTATGCTTTTTTTGATCAATTAGCCCTTGTAAGGTGTCTTCGTACTGACTCTTTTTCTGCGCATCAGGCTTTGGTCTTGTTTCTTTTGCTATTGATTGATCAGCGTTATGCTCCTTATGGAGCTTTTTAACTTGTTTGATATCCAATAGGATTTCAGTGTCTAATTCTTGTAATTGACGATCTAATTCTTGAGCATCTTGCCCTTCTAGGTCTTTCTCTAATCCTAGCATTTTACCAAAAACACCTATCTTATCTTGAATATCGCTAGGCAAGTGTGCTACTTCTAATGAGTGCTTATCTAAGTAATGCTCATGTGTGATCTTTTTCATAAGTTTAAAAGGGATTATACAATTTGTAATTGTTGTTTGTTTAATAGGCTTTCAACACCGTTGGATAATAATGCAGTGGCTAGCGAAGTGGCTAAGACAATCCCGAGGGTTTTGCCAAGTTCTGCCCCTTTAGGAATTCCAAACTGAAAACCTTCCTTAGTATCAGAATTCCTTCCAAGGTTATAATACAAAAGCGCTTCGGCAAGCCCAATGGCGAGTCCAGCTCCTGTGATAATGAGCATTTTTTTATTTGTTGTCATTTGCTTCTATTCTTTTAGTAATGTCTTTAAATTTCTGTTTCAGTGCGACCTTTCCTTTTTCTGCCAGGGTTTCGTTCATCTGAAAAACACCGACCACTTTTTTATGAATATGTAAACTCATTCTTTTTACCTCTGCTATTTTTTGCTTGTCATCTCTAAAGCGCTCTGGCACTAAATTCGCAATAGCATTGATGTGGTTATACACCTTTTCATACATAGTCTTAGGGATGGTGGTGGTTTTCTTTTTAGGGTTTTTTCGTGTCGCACCTCTTTTTCGGCATTCCTCTACCTCTTTCTGCAATGCCTCTAACTTACTTAGGGCGGGTGTTGCAGGTTTGTTTTTTTTATTTGTAGACTTCTTTTTAACTTGTTTTGACTTTACCTCTTGCTTTTTAGGCGTATGAATTTTAGAATTTTCCTTTTTAGATGATGGTGCTTTCCTTTGTTTAACGACCTTTTTTTTAAGCGTTGTTTGTTTTGGCTTGGCAACCTCTTTTTTGACAGCTACTTGTGTTGGTTTAACAACTTCTTTTGAAGAAACCACCACTTCCACACATGGTTTTTCCTTTTCAGCTATAGCCTCTGGATATACATCTTGCACCATTTCTAAAATGAGCGTCGCACTTTCTTTAGTGGCTTCTATAAAGTCCTGTTTGTCTTCTGCTGTGCTATACTCCTGAATGAGTTTTTGAATTTCATTTTTAATATCCTCGTTGATGATTTTGGTCAAATCAAGGGCTTCTATCTGTGCTATTTGTGTCATAATTATGCGCTTTTTGAGTTTAGGCTAAGTTTCAGCTTTACTAATTTTAATATTCGCAAACGCTCGTTTTCACGAATCCGAATAGCCTCTTTAGTTAAAAGAGGAATTTCTTTGATCTCTGGTTGTTTAATTTCTGATTCTTTGACAGTCTGTTTACGATGCTTCTCTAGGATTTCAAATAGCAAGCTGTCTGCTTGTTTTGACGTGGGATCATCGATGGTAAAATGTTGGGTATGCTTTTTTATTAGTGCATATCCATGGGTAAGTACTAATGGGCTTCCTGTTTGATGTATAATTTCTTGTTGATGGGAAATAGCAATATCCTTTAGCTCGTTTGGTTTTATATCTTTTAATCTATACATAGCGCTTGTTTTTATAATTAGTAAACTCTTGGGTAGGATAGGCTCTTAAACTCTTGAAAAAAGCATTTGCTTCTGCTTGATCTGCGTAATGAATAGAGCAGTTTTGAGCGCTTCCGTCTACATTAAAACAGCGATAGCGGTAGTATTGAATAGGGCGCTCAACATCACGAATATCTACTTCTACCCATCGAAGAATGAGGGTCTCTTTATGAAAATTTGAGGTCATTATTTGAAAGTCAAAGCACGACTCTTTACATCCCTGATTAATTAAAACGGCCTGATCCATTATTTTTTTAATACTGTCTTTTTGTAAATTTTCCATGTTCATAATTTGGTTATATCCTTTTGAAATGAGAATGGTATAAAATGACCATTATGGGCTGTATTCCATCAGAATACGTGATACTTCTCTTACGGCACTATCTATGGAATAGCTTTGATTAAACAGTAGTACATCGGGGGTATGATCCATATAGGCATCAGTAATTCGCTCATCGATTTTCCCTAATCCACTAGGGATATTCAGTCCGCAATAATCAGCTAAAGCAATAATCCCTTTAAAGCCATTGAACCTGAAATAACGAGGGTCACTTCCCATCACTAAAAGTTGATTGATATCAAGTGGTTCTTCAAAGGGTTTTACCCTAATGACCGATACAATGGTATGTACCCCGAAAGAAGTGCCTAATAGCACGTCAATAGCAACTCCTATATGACAGCTCTCTAAATACTCGGTTAATAAAGCAACCACGATGCCCACATAATACAAGGCATCGCCTTGTATATTGGCATTTGCCCCAGCTAATAGGGTAAGGGTCAGGGTGGGTTTGGATGCCGATGTATTCTCAAAATAAAGGTGGGTGTTTTTAACCGTAGTAGCTTTGTCTTTTCCTAGTTCAATTTTAAGTTGATGATGAAATCTCTCTAACTCGCTACTCCCTTTTGTAAAGGGGATTTTATACAAGCCCATCATCGCACGATCAAAAGAAAATACGCCTAAACCTTTACTGTTGGCACTTAATTGAGGGCGCTTTAGTAATTCATCTTCCACAAGCTCGGTATAACGATCAAGTTCCTTTTGGATTTTAGGGGCGATGACCTCTAAAAGTTCCATTTTCCCAAAGTAGCGATGCGCTTCTAAATCCTTCATAGATGTTGGCGGGGGATTTCCATACCAATCACTTGACTTAACAATACGCGTTTGCGCATTTTTAATAATCACTTCTAGTGTTTGTGCATTGCCCATAAATAGGGACTTGCATTGTTTTTCTACAAAATCATGATACGCTGTAGGACTCCCAAAAGGGATGTATTGAAAGCGTTGCTTCTTATAAGAATGGGTATGTATGATAGGAGCTTTAGACACGGCGAGCATATTCTTTTGAAAATTCTGTTTTAGCCTCGGCAGATTTATAGGTATTTATAAAGCCATCATAGCCGATTTCTACTTTGATCTTTTTAGCTTTTTCGCTATTCATTACCCAGAAATAACTCTCTAGGGCATCGTGCAATGTTTTACCATGATCATATCTGTTAAATCGATGATCATCGTCATCCGTGATACCCATTTCGCGAATCATTTCAAGGACGTATGAACGTTGCAAGTTCAGCATGGTACGAAGGGTCATAATATCTTCAGTAGTGTCATCCCCAGCATCTTTCGCCTCATAGCGTAAAATGGCTGTACGAATGGCTTGACAATGTGATACAAGGGTTGGGTAAATCAGAGCTTTTTCTAAACGTTCATTAAAACCTACATGATAAATACATCCGCTAAAGCGGTCAATAAGGGAGGCATCTTGCTTACTATTGCCTACATAATGTTTACTAAAGCCTTTACCCGTCGTATTCCCTGTAGCAATACACCCAAAATGGGGGTGTTTTACAATCGGCTCATTCAGCCCATTAAAAATAACCGCCTCTTCACTCGCGCTTTTGGCTAAGGCATCATTGAGTAAACTTGCCGTATTTGGATCAAGCTTGGGCATCTCATCTAGGATAAGAATTTTACCATCTTGCCATGCCTCTATGAGTCCTCCTTCTTTATAGCCCGTCATGGTTTGTCCACCTTTAATCTCGGTAGGGGAAGTCCACTGACTGCAATTAATCGTGATGTAGGGAAGCTCTTTTTTATCCCTTTCGTGACGACCAAAAAGAGAATAACTCACTTTTTCTGCAAGGGTGGTTTTTCCTGTTCCTGCCGATCCCACTAGAAAGACATTATTCCCCCAAATCAAATCATCCAAAATCTTCATAAAATTGGGAACCTGATCCATCTCGGGAATATCGATTTTTAACTGTTTATATCGCTGATTTGTTGTCATAGTATTTGTTCTAATTCTTGATGTAATTGGAGTTTTGCCACAAATTCTGTTAAGGGAGTAACCCTACTAATCTCCTCACTATACGATGCTTTTCCTAATTCCAAAGCGCTGTATCTACCAAAGACAAATTCTGTATTCCCACTCTCATGGGGATGGTTAAAGATGAAATACCCCAGGGTTTCAATGGCTTTAAATAATGGAGTATCACTAAGGATCTCTACAAGGGCTAAAAAGTCAGCGTATACCTTAGTATCACTACTCGCATTTTTCCATAGTGTATAGGATTCCGTAGCATTTCTAAAAACAGGGATGAGCGTGAAATTATACCGCTCCTTATCAGAAAGCCGTCTGTTATACACCACACGCCCTAATGGGTACTGACCATCTCCTTCAAAGAAGTTTTCAAAGCCTGCACTTGGATGACTTGATTTGCCATACGCTGTTCCCAATTCATACACATAACGCTCCTTAGATCGCTCGGTCCGCGACCGCCAGTCTTTTTCGTTTTCTTCTTTTAATTCTTTGACCTGTTTTGTGCCATCAAAGTAATAGATACCATACTCATTGAGTTTGTTTAAAAAAGAAGGGAGGTGAGACAGGGAAATAACCCCTGTCATTTCATTTCCGTTTTGCACGAAATCTGGTAACTCGTTTGAGTCAGCTCCCATTCTTGGGATTAAGAGTTTTTGCAGTTCAGGATCAATAATCGCCTTGTAGAGTTCCTTCTTTTCAAGGAACACACTAAAGGTCGTAGCGCTTATTTTTTCAAATCGTACCGAGTCCTTATTTGCTTTAAAATAACCCCCAATAGCCAAATCTGTAATCTTAGATAGTGCCTCACTAATGGGATAGCTACTTTGGCTATAAAAAGAAGCATCCGTATCTCTTGATAGTAGAATACCACTTTGAATTGCTCCATTTTTGGTATTGTATTTAATCAATCTGTTTTTTCCATCAATATACCCAGCCGAGGCTAGAATATTTTCTGTTAGGATTTGGCGCTGTTCACGCTTGACAGAGGCCTCTTTAATACGATTATTCCATAGGGTAAGTACTTCTTCTTGCTCTCTTTCGGTAATAGCAGTAGATTTACTTTCTTTAAAAATAGCACTTAGAAGATCATTATCTCCTCCTTCATTTAAGGAAACACTCAGCGCTTTACGGCTATCTGTAACTGCGAAGTTTAATCGAATATTTCCAAGGGTATAGGGATTTTTGGCGCTGTTGCCAATACTAACCCCCAAGAACACGCCCCATGAAGGTGCAATCGAAGCGCTATAGCTTGATGGGACTTTGACTGCATCCCCAATCTGCCACAAGCCAATGTGGGATTCGATTCGTTTACGGGTGGTCTCTAATTGGCGTAAGTATTTGTCAAGACTCTGCTGTTTTTCATCTATGATTTCT